>JAGBKI010000010.1 GCA_017933995.1 Bacteroidaceae bacterium | reverse complement strand
CCGCCGCCGCTCCCGCCGCAAACGGCGCGGGCGAAGGCACACCCGTCAAGGCACCGCTGCCCGGCGTCGTCACACAGGTCAAGGTGGCCGTGGGGCAGGCCGTCAAGAAAGGCGACACCGTGGCCGTGCTTGAAGCCATGAAGATGGAGAACAACATCGCTGCCGAGACCGACGGCACCGTCAGCGGCATTGCCGTTGCACCCGGCGAGAGCGTCCTCGAAGGCGCCGTGCTCGTCACCATCGCCTAAATACATAGATTAAACACAGCAGCGGCTTCGGGATTCTTGTCCCGAAGCCGCTGCTGTGTCTATTGTAGTTAAGATTAGTTGCTGACGCTGAGGTTGTTGAGGCCGTCGTAGCTGACGTGGTAGCGCAACAGCACCTTGGCGCGTGTCTCGCCGCTGACCAGTATGCCCTGGGCGTCGTCGAGGCTGTAGGCGCAGTGGCAGCGGGGGCAGGCCAGGCGGGTGCGCGTCTCGAACGTGAGGGGACGGCTGATGCTGCCCAGGTAGCAGTTGGGGCAGGCGAGGTCGTAGGCCACGAGTTGCTGCGACAGCACGGGCGTGCCGACCACGAAGCCGCTGCGGCAGAGGAACGTCACGCGCTGGTCCACGGCGTCGAGCTGGTAGGTGTAGGGGTTGTCGAAGTCGTCGTTCGACGTGATGGTGTAGACGCCGTTGCCCGCCCTGACGGTGAAGAACGAGCCGGGGCTTCCCGACAGCGCGGCGCGCATCTGCGGCACGGTGGCGCACGAGCGGAACACGAAGTTGGCGGGCAGCGAACTGTAGGTGTTCACCGCGCCGTCGTCCGTGCAGGCCGTCAGCGCCAGCAGGGCGGAAAACAGAAGGAAGCGGAAGCGCATAGCGTCAGACTCTCTAAGGTCTCTAAAGTCTCTAAAGTCTCTATTGTCTCTAAGAACTCTAAGTTCTCTCTTCTACACCATCGCGAGCACGGACGCGAGGCCCTCGGCAGCCTTCGAGAGCGGGCCGCTCACCATGCCGCGCATAAAGAAGTTCACCTCGGCACCGATGACCACGCGCAGCAGTGTGGCGGCGTCGCCGTCGGCCTTGAAGTGGAGCCACATGGCGAGGGGGATGGGCGTGTTCTCGGCCTGCATCTTGACCGACTGCTGGGGCTGGCGCTCCACGATGCGCAGGGTGATGGCGCCCAGCGGCGTGTCGACACTGAGGCTGTCGGCGTCGCAGCGGATGGTCTGCAGGGCCTTGCGCACGGTGTCGCGCTGTGCCTCGGGAATTTGCTGGAACTTCTCCTGCACCTCGGGGCTGTCAATCTTCTCGCGCAGGGCGGCGAGCTGGCTGAGGTCGGATAGGCGGGCGTAGGCTTCCGCCACGGGACGCCCCACCTTGTGGTCTTGGCTTTCGTATTGTTGCATTGGACTATTGTTTAATGTTTATTGTTTATTGTTTATCGTTTCCCCATTCAGCGGGGTTCTCGCGCCATTGTGCGAGGGTTGTCTGCTGCTGGGCCGTGATGTAGCCCTGGGCCACGGCCTCCTGGAGCACGTGGGCATAGTCGGAGATGGTGTGGAGCGTCACGCCGGCCTCGCGGAACGCGGCCTCGGCCACGGGGAAGCCGTAGGTGAAACTGGCCACCATCCCCACGACCTCGGCACCCGCGCGGCGCAGGGCGTCGACTGCCTTGAGGCTGCTGCCGCCGGTGGAGATGAGGTCTTCGACGACGACAACGCGCGCGCCCTCGGGCAGGCGGCCTTCAATTTGGTTGCCCATGCCGTGGTCTTTGGGTTTGGGGCGGACGTAGACGAAAGGCAGGCCGAGGGCGTCGGCCACGAGCGCGCCCATCGCGATGGCGCCGGTGGCCACGCCGGCCACGACGTCTGCCTGGGCGTAGTGGGCGCGCACCAACTGGCACAGCGCGTCCTTGACAAACGTGCGGATTTCGGGGAAGGCGAGCAGGCGGCGGTTGTCGCAGTAGATGGGCGAGTGCCAGCCGCTGGCCCACGTGAAGGGCTGCTCGGGCTGCAGGCGCACCGCCTCGGCGGCGAGGAGGTGGCGGGCGAAGGTGGATTGCATAAATGGAGTATTAGTTCTTGACTGCTATTTTGGCGGTGCGGGCGTTGGCCTGGCCCACGACGCTGACGACGTAGACGGCCTCACCGCGCGGAATGCTGACGGTGACGTCGCGCGAAGCGGTGTTGAGCGTGCTGACCACGTGGCCCTGCACGTCGCTCACGACGACGCGCTTCTGCGTCGTGTCGCCCGTCTTGATGACGAGTTTGCCGCGCTTGGCGGTGACTTTGAGCGGCTCGCTCTGTGGCTGCAACACGGTGCCCACGACGGCGGTGGCGTCGGCACGGGTCACGCGGAAGACGCGCGTCTGGTGCTTGGAGAGGGGGATGCGCAGACCGGCGTCGCCCACGACGCTGTCCTGCGCCATCACGCCCCACACGTCGTGGAACACGTACTTCCCGCCCTCGTCAAGCCCCACCATAGCGGGCGTGACGGTGAAGTTGCGGCGGATGTTGCCACGGTTGAGGACGGCCACGGCCACGTCGCCGTTTTCAAGTTCCTTGACGTAGACCTCGAACGCCCCGGCGGTCGTGCCGCGCCCGATGATGCTGTCCACAACGAGTTCGGCCTGCTGGCCCATCGGGTCTTGGTTGATGGCTATCATCTCGGTGTTGGAGATGATGCGCAGGTCGTCGTCGCTGATGTTGCGTATGTCGAACGAAAGGGTGAGCGGCGAGGCGAGCATGGCCCAGAGCGAGAACTGGCTCTGGTACTCCTCCTGCGTCATACCTATGTAGCGCGTTTCGCCGGTCAGGGTGAGGTAGCTGGCGTAGTCGTGGCTGGAGGACTTGCCCGTGCCGTGCAGGCCCACCATCATCATGTCGGCGTCGTTGAAGCGGTTCACGCCGCCATAGGGCCACAGGTACTTCATTCCGTCAAGTCCCTGTATCGCGCCGATATGGCCGCCGTCGGCCTTGGCGCCCCAGTCCCAGAAGTCGCGGCTGTCGTAGGTGGTGCGCCAGCACGTGCCGCCCACCTCGCTGCCCCACTTCCAGGGTTCGCGCGGCCCCCACTCGCAGATGTAGAAGAGGATGCCGCGCCCGCTGTCCTTCAGCGCGTCGCCCATCGCCTTGTAGCGGCGTATGGCCTCGTCGGTGCCGGTGGGCGCGCCGCAGTAGTCGTACTTCAGCAGGTCCATGCCCCATTCGGCGTACTGCTTGGCGTCGGCCACCTCGTAGCCGTAGGAGCCGAAAGCGCCCGCGCAGGTGTGCTCGGCGGCGTCGCTGTAGATGCCTATCTTGAAGCCCATGCGGTGCAGGCTGTCGGCCAGCCACGCCAGGCCGTGGGGGAACTTCGTGTGGTCGTAGTCGGGCTTGCCGCCGTCGGGACGCTCGCGGCTGCTGTGCCACCAGTCGTCGAGGCACAGGTAGCGGTAGCCCAGCGTGTCGAGGCCGTAGCGCTTGGCCGCGCTGGCCACGGCCAGCATCTTCTCCTCGTCAATCTCCTCCTCGAACACGTTCCACGACAGCCAGCCCATAAACGGCACGGGCTGCACAAGGCTGCGGCTCACGGTGAGCGTGACGGGTTCGGTGACGACATCGCCGCCGTCGTCAACCTGTACGTTGTAGGTGTAGACGCCCTCCAGACTGACGACGCCCTCGACGCGCTGTTTCCGTGCGTTCCACGTCAGTCCGGCGGGCAGGTCGCTGACGCTCAGCACGGCGTCGGGACTGCTGGCCTTGAGGCGGTGCATAAAACGCACGCCGGGCTGCGAGAAGACGCGCGTGGCGCAGGCCAGACCCTCGGCAATCTCATCGGCGCTGACGATGACGGGGGGCGACGCCGCGCCCTCGTCGTCCTGCCACAGGAAACGCGCGTTGGCCAGGTCGACGTGGTCGTCCCAGTTGTTCTCGCCCTCGGCCAGGTCGATGAAGAGGTACTTGAAGCCGTTCACGTCGAGGTCGATGTCGGCAGGCGTGCCGCCGCCCTTGACGTTGCCGCTGGCAATGACGGTGCGCAGGCCGTTTTCGCCCTGGCCGGTGAAGGTGTAGTCCACGTTGCCCAGGCCGTCCGTCTCGTCGTCGATGCCCACGACGCAGCGGAAACGCAGCGCGCTGCCGTTGAGTTTCACGATGAGCTGCGCCGTGGCGTGCGTGCCCACACCGCTGGTGTAGACCGTGCCGCCGAGCGTCAGCGGGTTGCCCTCAATGGATTTGTCGGCGTGGACGGTGCCCCAGCCGCAAACGGTCTTTGTGAGGTCCATCTGACCGAGCAAGGCCACGGGCAGGCCGTCCTCGGTGGCGGGTGGCGTCACGGTGGTCTGCGCCGTGGCGGGAAGCCAGGCAGCCGTCATCACGGCGACCAGCGAAAGCAGGGAAAGGAAGCGTTTCATATCGATTATTTTTTGCTGAAAGCACGCCTGTGCGTACTTTTGTTTGCATTTCAACGGCAAAAATAAGCAAAAAGCGCAAAAACCCCGCTTTTTGCGTTGAGCAAACCCGCGCGCAGGCGTATGATTTAATAGAAAGGGGAGTTAAGAGGAGTTAAAGGGAGTTAGGAGGAGTTAGGAGGACTTAGTGGCCGAATGGCTTGCTGACGACGCCCCTGCTCCACACCGCCCCTTATCTCCCGCCACCACAAACGGCCCCTAACTCCCCTTTAACTCCCCCTAACTCCCCCTAACTCCCCTTTAACTCCCCCTAACTCCCCTTTAACTCCCCCTATAAAATGTCCCCCGCCACATTCACCGCCCTTGTCCCCGCCCTGCGCCAGGCCGCGTTGCAGGCCGCGCGCGCCGTGGGGGCCGACGCCGAAACGGCGGAGGACACCGCGCAGGACGTGCTGCTGCGACTGTGGCTGATGCACGGGGAGATTGACGAGACGCGCAGCCCGGCGGTGCTCGCGGCGGTGATGGCACGCAACCGCGCCGTGAGCCTGCTGCGCCACGAGCGCGCACTGCCCGTCAGCAGCCTGCCCACAGCCGACACCACCACGCTCACCGCCCACGCCACACCCGAGGAACTGCTGGAGCACCGCGACCTGCTGCAATGGCTGGAACAGCGTATGGCGCGCCTGCCGTCCTCGCAATACGCCATCCTGCAACTGCGCCACCGCGACCAGCGCACCACCGCCGAAATCGCCGCCCTGCTGGGCTTCACGCCGCGCAGCGTCGAAGTGCTTCTGTCGCGCGCACGCCGCACACTTATCGAAGAAATGAAAAATCGCGAACGACTATGAACACCGCCCTTACCGACATACGCCGCCTCGCCGCCCGCTTCCTCGACGGCCAAAGCACGCCCGACGAGGAGGCGCGCCTCGCCGCCTTGCTGCACGATTACGACGGCACCGACGCCGACCTCCTCGCCCTGCGCGACGCCCTGGGCTGGCTCGACGCGGGTATGCCCCTGCCCGCTGGCACGGACGAAGCGGAAAGCCCCAAGCAGCCCGCCCGCCGCTCCCGCTTGCGCCCCCTCGTCCCCGCCCTCCTTTCCGCCGCTGCCGCCGCCGTCCTCGCCTTCCTCCTTTGGCCGAAAGGCACACAGCCCGCCGTGCAACAACCAGCCCCCGCTCCGAACGTCGCCAGTGCCACGCCCCCTGCGCCCGCCGTTGTGCCCGCCGTCCCCGTTGCGCCCCCTCTTTCGTCCATTGTCCGGCCTAAGAGGCCGGCCCCTGCTGCCCCCGCCCTTTCATCCATTGCCCGGGCTTCCGGCCCGGCCGCCGAAAAGGCCGCCGCGCCCACAGTCCTCCCCGACTCCTCCCTCCTCGCCCTGGAGCAGGAGACCTACGCCCTACTGGCCACCGCCCCCGACATCCAGGACGCCCTCACCGACAGCCTCGTCACGCCCTTCCTCGCGCGCGGCGTCGTGGGCGGCTACGCCGTCCGGGCCGTCGAGGAGGAGGACTGCCTGCGCCTCGCGCTTTACGAAATCGACGAGGCCGCCTTCGCCCGCGTCGAACAACTCCGCGCGCAATACGTACTGCCCTTCGCCCGCACCGCCGACTACGACAATAACAACTAACCCCCTCACACCCACCACGATGAAACGCCTCCACACCCTCCCCCTCCTCCTGCTCACCGCCCTTGCCGCCAGCGCGCAGGACAACGTCCGCGCCGCCTTCGCGCAGTTCACCGACGGCAACGGCTACGTCCGCAGTTCCGTCTCCAACGACGACGGACGCACCGCCAACGAAAAAAAGGAGTTCCGCGTACCCGCCAGCGAGGCCGACAAACTGCTGGCCGTCTACCGCGCCTTCGACCTCGACGCGCCCCGCTGTGTCTACTACCGCCGCCAGGACGCCCACAGTGCCGAGAAGTGGCGCTGGGACGACTTCGGACAGGGCTTCCACGTGGGCGGATGGGACGACGTGAACGTGGTCTACGCCCAATACCTCGAACCGTGCGCCGACGGCACACACCGCGTGCGCTGCGCCCTGCAATGGAAACTCGTGGGGCAGGCGGAGACGGGCTACTTCGAGGGGCGCACCATCGTCACCTCCCAACGTGAAACCACCGCCACGTCCTCCCGCCCCATCCCCTCCCCCACCGCCGCCAACAGACTGCCGCTGTTCCGCGCCATCGCGCAGTTCCTCGACGCCCCCGCGACGCGCTCCGCCCAAGTCGCCTCGTGGGACCGCAAGCCCGCCGACGGCCAGTGGACCAGCCTCTACAACATCTACGGCTTCACTCTCAGCGGCCAGGACAGTTTAGGCCTCGCACAGCTCTACGAGGCGTTCAACGACGCCCGCACCACGGCCTACTCTTTCATCCGCAAGTCGCCCGGCGAGACCCTCGCCCAGGAAGTGTCCGTTCTGCTCAACCCGCGCGGCACGAAATCCGTCTTCCCCCTCGGACAGCAGCGCAACTGGGACATCGTCATCGCCTACGTAAACGACCCCGACTACGCCGGGCGGCGCTACGCCTTCATCCTGTGGAGTTACTACGACCGCAGCCGCAACCAGACCGTCGGCGAAGTCATCGTCTCGAACGTCGACAAGTCGCAACTACACGGCGGCTCACGGCGCGGCACGGGTGTACCCGGCAACCTCTTCCACAAGCCCGGCGACTACGGCCACCTCTACCCCTTCGTGGGGCTTGTGGGCAACGCCACCACATCGTCCGCCCCCGCCCGCTTCACAAGCACGCCCGCCGCCGAAACGCCCGTAGCCCCCGTGGTGTCGGTCGCACCCGTCGCCGAAAGCCTCGTCACGCCCGCCACCACCGAGTTGCAGGGCATCCTGGCCGACAAAGAGACCGTGCGCGTGCAGACACGGCGCGGCGAGACTTACGAGACCGTCGACCGCGCCGACGAACTGCGCCAACGCGGTGTGGACCTCGCCGCGCTGCGCACCGAACTGGCCGAACTGCAACGCGACCTCGGCACGCAGCGCGCCCTCTACGCCGACGAGGTGGAACGCTGCAACCGGCAGTTCAACGCACAGGCCGACTCCGCCCGCCGACGCATGGAAAGCCGTATGGAAGAACTGCGCGCGACCTACGAGGCGCGCTGCGGCGAACTGGCGCGGCGCAGCGGCACGATGTCGAGCCGGCAGTTTGAGCGGCAGATGCAGCAGGCCGCCACCGACTACCGCAACGCCCTGAACGAACTGCGCCCCGAATACACGCTGACCATGGAACGCCTGGCCGACGATTTCCGCCGCTGCCTCACCGACCTCGAAACGCGCTACGCCAACACCACCGCCCTCTTCGACACCGACGGCAACCCCAACGCTTTCTTCCAGAAACTCTTCACCGGTCTGACCGCCGCTTTCCGGGGCGACGGCACCGTCACCGACACCTACATAGCCGCCAAACTGCGCCGCCTCTGCGCCCTCGCCGCGCCCGAACTGGGCCGGGCGCAGCGCGACTTCTACCAGCGCGAGATTGCCGCCCTGCAAAGCCACCAACTCTCCGACAACGCCATCACCGCCGACGAACTGCGCTCCGCCGCGCGCTACCTCTCCGGGCGCACGCCGCGCGCCGACCAGGGCACCAGCCCCGCCAAGGTGTTCCGCCGCGAGTTCCGCGAGCAGTACGACCGCGCGCGCCGCGCCCTCAAGACCGCCAACGACGCCGACAGCCAGGCAGCCGCCGAACCCTACGTCCAGGCGCTCTGCGACCTCTGCGAGCAATACGCCCCCAGCCTCCCCGCCCCCGACCGCGCCGACGCCATACGCCAGCTCAACCGCCTCCGCTCCCACTACCTCCGCGTCTCCCTCCACAACCTCACCGACCGCGCCGTCCAGGCGTTGAGTAGGTAGGCGGGGGCAGGTTTATAGGTTTATAGGCTTATGGGTTCATAGTATCATAGGTTCTTGCGTTATTGGTGTCTTACAACCTTTCGGTTTCATTTCTTTTGTTATTTTTGCGGCGTTAACGTTTAGCTTACAGTGAATATGCAAAGAACCAATATCATTGCCGATGGCCACACGGTAGAAGTGCGCTACCGAGGATTGATCGGCGACTACATCTCACTGACAGATATTGCAAAGTATCGCACTACAGAGCAACCAGGCTATGTCATACAGAACTGGATGCGAAACCGCAACACAATCCGTTTCCTTGGTTTGTGGGAGCGTTTGCACAACCCCGCTTTTAATTGCCTCGAATTCGAGGCAATTGAACAAGCAGCGGGCTTGAACAGTTTTGCGCTTACACCCAAAACTTGGATTCAACAAACGGCAGCTATAGGAATGCAGTCGAAGCAAGGTAGGTACGCCGCCACCTTTGCCCATCAGGACATCGCTTTTGAGTTCGCTTCTTGGATTTCTCCAGAGTTCAAGTTGTACATCGTGGAGGATTACCTGAGGCTCAAAACCGATGAAAACAGTCGACTTTCGCTGAACTGGAACTTGAACCGCGAACTCACCAAGATCAACTATCGCATCCACACTGATGCTATCAAGAGCCATTTGATACCTGATGATATCACCGAGCGCGCCCGCTCTTTCATCTATGCTAACGAAGCCGACGTGCTTAACGTGGCACTTTTTGGTATGACAGCAAAGATGTGGCGCGACTGCCACCCTGGCAGCAAGGGAAACTTACGAGACCAAGCCACGCTCCATCAACTCATTGTGCTGGTAAATCTGGAAAGTATGAACGCCGAACTCATTAAGTTGGGACTTTCCCAGTACGAACGTGCCGCAAGGCTTAATCGTATGGCCATAGAACAGATGGGCACGCTGGGTGACGTGAACAATATGCGGCTACTTGAATAAGTGCCTGCGTGTAGTTCTCATTGCTGCTGAATCAATAGTATCCTCTACCCTCCCCCGCATCTGCCAAGGATTGGGAGATTGATTTTCGGGGTTGAGAAAATCGCTCCAGTATTTTTTCACCCTAAATCGTAACAGTTCTGTCATCGCAAGTTTCGCCGCTTTGAACACGCGCTGATTTCCGTCGGAGGGTTTGACAGTCTTCCTTATCGTTTGTTTGAGTCCACAAACCAATGGGACCTCGGAGGCGATGGGAAACGCTATTGGGGCGTGCGTCCCGGCGCAGAATGGTTCGTCAAACTGATGCGTAAGTAATCCGTTGTGATGCTGGCTCCCACAAACAAATCCCCCGCACCTGTCAAAGTGCGGGGGATTGCTTTTGGTGATGGTAAGGGACGTCCTGCGCTATTCGTTGAGCAGGTAGTAGACGCCGTAGTTCACTTCGGTGTTGGCAGTGGTGGTGTAGTCCACGGTGCCGGTGATGCGGGCGTCGGGCTGCGCTTCCCAGAAGTAGTGGATATTTCCGTTGTCTTTAATGCCGCTGACATACTTGTAACAGGTGGCACTGTAGTCAACGGTACCCGTACCGGTGAAGCGGAAGAGATACTGCTGCTTCGTAGCGTCCCAAGTGATGGTGAACGTGCCTTCTACGTCGCGCTTGAAGTGTTCGTCGAGTGCGGGATTTAAACACTCCACCAATGCTTCGCCGCCCTGCTGAGCGAAGCCGTTGTGGTAAGCGGTCTCCACATCTTCCTTGGACTTGCGGTGATGGTCGAAGTCGGTGGCGAGTTTGAAGGTGCCGCTACCCGTCTGCCACTGTTCGCCCTCGGCCACGGGGTCGAACTTGCCCTCCATCGAGAGACCCTCCACGCCGTCGATGGAGAAGGTGCCGTCGGCGTTGTGGTGGATGATGGGGTTCTTTTCGAAGGCGTTCTTCACGTCCTCGTCGCCGATGGTGATAGGTGACCCGAAGTAATGGTCCCCCTCCAAATCCTCATCGAGGGTCGTGATGTAGATGTAGTCCGTCTCGCCATCGACGCTGGCGTAGCTTGCAGGACTCACGCCCTGATAGATGAGGCCGATGTAGGCGGGGTCGATGTCTTGGTAGATGACCACTTCGCGGTAGCGCTGGTTGAACATGTTGTTCGGGTCGCGGGCGGTGAAGCCGATGGTCTCGATGCGGCGCTTGTAGCCCTCATTGGGGCTGACGCTGACGTTGTAGCCGCCCTCGCCCTCGGCGTAGTTGAACCAGCGGGGCGAATCGCTCCAGTAGGAGTCGCCCACGGTGAGGTCGTCGCTGAAGGTGTTCTTCACGCTGATGAAGCCGAAGCCGCCCGTGTGGTCGAACTTGAGCGAGTCGGGCGAAACGAAGAGGTCTTGCTCGCCGGCGAAGAAGCGCGTGGCGGGACGGGCCGTGAGTTCAAAGCCCATCAGGTGGCAGAGGGGATGCACGGTGTACCACTGGTCGGGCTCCACGTTGGGAATGGTGAGCCAATAGCTGTTCCAGAGTGTGGGCTGGAAGTAGCGGCGCGTGTCCCATACGGGCTGGCCTACGGGCTGGCCTTTCTCGTTGTAGAGGGCGAAGCCGAGCGTGCCGCTGGTCAGGGGGAAGACGCTGCGGTCGACGTTGCAGGACACGCTGAGGCTGCGGCTATAGGCGTCGTAGTAGACCTGCGGGGCTTGGAACTGCGGCACGAGGCCACCCTGGAAGTCCCACGTGCGGTCTTTCTCCCAGAGGGTGCCGTCGTCCTCCCAGTGGTAGAACTTGGCCGACCAGCCCACCTTGGCGAAGGTGCCCATCTTGAAGGTGTTGTCGCGGTTGAGGATTTCATAGGGCCACGTCCGCACGCTGTCCACGGGCTCTTCGAGGGCTTTCGTCTTGATTTCGGCCTCGATGCTGCTCTTCAGGCCCGCATCGATGCGCAGTTCGAGTTTGCCGATGTCCTCCGTGCCGAGCAGGAACTGCACCTTGTAGTAAGGGCCTGCCTGGACGGTGACGGTGCCGGTGGCTTCCATCTTGTTGCTCGAGCCCAGCAGCTTGGCATTGCCGCCCACCACCACGTTGTCCGTGAAGAGGCTCTCGTTGATTTGCACCTGCATGTTGGCGGCGATGGTGTCCGTCTCGTGGTATTTCAGTTCCAGTTCGCCCGAAATGCCCGTGTTGATGCCCGCCTGGGCGGTGAGGAAGAAGGGCGTGTCGGGAATCCAGTGGATGTGGGTGGCAAGCGGGATGTCGAGCGAACCTTCGATGGCGGCTTTGGCCGAGAGGTCGAGCGAGATTTCGGCATTGACGTGCATGGCCACGTTCATGTTGAGACCCGTCGTGGCGTCGAAACTGCCGAAGGCGGCGGCGTAGATGGTCGGCACGATGGCCACCTCAAAGCCGCCCTCGCCCTTGATGCTCCAGTTGTCGTTGATCTTGAAAAGTTCCATGTCGTAGCTGCCCGAGCCGGTGATGGTGTCGAGCGTGGTGCGGAGGACGGCCTCCTGGCTGTCGTGGCCCGCGCGGCGGCGCGCCAAGGCGCGGCGGCGGACGGCGCGCTGCTCGTCTTCGTTGATGGACAGGCCGCCCTTGAACATGTGGCGCTTCAGGTAGGCCTTGAACTCCTCGCGCTTGCACTGCACGAGCGTGCCGCCCGCCGCTTGGCTGACGCTCTGCACCGTGCCGTAGAAGCCGCCGGGCAGGTAGTTGCGGCTCTTCGTGGTGCAGAGTTTGTCGCCCACGGCGGGGATGAGGCCGGCGGGCGTGGCGGGCGAGAGGAGCAGTTGCGTGAGCGAGTCGCTGCCCACGACATAGTCCCAAAGCTGGCTCGTCGTGGTGGCCTTCACGTCGGGAGCGTATTCCGTGCGCGGCGTGACGTAGGACACGCTGTCGATGGCCGAGATGGGAATGCGGTAGAGGGAGTCGAGCGTCTCGATTTCCTGCACCACATAGTCGAAGTGCTCGCGCCCGAGCGTGTCAATCTTGCTGAACTCCACGCGCACCACCTCGAAGTTGTAGAAGCCGTGGAACTTGCCGTCGTTGCGGTAGACGTACATAGCGTCCTGCACCGGCTCGTCGCTGACGGTTTGGGCTGTCGCCAGCCCTGCGCCCATCAGAAACAGCGCGAACAGGGCGGCTATTTGAAAGAGATGTTTCATGGTTGTAGGGAGTTGGGGGCTGGGGATTCCAGGAAATCTAGTGTCTCTAGAAACTCTAGTGTTTCTAGAAATCCTAGAAGCCCCAGCCGCTCATTTACTTCTTATAGAACTTATAGCTCGTATCGCCCACCTTGACGATGTAGGTGCCGGTGGGCAGACCTTTGAGGGAAACTTCGGTGGGGCGTCCTGCGGCGGCTTTGAGGGATTGCAGGCGGCGACCGTCGGGGGAGTAGAGTTCGAGAGCCGTGCCGTCGGGCAGGCCGTCGAAGCGCATGGCGTCCGCACCCTGCGACACGCGCACCTCACCAGCGTTCACTTGCTGTATGCCCACCTCTGGGAAGTTGCCCTCGTAGGTGTAGCGCGCCACCTTCTCCAGCGGGTAGGAGACGGAGACGGTGGCGGAGTTGATGTAGAGCGCGCCGTCCTGGAACGTTGTCTCGGGTTGGTCGGCAAGGTCGTGGACGACGCGCGTGCCGTCCGTCAGCCAGACGACCAAGGTCTGCCCGGAAGTTTGCGCTTGCGCTGCAATGCATACGATGAGCGCGGCGATGAGTAAGAGTGTTTTTTTCATAGTGTTATGTGTTATTGGTGTTTGACAATCTGTCGGTTTTATTTCTTTTGTTAATTTTGCGGCGTGAAACAATTAGTTATTTGACTATGACAACCTTTGCACGAAACAATCTGTGGACTTACATCGAGGGCTTGATGCTTTCGCAGAGCGACCGCGAATGGCTTGCCTACAAACTGGTTACGCCCTCGTCGGCCTGCACCCGAACTCTGTCAGCCGAGGAGCGGAAAGAACGCTTCTTGAAGATGGCGGGCAGTTGGTCGCAGACAACAGAGGGCGAGGAGTATTATCAGATGCTGAAGCACCGCAATGATGCACGCCCTGTCAGCCGTGAAATCCCTGTTTTCGATTAACGTACTATGAGAGGGTATCTTCTTGACACCGATACGTGGATAGAGTACTTCCACCGTCGCTGCGGCGTTGAAGCGAAGATTAACGCGCTCCCTGCAAATGAAATCTTCGCATCTGAGGTGACCATCGCCGAACTCACTTATGGTGCACTTCATTCCAAGGCCATTGAGCGTCACTTGAAAGAGACGCAAATGATAGAGGACGCTTTCACAGTCCTGCCCATCAGCGACGCACTCCGCGATTATGCCGAGATACGGCATGCTACGGCAAGCCAAGGACTCGGCGTCGCCGACTTCGATATACTTATCGGAGCAACAGCGCGTCACTATGGTTTGACGGTTGTAACGCATAATACGAAACATTTCGGACGAATGCCTGGAGTTCAGATTGTCGATTGGATAGAAGTTTCAAAGTAGAACGTCCCACCCTCCCCCGCACCCGCCAAGGTGCGGGGGATTTGTTTGGGTGAATGTGGAGCTGCGGGCGGTCACGGGGCGAAAGGTATTGGCCGTTCCCCCGCCGCGCCTCCCGTGGCGCGGCGGGGTGTTGGGAGTTCTTAGTCGTATATCCACTCTGAGTCGTCGGCTGGGAGGGTGAGATAGACGTATGGCGCTGCAGCGGGGTTACTCATCACGTCTTCCTCGCGAATGGTTGTAGATGAATTTTGTTGATCATCCGACTCGTGCCATTCCGTCACTTTCGTTTTTACGATGTCGTTGCTCCATTCGCTGTACTCCCTGCCGTATGTCACTGTCATATCAGATGAATCTTTCCAACTGACACGGAATGAGCCTTCGGTTATTTCTGAGGAGGTGTTCTGGTTGATATAAACCCAACCGTAAGCCTTGTTGAGGGAACGTCGGGATTGTTTGCTCTCTACACTTGTTTTAACGTTGCCTTCCAAGACGAAAGGGGTGTACCAACTGACGTCGAAGACGACAGACAGTTTCATTTCCGTGCTTCGATTCTCTTCTGTGTAGGTCACCCTGTTATATCCTGCACTTTCGTCATCGGCCTTACTCTCTTCGCTTCCCGAAAGCCGCCCTGTGGCATACAGGAGGTTGCCCTCGCGACGCAGGCTGATGAGGCTGAATGTGTAGAAATTATCGGCATCGGGCATATTGGTAAGGCCGTGGATGACTTCGCCTCTAATATCAGAATCGACGGTCGTTGTCGTTGTCTCGGATTTATTAGGCGTGTCGCTTCCGACATAAGTTTCCGTCCTTGTGTGTACGGATTGCACATTGCCGCCAAGACTGAACGTGAGTTTCGTGCCACGCGGCAGGCGGGTGGTGCCGAGCTGGGTGATGTTGATGGTGTCGCGCAGGATTTCGCCACCGCCTGAGGCCACGATGATAAGGCGGGCATGGCGGTCGACAACGGAGAGGTCGTTGGACTGGAGGGCTTTGACCACGAGGCGGCGTTCTCCCGTGATGCTCACCGAATGGCTCACGTCGAGCCATGAGTCGCTGGAAAGGTTGTCAACGTCTTCTGGATACCTCCCACCCCAATTAGTGTCATCGGAGGAGATCTGTGCTTGCAGGTAGTAGAAAACGCCTTCGCCGTTGGTCTCAACGGTGACGGTCTGCGGCTCGTTGTTCGCCAGGTCGCTCTGGAACGTGAGCGTGTCGGTGGACACATCGATGTAGGGCGGTATATCCACGTCCACGCCTTCCTCGAAGGCGGCCAAGGTCTCGCCGAAGATCTTCATGATGGGGGCAATCTTGTATCGGCCCGCGCGGGGGAAATAGCTGAAGGGGAAGGCGTTGCTGTACTCGTTGAAGCGCTCGCTGAAGCCGTATTTCTTGCCGTAGCGGAAGAGGATGAGGTTGGGAGCCTCGCCGCTTTCGTCGATGGCACCGATGCCGATTTCGCTGGTGGCGAACACGTTGCGGCGGGGGAAGACGGTGGCCCTGACCTGCTTGGCCGCCTTGTCGACCTCGGCCTGCGTGTCGAGGAAGTTGGGCAGCAAGTACCAAGTGACGGAACCCGCTTTCTGCGTGTCGCTCCAGAGCGTGCGCTCCTCTTTCTTCGTGCCCACGCGCCACTTGTATTTCAGCTCGCGGTCGAAGCTGAACGTGGTGAAGTCCAGATAGCTGTCTTTCAAGTAGACATAGGTGTTATCGTAGCCTCCTGTTAAGTCGAGGTTCACGGAACCCTCCACCTTGGGCCCGGCGTATATCTCAAGGCCGATGGCGAACTCCAGCAGCTTGGAGAGCCAGGAGTTGTTCTCCAGCCGGATGTTGCTCTTGGCACCTATCTGCGCGTAGCCGCTGAACGACATGCCCAGCCCCATCAGCGAGCCGTCTGCGTCGACCACGGGGGCGGAGTCGTCCTTGTCGAGGTTTCCCCAGGTGAACGTCCAGGAGTCTTCGGCCTTGTTGTCGTAGACGAAGGTCTGCGAGAAGCCGAACTCGGCCTTGGGCAGGTCGAGGGTCACCTTCGCCTCGCCGCCTATGCGGAAGAAGCCCGTGGGCTTGGGGTCGCACTGGAAGATGGGGAAGAAGGCGGGAAACTTCACAGCGGGGATGAGGTCGAGCGGCGTGGGTATCGGCCACTCGTGGCCACCGGAGAGGGAGGCCTGGATGTTAGCGCCTGCGGAGAAGGCCTGGCGGAAGACGAGCTTGAGGAAGACGTGCTTGTCGAACACGCCGGAGATGTTGTAGACCGCGCTGCACGTTGCGTTGAAACCGAGGTTGACGCCCACGTTCACGCTCTCGGCGTCCGAGTGGTAGAGTTCCTTCTGTATGCGCCCGCTCCAGTCGAAGATGGTGAGGTCGTAGTTGCTACCCGCTCTTCGTGCCACCCCATTGCGCAGCGAGCCGTCGGGGTTGAAGCCCGCCACGCGGCGGCGCACGTTGCCCTGGGCGTCGGTGCCTATCTGCTCCACGGTAATCACTTGGTCAAAGAGCTCCGCCCAGTCGCTCACGAAGGCGCAGTCGCAGACGGTCTGCCCGCCCTCGGTGCGCACGGCGGTCACCCGTCCGAGGAACGAGCCCTCGCCGTAGACACTTTCGTCGAAGCCCGCCAGCACGTCGCCCACACTGGGCTTGAGGCCAGTGGGCAGGGCGGAGGTGAAGGCAATGCGCCCCGTTTCGGCTGCTGCGTCCATTGAGGAGGAAGCGACATAAGCCGTCATACCCAGCTCGTCCATCATACGCAGCTGCGGGTTGAAGCGTATCTCCGGCTGCTGGAAGCCGATGCTGTCGATGGCGGCGAGAGGGATTCGGTAGAGGGAGTCCGTGGTCTCGATTTCCTGGATGACGTAGACGTCGTGCTCCACGGAGTCGAGGTCTACCTTGGAGTAGCCCATACGCGCGACTTGGTCGAAGAAGAAGCCGTTGAAGTCGGCGTCGTTGCGGTAGACGTAGAAGGCGTCTTGGGCGAAGGACGGCAAGGAGCAGAGCAAGAAGAAGAACCCCACCCCAACCCTCCCCCTGCGGGGAGGGAGTTTGGTCAGTAAGTTGGAGAGTATTCTTTTCATAGCTTTATGCTTTTATATATAAAGGAATAGGTCAGCCGCTCTGAAAGCCTCCCCTCGGCGAAGCCGTTTGTCTCCCCCCGAATGGGGGGACGGAAGGGGGGCCAGGGGAGGTGGGAGGGGGCTTCCTTTTACTTCTTATAGAACTTATAGCTCGTATCGCCCACCTTGACGATGTAGGTGCCGGTGGGCAGACCTTTGAGGGAGACTTCGGCGGGCTGTCCCTTGGCGGCGGTGAGGGAGCGGAGGCGGCGACCGTCGGGCGAGTAGAGTTCGAGGGCGGTGCCGTCGGGCAGGCCGTCGAAGCGCATAGCATCCGCACCCTGCGAGACGCGCACCTCACCTGCGTTCACGGGCTGTATGCCCACCGTGGGGAATTCGCCTTCGTAGGTGTAGCGCGACACACGTTCCAGCGGGTACGAGACGGAAACGGTAGCCGAGTTGATGTAGAGCGCGCCGTTCTGGAACGTCGTCTCGGGCTGGTCGGCCAGGTCGTGCACGACGCGCGTGCCGTCCGTCAGCCAGACGACGAGCGTCTGCCCGGAAGTCTGCGCCTGCGCTGCAACGCTAATGATGAGCGCGGCGAAAAGTAAGAGTGTCTTTTTCATTGTGATGTGTGTGTTTGCTTAAAGTCATTTATCTTTCTTCCCCGCCGCGCCACGGGGGGCGCGGCGGGGGTGGTTTGTATGCCTCAGAAAGACAAGTTTCCCAGGCCGAAATCGCTCAGCGTGACGCGGACGTATGGCTTCTCTGGTTGTTCGCCCGCGAGTTTGGTGGTTATCTCTTCTTCTGACAGAATAGAACGGATTCTGTCGCCGTCGCTGTTGAGGGCTGACGTGCGGCTTGTGCGGGTTTCGAGTTTTTCGTAGCCTTCCAGCGTTTCGTTGTCGCCAGCGAAGGCATGTTTCTCGTATTGCTCTACCAGACTTTCTTGGTCTTGGTAGTCACCAAACGAATACCAATGGCCGTCGGCATTGTAGCTGCTTCTCGTATAGTCGACGGAGGCTCTGACAAGTCGCACCGGATTTGCTCCAAGGTCTATCACTACGGTCAGTTTGCCTATAGTCGAGGCGCGGTATACCTTGTCGTAGCCGTAGCCGCTGTCGGTTGTCTCGTCCTCGTCTTCGTCGATGGTGCCTGTGAACGTGAGCAGGTTGCCGCTGCGCGCGACGGAAATCTGGTCGTTGGGCCGCCCCCAGACTCCGAGCCCTTGGTAGCACTCCATGGATACGCTCGTAGTGGTGCTCTGATCGTCATATTCATAGTCGGTGGACCTGGCAGGGTCGCTGGCTTCCTTGATGTGGCGCGTCTGCTCAAAATTGCCAAAGGCGGTAATTCGCATACAAGCTCCTGCCCGCACGCTGTCGAGCTGGCCTACCTGCGTAATGCGGATGGTATCGTAGCGCTCGGCCACGGTGATGAGGGCAGAGGAGTAGTCGGGGTGTGGCGCGGTGACGTAGGAGCGAAGCACGAGCATGCCGCAGCGGTCGAAGTTGGTTGTATTGTCTTCGGTGGCAGAGAGGACGAGGCGGCGCGTGCCGTCCTCGCTGGTGGTGTACTTGATGTGCAACCACTCGTCGTCGCTTTCTATATTGTCTGAGTTGCCGTGGTACGTATTGGCGTAAAGCGGGAAGCCGCTTTTGCTGAATGATGGGTACACTCCCGTCATGATTTCTTCCTTTGTGGCGTTGGTCTGTATGACGATGGTCTTGCTGCTGCCTGCCTTGGCGTTGAGAGAAATGCTGTCGGCAGAGAGCCTTACATACGGCGGCACTTCCACTTCCTTAGCTTTCTCCTTGACGGGGAACACGGTGCCGAACGTCTGGAGCAGGGGTACGAGCTTGTACTTGCCAGCTGCGAGGCCTTCGGCGGAGAAGGTAGTGGAGTATTCGTTGAAGGTGTTGGAGAAAGAGTAGGGCGTGCCGTTGAACTTCTCGTAGAGGCGGTTATCGTCAGCGTCGTAGAGGCCGATGCCCACGTCGGAAGCCTTGAACACCTGCCGCGAGGGCGATACGGTGGCGGCGATGGAGTATTTGTCCTTGTTGAACGTGGCCTCGGTGTCGTCGAAGTCGGGGAAGAGGTACCAGTCGGAGGCGAAGAGGCGGTAGCTCTGGCTCCAGAGCGTCTTCTCCAACTCCGTGATGCCACGGGCGAAGACCTTGGCCTTGGCCTCGGTGTCAATGGAAAGCAGGGAGAGGCCTATGCGCGAGTCCTTCAAGAGACCATAGGCGCCGTTCTTGCGCAAGCCCTGTGCGGAGAGGGCCACTTCGAGTTCTGCCTTCGGGCCAGAGTATATCTCCACGCCGATGGACATGAAGAAGAAGTTCTTGATCCAGCGGTTGGTGGCAATCTCGAACTTCACCTTCGAGCCTACCTGCACGAAGCCGTTGGCCGTGACGTTGAGGTCGCCCCAGTCGATGACGTCGTCCTGCAACAACTTCGCCTCGCTCTCGTCCGAACCGTTGCCCCAGCGCCTGGAGATGACATTATCGGAGCGGGTGTTGACGATGATGCTCTGCGAGAGGGGCAGCTGCACGCCGGGGAATTTCAGGCCCACGTCGAACGAGCCGCCGATGCGCAGGAAGCCTTCGGGGAAGGGGTCGGTCTCGAAGATGGGGAAGGCCACGGGGAACTTGATGGCAGGCAGGGAGAGCGGCGTGGGGAAGTTCCACTCCTTCGTTTTGCTCCACTGCAGGTGCAGGCTGGGCGCGGCGGAGAGGTTCTCGTTGGCGGTGACCTTGAGGAAGCAGCCGCTGCCGTCGCAGTTGTAGGTGATGTTGAGCTTGACTTCTATGCCCATGTCGATTCCGAGGGATACGCTGCTGTTGCCCTCCGAGTCGTCGTACTGCACGCGCCCGCTCCAGTTGATGAGCGTCAGGTCGTAGTTGCCGCCGTCGTCGTCTATCATCAGGCGCGGGGAGCGGCGCAGGCTGTTCGGCGTGTAGCCCGCCACGCGGCGACGCACGTTGCCCTCCTTGTCGTAGCCCAGCTGCTCGAAGCCCACGAGCCTTTCAAAGAGGTCGCCCCAGGAGGAGACGGACTCGGTCGTGCAGACCACCTGTCCGCCTTGCTTCGCCACGGCGGTCACCTTGGCCACGAAGCCGTCCGAGCCGTAGACGCTCTCATCGAAGCCCGCCAGCACGTCGCCCACCTGCGGCGTGAGCGAGGCGGGCAGCGAGGACTTGAAGTAGATGCGCACCGTGCCGTCAGCGAGTTCCTCGATGCGGTCGAAGTAGGCGGTGTGGCCGAGGTCGTCCATCATACGCACGGCAGCACCGAGCCGCGCCTCCGGCTGCTGGAAGCCGATGGAGTCGATGGCGGCGAGGGGGATGCGGTAGAGCGAGTCCGTGGTCTCGATTTCTTGGATGACGTAGACGTCGTGCTCCACGGAGTCGAGGTCTACCTTTGAGTAGCCCATGCGCACGACTTGGTCAAAGAAGAAGCCGTTGAAGTCGCCGTCGTTACGGTAGACGTAGAAGGCGTCTTGGGCGGCAACTTGCCCCGCGCCCGCGAAGAAGAGGGCGACAAGGGCGGTGAGTTGGAGGAAATGTTTCATTGTTGTAGGGGGTTGGGGGCTGGGGGGCTAGGACTTCTATAAACTATAGAGATTCTAAAAGTCCTAGAAATCCCGGCCTTTCTATTTTACTTCTTATAAACCTTATAGCTCACCTCCCCGGCCTTGACGATATACATCCCTGTGGGCAGGCCGCTGAGGGAGAGGGCGGCGGTGCCGTTGGCCGTAGCCGTAGTGCTGCGGTGGAGCAGGCCCTTCACGTCGTAGACCGCGAGGCGGCTGCCCTCGGCGAGGCCGCGCACGGAGATGGCGTCGCCGTCGAAGGCGAGGTCGGCATCGGGGTTGTCGTCGCGGAGTTCCTCTATGCCCGTGATGTCGTAGGGCTCGAAGGTGTAGCGCACCACGTCGGCGAGCGGCAGGGAGAGTTTCACCCAGATGCCCACGATGTTGAGGTTCGCGCCGTCAATCGTGAGGACGGGTTCGGCGACGAGGTTCACGGAGTGCGTCGTGCCGTCCTTCATCAGCAGCACGAGTTCCGTGCCGATGGTCTCGTCGTCCACGACGTTCTGCGCGTCGCGCTGTATCTGTTCGGGCGAGGGATAGTCGGCGGGGTCAATCTCGACGATGGTGCCGAAGCGCTTCCAGTCGTCGTGGGCGGCAAAGGCTTCCTTCTTGCCTTTGGGCACTTGCAGCGTGGCCCCGGCGTAGCAGGTGTAGTAGAACATGTAGAGAGAGCCGTAGTCGGGATTGTCGAAGAGTGCGGTGACCTTTTCCAGTCCCTCGGCGCGCGTGCCGCAGCCCCAGTTCACCTGGCGCATGCTTTCGGGGAAGATGACTTCCTTGGTGCCTTCGGGCAGCGAGCGGCTGGGCATATAGTTGCACTCCTCGGAGACGTTCACGACGGTGCGCTCGCCGATGGTGCCGTCTGCCTTGCGCTCCATGGGCGGGCAGAGGGCCATCTCCACATTGTCGGACCACTGCTCGCGGCGGTAGAGGATGCCGTCGACGGCGAAGAAGCGCTCGTTGGCGGGGTCGACGGTGAGGGTGTGCAGGCGCGGGCAGTCGGCAAAGGTGTCGTCCTGCATGGAGTTGTGGGGGCCGAAGCGGAACGTCTGTATGCCGCTGTTGGCGAAGAAGCGGTTGGGCAGGGCGTAGGCGTTCTCCAGTCCCGTCACGGTGGTGAGCGACGTGCAGCCCTCGAACGTGCTTTCGTAGAGCTGGTCGGCACCAGCGCAGTCCATCGACTTGAGCGACGAGCAACCCCAGAAGGCGCGAGGGCCGATGTAGCGCAGCGGGCCGTTCACCTCCACGCTCTCCAGCGAGCGGCAGTTCTCGAAGGCGCTGCCGTAGATGTCGCGCAGCTCCTCGCCCAGCGTGACGCGGCGCAGGTTGGCGCAGTCCTTGAAGATGGGGCTGCCGTAGACAAAGGCGGGCACCTTGACGGTCTCAACGGTGAGGTCGCCCTGGAAGACGCAGGCCTCGACGTTGGTCACGGGGATACGCTTGCCGTCGAGCAGCAGCGTGGCGGGAATCACCACGTCGGGACCGGTCTTCACAGCGGTGTTGCGCCCGATGACGCTGCCGTTCCTATATATAAAGGCGTCCTCCACGATGAGGTCGTCCTCGATGATGGGGAACTCCTTCCATACGGGCGCGGCGCGGTAGGCGTCGGCAGTGCCTTGCGGCACATGGAGCGTGATGTAGGGGGCGAAGTCAGGGTGCGCTGCGCCAGGGTGCTTCGTGAAGACGGGCGGCACGGGGCTCATGGCGTAGACCGTGCGCACATCGTAGCCGTAGATGTCTTCCTGGTCGATGGTCTGCAGGCTGGCGGGCAGGTAGATGTAGTACCTGCCCAGCCCCACGTGTTCCGATATGCTCTCCGTACCGGAGGGGATGATGCGTTCGTTGCCTTCCGTAGTGCCAACGATGAGCAGGCACTTCATGTCTTTGGTGAAGAGGTAGGCACCGTTGCCCGCGTAGTTGGGGTTGGCGGCATCGACGACGTATTCCTTCGTCGAGAGGATGCTGATGGGGTCGAAGTCGGTGACGGCGGCGGGGATGACAATCTTGTCGAAGTCGCCCTGCACGGCTCTGGAGGCGTAGGTCGTTTTGGGGTTGACGGTGAACGTGCCGGTCGGGCCGGAGAGTCCCTGCTCGCCGATGCTGCGGCAGCCGTCGAGGCCCTCCACTTCCATGCCGCTCGCGCCGCGAATGCCACCGTTCTCGATGACGAAGCTCGGCGCGTGGAACTTGAGCCGCCAAAGGCTCGTGCTGTTGACGGCGTGGCGCCCGATGCGCGTCACCGAGGCGGGCACGTCGAGCGAGTAGAGCTTCGTGTTGTAGAACAGGCTGTCGGCCACTTCCGTCAGACCGTCTTCGAGCGTGGCGTCGGAGAGGCTGGTGCAGTCGGCAAAGACGCCGCGCCCGAGGGTGACGGAGGTGGGGATGGTGACGCGCTCGACGGCGGTGGCCATAAAGGCTTCGTCGCCCAGATGGCGCACGCTGGCGGGCAGGCTTTCGAAGTTGAGCTTCTTGTCTTCAACGAAAGCCTGGCTGGCAATGCTGTCCAGCCCCTCGGCCATCGTGAGCGTTTCGAGGGCGGGGCAATAGCGGAACGAGGCGCGGCCTACGCTCTTCACGCCCTCGCCCAGCGTGACGCTTTGCAGGTTGTCGCATCGGGCGAACGCCTCTTCGCCGATGTGCTGGACGCCGGTCAGGGACACGCTCTTGAGGTTGTCGCAATCGATGAAGGCTTGGTTCTCCAGCCGCCCTACGCCGCCCGTGAACGTAACGCTCTCGATGTTGGCGTTGTTAGCGAAAAGACTGCGGGGGAACTCGTCAATCTTTGCGCCAAAGGTGAGGTTGGTGATGGCCTGCGTTTCGTCAATACGCTCTTTCAGAGCATAGGAGCGGACACCCTCCACGGGATAGGTCTTGCCCTCGACGGTGATTTCGGAGGGTATGGTGACATCGCCCGCGTAGACGGTCGGGCTGCTGGCCACGATGGCGTGCGAGCCGTCGTCGGCCAGGTCGAAGTAAGCGCCGCCGGCTTCCACCTTCTCACGGCTGGCGGGGCGGAAGCCCGTAATCAAGACGTTGACGGGGGCGTAGGAGTGCGACTTGTCGTTCTCGCCGAAGGGGCGGATGACCTTCGTGTTGTAGTAGCCGTCGCACTGACCGCCCCAGCCGAAGTTGAAGTGGAAGAGGCCGTCGTCGCTGAAGCCGTCGCAGACGAAGGCGTGGGCCTCGGTCATGTCGATGTAGCGGTATTTCTGGCCGTAGATATAGTCTTCCTTCCAGATGGTGTCGCAGCCAGAGTAGTAGACGGGGCGGCCTGCGCGCAGTTCGCTGCGTATCTTCGCGTCCCACTCGCTGGTGGAGAGGCTGGCGTAGTTGCCCAAGCGGTCGTAGATTTCCAGCGACTCCTCGTCGTAGCCGAAGTTGCTGACGAGGGCTTTATAGGCGTTGAAGTCGTAAGCGGAACTGCCGTCGGAGCCGTATTGCATATTGACGGCGCAGCCGATGTCGTACATCAGTTTGCCCACGGCAGCGGCCTCGTCGGCTTCGCCATAGCCCGTGGGCATTTTGCTCCAGTTGTAGGTGGACTGCGTGAAGTCGACGCTCTGCGACGTCTTGTGGACGTTCGTGTGGTTGCCGTAGCCGTGCTGCGGCCAGCGGTAGAAGTTCATCAACTGCGCCACGGCAGTGGCCACGCAGCCCGTATAGTGGCCCGGCACGTCGTAGCCCAATTGGTTCCAGATGGTCTTCAGCATCGGGGCCACCGAGCCGTAGCCCGAGGCGCGGCGCGGCGCGCGGGCCACGCGGCTCTTCACCTCGGGCGTGGCTTCGGCGCGGAAGGCCGCAATGCCACGGGCGTAGCTGCCGAGGAGGAATTGCAGGCCGTCGGGCAAGTTGTCGGCATCGAACACGCCCGTGTCGCTCCAGCCCAGCACTTCGCTGTCCGTGGCCGCGTCGCCCGACACGATGACGAAGCCGCCCTGGGCGACGTTGTACACATAGAGTTCCGGCGCCTCACTGCCCACCCTGGCGGTGTGGGCCAGCTGGAGGCTCTTGGCCGTGGCCGCTGGCATGCGTCGCACACCAGCGGGCGTTGTAGACGTGACGAAGCGTTCGGCCACCTGCCGCGCCTCGCTTTCGCTCACTACCTGCGCGCCCGCTTCACAGAGCGACAGCAGGACGGCGGCAAGCACCAAAAAAGTCTTTTTCATAGTGTTGTGATTTTGTTGCGTTACTGTTTCTTTGTGCGCAAAATTCGGCAGCGCGCGCCGAAAAACACTCCTACTTTTTGTAAACCCACTCCGATTTTGTTTTTTCGGAGTGTTTTTTTGGGTTTCGGCCAATTTCGGGGGCGCGAAATGGCGGTTTTCTGTGGGACAAAATGTCTTCAGTGAAAAGTTAAAAAATAAAAGTGAAAAGTGGAGTTTGGGGTGGCGGGCGTGTGGTTTCAGAAGATGGTGCAACAAGTCCGTCCATATCCACGCGCACCTTCCCCCACGGCGGCGCGGTCGGCGCGGGGTCGGCCTGGAAGGAAACGGAAAAGCCACCCGTCCGGACGGGTGGCTTTTCCGTTTCTACGCTTGTGCTTTCCGTTTGTCGCGGCGGACGCCGGCAGTATCCCATTCCCCCACCCCTTTCTCCCACAAAGGTACACCGACGCGCGGCGGCGGGCAAGGACAAAATGTGCTTGGTGAATAATTAAAAAATAAAAGTGAAAAGTGGAGTTTGTGGCAACGGGCGTATTGGAGCGCAGGCGTCTCGCCTGCGACAAGGGCGGGTGGAAGGGAAACAACCTCAACGGGGTTTGGGGCTACGCGACGTTTAGCGCCAGTCGCAGGCGAGACGCCTGCGCTCCAACACGCCCGCCACCCCAAACTCCACTTTTCACTTTTAATTATTAACTATTCACTCAATTTTTGCCCCGCCAGCCACTGCAACGGCGTCTGGCCGGTGCGGGCGGAGAAGGCGTTGAAGAAGGTCGACTCGCTGCTGAAACCGGCGGCGAGGTAGAGGACGCGGATCTTCATTTCGGGCCGCTCGCGAAATAGGCGGCAGGCGTAGTCCACGCGCAGGGTGTTGAGAAAGTAAGGGAACGAACTGTAGCCCTGTCTGCGCAGCGCGGCGGTGAGGTCGCGCGGCGGCACGCCGAGGACGCCGGCCACGTCAGAGAGGCGCAGGTGGCGCGAAAGGAAGAGTTGTCCGGCCTCGATGTGCTCACGGGCGCGGGCGACCAGCGAAGCGTCGGCCTCACCTGCCTGGATGTCATCTGTAGTTTCACCCTCCCCAACATCACACTTCCTCTTGCGCCTATACCGTATTATATATATAAGGACAGCGAGCGCGGCGAGCAAGACTATTATTCCAAGAACGGCAGCCTGACCCCCGAGCAGGTCACTAACCACTCCCCTCTCCCCTTGGAGAGGGGCCGGGGGGGAGGCCACATTGAGCCTATACACCGCCGCGAGGGGCGCAAAATTGTCGGCTTCGGAGATGCCGCCTGTCAGCACGACGTCACCCTCGGCGGTCAGGACGGGGAGCGAGGTGAAGAGCGGCACGGGGAGCGGGTCGGTGACGTAGAGCGCGAGGCGCAGGGGCTTGGCCGTGTCAGCAAGGGCGTCGGCATAGTCGGCGCGCAGCAGGTACGCGCGCCCCGTCTCGTCGCTGCCCACGAGGTAGCCGCACCCAGCGCGGCGGTCGGCCAGGAAGCGGGTGTAGAAGTAAATCTTCCGCCCCTCGTGCGTCTGCGGCAGGGGGAAGTCCGTCTTCAAAAGGGAGAAGCGACCGCCGTCCACAAGAGCGAGGGCCATGCGCAGGCTGTCGTCGAGGACAGGAAGAATGTAGGCGTAGCGCCCCCGGGCCGTATCGCCCACGAAGCCCACGTCCGAGCGGTAGTCCGACTGCTCGCGCGGCGGTCGCCACGTGCGCAGGAAGTCTTCCTCGTAGGCACCGCCTCGCAGGCGGTCGACAACGTATGGCCGCGCCTGGTCGTCGCCGTGTTCATCCATATCGCTGAAAACGATGGCGTTGTCGCGCGCCGTGCGCAGGACGTAGGGGATGCTCCGCGCGAAACTCACGTCGCCCGCCCGCCTGTTGTTGCGCCCGCCGTCCCAAAGTTCGAGGCCGTCTGCGTTGTACCAGTTGCCAGCAATCAGCACGCGCCCGCTGTCCAGTTCCACAGCGCTGGCGAAGACGCGCCCCCGGTCCAGGCAGCCGAAGTCGGAGAACGAGTGCGTCTGCGGGTCGTAGGTCTCAAGCGTGAACGTCTGGCCGATGCCCAGCGGTTGCTCGTGGCCGCCCGCCAGCAGCATCTTGCCCGACGAGAGCGGCAGGGCGACGGCGTGGTCGTGCGTGTATGACATCTCGACGACGTGCCACCGCTTACCGTCGAACCACTCCGCCGTCTTCGTCGGCACAAAGCCCGTCGTGTGGCCACCGAAGACCACCAGTTCGCCGCCCAGGCAGGCCGCAGCGTGCCCTTTGCGCGCCACGTTCAAGTCCGGCAGCCGCTCCGCCGCAATCTTCCGCACGGGCAGCGCGCCCTGTCCATCCCCCTGCGCCGGGGCGGGCAGGGCGAGGAAGAACAAAAGAATGGGGAGCAAGAAATGCAGCGGGAGCGGGAGTCGTTTCATTGCCAAGAAAAACGGCGGAAAGGTTGTGGCTGGATTATTGCCGGATTGTGACAGCCTTGTAACTGTTTTGCGCCAAGTTTGTCAGTTTCGGACGGCAAAGATAATCACTCCCCCGCGAAGCGCAAAGCCATTGGCCGTTGAACATTGACCATTGACCGTTGACCATTGAACATTGACCATTGACCATTGGCTACGCGACGAAGCGTGCAGGACGGCAATGGTCAATGGTCAATGGTCAAAGGTCAATGGCGGGTGGTCAATCGTTCAAAATCTTTATCGTATAGCCACCATCCAAATAAAAAAGCACTAATTTTGCAACCAAATAATAAAACGCTGGCAAAATGGAAGACCTGGTATTAACAATCCCCTTGCAGGACGCTGCTTTCGTCGAGACCTTGGCAGAGCGTATGGGATGGAGAATGCGCAAGCGCCGCACCTCGGTTGAACGCTTTATAGGTTCTTGCCCCAAAACTCCGCTGATGACCGATAAAGAAATACAAGAAGAGGTCAACGCTGTGCGCTACGGACGATGAAAATCCTGCTTGACACGAACCTGTGGATATCATTTATGATTGGCAAACGGCTTTCGTCGTTGGCCGATGTGTTGTGCCGCAACGACATAGAGATTTATGTCAGCGAGCAGCAACTTGACGAAATCCGCTGTGTCCTCGCCCGTAAAAAGTTTGACAGACTAATTTCTGCCGAGACCCGCTACTTCTTCTTTGAGATGGTCTATGACGTATGCTTCATCACAGACATTACTGTGGAGGCTAAATCTGACATCCGCGACCCGAAAGATCTTTATCTTCTTTCGATGGCCGAGAGTGTGCCTGTGGATTATATCGTCAGTGGCGACAAAGACCTCACTGACCTTGGCTCTCACGCAGGCATACCTATATTGAAATACTCCGAACTGCTTGGTAAACTATAAAGGCAGGTGCTATAAATTGCGCTGTAGCAAGAACCAAAACCTTAAGGACGCCCATACCCCCCCAAGCGTCATTGAGGTTTGGGATTAAGCCCATCGCTGGTGCAGTTTTTTTATAACGCTCTTTTATTGAACATTGACCATTGAACATTGACCATTGACCGTTGACCATTACCATCCGGCGTGTGTATCGTCGCGATAGCCAATGGTCAATGTTCAATGGTCAATGTTCAATCATAACGTTTGCGACAATCTTTGCGGCGCGCAGGGCTGGTGGGGACGCGCGGGGATGCCGACCTTTGCGGGCGTGAAAAAGTTCCTGCGAAACCTATATGACGCGTGGCGGGAGGAACTCGCCATCGTCGTGCACGACAAGGGCATCCTGGTGTTCTGCGTGTTCGTGCCGCTGGCCTACCCGCTGCTCTACGCCTACGTCTACACGAACGAGGTGGTGCGCGAGGTGCCGCTGGCCGTGGTGGACGACTGCCGCTCGGCGCGCAGCCGCGAGCTGGTGCGTATGGTCGACGCCTCGCCCGACGTGGACGTGGCGGGCTGGTGCGCCTCGATGGAGGAGGCCGAGGAGCGGATGCGGCGGCGCGAGGTGTACGGCGTGCTGCGCATTCCCTCGGACTTCAACGAGAAAATCGCTCGCGGCGGGCGCACCCGCGTGATGCTCTACTGCGACATGAGTTCGATGCTCTACTACAAAGCGCTGCTGCTGACGCTGACCAACACGACGCTGGAGATGAACCGCGACATCAAGGTGGAGCGCAACCTGCACCCGCAGACGCGGCGCGACGAGGAACTGGCGCGCTGGCCGGTGGAATACGAGCAAGTGGCGTTGTTCAACCCGCAGAGCGGCTTCGCAGCCTTCCTCATCCCGCCCGTGCTGATGCTCATCCTGCAACAGACGCTGCTGCTGGGCATCGGCATGGCGCGCGGCAACGCCCGAGAGCGCCGCCTGCCCCACCGCCGCACGCCCTCGGCGCTCGTGGGGCGCGCGCTGGTCTACCTGCCGCTCTACGTCGTGATGGGTGTGTATGCCTTCGTGGTGGTGAACCGCGTGTTCGACCTGCCGTGCATCGGCAACTACTGGACGTTCCTGGCCTTCCTTGTGCCCTACCTGCTGGCCTGCATCTTCTTCACCGGACTGCTCTCGCAGTTCATCTACCGGCGCGAGGACTGCATCCTGCTGTTCGTTTTCCTCAGCGTGCCGCTGCTGTTCCTGAGCGGCGTGTCGTTGCCCACAGCGTCGATGCCCGCCTTCTGGCGTTGGTTCGCCGCACTGTTCCCCAGCACCTACGGTATGAACGCATATGTGCGCATTTCCACAATGGGCGCGCCGCTCAGTGCCGTGCGCACCGAACTCATCGCACTCTGCGTGCAGGCGGCTATGTATTTCGCGTTGGGCGTAGTTTTAAGGAAAAATGTAAAATTAAAAAGTAAAAGATGATAATGACAAAGCCGCAAGATTAAACCACAATACACACAAAAGACCTCTAAAAACACAAAAGGCTGCGCGGAAAGGTTTTAACCACAACACACACAAAAGACCTCTAAAAACACAAAAGGCTGCGCGGAAAGGTTTTAACCACAATACACACAAAAGACCTCTAAAAACACAAAAAACTGCGCGGCTGGTGGCGGAAGCCTTTTGTGTCCTCTGGAAAGCGAAGCCCTTTGTGTTTTTAGAGTTACTTTGTGTGTTTAGAGTTCCTTTGTGTGTTTTGTGTTAAAAAAAAACGCCGCGAAGCCCTCCCTTGTGCTTTGAGTTTCCTTTGTGTGTTTTGTGGTAATAAACACGCCGCGAAACGTAACTAATTTTTTACCTTTTAATTTTTACTTTTTACTTAACAATCTCCACACCCCAATGCGCAGCCGGTCCACAAGGATAGAGACGGCGAAGACGGCGAGGATGAAGGCGGCGTCGAGTACGAGGGCGAGGGGAAGCGGGGCGGAGAGGTGCACCTGGCGCGCCGTGGCGAAAAACTCGCCGATGAGCAGCGGGTGCTGGTGCAGCAGGTAGACCGAGAAACAACTTGCCGCCACCCAGTTCACCGCGCGGCTGCTAAAGCGGAGCCGCACGAAGAGCAACAGCAGGGCGAGGCTCTCCACAATGACCAGCGGGTTGGTGTAGGCAATCGACACCGGTACGAGCGCCCCCAGCGGTTTCGGCGCGCCGAACAGGGCGCACACCAACTGCACCAGCGGCGGCACGATCACGCAGACCGCCCACACGGCGGCAATCGCCTTCGGGCAGCGCAGCCAGCGGTCGGCGCGGTGCAGCCGGACGTAGCGCGCCAGCAGGTAAAGCCCCACGAAACTCACCGCGCCGTAGCCGTCGTTGTACACGTCCTTGAAGCGCAGCAGGAGATCGACCGTCTGAATGGCGAAGAACGCCGCCAGCACCGCCTCCATCTGCCGTTTCGACGCCCGTTCCACAAAGGCGTTCAGCACGGGGCTGAGCACGAACAAGGCCAGGTAGGCGCGCACGAACCACCGGCCCAGCAGGGCGTCGGCCCAGTTCAGCCCCGCAAGCCGTTCGGGCGCGGCGACGGCGAAGCACAGCGGCACCAGCAGGGCGATGAACAACACCTGGAACAGGTATTTCGCGCCGCCGCGCAGTGTGGGGCGGATACCGAACCAGCCCGAAATGAGCACGAATACGTCGACACAGACGATGGCCACCTGCTCGGTCAGGAGCCGCCCGAGCCACGGCAGCGGCTCGGCGTGCACCCCGCTCCAGTGCGGATAACCCAGCGCGCCGTAGTTCACGTGAACCACCAGCACAAAGAGCATCGCCACGATGCGCAGCAGTTCCACACCCGACTGTCGCTGCTGCGTCGCCGGCCTTTGCGCAGTGCCGTCACGCCCTATTTCGCGTTTAATGCGCTGACAATCAACGGGGGAGGGTGAGGCCGCCCGCCACGAGAGAAGCCACGAGAAGGCGGCTACGAGGCGGTTAGGGGGAAAAGAAAAAGCGGGGGTAGACATCTATGTAGAACCTGATTACGCAGCAAAAGTAATGCTTCCCGAACGACGGGCAAAGCCCTCGGACATATCAATGTAACGATGGCGACTGTCAAAAAGAAGTATTAACCCAAATCGGCCATTGGGTTCCTCCCCCCCGCCACAACCCTGCTTTACCGACTGCCGCCACGATAGGCGCGCAGTGAAGAAAAACAGCCCCGCCACCTTGCCTGAATGCGCGAAACGCCTAACTTTGCTCAAAAAGCGAAGATACGCAGCGGCTCGGCAAAGAAAAATTCGCTACGCTCTCTTTCTTTGCGCTCGCCTTGCAGTATCTTTGCAGCGTCAATTACCAACGGCAACAAAATGAAAACGGACACCATCATCAGCACGGGCGGGCGGCTTTCGCTTAATGTTTCCGTCTACCTCATAAAGGAAAGCCCCGGCACGTTCGTGGCCTATTGCCCCTCGCTCGATCTGACAGGAGCTGGCGGCACGGAGGCCGACGCGCGCCGCTCATTTGGAATCGTGGCCGACGAATACGTTTCATATTGTGTCAGCAACGGCACGCTGGCCGCCGACCTTGAGGCGCACGGCTGGCGTTTGCGGCAGGATGCCGGCGAGGCCGAAGAACCCGCGTTCGACAAGATGTATCGCACAAGCGTCGCCCTACGCGACATAGTCAGCCGCCCGTCTTATAAGAAATACGCGCAGAGCGTGCCGTGCTAAGGGGATGAACACCGTCAAACTAAGCAACGTGTCCCTGCCCGCGATGCGCGCCGTGATATTGAGCCAGGGCTACGCCTATTCCCACACGCGCGGCGACCACGAAGTGTATGTGAAGCCCGGCGCGCTCCGCCCTTTCACGCTCCCATGCTCCAAAAGCCCCGTTGCTGAGTACATCGTGAAGAACTTCCAGCGCGACAACGGTATAAGCCGCAAGGATTTCACTGCGCTCATCGCCGCCGCCAACAAAGGGAGACTCTGAATACTGACAACGCCACACACCAAACCGCCCTGCACGAACCCCGCGCGGGGTGGTTTGCTTGTTTAAGGTTTAAGAGGTTGAAAGGTTTAAGAGGTTTATTCCGTCCGGCCACGGTCTAGCGCACAAAAAATTCCACACGGAAGCGCTTCGCAATCCGTGTGGAATTTGTGCTTATCCTGTGTTCCCTTGGTTCGGGAAAGGTTTATTGGAACCACGACGTGTGGTCGGGGCGGCTGCCTGCCACGCAGCAGTTTGACCTAACATATGCATTAGTTGATACTCCTACAGAAGTTTCGCTGAAATAAAACAGCTCTGCAGTATTCCAATAATTATAATCGCCAGTAGACGAAGACCAGAAAGAACCTTGCTCGCCTACAAACATAAGTTCTCCATGATAGTACCATCCTAATGCGGGCAGGAAGAAATAGTCGCTTGTGTCAGTGGGCTTGCCTTTCAGGAGATCTTTCTTAGAAGTCTGTGAATATGCTTTGTCGCAACTTGCAGTGCTTCCTGGTGCGGAAAGTTTGTTGAACTTCTTCAGCCATATACCGCCGGTGTATTGCTTGCCGCCCAAAGTCCAGACGGTGGTGTCGTCCCAATAGATGTCGTCGGACAGATACCAGGTCAGGGCATTGTAGCAGGGCATGTACTTGGCGCTATAGCTTGCCAGACTGTGCGAATAGGATTTGTATAGTTCGGCGGTGTTACACCAACGGTCGGGGTCGGAAGCCGCGCCCGTGGGGTAGTTGTCCATCTTTACGCCGTTTTCCGTGGGGTAGTTGTCCACGCCGTACCAGTACCACTGCTTGGCATCCCACATGTAGTAGGTGTTCTCGAAGTTGAAAGCGAACGCGGCGTCCGGTTTCGCGGGCGTGTCGGGTTCGTCCTTGTCGTCGTCGCCGCCGCAGGAAGCCAGCGTAAGGCTCATCGCCACCACGCCGCACAGGAGCAGCAGGCGCGGGAAAAGTGTGTTCTTTTTCATAGGGTGATTGTTATATAGTTAAACAATAAAGGTCTTTGGGTCTTTGCGCATATACAGCCATCGGCACTTCCCTCACCTCGTCCGCCGATGGACGTGAAGGAAGTGCCGATGAAAAGGCGCGGAACATCGCGCTTAAATCGCTGATTTACAAAGAATTTAGGGGGGTACACCCTCTGCCGCAAGCCCCCCAGCTGGGGGGCTGCGAGGATACAGGAGAGAGTTTTGTATAGATAGAGGGCATCATTCGCTTACTTATTTCACCGCAAAAGTAAAAAAGAGTGCTGCAAAAGTACGCTTTTACGCTTGCCTGGCCAAAAGGGGAATGACTTATTCCTATTTTTGGCGACATTTTTTGCCTACTTATTCCATCTTTAAGGAGCGCATTTTGTCCACTTATTCCACTTTTAACCTCACCTCGCCCCCTTCCGCCTGTTGCAGTCGCGGCAGAGCATCTGGCAGTTGTCGGCGGTGGTGCGCCCGCCGCGTGCCCACGGCGTGATGTGGTCGGCCTCCATCTGTTCTATCGTGAACGTCTTGCCGCAGCGGGGGCAGACGCCTTGCTGACGCTCGTAGGCGGTGCGGGCGGTGGCGCGGTCGAAGGCGCGGAGGTTGAGGTGGCGCTCGTCGCCGTCGAGGACGTAGAGATACGCGCCTGCCTTCTTCTGCACCTCGTCGTCCGCCATCAGGCGCGAGACCTCGGTTTCCAGCGCGGCGGTGTCGAGCGGCGCGTCCTTGTATTTGTTGTAGAGTTCGCCCCACGGCAGCCCCTTCATCTCGCGGCGGTACGCAGGGAACGTGGCCTCCGTCCACGCGATGACTTGCTGGAAGTAGAGCCAGAGCGCGTTGGCGTTCGCGTCCTGCTGGTGGTCGGCCATATACTGGCGGATGCGGTCGCCGCTAATCCACTTCAACGCCAGTTCGAGGAGTTCCTGGCGGATGCAGTCGGCCTTGACGTATTTGTCGGAGAGCGCCTTGGCGGCGCAGCCCGTCTTGGAGAAGTAGCGCTTGGCGGACGTGAGCCACGGACCGGTGTAGACGGCGTTGCGCAGTTCCTGGTCGGTGAGCCGCTCGCCGGCGATGTTGATGGTGCGGAACCAATCGAGCTTTTCCGAGTCCGTGCCTTCGCAGAAGTAGACCATCAACGGGTACGACAGGATTTGCTCCTGCTGGTCGTCGGTGAGCGTGTGGAAGTACTCCTCGCGGATGGAGAAGTCGCCCGCCACGTACTGGCAGATGCTGATGGTGCGCTGCTGGCCGTCGAGCACCTCGTAGTGCCCGTCGCCGCAGTGTACCCAGTACATCACGTTGAGCGGGAAGCCTCGCCTAAGGGTTTCT
>JAGBKI010000009.1 GCA_017933995.1 Bacteroidaceae bacterium | reverse complement strand
TGCAACTGCGACGACCCGTATGAAAGCAACTTCTTCAAATACTTCGCCCTGCGCTTCAACCAGCTGGGCCTGCGGAAACTCATCGCCACCTGCTACGACGGCTCGCCCGTCACGGGCAACGAACTCCCGCTCTTCACCTTCGACGACGAGGGCGGGGAGAAGCGCGTGGCCTACAAGGTGGAAATCACCGAGGTGCGCGACCTCAACGGCGACGGCGCGGTAGACCTCAGCGACGTGCGCATCCTCCTCCAGAACGACCGCAACGTGCTCTCCCTGCTCACGCAGCACGGCGACTTCCGTTCGCCCGAATGCGTCGCCCTGCTCCGGGAGGCCGACATCGTTGTCACCAACCCGCCCTTCTCGTTGTTTCGTGAATATATAGCACAGTTGGTGGCATTTGAGAAGAAGTTCTTAATCATCGGTCCTCTGAATGCGTTACACTATAAAGAAGTGTTCCCCCTTATCAAGGAGAACAGAATATGGCTTGGGTACAACAACGGCGGAAAGACCTACAACAAGCCTGACGGCACAACACAAAAGATGGGCAACACAGGTTGGTACACCAATCTTGACCATAAGAAGCGCCACGAGGAGTTGGACTTGGTTTGCCGCTATATTCCCGAAGATTACCCGCACTACGAGAACTACGACGCCATAGACGTAGGCAAAGTGGGCGACATCCCTTACGACTGGGACGGTGTGATGGGCGTGCCCGACACAATATTGGGGCAGTTCAACCCCGACCAGTTTGAAATCATCGGGCTTGGCAGCGGCGACCTTGCCAAACAAGCGGGCGTAGGCAAGAACTATCGCGGGCGTACCGACCTCGCTATTACAGTCGGCGGCAAGCACAAATGCCCTTACTCCCGCATCCTTATCCGCCGCAAACGATAGCCGCGAAGCGGCGACAGACTACAGGCAGGGGTGAAGTGAGCAAAGCGAACGCAACCCCTGTGTACGTGCGAACGGGGAACAAGCCCCGAAGGGGCGGCGGGCAAAACCGCCGCAACCAATACCACAAATACACAATATTATATATACCAATGCCACCCGCTTTATCCGTCGCCCTTTCAGGGCTTGCACAATCGGACGTGAACCACACAGGGGTTGCGCTCCCTACGGTCGCTTCACCCCTGCCTGTGGTCTGACGTGCCTTCGGCACTTTCCCAATCCTTTCGCATCCTCATCCGCCGCAAACGATAGCCGCGAAGCGGCGACAGACTACAGGCAGGGGTGAAGTGAGCAAAGCGAACGAAACCCCTGTGTACGTGCGAATGGGGAACAAGCCCCGAAGGGGCGGCGGGCAAAACCGCCGCAAACCACGTCCGCAAACCACGCCCGCAAACCACGCCCGCAAACCACGCCCGCAAACCACGTCCGCAAACCACGTCCGCAAACCACGCCCGCAAACCACGCCCGCAACACACAATATTATATATACCAATGCCACCCGCTTTATCTGTCGCCCCTTCGGGGCTTGCACAATAGGACGCGCACCACACAGGGGTTACGCTCCCTTCGGTCGCTTCACCCCTGCCTGTGGTCTGACGTGCCTTCGGCACTTTTCCGACACCAAACAAATACAATCAAACAAATACTGCCCAACAATTACCCTCAAACAAATACCGCCCAACACAATATAAACACATCTTTGTCCGTTTTATACAAACAACTTATCCTATGGCAAGCACGCTTGTAAAGGTGGACATCCACCTCATCTTCCATATCAAAACGACCAGCGTAGCCGTGCAGGAGAACGACCTCGGCAGACTCCTTTCCTATATCGGCGGTACTATTCGCGGCCTTGGCGGCATACCGATAGAAATCGGCGGTATGCGCGACCACGTCCATATACTCACATCACTGCCCAAAACTTCCAGCCTCTCCGACTTTGTGCGAGCTATAAAGGCTGAAAGCAGCAAGTGGCTGAAAAGTCTCGCCCCGATGTATGCCGACTTCAGTTGGCAAACGGGCTACGGAGCGTTCTCTGTTAGTCCGTCGATGTCGGAGAAAACCGTGGCATATATCCGTAACCAAAAGCAGCACCACACGAAGCGCACGTTCCAAGAAGAATACAAGATGTTCTTAGAAGCGTATAAAGTGGACTACGACGAAAAGTATGCGTTCGCGGATTGAGAATGTAGTAACGCGAGACAAGTGAAACGCATCGCCGTTCCACCGAAAAGTGGAACGGCTCCACTAAAAAGTGGAAGGCCTCCACTTTTCGGTGAAAGGCAGGAAACTTGAAATCACAATCTGTGACATCAACTTGTTTGTGCCAACAACATTGAGATAACCGAATGGAACAAAAGCCGAAGACCCGCATACGCAACTACGACGACGGCACGAAGAGTGCCCTGCGCAGTGCTGTGGTCTATACCGAACTGCGCTTCTACCAGCGCAGCGACGTGCTCTACCAGTTGACGCAGTTGTTCTGCCAACGCTACCTGCCGCGCTACGGCGACCGTACCGTAGACCAAATGGTGCAGGCGGCGCGCAGCACGAAGCAGAACATCGTGGAAGGCAGCAGCGACGCGCAGACCTCTGCCGAGACGGAACTGAAGTTGCTCGGTGTGGCGCGCGGCAGCAACCAGGAACTCCTTGAAGACTACCAGGACTACCTCAAGCGGCGCGGCCTGCAAGAGTGGTTCGGCAAGAACCCGCGCTTCGACCGCCTCCACAAGTTCTGCCAAGAGCACAGCCGCTACGAGGACTACCAGCCCCTCCTTCCCCGCCTCGGCGAAGAAGAACTGGTGAACATGGCCATTTGCCTCTGCCACCAAGTGGACAGCGCGCTGACGAAATACATTGAGCGCAAAGACCGCGAGTTCACCACCGAGGGCGGCATCCGCGAACGCATGACCGCCGCCCGCCTCGGACAGCGCGAAACGCAACGACAAACCATTGAGCGGCAAGCCCGCGAAATAGCCGCGCTGCGCGAGGAAAACGCGCGGCTGCGGGCGGCGCTCGCCAAAACCGGGCTTTCCGGATAGCCCGGATAACCCGGAAAGCCCGGATAACCCGGATAACCCGAAAAGCCCGGAATCTCCGGGAAACCCACCCCAAAAACCAAAAACCTTTTTCCCATGATGACCATCAAGCAAATAGAAGTCACCGTCCGCGAAATCACCGACGGCTATCTCAACAATGACGAACAGGGCGTGCGCGGCTACGGAGGCCGCCTCGACATCCGCCCGCCCTATCAGCGCGAGTTCATCTACAACGAGCGCGAGCAGCAGGCCGTTATCACCACCGTCTTGCGCGGCTATCCGCTCAACGTGATGTACTGGGTGCGCCGCAGTGACGACGCCGAGGTGCCCTACGAGGTGATGGACGGCCAGCAGCGCACGCTCTCGCTCTGCGAATACGTGGCGGGCAAGTTCTCCTACGACTTCAAAGCCTTCTTCAACCAGCCCGAGGACGTGCAGAAGAAGATACTCGACTACCGCCTCACCGTCTACGTCTGCGAGGGCGAGGCCAGCGAGAAGTTGGAGTGGTTCCAGACCATCAACATCGCGGGCAAGCCGCTCAACGAGCAGGAAATCCGCAACGCCGTCTACGCCGGCCCGTTCGTCTCGGACGCGAAGCGGCATTTCTCCAAGTCGAACTGCGGCGCGTACCGCTTGGGCAAGGACTTGGTGAACGGCACGCCCATCCGCCAGGACTTTTTGAAGAAAGCCCTCGAATGGATGGCCGACCACGAGACGCGCCAGGGGCATCGGCAGTCGCCCGTGGGCTATATGGCGGCGCACCAGCACGACGCGAACGCCAGCCCGCTGTGGACGTACTTCCAGACCGTCTTGAACTGGGCGCAGACGAACTTCGACATGCGCCGCTTCCGCCGGATAATGAAAGGGCTTGACTGGGCTGCGCTCTACGACCGCTTCGGCGCGGAGGCGCTCGACACGAAAGCCCTCGGCGAGCGCATCTCCCTGCTGATGCGCGACAGCGAGATACAGCGTCCGCAGGGCATCATCCCCTATGTTCTCACGGGCGACGAGCGCAGCCTCGACCTCCGCGCCTTCCCCGACGACATCAAGCTCGCTGTCTGGGAGCGGCAAGGCCACGTCTGCCCTTCGTGTGGCCGCGAGTACGACTTCGAGTTTATGGAGGGCGACCATATCACGCCTTGGGCCGAGGGTGGTCGCACCATTGAGGAGAACTGCCAAATGCTGTGCCGCGACTGCAACCGGCGGAAGGGGGCGAAGTGATCTTTATAGAACCTACCTTAAAAAAGGAGGCGGAACCCGTGGGTGTGGGTTCCGCCTCTTTCAGTTTCGGTTGCCGCGCGCCCGCTGTGGGCGGGGCGGGGTGGGGGAGGGTCAGATGACACCCTGGCTCATCATGGCGTGGGCCACCTTCATAAAGCCGGCGATGTTGGCGCCCTTGACGTAGTTGATGTAGCCGTCCTCCTTGCCGTACTTGAGGCACTGGGCGTGGACGTCGTGCATGATGCGGTGCAGGCGGTCGTCCACTTCCTCGGCGCTCCAGGAGATGTGCATGGCGTTTTGTGTCATCTCCAGACCGCTGGTGGCCACGCCGCCGCTGTTCACGGCCTTGCCGGGGGCAAAGGTGGTGCGCTGCGAGATGAAGTAGTCGACGGCCTCGGCGGTGCAGCCCATGTTGCTGACCTCGGCCACGAGCATCACGCCGTTGGCCACCAGCTGCTTGGCGTCCTCTTCGTTGAGCTCGTTCTGCGTGGCGCAGGGCAGGGCGATGTCCACTTTCTGCTCCCAGGGCTTCTTGCCGGGGAAGAAGGTGGCCTCGGGGTAGCGCTCGGCGTAGGGGGCTACGATGTCCTCGCCGCTCAGGCGGAGGTCGAGCATGTATTCAATCTTCTCGCCGCTGACGCCGGTGGGGTCGTAGACGTAGCCGTCGGGACCGCTCAGGGTGACGACCTTGGCGCCCAGTTCGGTGGCTTTGAGGGCTGCACCCCAGGCCACGTTGCCGAAGCCGCTGATGGCGACGGTCTTGCCCTTGATGTCCTGGCCGATGTCGGCGAGCATCTGCTCGACGAAGTAGAGCGCGCCGAAGCCGGTGGCCTCGGGGCGCAGGATGCTGCCGCCGAAAGTGAGGTCCTTGCCGGTGAGCGTGCCGGTGTGCTCGCGCGCCAGTTTCTTGTACATGCCGAAGAGATAGCCCACTTCGCGTCCGCCCACGCCGATGTCACCGGCGGGTACGTCCATATCGGGGCCTATGTTGCGCCACAGCTCCAGCATGAACGCCTGGCAGAAACGCATGATTTCGGCGTCGCTGCGCCCGCGCGGGGCGAAGTCGCTGCCGCCCTTGGCGCCGCCCATGGGCAGCGTGGTGAGGGCGTTCTTGAAGGTCTGCTCGAAGCCGAGGAACTTCAGGATGCTGAGGTTTACGCTGGGGTGGAAGCGTATGCCGCCCTTATAGGGGCCGATGGCGTTGTTGAACTGCACGCGGTAGCCCAGGTTGACGTGGACTTCGCCCTTGTCGTCGGTCCAGGGCACGCGGAAGGTGAGGATGCGGTCGGGCTCGACGAGGCGCTCGATGAGTTTGGCGCGCTCGAACTCGGGGTGTTCGTTGTAGACGTCCTCGATGGACAGCAGCACCTCGCGGACGGCTTGCAGGAATTCTTTTTCGCCGGGGTGCTTGGCCTCAAGCGAGGCCAGGATTTCGTTGGTTTTCATGGTTGTTTGTTAGGTTTGTGATGGCGGGCAACAGTTTGTGTGTAGCTTGCTGTTGCCCGTGATCTTTAGAAAGAGATGTCAATGTAGTCTATACACCCGTCTGCCGGGTTCTTCTTCTGTTGCAAACGCCAATACCTGCGTCCCTGGGTGGAGAGGAACGTGAACGTGCCCTCGCGCACTACTTCGTTGCCATTGTTGATGTGCCATATCTTGGTGCGGATGGTGCCGGTGAACTCCAGCTCAAGCGCAGAAATGATACGCATCGTGCCGTCAATCTTCAGATAGTCGCCGATGTGCGAATCGTCGCCGCGCGAGAGCTGTTCGCCTTTGCAGCGCAGCGTGCCGTCAGAGGCTTTGGTTATCTTGACAGTGCCGAGATATTCCCAGGAAATCCATTGCAGCGTGAGGAAATGCTTGCCGAGCACCTTGCGCTCGAGCGCCTTGATGTTTTTGGGGGTGGCAGGCTTTCCTGAACTCGATTTCTGTGCGCTGGCAGCCATAGGCAGTAGCAAGAGGATGGCCAGTAGTGCGATGGTGGCTCTTTTCATAGCTGTCGGGCGTTGGGTTTTGGCGTGTTTTTGAGTTGCAATCAGTCTAATTTGTGGATGACGAGGCCGCTGCGCAGTTTGGGCTCGAACCAGGTGGCCTTGGGCGGCATGATGTTGCCGCTGTCGGCGATGTCCATAATCTGCTGCATCGTGACGGGATAGAGGGCGAGGGCGGCGCGCATCTCGCCGCTGTCGACGCGGCGCTTCAGTTCGCCGAGGCCGCGCAGGCCGCCCACGAAGTCGATGCGCTTGTCGCTGCGCAGGTCCTTGATGCCCAGGATGTCGTCGAGGATGAGGCGGCTGCTGATGTCGACGTCGAGCACGCCGATGGGGTCGTCCTCTTTGTAGGTGCCGGGGCGCGCCGTGAGGCTGTACCACTGGCCGTCCACGTAGAGCGAGAACTCGTGCAGGCGGGCGGGCTTGTAGATGTCGGCGCCTTTCTTCTCGACCTCGAAGTTCTCGGCCAGGCGAGCCAGGAACTCCTCGGTGGTGAGGCCGTTCAGGTCGCGCACCACGCGGTTGTAGTCCAGGATGGTGAGCTGCGAGGCTTGGAAGGCCACGGCCATGAAGTAGTTGTACTCCTCGGTGCCCTTGTTGCCGGGGGTCTGCGCGGCCTTCTCGGCGCCCACGAGTGCGGCTGCTGCGCTGCGGTGGTGGCCGTCGGCGATGTAGAGGGCGGGCATCTTGGCGAACTCGGCGGTGATGAGCGCGATGTCGGCGTCGTCGCTCACGAGCCAGAACTGGTGGCGGAAGCCGTCGATGGGGGCGATGAAGTCATACTCCGGCGCGGTCCGGGCGTAGCGCGTGATGAGCGCGTCGAGCACGGCGTTGTCGGGGTAGGCGAAGAAGACGGGCTCGATGTTGGCGTTGTTCACGCGCACGTGCTTCATGCGGTCCTCCTCCTTGTCGCGGCGCGTCAGCTCGTGCTTTTTGATGAGGCCGCTCTGGTAGTCCTTGGTGTGCGCGCCGACAACGAGGCCGTACTGCGTCTTGCCGTCCATCGTCTGGGCGTAGATGTAGTACATCTCCTTGTCGTCCTGCACGAGCCAGCCCTTGTCCTGGAACTTCTGGAAGTTCTCGGCGGCTTTCTCGTAGACGCGCGGGTCGTATTCGCTGGTGCCCTCGGGGAAGTCGATTTCGGGCTTGATAATGTGGTAGAGCGACATCTCGTTGTCGCCGGCCTCGGCGCGTGCCTCGTCGCTCTCCAGCACGTCGTATGGGCGGCTCTCCACGCGCTCCACCAGCGCTTTGGGCGGGCGCAGGCCGCGGAATGGTTTGATGGTTGCCATTTCTTTTCTTTTTTTATTGACCATTGACGATTGACCATTGCCTTCCGGCTGGGTTCCGTGGCGTAGCCAATGGTCAATGGTCAATGGTTAATGGTCAATTTACCTGGAACTTCGTGCACCCGTCCTTGAAGTAGGCGGTGATTTGCTTGGCGGCGGCGAGACCGGCGTTGATGTTGGCCTCGGCGGTCTGCGCGCCCATCTTCTTGGGGGTGGAGAAGTAGCGGCCTTCGAGCGCCTGGAAATCGGCGTCGGCGTCGGGCTTGATGTCGGTCACGAAGCGCAGGTCGAGACGCTCCTGCATCAGTTTGAGCAGGCCGGGTTCGTCGATGACCTCCTTGCGCGCCGTGTTCACCAGCACGCCGCCCTTCTTCAGTTTGCCCACGAGGCCGTAGCCGATGCTCTGGCGCGTCTCGGGCGTGGCGGGGATGTGGAGCGACACGACGTCGCATGTCTCGAACAGGGCGTCCTGCGAAGCCACGGCGTGCACACCTGCGGCCTCGATGGCCTCGGCGGGGCAGTAGGCGTCGAAGGCGTAGACGTCCATGCCGAAGCCCTTGGCGATGCGGGCCACGTTGCGGCCCACGTTGCCGAAGGCCAGGATGCCCAGCTTCTTGCCCAGCAGTTCGGTGCCGGCCTTACCGTTGTAGAAGCCGCGCACGGCGCTCACCAGCAGGCCGAACACCAGTTCGGCCACGGCGTTGGCGTTCTGGCCGGGCGTGTTCTCCACCACCACGTTGTGGGCGGTGGCGGCGGCGAGGTCCACGTTGTCGTAGCCCGCACCGGCGCGCACCACGATTTTGAGGTTCTTGGCGGCGTCCAGCACCTCGGCGTCGATTTTGTCGGAGCGGATGATGATGGCGTCGGCGTCGGCCACGGCTGCGAGAAGCTGGGCCTTGTCGGTGTATTTCTCAAGGAGCGCCAGTTCGTTGCCGGCGGCTTCGGTCTCCTTCCTGATGCCCTCCACGGCGACTGCGGCAAAGGGCTTTTCGGTTGCGATGAGGACTTTCATAGGTTGTTTTTGATTGACCATTGACGATTGACCATTGACCATTGGCTGCGCGGCGTTGCGCGGCGTGCAATGGTCAATCGTCAATGGTCAATCGTCAATGATTAAGTGTGGTCTTAGTGGTTTTGATGATTTTCGTGAGCGTAGCAGCAATCTTCCCGCAGTCTTCATATATAGAGATGAACTCTTCTTCGTTAAGGTAGCCCGACTCGTGAAGCAACTCAAGCCAATACTCGGTTTCGTTCGCTTCTTTTAGGGCTATATTCAATTTGCTGATGAAGTCAAGGCGACTTTGGGCATTGACACTCTCACGGACATTGGCCCCGATGCTTGTGCCACTGCGCAGGATTTGTTTAGACAGGACAAAAACGTGTTTTTCGTCTTTTAGGTATCTGTACAATCTGATAATGCGGAGCGCAAAAGCCTTGCTGTCCCGCTGTATCTGGTTTTCCTGCCGCACAATGGTCAATGGTCAATGGTTAATGGTCAATGGGCACGCTCATATTCCTTCATGCACTCAACAAGTGCTTGCACGCCCTCGATTTCCATGGCGTTGTAGCAGCTGGCGCGGAAGCCGCCCACGCTGCGGTGGCCCTTGATGCCCACCATACCGCGTGCGGTGGCGAAGTCGAAGAAGTCCTTCTCCAGCTCCTTGTACTCGTCCTTGAGCACGAAGCAGATGTTCATCAGCGAGCGGTCCTCCTCCTTGGCCGTGCCCGTGAAGAGGCGGTTGCGGTCAATCTCGCCGTAGAGCAGTTCGGCGCGGGCCACGGCGCGGCGCTGCATGGCCTCCGTGCCGCCCATCTTCTTGATCCACTTGAGGTTCTGGTAGGCGCTGTAGATGGGCACGACGGGCGGCGTGTTGAACATCGAACCCTTGTCGATGTGCGTGCGGTAGTCGAGCATCGTGGGGATGTGGCGGCTGACCTTGCCCAGCAGGTCGTTCTTCACGACGACGAACGTCACGCCGGCCATGGCCAGGTTCTTCTGCGCGCCGCCGTAAATCATGCCGTACTTCGACACGTCGACCGGGCGGCTGAAGATGTCGCTCGACATGTCGGCCACGAGGGGCACGGGGCTGTCAAGGTCGCGGCGGATCTCGGTGCCGTAGATGGTGTTGTTGGTCGTGATGTGGAAGTAGTCGGCGTCCTCGGGAATGGTGAAGTCCTTGGGGATGAACGTGTAGTTGGCGTCGGCGCTGCTGGCCACCTCGACGGCCTCGCCGAAGCCCTTGGCCTCCTTGAGTGCCTTCTTGGCCCATACGCCCGTGTTGAGGTAGGCGGCCTTCTTCTCCAGCAGGTTGTAGGGCACCATGCAGAACTGCAGGCTGGCACCGCCGCCCAGGAAGATGACGCTGTAGCCCTCGGGCACGCCGAGCACCTCCTTGAAAAGCGCGTCGGTCTCGTCCATAATGGCCTGCCAGTCCTTCGAGCGGTGGCTGATTTCCATCAGGGAGAGACCGTTAAAGTCGCGGCACGCCTCGGCGACGGCGGCCATCACTTCTTGCGGGAGTATGGAGGGTCCCGCGCCGAAATTGTATTTCTTCATAGCAGTGAGAAATTAAGGTTTTGGATGATTTTAGAGTTGTTTCACACCGCGAAAGTACGCCATAGCCCGTAAACGGCGAAATTTACGGCGCACTTTTGTTCGTTTAAGACCGCGTTTTCAGTAACTTTGCGGGCGGAACAGAAATCCTTCTAATCTTAATCCTTATCTACTTATGGAAAACTCTACGCTTGAGAAACCCTATGTCATTGGTCTTGACATGGGCGGCACCAACTCCGTCTTCGGCATCGTGGACCAGCGCGGCAACATCCTGGCCCAGACGGCCATCAGCACGAAGGCCTACCCCGACATACACGATTATGTGGAGGCGGCCAAGCAGGCTCTCCAGCCCATCATCGAAGTTGCTGGGGGCATCGAGAAAATCAAAGCAATGGGCATCGGTGCGCCCAACGGCAACTACTACAACGGCACGATCGAGTACGCCGCCAACCTTGTCTGGGAGGGTGTCGTGCCCATTGGCAAGCTGTTTGAGGAGGCGCTTGGCATTCCCGTTCGCGTGACGAACGATGCCAATGCCGCCGCGCAGGGCGAGATGACCTACGGCGTGGCGCGCGGCATGAAGAACTTCATCATGATTACGCTGGGCACGGGTGTGGGCAGCGGCATTGTGGTGGACGGCAAGGTGGTTTATGGCTGCGACGGTTTTGCTGGAGAGCTGGGCCACTCCATCTTCGATCGCTCGCCCGAGGCACGCCAATGCGGTTGCGGTCGTAAGGGCTGCCTTGAGACCTACACGAGCGCCACGGGCGTGGCTCGCACGGCACGCCTGATGCTCGAGCGGAGCACGGAGCCGAGCCCCTTGCGCGATCTCGACCCAGACAAGATCACGAGCTACGACGTGTTCCTTGCAGCCGAGCAGGGCGACAAGTTGGCGCGTGACATTTTCGAGTACACGGGCACCATTCTGGGCAAGGCGTGCGCCAACTTCGCGCTCTTCGGCTCGCCGGAGGCGTTTGTCTTCTTTGGCGGTCTGACCAAGGCGGGGCACTACATCATGGATCCCATCCAGCGCGCCTACGACTCGGAGATTCACAACGTGTTCAAGGGCAAGGCCAAACTCCTTGTAAGCAGTCTTAACGGCAGCGAGGCCGCCGTGCTCGGCGCCAGCGCTCTGGGCTGGGAGGACTGACAAGAGCGCCTCTTTGAGCAAAGGACATAAAAATGATTGGGACCTGTCCGCATCCGTTGCGGGCAGGTCCTGATCTTATTCTATATATATATTATAGGTACGGGTTGCCGAGCTCGTTGGCCACGGTTGTTTCGGGGCCGTGTCCAGGCAGCACGCGTGTTGCAGGGGGGAGAGTGAGCACCTTAGCGCGCAGGGCAGCGGGCAGTGCCTGTGGGTCGCTGCCGGGCAAGTCGCAACGCCCGATGCTGCCACGGAAGAGGTTGTCGCCGCTCAGCAGTAGCTGCTCTTCAGGGCAGTGGAAGCAGACGCCGCCGGGGGTGTGGCCGGGGGTGTGGATGACGCGGAGCGTGTGCGCGCCGAAGGCGATGGTGTCGCCGTCGGCGAAGTATCCGCGCGGCTCGGGCTGTTCGAGGGGCAGGTCACGATGGAGGAACAGACGCAGCTGTTGCGGCTGTAGACGGTAGGTTTCGGCATCGGCCAGACACAGTTCGGGGTGCACGTCGTAGGCGTCGGCCAGGAACTGCGCGCCAAACAGGTGGTCGAAGTGGGCGTGGGTGAGCAGATGGCGCACGGGGTGCAGCCCCTGCTCCTCGATGTAGCGGGCGAGTTCGAGCCGCTCGTCGTCGAACAGGGCGCCACAGTCGATGATGGCAGCCTGGCCAGTGGCATCGCTCAGCACGTAGGTGTTCTCGCCGAGCGGGTTGAAAGTAAAGGTGCGGACGGTCAGCATGTTTCTCCGACTAACTTCTAAGAAACTCCTAATAAACTCAAACTTGCACGTAGACAACGTACTTTCCCGCGTAGTAGTCTTCGGGGAAGGGCGGGGCGAGGGGCCACGTTTCGGCACTGCGGCGGAAGGGCTGTAGTTCGGCTGTGAGATCGCCGCCCTTGAGGCAGATCAGACCGTTGGGCAGAGCGTTGTGCTGGCGGGAGTGTATGTTTTTGCGCACCAGAGCGGCCAACTCGCTGAGGTTCATCACGGCGCGCGAGACGACAAAATCGAACCGCTCGCGCTCCTCCGTGGCATTACGGTGAGCCAGGGTGACGTTTTCCAGCCCCAGGGCGTCGGCCACAGCCTGGGCCACGCGGATTTTCTTGCCGATGCTGTCGATGAGGTGGAAATGGCAATCGGGAAACATGATGGCCAGCGGAATGCCGGGGAAACCGCCGCCAGTACCCACGTCCATCACCTCCGTGCCAGGGCGGAAACGCAGAGCCAGGGCGATGCCGAGGCTGTGGAGCACGTGGTGGGCGTAGAGGTTGTCGATGTCGCGGCGCGAGATGACGTTGATCTTCGCGTTCCATTCGTGATAGAGCGATCCCAAGGCGGCCATCTGTTCGCGCTGCCGCGCCGTGAGGCCGGGGAAGTGGGTGTAGATGATGTCGGGTGTCACTGTGCTTGGTATATTTTTTCGTTTTACGTCCGCAAAGTTAGCGCTTTCCGCCTGCCGACGTGCGCCGTGACAGGGAAAAAGCTTTACGCTCCACCGCGCCCCTCTGTCCTACCGTCGCAAGACTTCCATCCACCCACAAAAAGACTCTTGTCCTATTCTGCGGCGCGCAACAGTTCGGAGCCTTCGGGCGGGGCACACACAGCAGGTTTAATTGAGAGGAGCCGATATATGTACTACGACACCCCATGCGGACTCGCCGTTCCGCTGCTTATACAAGCCGCCGTTCACAACGTTGATAGAGAACTTCGTGACATGCCCTTCGTTGAATATGAGACGGTAGCAGCCGCGATAGTACCCGTGCGCTTCACGCGAAACTTTGCGTCCGCGCTTTGCCAGGTAGTCTTGGATTTCAGTGAGGAAGCGGTTCGCTTCGTCTATCGCTTCGCTTGAATCTGTTGGGCCGAAATAGATGCTTGCTCTCACGTACCAGATCTTGTCTTGGGCGCTTTTGCTCAAGTCAAGCTCCGACAAGGGGTGGCCGTAGAGGGTTTTGCTAAGGGACAGCTTGTAGAGGCTGACGTATTCGTTGTTGTTCGCTGTGTAATATCTCCTCAAAGCCGACAACGGCGTTTTGGCTCTGCACAGATAGAAAAGGTCGTCGAACTCCAAGTCCGCCTTCTTCCTGATGTCTCTTACGGCGGTAGAGGTGTAAGGCTCGGCACCGAACGTGGCTGGCGCGTGGGCAGATGAAGCCTTGCCCGATACAAACGCTTGCTTCATGCGGTTGAATTCTCGCTTGAACTGCGTTTCGTCGCGGCATTTCAGGGTCTCCTTGTAGCCAAAAGCCGGGAGTCCGTCAATGATGAAGTATTCTGCAATCAAGTAGCGGTGGAGTGCGTCGCCCGTGCCGTGTTCAAAGACGAAGAAACCGTGCTCGCTGTTGTATGCGTATCTGACCTCCATTGTCTCTTTTTTGGTCGCTGACGTGACCCATGTGAGCGTGCATTTGCTGCCGTCCTTTCTGATGATATACGTATAGACTTTGTTTTCTCCGTATGTACATTGGAAACGGAACTCTTGTGCAACGCAGGTCAGGGCAAGCGTAAACAAAAAGGCCAACAGGGCTGTTCGTGTTTTCATCATTGGGTGTCTTAATTAAATTCGGAAACGTGTCATAAATGCGCAGAGCCGCCGTCGTTATTCCTCCGCCAAGGGCAGCAACGTGGCTTACCTGCGTCGTCCGGGCGGGCGGGAGTTGCGCGCGGGCTTTTGTTGCTTTTGTTTCGACCCTTTTGTGTTTCCGCCCTCTTTGTACCAGAAGAAGTACTGGCGCTGGCGCTGCTTGTCGGCGGGCGTGCGGGCGCAGAAAAGGGGCTGGAGGGTATAGGGGTGGTAGCCGCTGTGCCAGATGGTGGTGGCGACGGTCATGGGCGTGGGCGTGAAGTCCTGCACCTGCTCCAGGCGGAAGCCGTCGCTGCGGGTGAGGGCGGCCAGCTGCGCCATGTCCTCCTCGGTGCAGCCGGGGTGGGAGCTGATGAAGTAGGGGATGATCTGGTAGGGCAGGCCGTGGCGGCGGCACACGTCGTCGAAGAGCCGCTTGAACGTGCGGAACAGGTCGTAGGAAGGTTTGCGCATCACGGCGAGCACGCGGTCGGAGGTGTGCTCGGGTGCCACCTTGAGGCGGCCTGAGACGTGGCGCGTGATGAGTTCCTCGGCGTAGCGGCGGTTGGTGCGGTCGGTGTCGGGGTTGCCGGTGGGGTGGAGAATGAGGTCATAGCGCACGCCGCTGCCGATGAAACTGCGTCGCACGCCGGGGATGGCGTCGACGGCGCGGTAGACGTCGAGCAGCGCGCTATGGTCGGTGTTGAGGTTGGGGCACACCTTGGGGTGGGCGCACGAGGGGCGGCGGCACTTCTTGCAGAGTGCGAGGTCTTTGCCGCCCATGCGGTACATATTGGCCGAGGGGCCGCCGAGGTCTGAAAGGACACCGTGGAAGTCGGGCATAGCGGCGATTTTCCTTACCTCGCGCACGATGCTCTCCTTGCTGCGGCTGCTGATGAACTTGCCCTGGTGGGCGGAGATGGTGCAGAAGGCGCAGCCGCCGAAACAGCCCCGGTGCAGGCAGACGCTGTGCTTGATCATATCGTAGGCGGGGATGCGGTGGCCTCGGTACTTAGGGTGCGGCAGGCGGGTGTAAGGGAGGTCGAAACTGTGGTCTATCTCCTCGGTGGTGAGCGGGGGGTACGGCGGGTTGACGACGGCGACGCGCCCCTGGACTTCCTGCAAGATGCGCTGTGCCTGCCAGCGGTTGCTCTGCTCCTCGACGACACGGAAGTTTTCGGCGTACTTGCGCTTGTCGGCCAGTACGGCCTCATGGCTGTGGAGCCACAGGTCGTCGTCGCGCTCGCCGCCGGGAATGGCGTGGCGTTCGCAGAGCACTACGGTCTGCGGCACGGGCTGTCGGCTGACGGCGTGGCGGAACTCGCCGACGGTGCAGTGGCGCGCGGGGTTGCCGTGCAGCACGCGGTCCTCGACCAGGCGGCACAGGGCGGGCAGGGGTTTTTCGCCCATGCCGTAGACAATCATGTCGGCGGGCGCATCGCAGAGCAGGCACGGGCGCACGCGCTCCTGCCAGTAGTCGTAGTGGGTGAGTCGGCGCAGGGAGGCTTCGATGCCGCCGAGCAAGATGGGCGTGTCGGGGTAAAGGCGGTGCAGTATCTGGGAGTAGACGATGCTGGGGTACTCTGGCCGCCGGTCGTGGTGTCCGTCGGGGGTATAGGCGTCCTCGGAGCGCAGGCGGCGGGCGGCGGTGTACTTGTTCACCATGGAGTCCATCGCGCCGGGCGAGATGAGGAAGAACAGGCGCGGGCGTCCCAGCCGCTTGAAGTCGCGCAGGTCGCCGTGCCAGTCGGGCTGTGGCACGATGGCCACGCGGAAGCCTGCGTCCTCGATGAGCCGCCCGCAGACGGCCATGCCGAACGAGGGATGGTCGACGTAGGCGTCGCCGCTGAACAGGATGACATCGGCCTCGTCCCAGCCGCGCAGTTCCATTTCCTTGCGCGTGGTGGGGAGGAAGTCGGTGAGGCGGGGGGGCTGGTACATAAGGAGTCGGGCTTTAATAAAAAAATAAAAATTAAAAATTAAAAGATGGGTTACGTTTCGCGGCGCGATGACATTATAATCTTTTACTTTTTAATTTTTACTTTTTAATTGGAAAACTGGCGGGGCGCACCTACTGTTTCTTGGGCAGGAGGAAGCGGAGGATGGCGCCCATTACGGTGCGTTGCATGGCGGGGTCCTTGATGCACTCGAAGGGGAAGGCGGTGCAGACGACGCGCGCGCCGGGGCCGCCGTAGGCCGTGCCCGCGCCGTGCTGGTTGGCGTAGGCAAAGGCGCTGAACGTGGCGGCGTCGGCGGGCATGATGACTTCAGGGTGCTGCGCGGCGTAGTGCACCTCGCAGGGTGTGCGGTGGATGGTGATCTGCTTGCCCAGCCCGGCCAGCGTCTCGGCGTTGCCGGCGTCGAGGGTGTCGGCGTGGGTGTAGTGGAGTACGTCGGCAGCGAAGGCGCGCTCCTCGTCGGTGGTCAGCTCGCTGCCCAGGTAGGCGCCGCTGACGAAGAGTGCCTGCCCGCGCCGGGCGCACTCGGTGAGCCGCTGGCGCATGGGCGGCGTGAAGAGTTTGTGGGGGCGCAGGTTCTGCGGTGCGTCGCGCTCCAGACCGCCGATGACGTCGATGGCGTCGTAGGCGCGGAGGTCGATGGCGCCGCTCTCGAAGGCTTCGCGGCTGCACGAGCTGACGGCGGCGGTGCCTTGCGCGGCGATGGCGCGGGCGTGCTCGGTGGTGAAGTCGAACGTGTTGCCCGCGAAGATTTTGCCTTGCAGTTCGCTGCCACTGTAGCCCAGCGCGGAGGGGCCTTCCGTCCATTCGAGCGCGGTGCTGAAGTTCTTCTGCCGCCCGCAGTAGGAGGCGTTGTAGCCCCACGCCACGCCGAAGTCGGCGTCGAGGTCGAAGCCCAGTTTGCCGTCGCCGCGCACCTGTGCCGGACCGCTCACGCGGTCGAAGGCGTTCACCACCAGCACGCGCCGCTGTGCGCCCTGCGGCGCGCTGACGGCCATCTCCTCACTGGGCAGGCTAAGCCCGCCCGCATTGCGCGCCGCCACGCGGAAGCGCAGCAGTTCACCGGGTTGCAGGCGCACGGTGGCGTTGGTCTGGCCGGTGACGAGCTGGCCGTTGTCGAAGCCGCCGTCGCCGCGCGCGGTGTAGAGGATGTAGCCAGTGGGCGTGGCGGTGCGCTCCAGGCTGTCGGGGGTGGGCTGCCAACTGACCAGCACCGCGCTGCCGTCGGCAGTGACGACGGCACTCAGGGCGCGGGGCGGCAGCGGCTGCACCACGAAGTCGCGCACGCCGTGCTCGTAGTTCACGAAGCGCAGCAGACCCTTGTAGATGCCGCGCGCCAGGAGGAACTTGAACCACGGGTCGTGGCCGTAAACGAGGTCGCCGAAGTTCTGGTGCGACAGCGTTTCGAGGATGGACGAGGGCACAGCGGGCGTGCGCGATTCGCCGTAGTTCTTGTCCCACATCTCGCGGCGCGTCCAGCCCTGCGGCAGGGTGCGGCGCAGGTCGTCGGTGACGCTGTTGAGCAGCAGGTTGGCCAGATCCTGCGACGCCTCGCGCGAGAGGCCGCTGGGCAGCGTGGTCTGTCCGCTGCCCGCGTCGGTGGTGCAGATGCCCAGCGTGCCGTAGATGCCGTTGTCGCGTCGCACGCCCGCGTCGCTGTGGACGGCGAGCGACACCTCGAACGGCACGGCCAGGCCGCGCTCCGCAGGGAGG
>JAGBKI010000008.1 GCA_017933995.1 Bacteroidaceae bacterium | reverse complement strand
TGCCGTCGCCTGTGACGGCCACCACCTCGCCGCTGCGTCGGAGGGCTTCGACGAGGCGTCGCTTGTCGGTGGGACGGGCGCGGGCCACGATGCTGATGTGCGGTGCGGCGGCCAGCAGCGCGTCGTCGGTCATGGCTGCGATGGCCTGTCCGGTGGTTTCGGCACTGCCGTCGGCGGGTATGGCGAGGCCGATGGTGCGTGCCACTTCGCGCGCGGTGCGCGGCGTGTCGCCGGTGACGATTTTCAGGGCGATGCCCGCCGCGTGGCTGTCGCTGACGGCCTGTGGCACCTCGGCGCGCACGGGGTCGCTGATGGCGCAGAGGGCTATGAGTGTGAGGCCGTCGGCATCGCTTTCGGACAGCGTGCTTCCGCAGTCGTCGGCCTTGCGGCAGGCGAAGGCCAGTGTGCGCATACCCCGGTCCTGCCAGTCGCTGAGCACGCCGCGCCACGTTTCGGCCTCGTCGGCGGTGAGCGTGCATCGGGCCATGACGATTTCGGGCGCGCCCTTGACGTAGAGCACCTTGCCGCGCGCCGTGGTGTTGCTGCGCACGAGGGTGGCCATGAACTTCCGCTCGGTGCTGAAGGCCAGTTGCGCCTCGATGGGTGCGGCTGCGCGCATGGCCTGATAGTCGCAGCCGTAGCTGTCGAGCCACAGCAGCAGTGCACCCTCGGTGGGGTTGCCCAGCACGCGGGTGGTGTCGGCGTCGGTGCGCGCCAAGTGGGCGGTGGCGTTCACGGCCATGTTTTCGGCGGTGAGTTCGCGCGCCTCGGCCACGTCGCAGAAGCGTATTTCGCTGACGCTCATGCGGTTTTCGGTGAGTGTGCCAGTTTTGTCTGTACAGATGACGGTGCAGGCGCCCATCGTTTCGCAGGCGTGCATACGGCGCACGAGGTTGCCCGTCTTGAGCATACGGCGCATGGAGAGGGCGAGCGACAGCGTGACGCTCATGGGCAGCCCCTCGGGCACGGCTACGACGATGAGTGTCAGGGCTATCATCACGCTCTGGGCCAGATAGCCCCAGAAGTGTATGTCCAGCGTGAAGGGCTGGCCGCCGAGTGCCACGGCGTAGGCCACGATGCGCCCCACGATGATGAGTGCGGCCACGATGTAGCTGGCGCGTGTGATGAGCGCACCGAGGCGGTCGAGCTGGAGGGTGAGCGGTGTCTTTCCCGATGTCTCGGCCTGCGTCTCAGCTTGTAGGCGTCCGGCCTCGGTGGCATCGCCCACGTGTTCGACCTTGCCGACGCCGTGTCCGCCCATGACGATGGTGTCGCGCAGCACGCGGTCGGTGGGGTAGACCGCCTCGGGGTCGGCCTGCGCCGGGTCGTGGCTCTTGTCGGTGAGGCTCTCGCCCGTGAAGGCCGCTTCGCTCACCTGTAGCGACACGCTGTCGAGCAGGCGGGCATCGGCGGGCACCTTGTCGCCCTCGTGGAGCAGCACGATATCGCCCACCACGATGTCGCGGCACGCCACGGTGCCAATCATTCCCTCGCGTATCACCTGTATGGGCCGCTCGTCGTCGCTGCGGTTCAGCACGTCGAACTCGCGCGCGGCTTTTACCTCGAACACGAAGCCGATGAACGTGGCCAGAAACACGGCGATGAGTATGCCCGTCGGTTCGAGGAACACCGTCCACGAGGCGGTTTCCCCGCTGGTGTATTCCACCGTGGCGATGGCGAAACTGGCGGCAAGCGCCACGAGGAGTATGCGGATGATGGGGTCGGCGAACTTGTCGATGTAGAGTCGCCAAAGGGGCGTGCGTGCGGGGGGTGTGACAAGGTTGGCACCGTAGAGGCGGCGGCTTTCGCTGACTTGCAGGTGGGAAAGCCCTTTATACGTTTTGCGGGTCACGTGAAAAGCTGGTTAGCGGGTGTGTGACAGGGTGGGGGAGAGGCGGTGCGCGGAAACGGTGGCACCGCTATGCGGATGCAAATATAAACGTTTCCCCACAAAAAGTGTGTGTCGGCGGCAAACTTATCCCTGCTGTGGGCACGAGGAGGCGGACTGCAAACGCGCGGCAGGCGCACGCGGATGTCCGTGTGCGCCTGCCGGAATGTGGTTTTGCCGCCGGGGCGGGGGCGGAGGCTAATAGTCGCTGTCGCCCGTGTAGCTGTTGGTTTCGCCGTCGTTGTCGCCGCCGTCCTCACGGTCGCGGCGGGGCTGGGGCTTGCGTTTCATGTTGCCGAAGTTCCAGGTGAGCGTCAGCTGGAGGCTGCGCCCGCCACGCCAGCCTTTCTGGTGGCGGGTGAAAAGGTCGCTCTCGGTCACTACGCGGAACTTGCGCGAGTTGAAGACGTCGCGCAGCGAGAGCGAAAGGGCCAGTTGGCGGTGGAGGAACGTCTTGCGCAGGCCCAGATCGACGTTGTAGTTGCTGCGGCGGTAGCCCTGTGCCACTACTTGGCGCGAACGCAGGTTGCCTGTGGCCTGAAGGCTGAAGTCGGCGGGCAGTTGGAACATGCCCATCAGCCGGAGGCTCCAGGCCATGCTGTGGTCGCTCTCGCCGGTGACGTGCTGCCCGTCTATTACGTAGTCAAAGCCGTCGATGTGCTGGTAGTACAGATTCGCGGTCGTAGTGAGGTCGAAGAAGGACAGCAGCTTGTTTTTTGCCACGACCTCGATGCCCGTGTCGGTGCGCTTGGTCACGTTGCAGGACGTCATGTACATCATGCCGTCGGCCTCGCTGCGGTAGCGGATGCGCTGTATGACCTCGGTGGTGGGGCGATAGTAGGCGCCGAGCGAGAGGGTGTGGCGGTCCCACGTCTTGATGTAGTTGAGCGTGAAGTTGTTGGAGTATTCGGGCGTGAGCTGCGGGTTGCCGTATTCAATGACGGTGGCATCGCGCGTGTTGCGGAAACTGTTGAGCTGCCCGCCCCAAGGTCGGCGCAGGCGACGGGTGTAGTTGAGTTGCAGTTGCTGCGAGGATGTGAGCTGGTAGGAGACGAACAGGCTGGGGAACAGCTGGAAGTAGTCCTTCTTGAAAGGCTTTCCGCGCAGCGCAGGGTCGTGCTCCATCGCGAAGTTATAGCTCTCGGTGTTCACCTTCCAGTACTCACCGCGCAGGCCGCCCTGCACGCTGAAGGCACCGCTGGTCCAGGTCAGCGTGGTGTAGAGCGCGTGGGTGTCCTGGTCGTAAATGAAGCGGTTGAAGTAGCCTTCGTCTTCTGTGAGGCCAGTGCCGTTCCAGTTGGGCGCGAGGTAGGTGTGCTGCGGGGTGTTCTCGTGGCTCAAGCGACCGTTGTAACCCGCCTGGAGTTTCCATGCGTCCGAAATCTGGTTCTCGTAGTCCAGGCGGAACTCCCACGAGCGGTTGCGTATGCGGTCGGGGCGCAACTGGTAGCTATAGTCGGTGGGCGTGGTGCCGTCGGCATACCACGTGCTGTCCTGATACACGTTGTCGTTGTCCATCATCCAGCGGTTGTACTCGGCTGTGGCTTCGAGGAAGTGCTTTTCGCTGAACGTGTGCTTGTAGACAAACTCGGCGTGGTACATGTGCATGTCGCCATCGTTGGCTGCAACGCGCCGCTGCGTGCTCTGCTGTCCGAGAGCGAGGGAGCCGTACTGGTAGTCGAGGTACTCGTGTCCGTTGTGGCCGCCCACCATCACGTTGCCGCCCAGTGTGAAGTCGTCGTGCTTGGTGGCGTGGAGCGTCACGCCCGCGCGGGCAAAGAGATTGTTGCCTTGGTTGTGGCGCTTGCCCTGGCTGTTCTGGAACGTGCCCAAGTCGGGAAACAGCTGCTCGCTCCACGAACCGCCCCGGTGGTTGCGGCGGTGGCGCAGGCCGATGTTGGCAAAGGCTTCGACCTTGCCGCTGCTGTAATTGATGTTGGCGCTGGCATTGGCGCCGCCGTCGGTGTTGCCGCCGACGGACACGCTGCCGTAGTAGCCCGGACGGCTGTTCTGCTTGAGCACAATGTTGATGATGCCTGCCGACCCTTCCGCGCTGTACTTGGCGGGCGGGTTGTCGATGACCTCGATGCGCTCGATGGTCTCTGCGGGGAGCTGCTCGAGGATGTCGCCTCTGTTGTCGGCGGTGAGCCCCGACGGGCGCCCGTTAATCCACACTTCCACAGAAGTGTTGCCGCGCAGGGAGATGTTGCCGTCCTGGTCCACCTCGATGCTCGGTATGTTTTCGAGCACTTCAGTGGCTGTGCCGCCCGTGGCTGCAATCTGCTGGTCGACGCCGTAACTGCGGCGGTCGGCCTCAAGCCGCACGGCGGGGCGCTCGGTCTGCACAAGCGCCTCGCCAAGCTGCCGTGTGGCCAGCACAATGGTGTCGAGGCGCACGCTGCTGTGGGCGGCGGTGAGCGTTACGGCGCGGCGTGCCACGCTGTAGCCCACAGCCGCTACGCGCACGGCATAGCGGCCTTGCGTCACGCCGTCGAAGCGAAACGTGCCGTCCTCGCCGGTGGCCACGTTGGGTTTGGCGGGAGTGCCGTTTTGCAAGAGCGCCACGGTGATGCCCCCTAACGGGGTGCGTTCCTCGTCAACCACGACGCCGCTGACGTTGCCTTGGGCGAAACTACAAACGGCTGCAAGCAATAAAAAAACGGTGGAAAGGAGTCTCTGGGAATGGGGTAGGGTCGTAGTGCCAGCCATCTCGAGTGTAAAAAAACTTAAAGTTGAGCGTAAAATTCCGCATATCAGACACACAAACGAGCCAAACGTTTAATTCGTGTGCCCAAAAAGTTAAAAAAGTTTTCCTATGGACAAAAAAGAACCAGGCCGCTTGGAAATCCGTCCAAGCGGCCTGGCGTTGGTCGTTGCTGTAAAGGTTGAATGAAGTTTAAGAGGTTTAATAAGGTTTAAGAGGTTTAATAAGTTTAAGCCTTGCGGAATGAGGCCGGACGGATTAAACCTCTTAAACCTCTAATGAATTACATCATCCCGCCCATGCCGGCACCGCCGCCCATGGGCATTTCGGGCTTCTCTTCCTTCTTGTCGCAGATGACACACTCGGTGGTGAGGAACATGCCGGCCACGCTGGCGGCGTTCTCCAGGGCCACGCGCGTCACCTTGGCGGGGTCCACGATACCGGCGGCGCGCAGGTCCTCGTAGGTGTCGGTCTTGGCGTTGTAGCCGTAGCCGCCCTGGCCCTCGCGCACGTTGTTCACCACAACGGCGCCTTCCAGCCCGGCGTTGGTGCAAATCTGGCGCAGCGGCTCCTCGATGGCGCGGCGGATGATGTTGATGCCCGTCGTCTCGTCGGCGTTGGCGCCGGTGAGGCCCTCAAGGGCTTTCTGGGCGCGGATGTAGGCCACACCGCCGCCCGTCACGATGCCTTCTTCGATGGCGGCACGCGTGGCGCAGAGGGCGTCGTCGCAACGGTCCTTCTTCTCCTTCTGCTCGGTCTCGCTGGCTGCGCCGACCTCAAGCACGCACACACCGCCGCTGAGCTTGGCGAGGCGCTCTTGGAGTTTCTCCTTGTCGTAGGAACTGGTGGTGTTGGCAATCTCGTTCTTGATCTGCTGGATGCGCTCCTCGATGAGTTCCTTCTGGCCCACGCCGTCGACGATGGTGGTGTTCTCCTTCGTGATGGTGACCTTCTCGGCGCTGCCCAGCATTTCGAGCGTGGCCTGGTCGAGTTTCAGGCCCTTCTCTTCGCTGATGACCACGCCGCCGGTCAGCACGGCGATGTCCTCCAGCATGGCCTTGCGGCGATCGCCGAAGCCGGGAGCCTTGACGGCGCAAATCTTCAGCTGGCCCTGCAGGCGGTTCACCACGAGGGTGGTCAGTGCCTCGCTGTCCACGTCCTCGGCGATGACGAGCAGCGGACGGCCGGTCTGGACGGCGGGCTGCAGGATGGGGAGGAAGTCCTTGAGGTTGCTGATTTTCTTGTCGTAGATGAGGATGTTGGGCTTCTCCATCACGCACTGCATTTTCTCGGTGTCGGTGACGAAGTAGGGCGACAGGTAGCCGCGGTCGAACTGCATACCCTCGACGGTCTTCAGGGCGGTGTCGCGGCCCTTGGCGTCCTCAATGGTGATGACGCCGTTCACGCTCACGGCGCGCATACCGTCGGCGATGAGTTTGCCGATTTCCTCGTCGTTGTTGGCGGAGATGGTGGCCACCTGCTCAATCTTCTCGTAGCTTTCGCCCACCTGCTCGGCCTGCTCGGCGATGTTGGCCACGACGGTGCTGACGGCCTTGTCGATGCCGCGCTTCACGTCGAGGGGGTTGGCACCGGCGGCCACGTTCTTCATGCCCTCGGCGAGGATGGCCTGTGCCAGCACGGTGGCGGTGGTGGTGCCGTCGCCGGCGTCGTCGCCCGTCTTGCTGGCCACGCTCTTCACGAGCTGTGCGCCGGCGTTCTCGAACGTGCCGTCGAGTTCAATCTCCTTGGCCACGCTCACACCGTCCTTGGTGATGCGGGGTGCGCCGAACTTCTTGTCGATGACCACGTTGCGGCCCTTGGGACCCAGCGTCACCTTCACAGCGTCGGCCAGCTGGTCTGCGCCCTCCTTGAGGAGGTTGCGCGCTTCTACGTTGTATTTGATTTCTTTTGCCATAACTTTAATGAATAATTAAAAAGTAAAAAGTAAAAAATGATGATGTTGTGGCAGCGTTAGGCTTGCCCGTAACTCACTTTTAACTTTTATCTTTTATTTTTTAATTTACTTGATCACTGCCAGCACGTCGCTCTGACGCATGATGAGGAATTTCTCGCCGTCGAGTTCCACCTCGGTGCCGCTGTACTTGCCATAAAGCACCTGGTCGCCCTCTTTGAGCACCATCTCCTCGTCCTTTGTGCCTTTGCCTACGGCGAGGACGGCGCCTTGCAGGGGTTTCTCTTTCGCGGTGTCGGGGATGATGATGCCGCCGACGGTCTTTTCTTCGGCAGGGGCGGGCTTAATCAGCACGCGGTCTGCCAGCGGTTGGATGTTCATTGTGTATGGGTTTTGGTTTGTTGTGTTTTCAGATACGCTTTCGCGGTTTCCGCCCCACTGTTTGCGAAAAGCGTGCCAAAAGTTTGCGCTGGGGCAATAAAACATTGACCATTGACGATTGACCATTAACCATTGACCATTGACCATTGGCTGCGCGACGAAACACGTGCCGGACGGCAATGGTCAATGGTTAATGGTCAATGTTCTTTAGGAACGCGGCGAAGGCTTCGGGATTAGCGCGCACCGCCGCCGAGAGTTCGCTCAGGAAATCGTGGCCGAGGAGGAGCGAGATGCGAAGCAGGAGCAGCGTGTCAATGCTCCTGCGGGCGAAGATGTCGTAGATGTTGGTGCGCACGCAGTGAAGGCTGTGGGTCAGCCAGGTCACCGAACGTCCTTGGCGTGCGAGTACATAGCGTATGCGCCGGCCCGTGTGGAACGTGAAGCCGTCGGATAGGGTAGGGGGCGGGGAGGGCGTCGGAAATTTTGTGGGTCTCATGGAGGAGGGTGAATATGGGTGAAGGGTGTTCAAGGGGCGGTTGGGTCGGGGCATATAAAAGAGGCGCGAACGTCTGCACCCTTATTCTTCTTGCAGCATCCGTTCCGGAACTTTCATCCAGCGATTTCTGGCAAAGAAGAGTTGTTGGCCTTTTTTCCGAACCCACAGGTTTTCCGACGACCTCGTTCCGGCGACAGACCAAGAGGCGAGTCCGCGCCCCTGCATAGGGACACGAAACCTTCACCTTTATCTTGGCCGGAACGTAGTGAGAGAGTCGGAAATTTCGTGGGTTCGCAGCGATAAAGAAAAAGCTATTTATGAGGTATAATAAGTTATACCGATAAGACTGTACGCGCTCGTACTGTGGCAAAAGTACAACAAAAAGCCCAGTTTCGTAAAGAACCAGGCTATAAAAAGAGGGAAATGGTCTGATCTTACCTTACGTAGACTTTCCTGCCGTTTTGGATGTAAACACCACCCTGCGGGTTGTCCACGCGACGGCCTTGCAAGTCGTAGAAAGGAGCGTCGGGGGCATTGATGAGTGTCGGCGTGTGAACACCTGCCACTTCATCCATCTCAACGATGTTCTTGAAGCCGTTGCCGTCCGTGTTCAGGTACTCTTCATAGAGCGCTTTCGTGCCGTAGGGTACATAGCAAACCACCGTTTCCAAAACGTCTTTACTCCATGAATTAGTGAAAGCGTTGTAAGTATTCATATAATGGATAGAGCCGTAAACCAAATAAGGTGGCGTTTGGCCATAGAAATATAGGCGTTTCAGACAATTGTCGATATCATTGGTAAAGGCTTGGGTACCAAAAGAAACTAATGAAGCGGGGAAAGACAATTCTTCACATATGTTAAGGTAAAAGGCAGCGCTTCCTATCGTCTGCAAACCCTCAGGGAATTTGATGTGTTGTATGTTCTGGCAGTTCTCAAAAGCTGCATCCTGAATGTCCGTGACACTGCCGTCGTGCATAACGACAGCTTCTATGTTGTGAGCATCATAGAATGCATAATAGCAAATGGTTTTTACTTTTGCAGGAATGTCAATATATGTCGCCAAACTACCCACCGCATATTGCACCAATTCGCCCGTTTCTTTGTTGATGAGCATATTATCAATTGATTCAAATACGTGGTTGTCTGTTGAAACAGAAATGCGTTGTAAATTACTGCAGTCGCAGAACGGTGCATAACCTATTTCTACACAATTCTCAGGAATCGTTACTTGGTTAAGATTATCACACCACAAGAAAGCCTGCGGAGCAATACTTGTCACATTGGATGTGAACACCACATTGTTGAATACGGCATTTTCAATGCCATCCACGTGCTTCACTTTGTCTGGTATCTCGTATGTGCCAGTGTACGCTTTAGGAAGATAAGCGGCTATCGTCCATTCATCGTCGGACACCTTATTATAAAGGACGCGCTTGTGGGATATGAAATAGTCATTTCCTCCCCCATTCATCTGAATCTCGTTCAGGTTATTGCATCGCCAGAATGCTCTTTCGCCTAATGTAACCAGGCTCTGCGGCAATGTGACTATAAGAAGATTTTCGTTGTAGCTGAAGGCATAACTATCAATAGAATTTAATCGGCTCGTTTGGGAGAAAGTGACAGTTCGCATCGTGCAAGAGGCAAAGGCGTAACCTCCAATGGCCGTGACGGCATCAGGAAGTGTGAGGTTGGCTTCGCTGAATGCTTTCGTGCAGTTTGCAAAGGCATGGTACCCGATGACTTGCAACGCTTCGGGGAGTGTGACGTTCTGCAATTCACTTTGCAAGCCAAAGGCGTAGGCGCCAATATGCACACATTTGTTTGGCAGGTTGATTTCTTGAAGACGGAGAGCACCATACTGTGCAAGGAATACATAATCAGCTATGGTGTCAATCGTTTCAGGAAGAACGACTTTGTGGAGTTCCGAGCCCCATCTGCCAATATTTTCTTGGTAATCTTCAGGAGAGTTGCTGAATGCGTAATCTCCGAGTTTGTTTATCGTATATCTAATGCCTTGCACGTCGACGTACTGCGGCACGGTGATTTCGTAGGGCTCAACGCTTCCCACATATTTGTCCAGCGTGGCGAAGCCATCTTCGTTTGTGGTCACCACAAAAGCATTGTCCACCGTGTCGGTTAATGCTTCATAGGCGTTCACTATGTTGGTGAAGCGTCCCCACTCGCTGTGGGCGGCATAAAGTTCGCGGCTGGTTCGCGGCTGGTGCGAGGCACGCGCAGTGTCACGGTGTCGTAGAAGTTATAACCCGAAGGTACGAGCCAAGTCCCCGCCCACCAGTCAAAGAACAGCGCACTGTTCACAGCAGGCGGTTCGGCTGCCTCGACCACTATATCTTCAATGGAAGAAACGTTGCTGAACGTGTATGAACCGACCGATTTCAGCGACGCGGGCAACGTGAGGCTGCGTAGTTTCGTCGTTCCGTCGAACGCATAGCCGCGTATCTCCTCCACGCCGTCGGGGATACGGTACGCCTCGTCGACCTTGCCCGAAGGATACAGCCACAAGGTCTTGCCATCAGCCGACAGCAACACGCCGTCCTCGCTGCGCAGGTAGGGATTGCCCTCTGCCACATTTACTGCCGAGACCTTGAACAATTCGTTGTGCCCCTCGCCAGGCACACGCAGAGTAGAAGGCAGGTTGAGGGCTTCCAGGCTGTGACACCAAGTAAAAGCGCCGTCAGCAATGCTGTCCACGCCCTCGGGGATATTGACGCTGCGCAGGTTCGTGCAGTATTGGAACGCCCAGCGACCGATGGTGCGGAGGGTGCTGGGAAGCACAACGGTCTCCAAGGCGTTGTCGACAAAGACGGGGCCGGCTTCCGACTGTTCGGGCTGTCCGGCGAAGAATGCGCGTCCGCCTATCGCCTCAACGCCTTCACCGATGACATACTTCTTCACCTGGCTGCCAAACAAAGCCACCAGCGAACTGCCGTTCACCAACTCGCTGCAGCCGCTCACTATCGCGTTGCTGTTGATGGTCACGGTCGTGAGTCTTATACACCCCATAAAAGCGTTGCTGACAATGCGGGTGACAGAAGAAGGAATGGTGACAGTGGAAAGGTATGCACAGCCGCCGAACGCCCCCTCTGCGATTTCCACAACGGTCTCAGGAATCTCGGTGAATTTACATCCCGCTACCAACCTGTTCGTTGCCGTTCTGATAATCGCATTACAATTATCTCGACTATCGTAAAAGCGGTTGTTCGCATCGACCTTTATTTCAACCACATTGTAACAGCCCCAAAAGGCATTTCTGCCGATATTGGACACAGAAGCGGGAATTTCAATAGTCATGATCTCCTGGCAATCCATAAAGGCTGCCTGTCCGATAGTCCGAATAGTGCTTGGGATTTTTATGGAAAACAGTTCAACACAGCCATAAAATGCGGAATCTCCGACGGCTGTCACGGTGTAGGTGTTTCCGTTGTACGTAACCGTGCTGGGTATGGTGCTGCTTGAGTTAAAACTGTCGCCAGGCTTCGCACCGGGATAGGTCACTGTGGCTGTTTTGCCGCTCTCGTCAAGGAGATAATTAAGGTTGTCAATCTGTACGCCTTTGGCAAAGGATGCCAAGGCGAAGAGTGGAAACAGAAAGGTTAGAAGTAGTGTTCGCTTCATATTATGAAAGTTTATGGTTATCAGTCAAGGACAAGTTCCCGTCTTGAGGAACAACACGCTGCAAAAGTAGCGATATGCGTCTTGGCACTGATTTTAGGCACGTTATGTATAACCACACATAAGTGTACAGGAACATTGTGCGCTTTGAGAGACAACGCACAAACAAAAAGGAAGGCACGCCTGTTTTGGCGCACCCTCCTTTGTGGGAACTCCTAACTCAAAATTCCTAATCCAGCAAGTCGGCAAGTGCGGGAAAACGGTCTATGAGGAATGTGGCGCCTGCGGCCTGCAACTGGGCGGCGGTGTGGTTGCCGTAGGTGACGCCGCAGGTGGGGCAGGCGGCTCGGCGGCCCATCTCGATGTCGAACACGGTGTCGCCCACAACGAGTGCTTCCCCGGGGGCGGTGGCGGTGTCGGCGAGAATGCGCAGCACCATGTCGGGCGCGGGCTTCTTGTTCACCACGTCCTCCTCGCCCAGGACGAGGGCGATGCAGTCCTCCACGCCGAACCGCCGCAGGAACCAGCGCAGCGACGCGCCGCCACGGCTGGAGGCGACGCACAGGGTGTAGCGCGGGGCCAGCGCGCGCAGCGTCTCGGCCACGCCGGGGAAAAGCGCGGCGGTCTGCTCGGCGATGCCGTCGAACAGGCGGCGGTAGGTGGCGGCGCAGGCGTCGAGCAGGGCGTCGTCGGCTGCGG
>JAGBKI010000007.1 GCA_017933995.1 Bacteroidaceae bacterium | reverse complement strand
GTACTGGCAGATGCTGATGGTGCGCTGCTGGCCGTCGAGCACCTCGTAGTGCCCGTCGCCGCAGTGTACCCAGTACATCACGTTGAGCGGGAAGCCTCGCCTAAGGGTTTCTATCACGGCGTCGCGCTGGCGGTCTTTGTATACGAACTCGCGCTGGTATTTGGGGCGAATATCGAGCCGCCCGCCGTAGCCCGTGACACCCTCCTCCTGACTGTCGGTGTAGCCCTGAACGAGGTCGCGCACGGGGATTTCGTGAAGTGAGATTTTCATTGTTGGGATTTGTTTTGATCTAGTGGCTTTCCACTTTTCGGTGGAACGCTTCCACTTTTCAGTGGAAAGCCTCCACTTAAAAGTGAAAAGGACTTGCTGGGCTTTTAGTCCATATTTGTTACGGCTTGTTTGCGGCGGATAAACACGCGGCTGTACATACGCTTTCCGTTCACATAGCCACGGGCTTTGTCTATGCCCAGCGTGTATTCATTGCCGACAATCTCAAACTGTTCGGGGCAGTATTTGTCGAGGAATGTGATGGGAACACCCATCACGCCGTCGTAGTCCATCGGGATTTCGGCCACCTTGTCCACGTTGATGGCCTCATAGTTGTCGTAGCGCGGATATTCCTCTGGCGTGTAACGCTTGTAGAGCGGCAGTTCCTCGTGGCGTTCCTTGTAGTCAAGGTTGGTGAACCAGCGCACGCCTTTTACGCGGATGAACTTGCGTCCCTGTTCGTCCACACCACATCCTGCCGCGTTGAGCGGGTAGTCGTCGGGGACGTTGAACTTGCGGTCGCCGCTGTGGATGCTGTGGCCAAGCCAAATTCGCTCGTCCTTGATGAGCGGGAATACTTCTTTGTAGGTGATGGCGTTCACGTTGCCGATGATGAGAAACTTCTTGTCGTACTTCATAAGTTGCGCAATGTACTCGCGGAACAATGAAAAGGGCGGATTGGTCACCACGATGTCGGCCTGCTTCAAGAGTTCTATGCACTCCTCGGAGCGAAAGTCGCCGTCGCCCTGCAAAGACTTTACGTCAATCTCCTCGTCGTCCACGCGGCGGTTGCCGTTGCGGTCGCCCTCATAGACTTGGTAGACGGCTTGTTCGGAGGCGTTGAGGCTGAAAAGGTCGGGCGTGTTGCTCTTGTAGCACGTCGCCGTGACGCGGCGCAGGCCGAGTGCCTCGAAGTTGATGGTGAAGTACTTGAAGAAATTGGAAACGCGCGGGTCGTCGCAGTTGCACAGCACGGACTTGCCGCGAAACAGCGGGCGGTAGACGCGCATTTCCTTCTCGATGTCCGAAAGTTGCGTGTAGAACTCGTCCTTCCTCGCCCGCGCCGCCTGATTAAGGTCGTGGTTGGCTGGTGGCATTAGGTTAGCGTTTGTGCGTCCGCTTTGTTTGCCCCCTACGACGCAAAAGCACGGACGTCCTCTTGTCCGAGCAATGCGGTCGTAGGAAACCGAAACAGGCAGACAAGAACGCCCGCGCTAAACGCGAACGTCCACTCATCTGCTCTGTCCTGTTTTAATGAAATTTCCTACGTTCCATTGCTTTTCAGAGCAAATAGCAAACGCTATGTTAATGTATATGTCGCCCGCACCGCCGCGCGGGCTTATGTCGGTGCAAAAATAGGGAACAAAACGAACTTACGCCCCTAAAAGTGTGGACATTTCACTTTTAGAGGCGTAAATGGATGCCTATTCACCGCGTGTGTTACAGCGTGCGGACGATTTGTAGGAACTCGGTGAGCGTGCGCACGTCGACCTTGGGGAAGTCGTATTGCTCCAGTTCGGCAAAGTGGCGGTCGTTGCTGACGATGTAGGTCGCGCCCGCAGTGATGGCGCAGTCCACGAACTTGTTGTCGTCGGGGTCGGCCTTGATGAGGTTGAAGCGATAGGCGGGGGCGACGTGCTCAACGTTGGGAAGGGAAAGAATGAGGTCTATGATATCATCCGCGAGTCGTGCGTCCCCAGTGCGACGTTCTATTATCTCGCGATACTCAAGAACAATCTCTGTTGTCAGGCAGAGCGTGTACTTTTCACCAAGAAAGGCCTCCCAAACTTCCTTATGGTAAGCCTCGGGGAATACGCATTGCAGGAGGCTGTTTGTGTCAAGGACAATTTTCATCTGTATGGGAGGCGTTCGTGTATACTGCACATCTCTTCGAGCTTGGTTTGGTTGAGGTCTAACTTTCGCCATACCTCACTGGCTCGGCGTTGCACTTTCTCTTTGTAGTAGTTCGTCAGCAGAATTTGCACCTCCCGCTCTTCCTCCTCCGTGTGGATGGTGGAGAAGAGGCGCAGCAGTTGGAGTTGCACGGGGGTGAATACGGTTGTTTTCATATCGCTATAGGTTTTCTATATCCTAAATCTGCCGCAAATGTACAATAAACTTCGGAGAAAGTGACGCTCTGGAAACCGTTTACTTCCCTTTACGCCCTGTACCGCCCCGTGAGGATGGCGCGGCGGTAGGGGCGGATGACAAGCAGGGGGAGCAGCAGGAAGGTGGCGAGGGCGAGGACGTGGGGCAGGACGTAGTGCAGCGGGTAGCCGTTGAGCGCGCGGTTCACATATATAATATAATAGTGGCGCAGGGGGAAGAGCCAGGCCAGGGTGCGCAGCCCAGGCGCCATGGCCGTGACGGGATAGGTGAAGCCCGCCAACGAGAACGACAGGATGCCCCACAGCGAGCACAGGCACATTGAGAGGCGCAACTGCCCGATATTCACGCCCATAAAGAACACGGCAAAGGCTTGCGCGGCCAGCACCGTGACGAAGCCGAGCAGCAGCATCGCGCCCGCCCCACAGCGGCAGGGATAGCCTTCAATGCCGTAGAACCACACGTCCATCACCCAGAACATCAGCGTGAACAACACGGTCTGCGGCAACAGTTTGCCCGCCAGCGCGAGGGTCTGCGAACAGCCCGCCAGGCGGTACCACTCGCGCTGCGTGCCGAGTTTCCACTCCATACCAATGGCGTAGGCGGCCGAGAGCATCGTGAGCAGGATGAGGATGCCGGGCAGGAGCATGTTGTTGAGGTAGACGGCGTAGTTCAGCGTGGGGTTGCCCAGCGGGTGGGTGTCGACTTCGATGGGGCGCAGCACGTCCATCACGGCGTCCTCCGTCGCGCCGCGCTTACGCAGCACCTCGCGCGTCAGGGCGAGCCCCGTCAGTTCGGAGGCCGTCTTGAGGTCTTTCATCGTCATGCTGCCCGGCACGAAATAGGCGTCGTTGGTGTAGAACGACACGCGGGGCTGCCACGACGCAACGGCCTCGACGGTGGTGCCGCGCGGGATGTAGAAGAAGGAGTAGATTTCGCCGCGCTGCATGGCTTCGCGCGCCTCGGTGACGGAGCGGTAGGCGTGCGTGATGTCGACCTCCTGCATGGCGTTGAGCGTGCGCGCCATGGTGCGCGAGATTTTGGTGTTGTCCTCGTCGACAAGCCCCGTGGGCAGGTCGGTGGGCAGGCCGTCGCTCATCAGGGTGGTGAAGAACGACATGCACAGCAGCGGCGCGGCGGCCATACAGAAGAATAGCAGCGGTCGGCGGCGGAACACCGCCACCTCGCGCGCCATAAGTGCCAGCAGGCGGCGGAGGGTATCGTGCGGGAATCGTGTTTTCACGCCTGCAAAGGACGGCAAAACCGCGCGAACCGCCCTCTTCAGTTCCGCGCGTTTATTGTCTGCAATGTAAAGGCGTGTGCTTTTGAGGATGCGTTTTTCTTGGCGCGGCCTGCAAAAAGTGCCCGCAGCGCGTAGGCTGCGAGCACTTTGCCTTCCTGCAAGTTTTTCAAGTCCTTGGTTGGTTGCAGACAGTCCGTTTCAGAAATAAGTGTGTTACTTCACGGCCACGGTCTTGACGAAGACGGGGCTGTTGGGCATCATCTGCGAGCTGTTGCAAATGATGCGCTGGCCGTTTTCGCCCTTGAGGAAGAAGTAGAAGTTCTTGAGCATTGACTTGGAACGCGGGTCGGTGGTGATGGCGTAGACGTTGCGCGTGAGCGGGTAGCGCAGTTGGCCGATGTACATCTGCCAAGGGCGGACGTAGTCGGCGCGCTCGTCGTCGGCGTAGCGGCTGACGCGAGCCACTTGCACATCAAGACCATTGAAGTCGTGCAGCGTCGAGTCGGCACCGGCGCGCAGCCAGTCGACACCTACGACACCGATGACACCGGGCGTGCCTTTAACGGCCTGAATGACGGCCTCGCTACTGCCCTGTGCGTAGACATTGCCGCTGAGGGGCTGCCCATTGTTGAGGCTGTCGCGCATGAAACGGACGGTGCTGCTGCCCGATTTGTCGAACACCAGGCGCAGCTCGCCCGTGCGCTTGCTGTGGGAAAGTTGCTCCCAGCGCGTTATTTTTCCGCTGACAATGCCGCGCAGGTCGTCGAGGGTGAAGAGCGTGTCGGCGCTCTGCTTGTCGACGATGAGGGCGAAGGCGTCCTTGGCTATTACGGCTTGCAGGGCGCTGCGGCGGTTGGCTTTGAAGAAATCCTGCTCCTTGTCGGTCAGGCCGCGCGTGACGATAGCCATTTGTACGCTGTCGTCACGCAGCATGTGCAGTGCGCTGTCCTCGCTGACGTAGAGCATTTTCATCGTGGCCTCGACGTTGCGCAGTCCGAATGCCTGCGCTTCCTCTTCGAGGATGGGGGCAAAGGTTTCGTCGGCTGCCACGCGCACATCGTCGGCGGTGAGCCAACTGCCGTCGGTCTTGCTGCCACAGGAAGCGAGCAGGGAGACGGTCAGTGCTGTGAAGGCGAAGAGAGAGTTTTTCATAGTGATATAGAGGCTGTTGGGGTGTTTACGCGCTTTCAGGCCGCCCGATGCAGGAGTAGGCGAAGCCGTAGTCGTGCATATCGTCGGGGCTATAGATGTTGCGCCCGTCGATGACCACGGGCTGGCGCATCGAGCGGTGGACGACTTCCCAGGAGGGCAGGCGGAACTGCTTCCACTCGGTGAGCACCAGCAGGGCGTCGGCGTCGAGGGCGCAGTCGTAGATGTCGCGGGCGTACTCCACGCTGTCGCCGATGCGGCGGCGGCACTCGTCCATGGCCACGGGGTCGAACACGCGCACGCGGCATCCGGCGTCGAGCAACTTGGCGATGGTGACGAGCGAGGTGGCTTCGCGCATATCGTCGGTCTCGGCCTTGAAGGCCAGTCCCCACACGGCCACGGTCTTGCCCTTGAGGTCGCCGCCGTAGTGGCGCGCGAGTTTGTCGAAGACGATTTCCTTCTGCCGCTGGTTGACGTCCTCGACGGCGCGCAGCACGCGCATGTCGTAGTCGGCTTTCTCGGCGGTGCGGATGAGGGCCTTGACGTCCTTGGGGAAGCACGAGCCGCCGTAGCCGCAGCCGGGGTAGAGGAACTTGCTGCCGATGCGCGTGTCGGCGCCGATGCCCTTGCGCACCATATTGACGTCGGCTCCGACGAGTTCGCAGAGGTTGGCGATGTCGTTCATGAACGAGATGCGCGTGGCCAGCATGGAGTTGGCGGCGTATTTGATCATTTCGGCGGAGGGTATGTCGGTGAAGATGACGCGGAAGTTGTTCATCATGAACGGACGGTAGAGCCGAGTCATGAGTTGCTTGGCGCGCTCGCTCTCCACGCCGACCACGACGCGGTCGGGCGAGAGGAAGTCCTTGACGGCGCTGCCCTCTTTGAGGAACTCGGGGTTGGAGGCGACGTCGAACTCAATCTGCTCACCGCGCTTGTCGAGTTCCTCCTGTATGGCCTGGCGCACCTTGCGGGCGGTGCCGACGGGGACGGTGCTCTTGGTGACGAGCACGACGTAGCGCTGCATATTGCGTCCCACCTCGCGGGCCACTTCGAGGACGTAGCTGAGGTCGGCGCTGCCGTCCTCGTCGGGCGGTGTGCCGACGGCACTGAACACGGCCTCGCTCTCGGCGAGGCAATCGGTCAGGCGGGTGGTGAAATGGAGGCGGCCTTCGCGCACGTTGCGCAGCACGATTTCCTCCAGACCGGGTTCGTAGATGGGGATGATGCCCTGTTCGAGCTTTTCGATTTTTGCGGCGTCGATGTCCACGCAAGTTACATCCACGCCCACTTCGGCGAAGCAGGCACCCGTGACGAGACCGACATAGCCAGTGCCGACAATGGCGACTTTCATAAGTCTTGTATGGAATTAAAAAAAGAAATAACAAAGACGCAAAGGAACGCAAAGAATATCTCAGCGCGCCTTTGCGTCTTTGTTGTGATGGGGTAGGGGGAATTTGCTTATTGGGCAGCGGCTTCACCGCCTTCGGCTGCCGGTGCAGGTTGCTCGGCAGGTTGGGCTTCGCCTTCCTGTGCCTGTTGCTGCTGCGTGCCTTGTTGGGCTTGGCCAGGCAGGGCGGCGGGAGCCTCTGTACGCATGTTGGTGACAACGTTTTCGCTGCTGTTGCCGCGCGGTACCACATAGGTCGTCACCACACTCAGCACAACGAGCAGACCTGCCAGAGTCCACGTGGCTTTTTCTACGAAGTCGGTAGTTTTGCGCACGCCCATAATCTGGTTCGATGCGGCGAAGTCCGAAGCGAGGCCGCCGCCCTTGGATTCCTGGATGAGCACAATGAAAGTAAGCAGTACGGCCACGATGACGGCCACAACGACTATTACTGTGTACATAAGTCTGAAAAGTGTTATTTCTTGTGGTTATTATTCACAATAAGTTTGCGCAAGTATCGCAATTGGTCTGCAAAATAAATACTTTTATTTGGATAATTCGCACTTAGCGTGCTGATAATTTCAAATGCCTTCTCAAAACGCCCTTGTTTGATGTAGATTTTGGCAAGCGTCTCTGTGAAAAAACTGTCGTCAGTGTCATCCTGCACTTCCTGCGTGGGTCTGGCCTTTGGGGATGGCTTGTGCGGTTCCCTCTCTGTCTTTTCTTCAGCGTCTGACATGGTTACGCTGAATTTCCCATCGCCTTGCAGGAACCGCTCCATGAGCACCTCGGTCGTGTCGGTCGTTGGTTCTGTCGTGGCTTGTGGCGTAGGAGCGTCGTCGAGACTGAGCAGAAAAGCGGCATAGTCGCTGGTGGCATCGGCCACAGTGGGACGGCGCGTTTCGCTTGCCGACCCCGTTTTGTCCAGAAAACGGTCAATGACTTGCAGGGTGCGCCCGCCGACTTCTCTGTCGTGAGAGGAGATGGGTTCGGGGTCTATGTGGTACTTCCCAGCTTCTATCAGGTCGAACAACACGCGGCGGTCGGGCACAAGGAAAGCCGCCCGGCGCAGTTCCTCGCCGAACGTGGGGTCTTGCAGCACGAAGAGATTGTGAAGCAGCAGCAGTCTGGCAGCGGTGAAACCGGGATGCTGCGCCACGAGCGTACGCAGGCGGTAGAGCGAATCGCGGTCGAGCGTGTCGGGCTGCTTGATATAGTGCGATAGGGTAGGCATCTTATAAAAACAGGGCGTGGAGTTATAGAGTAGTGCAAACGAGGAAAGTCAGAGGGCGTAAAGATGCTCGTAAAATTGGAAGGGAACCTTGACTGGCGCGGCGTTGTGACACGCATCTTTGGGTCCTTGAGCCTTCCAATCTCCTTTAACTTCTCAAACTTTTCTTTACCAATCCGAAACGGTTGCGTTGAATATCTGGTCGGTCAGGTCGTCAATCATTTCGCCTACAAGGCGTTCCTGCACGGCGGAGAGCTGTTGCGTGGAGTTGTATTGCGTAGTGGCAGTGAACTGTCGTTCCCATTGGATGTTTTTCACAGGGTTTTCGAAGCGTATGTTCACCGTTATCTTCAGTTGCACCTGCGCGCTGTATCCTTCGGCAGACACTCCCTTGTTGTATTGGTCGTATCCCGTGATTTCTCCCGCCACGTGGAGGTCGCCGTTGCGCTTCACAATTTTGAGGCGTGTCTGGTTGGCGTATTTGTCCTGCAACTTGGTGTTGAACATAGCTTCCATTGGTGCCCACCCGTAAGGCGCGCGGTTGGCCACCTTGTCGAGCTGGATGCTATTGATGCGGTCGTAGTCGATGCTGGTGCCAGTGAAGGAGTAACTCACGCTGCACGACGTGAGCAGCACGAGGGCACACATATATATATATATGGAGTGGCGCAGGCGTGTCATTCTATTCCGTATTCGTTAATCTTGCGGTAGAGTGTGCGTTCACTGATACCCAGTTCCTCGGCTGCGGCACGGCGGTGGCCAGCGTGGCGGCGCAGGGCTTCGCGAATGAGTTCCTCGGTCACTTCCTCAATGGTGGGCGCGGTGGTATCCTTGATTTCCTCGGCTTCGGCCACGTCGGCATCGCTGAAAGTGTGCTTGGCATCGGCAAGGGTAGGGGAAACGGCTGTTGTGGCTGTGGGTGCAGGCAGGGCGCGCGCCATCGTTGCGGGGTCTACACCCGTGGCGCGCAGGGCTTCTTTGAGTTGCTCCACGTCGCGTTGCAGGGCGAAGAGTATTTTGAAGATTATCTCGCGCTCCTGCTCATAGCGGCTACCGTCGGGTGCAGCGGTGCCTTTGGCAATCATCTGGGTATGGGTGTTCCGTGTGGTGACGGGCAGAAACTCCCGGAGCGTTTCAGCACTGATTTCGCGCTCGTCGCTGGTGACAGAGAGCGTCTCGGCCACGTTCTTCAACTGTCGCACGTTGCCTGGCCAAGGGTATGCCTTGAGCTGTTGCTGTGCCTCGTCGGTCAGACGCACTGCTGGCATTTTGTAGCGTTCGGCCATGTCGAGCGCAAACTTGCGGAACAGTAATACGATGTCGTCACCGCGCTCACGCAAGGGGGGCACGCCTATCGTAATGCCACCCAAGCGATAATAAAGGTCTTCGCGGAACTTTCCCCGACGAATGGCCTCCTGCATATCAACGTTGGTGGCAGCGACGATGCGCACGTTGGTCTTCTTCACCTGGCTGGCGCCCACGGGGATGAACTCGCCCGTCTCGAGCACGCGCAGCAGGCGCGCTTGCGTGGCCAGTGGAAGTTCGCCCACCTCGTCGAGAAACAAGGTTCCCCCGTCGGCTACGCTGAAGTAGCCTTCGCGCTTGTCAATCGCGCCGGTAAATGCGCCTTTCTCATGACCGAACAGTTCGCTGTCGATGGTGCCTTCGGGAATGGCGCCGCAGTTCACGGCGAAATATTTCTTCGTCTTGCGGAGGCTGTTGTCGTGTATGATTCGGGGGAAGTTCTCTTTGCCCACACCGTTCTCGCCCGTGATGAGTACGGAGAGGTCTACGGGCGCGATGCGCAGGGCGATGTCGATGGCGCGCAGCAGGGCGGGGGCGTTGCCCACGATTCCGTATTTGAGTTTAACCTGCTTGATGCGTTTTTCGTCCATAAAAAAAGAAACTGCGGTGGGAAAAGTGGCGCAAAATTACACATTTCTCCCAAACCGCGTGCCTGCCGGTGGTCATATTCGCACTTACGCGCGCGCCGGTGCGGGATTTATTTCGTACTTTTGCGCGTGCTTGGCGCGGCGCTCTTTGTTTCCGTACCGCGCGGCCTAAAGTTTATTGTAATGCGAAACTGGACAAAGATAAAAGACTACGAGGAAATCCTTTTCGATTTCCACGAGGGAATTGCCCGCATCACCATCAACCGCCCCCGCTACCGCAACGCTTTCACCCCGCTCACCGTGCAGGAGATTGGTGATGCGCTCCACTATTGCCGCGAGGCGCAGGAAGTGTGCGTCGTCGTGCTGACGGGTGCGGGCGACAAGGCTTTCTGCTCGGGCGGTGATATGAATGTGAAAGGCCGTGGCGGCTATGTCGGCGGCGACGGTGTGCCCCGGCTGAACGTGCTCGACGTGCAGAAACAGATACGCGCCCTTCCCAAACCCGTCATCGCGATGGTAAACGGTTATGCCATCGGCGGCGGCCATGTGCTCCACCTTGTCTGCGACCTCAGCATAGCCAGCGAAAACGCGCGCTTTGGCCAGACGGGGCCGCGCGTAGGTTCTTTTGACGCCGGTTTCGGCGCCAGTTATCTCGCGCGTTGTGTGGGGCAGAAGAAAGCCCGTGAAATCTGGTTCCTTTGCCGCCAGTATACTGCTGCCGAAGCGTTGCAGATGGGGCTGGTCAATAAGGTCGTGCCGCTCGAAAGGCTTGAGGACGAAACCGTGGCCTGGGCCGAGGAGATGATGCAGCACTCCCCGTTGGCTCTGCGTATGATTAAGGCGGGGCTGAATGCCGAACTCGACGGACAAGCCGGTATACAGCAGTTGGCGGGCGACGCCACGATGCTCTACTACATGCTCGACGAGGCGCACGAGGGGGGGCGCGCATTCCTCGAAAAGCGCAAGCCCGACTTCTCGAAGTTCCCCAAACTCCCCTGAAAACCAACTGAAAAAGGCGCACGTCGCAGAGGCGTGCGCCTTTTTTGTGTATCTTCGCGCCCCGATACGGGCTTATATCTTTTTACAACCCCACTCTATGAATCCCGAAATACAACGCCGGCGCACGTTCGCCATTATCTCCCACCCCGACGCGGGCAAGACGACGCTCACCGAGAAACTGCTGCTGTTCGGCGGCCAGATACAGGTAGCCGGAGCCGTAAAGAGCAACAAAATCAAGAAGACCGCCACAAGCGACTGGATGGACATTGAAAAACAGCGCGGCATCAGCGTAACCACGAGCGTAATGGAGTTCGACTACGAGGGCTACAAGGTAAATATCCTCGACACCCCTGGCCACCAGGACTTTGCCGAGGACACGTTCCGCACGCTCACCGCTGTAGACTCGGCCATCATCGTCGTCGACGGCGCGAAAGGCGTTGAGGCGCAGACGCGAAAGCTGATGACCGTATGCCGTATGCGCAAGACGCCCGTCATTATCTTCATCAACAAAATGGACCGCGAGGGACGCGACCCGTTCGATCTGCTTGACGAACTCGAAGAGGAACTGCAAATAAAGGTGCGCCCGCTCTCCTGGCCCATCAACCAAGGGCAGCGTTTCAAAGGCGTATATAATATATACGAGCAGAGCCTCGACCTCTTCACGCCCGACAAGCAGCGCGTCACTGAGAAGATGCGCGTAGCCCTCGACGGCGAGGAGCTGGACGGAGCTGTGGGCGCGCAGGACGCACAGAAACTGCGCGAGGATTTGGAGCTTGTAGACGGCGTGTACGACCCGTTCCAAGTGGACGACTACCTCGATGCCCGCGTGGCTCCCGTCTTTTTCGGTTCCGCGCTCAACAACTTCGGCGTAAAGGAACTTTTGGACTGCTTCGTCAAAATCGCGCCCTATCCGCGCCCCGTCAAGGCCGAGGAGCGCGACGTTACGCCCGATGAACCCAAGTTTACGGGCTTCATCTTCAAAATCACGGCCAACATCGACCCCAACCACCGCTCGTGCATCGCTTTCTGCAAAATCTGTAGCGGACGCTTTGTGCGCAACCAGCCCTACCTGCACGTCCGCCAGGGCAAAACGTTGCGCTTCTCCTCGCCCACGCAGTTCATGGCGCAACGCAAGGAAACCATTGACGAGGCTTGGCCGGGCGACATTGTGGGCCTGCCCGACACTGGCGGTCTTTTCAAAATAGGCGACACGCTCACCGAGGGCGAGAAACTGCACTTCCGCGGTCTGCCCTCGTTTTCGCCCGAAATGTTCAAGTACATCGACAATGCCGACCCCATGCGCGCCAAGCAGCTCGAAAAAGGCGTGGCGCAGCTGATGGACGAAGGCGTGGCGCAGCTGTTCGTCAACCAGTTCAACGGGCGCAAGATTATCGGCACCGTGGGCCAGTTACAGTTCGAGGTCATACAGTACCGCCTTGAGCACGAGTACAACGCGCGCTGCACGTGGCAGCCCGTTTCGCTCTACAAAGCCTGCTGGATTGAGAGCGACGACCAGGCCGAACTCGACAACTTCAAGCGCCGCAAGTACCAGTACATGGCGCGCGACACCGAGGGGCGCGACGTCTTCCTGGCCGACTCGGGCTACGTGCTCCAGATGGCGCAGCAGGACTTCCCCCACATCCGCTTCCACTTCACCAGCGAGTTCTGATTTCTGGCTTTGTTGAATGCTTTTCTAAACTGGCCATGTCCTGTTTCCGTGTCCTGCTCACGCTTCTTTTCCCGCCTTTGGCCGTGTTGGACAAGGGCTGTGGCTCCATTTTGATTGTTGCCATTCTCACGGCTTGCGGCTGGGTGCCTGGCACTATTGCCGCGCTGGTCATTCTGAACAATACGAAAGATTAGCCCAGAGCGGCTAATCTTTTTTTGTAATTCAACTTTCGGAAGTTTATCTGCATTGTAATCTGTAGTTATGTAGTTAAGTAGTTAATCCGAATGCCCAAACAAGCGAATAGCAAGGCGTTTTCGTAACGGCTTAACTACTTTACTACTGTCTACTTAACTACTTCCGATCGGCGCGCGGCCCTTTCAGAACTGCGCGTAAATGAACGGCTGCACCGTGCTTTGGCCGAACGTCACGGCGAGTTGCACGGCGGCGGCGAAGATAAGGAGTTTGATGCCCCAAGGTGCGCATACAAAACCGGCGGCAAGGCGTGCGGCGTGGCGCGGGGTGAGCAGGTGGAAGGCCGCTGCCACGACAAGCATCGCGCACCAGGCCGTGCGCACCGCTACGAACGGTGGCAGGTAGGCCAGGTCGAAGTTGGTAAAAATTTGGCTGAACACAGCCATCGCCGTTGCCGTGTCCGGCGCACGGAAAAATACCCACGAGCACATCAGGAACACCATCGTCAGCGTCCACGACAGGGCGGTGTTCACTTCTTTGGGCACGCGAACTTCCCGCAAGCGGCTTGGCAGCGCAATGTCCCTCCAGGCTTTGTTCACGACCAGTGCCGCGCCGTGCAGTGCGCCCCACGCGGCAAACATCCACGTAGAGCCGTGCCACACACCCGCAAGCACCATCGTCAGGAAGTTGTTTAGGTAGGTGCGCCAGCGCCCCCGGCGGTTGCCACCAAGGGGTATGTAGAAATAGTCGCGGAACCACGTCGACAGCGATATGTGCCAGCGACGCCAGAAGGCGGCTACGCTCGTCGCGCGGTAGGGGAAGTTGAAATTGTCGCGCAGGCGGAAACCCAGCATCGCGGCAAGGCCGATCGCCATGTCGCTGTAGCCGCTGAAGTCGAGGTATATCTGCAACGTGTAGCCCGCCACAGCCATGAGGTTCTCGAACCCGGAATAGGCTGTTGGCTCGTCAAACACGAGGTTGACGAACTGCGCCAAGTAGTCTGCTGCCACGCCTTTTTTCAGCAGTCCCACGGTGAAAAGCCACAGCCCCAGCCACACCGTCCGCGAACTGATGCCGCCGCTCCGTCGCAGTTGTGGAATGAGTGTCCCGGCGCGCGTGATGGGGCCGGCAAGGATGAGCGGGAAAAAGGTGAGGTAGAACGTGTATTCCAGCAGCGTCGGCTCCAGACGGAAACGGCCGCGGTAGACGTCTACGGCGTAGCTGATGCCTTGGAACGTGTAGAACGAGATGCCTATGGGCAGTGCAATGTCCCACGGCGCGAAGTTGCCGTCCACCAGTGCCGCCCACGTTGTGCCCAAGAAGTTGGCGTACTTGAAGTAGAGCAGTGGCAGCAGGTTCAGCACCACCGTGAGCGCGAGCAGCCAGCCTTTGCGTCGCTTTGCCGTGCGCATCCGTCCCACTAAGTACCAGGTGGCGAGTGCCGTCGTGGGCAGGAGCAGCATCAGCGCGCCGTTGGCCTTGTAGTAAAAGAAGAGGCTGAAGGCTGTGACGTAGGCCATCATGCCGCGCGTGCGTTTGCCACGGAAAAAAGTGTACCCGGCGAGAAACGCTAAAAAGCACACCCAAAACGGGATGCTGCCGAAGGCCAGCACGTGGTGCTCAGCGAAGAAGGCGCAGAGCAGGCGGAAATAGTGCGTCAGCAGGCTGTCGGTCATCGGTGGCGGGGCTGTTGTTTTTTCTTGCGGCTGCAAAAGTACGCTTTTCGGTCGTAACGGCTTGCAACGCTATGCAATTTATGTGCTGTTGGTCGGTGCCGAGCGCTTCCGCCTTTGTGCGCCAGTCTGCAACAACCCCAGCGGGGTTGCGGATGTCAGGCCGGGGCAACGCCCCGGTAATGCGCGTAACATAAAACCAACCTCAGCGAGGCTGCACAAGCATCGGTTTTACTCCCGGACTTGTGCAACCCCGCTGGGGTTGGTCTTGGTGGTGTCGGCAAACCTGGGGCGTGGCCCCGATTTGGCTTCAGTACTCCCGCTGGGAGATAGGGCTGCGCTAAGAAACGATGTTCGTCTTTCTTAAACTGGCATAAGCGCCATCGCTGGCGCGCAGCGCTTTCCTTACAGGCTCTTTCGCACGATGTCGATGACCTCTTCGCGGGTCAGCTGATGGTATCCGCTGTCGAAGATGATGGTGCTGTCGGCCACGGCATCCAGCATCGCCTCGGTCACACCCAGTTCGGAGGCGCGCATCACCACTCCGATTTCCTTCATCCAGGCTTCGAGTGCGTCGATACCCGCCTCGGCCACTTCGCGCTGCGTCTTACCTTCTGTGCGGACGCCCCACACGATTTCGGCGAAGCGGGCAAACTTACGCTCGCCATAGGGTAGGACGTGTCGGTAGTAGGCCAGGGAAACGGCGCTGAGCGTCATACCGTGCGTGGCATTGGTCTGCGCGCCGATGGCCTGCCCTATCATGTGAACCATCCAGTCTTGCCGTTTGCCGCATTTGAGGAGCGTGTTGAGCGCCCACGTGGCAGTCCACATGATGTTGGAGCGCGCCTCGTAGTTCTCGGGTTCAGTCACGGCTATGCGCGTGGCGCTGACGAGCGAACGCATCAGCCCCTCGTTCAGGTAGTCGCTGGTGTTGTCGTCGTCATTCGAGAAGTATTGCTCCATCAAGTGCGACATGATGTCGAAGAACCCTGCAACCATCTGGTAGCGGGGCAAGGTGTACGTAAATTCGGGATTGAGAATGGCGAAACGGGGCATGACGCGCTCGTCGAACACCTTGCCTATTTTCAAGCCCTCTTCGTGGTTGGTGATGACGCTCCCGCCGTTCATTTCCGAGCCAGTGCCCACCATGGTGAGCACCGCGCCCACGGGCAGAATGCGTGCGCCGGGAGCCGGTGCCTGTTGCTGCTTGTAGAAAGTCTCCCAAGCGTCGCCGTCGAAGTGCGCGGCCACGCTCACGCCCTTGGCGTAGTCGATGGTAGAGCCACCGCCCACGGCCAGGATGAAGTCCACGTTGTTTTCGCGGGCTATACGCGCGCCTTCGCGCAGTTTGTCCACGGTGGGGTTGGGCATGACGCCTGCGTCCTCCACGACGGTCTTGCCCGCCTCGGCGAGCGCGGCCACCACCTTGTCGTAAATGCCGTTTCGTTTGATGGAGCCGCCGCCGTAGCACAACTGTACGACGGGGCCGAAGGCTGCCAGTTCGCTTTTGAGTGCGTCCAGCGCATCCTTGCCGAAGTGCAGGCGCGTGGGGTTGGAGTAAGAAAAGTTGCCAAGCATGGTTTGTTTCAGTTTCTTATGGGGTTAAAAAAGTTTTAATAGGCCAGGAGTTTTTCAGTAGCCAAGTTGGCCGAGCCATTTCTCCACCTTGTCACGCCCGTTGCGCACCTCGTGGCCGTAGATGGCAAAGGGTTTGCCGATGGTGGCACGGGGATAGGCTTTGCGCACGTCGTCTACGCACGAAGCCAGGCCACTCCCCTCGTGCGTGGTGAAGGGCACGACGGTTTTTCCATTGAGGTCGTGGTCGCGCAGGAAGGTGAGCATCACTTGCGGGTACGTGCCCCACCACACGGGGCCGCCTATAAACACGGTGTCATAGGGCGTCGTGTCGACGTCGTCCTTGTAAGCCGGCAGTTCGCCTGCCTCGGCCTCGGCTTTGGCCACTTCGATAAGGCGTGCATAGGACATGTCGTAGTCTTTCACGCAGACAACCTCAAACTGGTCGGCACCGGTTTTTTCGCTGATGAAGTCGGCCACGATTTTGGTGTTGCCCACTTCGATGTTGCCCACGGCATAGTTTTCGCCAGCGTGCGAAAAGTAGACCACGAGGGCTTTGGAGTTTTGATTCATGGCAGTTTCGGTTTTTGTGTTGGGTGTTTGTGCCGTGCAGGCGGTGCATACGAGCGCGAGCAGGGCGAGTGTGAGTTGTGTTTTCATGGCTATGTCTTGTTTCCTTCGGTGGGCAAAGATAGTGCAAGGCGAGCGCAGAGAAAAGGAAAAACCTCGTTTTTCCTTTTCTTTGCCGAGCCGCAGCCTATCTTGGCGCAAGCAGAGTAGTGCAAGGCGAGCGCAGAGAAAAGGAAAAACCTCGTTTTTCCTTTTCTTTGCCGAGCCGCAGCCTATCTTGGCGCAAGCAGAGTAGTGCAAGGCGAGCGCAGAGAAAAGGGAAAACCTCGTTTTTCCTTTTCTTTGCCGAGCCGCAGCCTATCTTGGCGCAAGCAGAGTAGTGCAAGGCGAGCGCAAAGAAAAGGGAAAACAAAGTTTTTCCTTTCACACCCGAGCCACCGCCTATCTTCCTTGGGATTAGTGCCGCTTGCGTGCTTTTCAATTTCGCCGCACGTGCCACAAAAACTTTCTACAGCGGACTAAATCTGCAAATTAAGCCTTAATTTCGCCAAACTAAGCCTAAGTTTGTACAAACTAAGCCTTAATTTATAAAAACTTAGGCTTAATTTGCAGATTTAGTCCGCTGTAGAAAGTTTTTGTGGCCTATGTAGATTTTTGCAAATGGGGCTTAACCCCGGCGGGGGTTACAGATAATAGGCCGGGGCAACGCCCCGGATAAGTAGCGGCACATAAGGTCAACCCCAGCGGGGTTGCACAGAAAACGAAGTAGGGGCGGGTGTCTGTGCAACCTCTCCGAGGTTGGTTTTTCTGGTGGTGTTACCGGGGCGCTGCCCCGGCCTATCATCTTCAACCCCGCTGGGGTTGGGCGCGCCTCTCCCGCAGATAGTTTTTCGCGTAAGACGCTGGAAGCGTCACCCCCTCTGTAACCGCTGGTGCGCGTAGTGTAACGGAGCGCACCTGCGGCAGGCAGCGCACCACCGAATGCACGCTGAAAGCGTGCCCCACGACGGGAAGGAGAAACTTTTTGCGCTTGTGGGCGACGCTTCCAGCGTGCATTCGACGGATAGCCGCCAGCCGCTGGTTCGCTCCGTTCCACTTCGCGAACCAGCGGTTACAGAGGGGGCGACGCTTCCAGCGTCTTACGCTGTGCGGTTCTGTTATCAAGTAACCTCTACTTGCACAGAAAACGAAGTAGGGGCGGGTGTCTGTGCAACCTCTCCGAGGTTGGTTTTTCCGGTGGTGTTACCGGGGCGCTGCCCCGGCCTATCATCTTCAACCCCGCTGGGGTTGGGCGCGCCTCTCCCGCAGATAGTTTTTCGCAACACAGACTCCGCCGAAGTTACTTGCACTCGGCATAGCAAGCACGAAAACAAGTTTTCTGCTTGCTCTGCGCTCGTTTTGTCGTAACTTTGCAGGGCAAGGCCGAAACCGATGAGAGAGATAGAATTGCTGGCTCCCGCTCGCGACGCGCAGACAGCCCGTGAGGCCATTCTTCACGGGGCTGACGCGGTGTATATCGGCGCGCCCCGTTTCGGCGCGCGGGCTGCGGCGGGCGTCGGTGTGGAGGACATCGCGTCGGTGTGCCGTTTCGCCCACCTCTATGGCGCGCGTGTCTACGTGGCGCTCAACACCATTCTTTACGACAGCGAACTGCGGGAGGCGCAGCGGCTTGCCGCGCAGCTCTACGAGGCTGGTGCCGACGCCCTCATTGTGCAGGACATGGCGTTGCTGCGGATGGACTTGCCGCCCATTGCGCTCCATGCTTCGACGCAAACCGACAACCGCACGCCCGAAAAGGCGCGCGAACTCGCTGCGGCGGGTTTTTCGCAAATCGTCGTGGCGCGCGAACTGTCGTTGCCCGAAATAGCGGCCATCCACCGCGCGGTGGACGTGCCGTTGGAGGCTTTCGTACACGGTGCGCTCTGTGTGAGCTACAGCGGTCGTTGCTATGCCTCGCAGCACTGTTTCGCCCGTTCGGCCAACCGTGGAGAGTGCGCGCAGTTCTGCCGTCTGGCGTTCGACCTGAGGGACGGACGCGGGCGCGCGGTGGCGCGCGGGCGCCACCTGCTGTCGCTCCGCGACATGAATCGCACGGACTCGGTCGAGGCGATGATGGACGCGGGCGTGTCGTCGTTCAAGATAGAGGGGCGCCTCAAGGACACGGCCTATGTGAAAAACACTGTGGCGCACTATCGCCGTGTGCTCGACGCCATCATTGCCCGCCGACCGACGGAGTTCCGCCGTAGCAGTTTTGGCGAAAGCAGCGTCAGTTTCACGCCCGACCCCGCGCGCTCCTTCAACCGTGGCTTTACGGAATATTTCCTCCACACCCCCAGCGGGCCGATGGCCTCGCCCGAAAGCCCGGCTTCGCGCGGCAAACGCATCGGGCGCGTGGAGGCTGTGCGGCGCGGGGCGCTGGAGGTGGCGCTTGACGGAGGCGAAACGTTGCAGGCGGGCGACGGGCTGTGCTATGTCGCTGCCGACGGCACGTTGCAGGGCTTCCGAGTGAACAAAGTCGAGGGCGGGCGCGTCAGTCCCCACCGCCTGGTGTCGCCGCAGCCCGGCACTGTCCTCTGGCGCAACCACGACGCGGCTTTCGAGCGCCAACTGTCGCGCCCCACCGCCTTGCGCACCATGGCACTCCGTCTGCGCCTGGACGAGACAGCCGACGGTTTTTCCCTTACAGCCACTGATGAAGCGGGCATCCGTGTGGAGTTGTGCAAGACGCTGGCTCACACACCTGCCGAGACCCCACAGCGTGAGCAGATTGCCCGCCAGCTGTCGCGCTGGGGCGGCACGGCGTGGCGCGTGGTGGAGACCGACGTGCGCACCGCCTGTTTCATCCCGGCCAGTGTGCTTTCGGCTTGGCGGCGCGAACTGGCCGAACGCCTCACAGCCGCCCACGAAGCGGCCTATCGCCGTCCCGTGCGCACCGTGCGCGCCGCAGCACCATCCTGCCAGCCCGCGCGTATCGGCTATGAGCACAACGTGGCCAACGCTGAAGCGGCGGCGTATTACAAAGACGGCGGTGCGCAGACTGTAGTCCCTGCCTACGAGTTGCGGGAAGCACCTGGGGCGGTGCTGATGACCTGTCGCTACTGCCTGCGGCGTGAACTGGGTGCCTGCCTGCGCGAGGGCGGGGCGCACAGACTGGTGCCGCCGCTGTCGCTCGCCCTGCCCGACGGACGAGCCTTCCCCTTGGATTTCGACTGCGCGCGTTGCGAAATGCGCGTGATGGTCGGCAGAAAGAACGCGAAAGACTCTTCACGATAGCCTAATGGAAACAGGACACCCGGAAATGAAAAAACGGCGGTGTGCATTCCGCCTGCTGCGTGCGTTGCTCGGTGTGGCCATGGCGCTGCCCCTTTTAGCCGCCTGCCACTACAGCGGCGGCACGCCCGCAGGCACGGAAATCACCGACAGCGTGGGAATGCTCGACAGCGCGGCCTTTGTGGCGCGCCACCATTACTGGCGCGGCCATCTGTTTCGCACAGACGACAGCCTTAGGGTCTATGCCGTCGACTCGCCCGTGATGTTGCAACCGCAGAGCGACGATGCCGACGCGCTGCGCACGGCTCCCGTCGTGCTGCCCGACACCTTTGTGCTACCCACAGGCACGACGCTCACCGCCGCCTCGTTCACCATTGCCGCCGACTCCACCGCCGACAGCGTGTGGGTCTACGTCACCGCGCCGGGCGGGGCGGCAGGTTGGACAAAGGAGGCGGAACTGCTGGCCAGCGCCGCGCCAAACGATCCCATATCGCACTGGATTCACCTTTTCAGCCGTTGGCACGGACCCATTAACATTGCCGGTGCGCTGCTGGCCATCGGCGTAATCGCCTTGTTCGCTTATCGGCGGCGGTCGTGGCAACTCGTGTTGCGCTTGCAAGGCAGCCCGTATCCCCTGCTGCTGCGCGCGGCGGTGTCGCTCTGCGGTGTGCTCTACGCCGCCGTGTGGCACTTCGCCCCGCATACGTGGACAGAATTTTATTTCAACCCCACACTCAACCCGCTTGCCCCTGGGCTTCCACTGGTGTTGGCCGTGTTCCTTGCTTCGACGTGGTTGCTCGTGGTGGCATCCATCGCCGTGCTCGACGACGTGTGGCGCCGCCTGCCGCCCAAGGAGAGTGCGTGTTTCCTCGTGGAACTTGCTGCGCGCTGCGTGCTGGTGAACGTCGGCTTCTCGCTGACGACGGAGTTTATCTACCTGGGCTACGTCCTGCTGTTGGCCTACTGGGGTGTGCTGGCCTATGCCTGGTGGCGGGCATGGCACCGCCCGCGCTACCAGTGTGGCAATTGCGGCGCACTCTTGGCGACATTGCCCGCCAAGTGTCCGCGCTGCCACATGTTTAACACGCTGCCCGACACGTCGCAATAGAAATGGAACGACACCGCCTTGCTCGCTATGCCCGCGCCGCGTGGCACCTGCTTTTTCCCGAACGTTGCGCGCTGTGCGGCAGTTTGCTCGGCGAGGGCGAAGAGGCGGTGTGCGCAACCTGTCGTCTAAGCCTTCCTTATACCCGCTTGCGTGCCCGGGCGGGCAATGCGGTCGAGCGGTTGTTCTACGACCTCGACGGCCTACAGCGTGCCTCGGCCTATCTGATTTATCGCGAAGGCAACGACGTGCAGCGCCTTGTTCTGCTCCTGAAGTATCACGCCCGTCCTCGCTTGGGGCGTTATCTGGGACGCGATATGGCCTACGACCTCGACGGAACGGGTTTCTTTGACGGCGTGGACGGCATTGTGCCCGTGCCGCTCCATTTCAAAAAGGAACATCAGCGCGGCTATAACCAAAGCCTCCACATCGCCCTCGGCCTGGCCGACGTGACGGGAATCCCGGTGCGCACGGATTTAATCGTGCGAACCGTGAACAACCCTACGCAGACACAGCGCAACCACCGGGAGCGCCGCGAAAACGTTAAAGGAGTGTTTCGCATAAAATCCAAAGAGGCTGTGGCGGGAGGCCACTGGCTCTTGGTGGACGACGTGATAACCACCGGAGCTACGTTGCATTCGTGCGCGGAGGCGCTTGTCGGGACAGGCGACGTGCGCTTCAGCGTGCTGGGCTTGTCGCTCGCGGGGATGCATCTCAACGTCTTTGAGGAGAGGGCAGAATAAAAGGGCGACATCCGAACGGATGCCGCCCTTGGACTTTCCTATAGAGCCACTTATTTTTCGAAATAGCGGCGGAAGGTGGAGAATATCTTGTCCTTGACGGACTTAGAACAATTGTGTGTGCCGCTTTGCTGGCACTGTTTCTCGTAGAAGGCGCGCTCCTCGTCGCTGACGCGCTCGGGGATGTAGACGCTGATGTTCACCACGATGTCGCCCGTGTGGTAGGAATTGACGCGGGGCAGCCCCTTACCGCGCAGGAAGAGCGCGGTGCCAGGCTGTGTGCCGGGCGCCACCTTGATGCGCGCCTTGCCGTCGACGGTGGGTACTTCGACCTCCGTGCCCAGCACGGCCTGCGGCACGCTGAGCAGCAGGTTGTAGACCAGGTCGTCGCCGTCGCGGATGAGTTCGGGATGTGGCTCCTCGCTGACCAGCACCTGTATGTCGCCCGGCACGCCCTGGTGGGGAGCGGCGTTGCCCTTGCCGCGCACGGTCATAATCATACCGTCGGCCAGGCCCTTGGGCAGTTCTATCTCGACCACCTCCTCGCCACGCTCCACGCCGTTGCCGTGGCAGTGGGGGCAGGGGCGGTCGATGACGGTGCCCTCGCCGTGGCAGCGCGGGCAGGCTTCCTGCACCTGCATCATGCCGAGCATCGTGCGGCGCGCGGTGATGACCACGCCGCGCCCGCCGCACTCGGGGCAGGTGGACGGCTGTGCGCCGTCGGCACAGCCCGTGCCGTGGCAGTGGGTGCAGGCGACGTCCTTGCGCACCTTGAACTTCTTGGTGACGCCGTGCTGTATCTCGCTGAGCGTGAGCGACACCTTGAGGCGCAGGTCGCTGCCTTTGTAGCGCGCGCCGTGTCTGCCGCCGCCTCCGAAACCGCCGAAGCCGCCGATGCCCCACTCCTCGAACATCGAGCCGAAGTGGGAGAAGATGTCGTTGAGGTCCATGCCCTCCGCGCTGAAGCCGCCTGCACCGCCCAGCCCGGCCTCGCCGAACTGGTCGTAGCGCGCACGCTTCTGCGGGTCGCTCAACACCTCGTAGGCGCGGGCGGCCTGCTTGAACTTCTCCTCGGCCTCCTTGTCGCCGGGGTTGCGGTCGGGGTGGTATTTCAGCGCGGCCTTGCGGTACGCCTTCTTAATCTCGTCTGCCGTGGCCGTCTTCGCGACGCCAAGTGTTTCGTAGAAATCCATAAATTCTGTGGCCTCGCCCCCAGTTCCTCTACAAGGGGAGGGAGAGGGGAGTGGTTGCGGGCTTTGGCCGTTATAGGTTTGTGGATGCTTTGTTCAGGGAATGGCACAAAATATTCCCCTCTTCCTTTGGAGAGGGGGCGGGGGTGAGGCCGTCACTGCCCCACAGCCACTTTGGCGTGGCGGATGACTTTTTCGCCGAGTTTGTAGCCGCTCTGCACGCAGTCGATGACCTTGCCCTTCTGCGCAGCGTCGGGGACGGGTACGAGGGCCACGGCCTCGTGGAAGTCGGTGTCGAACTCCTTGCCGTCGGTGTCGATGCGCGACAGACCCTGTGCTTCGAGCGTCTTGGTGAGTTTGGAGGCAATCAGCTCCACACCCTCGCGCAGCGTGGCCACGTCGTCGCTCTTGGCGATGTTCTGCAAGGCGCGCTCGAAGTCGTCGAGCACGGGCAGCAGGGCGGTGAGCACCTTCTCGCCGCCGTTCAGGATGAGGTCGGCCTTCTCCTTAATGGTGCGTTTGCGGAAGTTGTCGAACTCGGCCATCTGGCGCAGGTTCTTGTCCTTGAGGGCTGCAATCTCGGCCTCGGCGGCTGCCAGGCGCTCCTCGGTGGTAGGCTCGGCGGCCTCGGCCACTTCGGGTGCGTCTACTTCGGGCGTGTCCACGCTCTCTTCTATAATCTTCACGTCGGGCTCCGTGCCCTCAGCGGCCTGTGCCTCTACGGGTATCTCTTGTTCTTTGCTCATAACATTTGTTTTTGCCGTAGTGAAAGCAAAACTTGTGCCAAAGGGTATAATCCCAAATCGGTCATTAGGGCGACGGGTATGTTTTTATGTTTGTCTTTTTGCAGGATAATGGCTTTTCTTTTGGTGTCTTTTGACTGATGCTCGCTCGGCATAGCCCGCTATGCCTTCGCGTCCATCAGTCAAAAGCCCCTCAAAATAAAACCCATTCTCCTGCAAACCCTAATGACCGATTTGGGATTTTATTCCCCGTAGAGACGGGTCTTGAGTTCCTTGATGTGGGCGTCGTGGATGTAGTCCTCGTAGTTCATCAGTTTGTCGATGTGGCCGTTGGGCGTGAGCTCGATGATGCGGTTGGCCACGGTGTTGATGAACTCGTGGTCGTGCGAGGCGAAGAGGATGTTGCCCTTGAAGAGTTTCAGGTTGTTGTTGAAAGCCTGGATACTCTCCATGTCGAGGTGGTTGGTGGGCGTGTCGAGAATGAGGCAGTTGGCGTTCTTGAGTTGCATGCGGGCTATCATGCAGCGCATCTTCTCGCCGCCGCTGAGCACGTTGACCTTCTTCAGCACGTCCTCGTCCTTGAAGAGCATACGGCCCAGGAACGCCTTGAAGTAGACCTCGTTGCCGGTGCCGAACTGCGACAGCCAGTCGAGCATGTTGAGGTCGCTCTCGAAGAACTTGGTGTTGTCCAGCGGCAGGTAGGCGGTGGTGATGGTGACGCCCCACTTGAACGTGCCCTCGGCGGGCTGCTGGTTGCCGTTGATGATTTCGAAGAGGGCGGTCATGGCACGCGGGTCGCGGCTGAGGAACACCACCTTTTCGCCCTTTTCGACGTTGAACGTCAGGTTCTTGAACAGCACCGTGCCGTCGTCGGCCACGGCGGTGAGGCCGTCCACTTCGAGAATCTGGTTGCCCGGCTCGCGCTCCATCTGGAAGATGATGCCCGGGTAGCGGCGCGTGCTGGGCTTGATTTCCTCGACGTTGAGTTTTTCGAGCATCTTCTTGCGGCTGGTGGTCTGGCGGCTCTTGGCCACGTTGGCCGAGAAGCGGCGGATGAACTCCTCAAGCTGCTTGCGCTTCTCCTCGGCGCGCATACGCTGGTTCTGCGCCTGGCGCAGGGCGAGCTGCGAGCTTTCGTACCAGAAGGAGTAGTTGCCCGCGAAGAGTGTCACCTTGCCGTAGTCGATATCGACGGTGTGGGTGCACACCTGGTCGAGGAAGTGGCGGTCGTGGCTCACGACGAGCACGGTGTGCTCGAAATTGCCCAGGTAGTCCTCCAGCCACTCCACGGTCTCCAGGTCGAGGTCGTTGGTGGGCTCGTCGAGCAGCAGGTTGTCGGGGTTGCCGAAGAGCGCCTGCGCCAGCATCACGCGCACCTTTTCCTTACCGCTCAGCTCGCCCATCAGGCGGTAGTGGAGCGCCTCCTTGATGCCCAGTCCCGACAGCAGTTCGGCGGCGTCGCTCTCGGCCTCGTAGCCGCCCATGTCGGTGAACTTCTCGGTCAGTTCGGCCACTTTCATGCCGTCCTCGTCGCTGAAGTCGGGCTTGGCGTAGAGGGCGTCCATCTGGTTCTTGATGTCCCACATCACGGTGTGGCCCATCAGCACGGTGTCGAGCACGGTGTGCTCGTCGAACTTGAAGTGGTCCTGCGAGAGCACGCTGAGGCGCTCGCCGGGGCCCATCTCGACGGTGCCCTTGGTGGGTTCCAGCTCGCCGCTGATGGCCTTGAGCAGGGTGGACTTGCCCGCGCCGTTCGCGCCGATGACGCCGTAGATGTTGCCGTTGGTGAATTTCATGTTCACGTCCTTGTAGAGGACGCGCTTGCCAAACTGTATGGCCAGGTTGCTGACTGTGATCATTGCTGTATGTCTTCTTTTTTGTTTTGGGCGCAAAAGTAGCAAAAACCCGCCTACATAGGTTTGGGCGGGCTGAAAATAAAGCGGTTACGGGGCGCGCGGCGGCCCGCATGGGGCGTAAAAGGCGGGTGGGCTTTGCAAAAACAAGCAAAGACCTTATGGGGTTGAATTGTGGTAGATACTAAGAGCGGGTAGAGGCATTTGGAGGATGCGGTCAACGGAGAAGCCCTCGGCGCGGGCGGCGGCGCGGAGTTCAAGAGCGAAGTGGTGGGCGACGCTGCCCACGAACGAGACGGGGAGGTCGGGGCGGCTGTAGGCGGCAATGTTGTGGCGGAAGAAGCGGCGGAACTCCGTGACGAGCAGATCGCACACGGCGTCTACCTCGCGGTGCTTGGCCAAAAAGGGAGCGAACGAAGCAAGGAAGCGGTTTGGCTGCGGCGAGCGGTAGATGCGGGCGATGGCCTCGGCCTGCGTCAGGGCGTACTCGGCGTGGAAAGCGTCGCAGACGGCCTGCGGCAACTGCCGCTTGAACACCGCGCCGAGCAACAGGCGTCCCAGCACGGCACCGCTGCCCTCGTCGCCGAGGATGTAGCCCAGCGAGGGCGTCTGCTCCATAATCTCTCCGTCGCGGCAGAGGCAGGACGCCTCGCCCGTGCCGAGGATGCAGGCGATGCCCTCGCCGCGTCCGACGAGCGCGCGCGCCGCACCCACAAGGTCGCTGCGCACCTCAACTTCTTCCGCCCCAACCAATACGTCGCGCAGCGCACGCTCCACAACGGGGATGCGTTCGGGCGTGCAGCCCGCTCCATAATAATATACGCGCGCGCATAGCAGCTGCGCGTCGGAGTCTTTTCCGTGGGTGCGCGCGGCCAGTACGTTCGAGACGGCCTCGGCAATGGCTGCGCGCACGTCGGCGTCGGCCATCAGCGCGGGGTTGATACCGCCGGTGCGGACGGTGATTGTTTCCGCGCCGTCGCGGAGCAGCCACTCGGTCTTCGTACTGCCGCTGTCGGCAATGAGGAGGGGCATAGGGCGGTCAGAGGTCAATGAGTTTGGTCTTGGCGAAACCCTCATCGCGGGCGGCGGCGAGGTAGTCCTGCAGTTGCTTCCACTGGGGCTGCTTGAAGTCCTCGCCCGAGCCGTCGAGTGCGTCGAGTACGTAGCCCACGGTGTAGGCGTGCACGTCGCCGGAGGGGACGAAACCCGTGTGGCGCTCGCCGGTGGTCTCGTGCACAAGGGCGGCACCGCGCAGGCGGTCGAAGACGCGGTTCACGGCGCGCACGCTCAGATGGAGTTCGCGCGCCACGGCCTTGGCGTTTGGCACGGTCTGCTTGTCGACGAAGCGGCGGCAGACGATGGCGGCGGTCATCACGCAGAGGTAGTTGAAGCCACGCCGCGTGTGGTGGGCGGCGGTGTCGCCCGTGAGCGACACGTCGTTCTGGCACACGCTGGTCATCGTGGCGCCGAACAGGATGATGTACCACGACACGAGGCACCAGAGCATAAACAGCGGTATGGCGGCGAACGAGCCGTAGATGGTGTTGTAGCTCGTGAGGAGTTTCTGCACCTCGATGTAGGCGTCCTGCCACAGGTCGAAGACCACGGCAGTGAACACGCTGGCCAGCAGCGCGCTGCCGAGGTTCACCTTGGTGTTGGGCAGGAAGATGTAGAGCATCACGAAGGTGAACGTCAGCACGACGTAGCCTATCAGTTCAGCCAGCACGCGCGCCCCGGGGCGCAGCAGGAGGACGTCGGGCAGGTTCTCCACCGACGTGGAGAGGAACACGGAGAAGCCCATCGACACGAACACCAGCACGGGCAGCAGGAAGACCATGGCGGTGTAGTCGGTGAGTTTGCGCGAGAGGGAGCGGTCGTGCTTCACCTGCCAAATCTTGTTGAACGTGCCCTCGATGCTGTCGGTCAGGGTGAGCAGGCTCCACAGCAGGATGACGATGCCCACGCCGATGAAGACGCCGCTCTTGGTGTTGTCAAGGTAGTTTCCCACGAAGCCCATCAGCGTGTCGACGGTCTCGGGGTCGGTGGGGAAGGCGGTGCGCACGCGCCCCTCGATGAAGTCCTGCAAGCCGAAGCCCTTGGCTATGGCGAAGAGGATGGCGAGGAACGGCACGACGCCCATCAGCGTGCTGTAGGTCAGCGCCTTTGCGCCCGCGCCCATGTCCTCTTCAAAGAACAACCGGCACGTGCCCACAAACAACTGCCGCAGGAACTGCAGCCAGCGGCGCGGGGAACACTTCGACACAATAAACATTAAACGTTAAGCAATAAACATTAAACGTAAACAATAAACATTAACCGTTGGCCATTGCCTGCGGGCGGCTGAGATGCAGCAGCAAACACAACGTAGGCAATGGTCAATGGTTAATGGTCAATGGTGTTTGTCACTGCGGCAGCGTGACGTTGAAGAGGTCGCTGGGGGTGTGCTCGGCGAGGATGGCGGCCTTGAGTTCCTTGACCACGGCGGGGTAGCGCGAGGAGAGGTCGTTGTCCTCGTGGAGGTCGAGCGACAGGTCAAAGAGTTTGCACGTGCCGTTCTGCACGACGAGTTTCCAGTTGCCTTTGCGAACGGCGAGCATATTGGTCTCGTGGAACTCCCAATAGAGGTACTCGTGCTGCTGCTGCTCGCCCTCGCCGGTGAGCGTGGGGTAGATGGAGATGCCGTCGAACCAGTCGTTCTCCAGGTTGGGGTTGCGGTAGCGCTCGACGTAGTTGTCTATGCCCGCGATGTCGCAGAAGGTGGCCATCAGGTCGTAGAAGGCGAAGGTCTGGTCGCTGACCTGGCCGCCCTTGATTTTGGCGGGCCAGCGCACGATGAAGGGAATGCGTATGCCGCCCTCGTAGGTGTAGCGCTTGGTGCCTTGCAGGAGTTGCTCGACGTTGAAGAAAGTCTGGTCGGCGCCGCCCTCTGTGTGGGGGCCGTTGTCGCTGGTGAAGATGAAGACGGTGTTGTCGGCCAGCCCCTTTTCTTCGAGTTTGTCCATAATCTCGCCGACGTATGCGTCAAGGCGCGTGACCATGGCGGCAAACTGCGCGTGGGCGATGTCGGTGGGGTTGTAGCGCGAGGCCTGGTCGCCGCCGAACGACTTTTCTACGCAGAAGTGTCCCTGGTAGGCCAGCAGGATGGAGTCCTCGGGCTGGCGCAGTTCGGCGTGGGGCAGCGTGTAGGTGAAGATGCCGAGGAAAGGCTGGTCGGCGGTGCGGTCGTCGAGCCATTCGAGGGCGGCCTGGTGGACGAGGTCGGCGCTGTACTGCGTGCGCTTCTCATAGCCGCTGCCGTACATCGGGTAGGGCACGTTGTCGTCGAGCGTGACGCGGATGGTCTCGGTGTCGCCGCGCTTCTTGCTGTAGCGGTTGAGGAAGTTGGGGTAGTAGAGGTGGGCCTGGAACTGGCAGAGCGGGCCGTAGTACTCGTCTACGCCGCGTTTGTCGGGTGTGGAGACGGAACCCTCGTAGCCGCCGGCCCACTTGCCGAACATACCCGTGGCGTAGCCGTTGTCGTGGAAGATTTCGGGAATGATGACGTGGTCGGGGTCGTAGGGTTCCTGGCCCACGCGGGCGTAGTCGGTGTTGTCGCCGTACTTCACGGTGTTGTTGCTGCTCCAGTACTCCTTGTTGCCGCGCACGTGTGTGTGGCCGGTGTGCTGGCCGGTCATGAAGGTGGCGCGGGCGGGGGCACTGACAGGCGAGCCGCTGTAGGCTTGCGTGAAGCGCATGCCCTGCGAGGCCAGGCGGTCGAGGTTGGGCGTGGCGATGTAGTGCTGGCCGTAGCAGCTGATGTCGGCGTAGCCCAGGTCGTCACACATCAGGTAGATTATGTTGGGGCGTGTCTGCGCCTGCGCGGTGAGGGCTGCGGCGCCTGCGCCGATGAAGGCCAATCGGGAAAGGTTCATAGTGGGTGGTATTGGGGTTAGATGGGTTTTACTTCACGCGTACTTTGACGGTCTTGCCGCTCTTGGCGGTGACGGCCTTGACGATGTAGGTGCCGGGCGCGAGGCCGTCGGTGCTGACAACGCTCTGGCGGCTGTGGCGCACAAGGCGTCCGTCGGTGTCGTAGAGGCGCACGCCGTAGAGCGTGCCGCCGGTCTTGACGCGGATTTCGCGGCTGCCGACGTTAATCTCGACGGCCTCGGTAACGTCCTCCACGGTGGCGGGGTCGATGCCCGACAGGACGTCCTCGCCATAGGGGTCGCTGGCGTCGGCCGAGAAGATGCCCGTCAGGTTGAGGTCGTGGTTCCAGATGGTGGACGTCAGGCGCAGGTTCTTGGCCACGCCGATGTAGCGGCGTCCCTCCTTCCAGCAGATGAAGGTGCTCTTGCCGAAGGCGGTGGCCACGACGGTGTCGTTCCTCACTTCGACGCTGCCGCGCGTGGGGTCGTTGGGGCGTGCGGTGACGGTGAAGTCCGTGCCGCCGTCGTCCTCAATGATGTTCAGGGCGAAGTCTATGCACTGTCCCTGCACCTCGTCCTCGGCGTCGGCCAGGCCGTTATAGGTGACGCGCACGCGCATACGGCTGCGCCCCACTTTGGCCGTCGCGGGTACGGAGACGGTGGCGGTGATGTTGCGCTCGGCTTCGAGCGGCACGGCGGTATCAAAGACGCCGTCGCGGTCCCAGTCGAAGTAGGCGCACACCAGTTCGCTGCCGGTGGGGGCTTTGCTCAGCGTGAGTGCGAGGTCGAAGTCGCGCCCCTGTCGCAGGTCGGCCTGGTCGACGACGTTGAGTTTGTACCACGTTGTCGGAGCGACGGTCTGCAGCGTGCTGCTCTTGACGACGCCGCTCTGCGTGCGTATGGGGTAGGTCAGGGTGTGCTTGGCCGCCGGGCCGGTGATGCTGGCGGCGGAGACGTACATGCCGTTCGAGGTGGCGCCGCAGGGCAGGTCGTATATCTGCGCATGGCGTGCGAAGGCGCTGCGCGCGGTCTTGAAGGTGAAGAGGCTCTCGCCCCCGGCGGTGAAGCGGTCGGTGGCGTCGGTGGCGGCTGCGAAGTAGTAGGCGGTGCCGTCCGTGAGGTCTTCATAGACCATCCAGCGGTCGGTGCCGTCGGTGGCCGTGGCGGGCGTGTCGGTGGCCGCATTGACGATTTGGTAGCCCCCGGCGGCGTTGGCCGTGCCCACGAAGTACCAGCTCAGCGCGGCGTCCTCGGAGGCAGCGGCAAGCGTGCCGTCGGCTGCGGCGTACTGCCCGCCGTGCACAAGGTGGTAGAGCGAGCCGGGCTGCCCCACGGCTGCCGACGGTGTGAAGGGCTGGATTTCGTAGGCGTACTCCGTCTCCTGGATGCTCCAGTGCGAGCCGTTGTTGCCCGTGCCGGCGTTCCAGGTGATGACACTGCTCGACGCGCCGTCCTTGTTGAGGCCGCGCGGCGTCTGGCTCTGGTCGCTGTAGTTGGCGCAGTCGGTGGAACTGAACCACAGGTAGCCCGCGTTGCTGCCGCTCTGGCACACGCCGACGTAGTAGGCCACGGCGGTCGTGCCAGTCGAGATCTTGCTGTTGCTGCTGGGCGTGAGGTTGCAGCTTTGGATGTAGTTTCCGCTCACCTTGTTGCGAATGTAGAAGGTGTTTGCGGCACCCGCCGGGACGAACTCCCAGAACTGGCGCCGGGCGTTGTCGAGGGCGGCGACGACGAGCGAGCCGTCGGCCTCCTCGCTGATGTACATGCCTGCGTACTGCTTGGAGAGGATGGTGTAGACCTTTCCCACCTCGGGTGTCTGCGCCGTGGCCGTGAGGGCGAGGAGCGCAAACAGGGTCAGTAAAAGTTTCTTCATACAGGTATAGGGTTAGTTTCGTTCACGATTTTTCACTTCACGACGATGCGCCGCGTGAGCTGGGCGTGGAGGTAGTCGCGGTGGTTGCTGCCTTCGCCGCCGGTGTTGGCGCTGTAGCGCGCGGTGGTGCCGTCGGCGAGGGTCTCGCTCTCCTCGAAGTAGTTCACCTGGCCGCTGCCGCGATAGTCGCCACGGAAAGTGACGGTGTAGTTGCCGGGCGCAGGGAACGTCACGGTGGCTGTGGGCGACACGCCGTCGTACACGCCCTCGGCGGGTACGCTGGTCTCGATGCTCAGCCCCTCGGCGGGCATCACGGTCCAGGTGTACGTCGTGCGGTCGAGCAGTTTGCCCGCGCGCTGCTCCACGCAGGTCAGCACCACGGGGACGCCGGCCGTGACGGTCTCGGTGGAGGTGCTGAGGGCGGCGAAGCGCGGGCAGTCGCTGCGGTACTTGGCGTCGTAGGTGTGTTCGCTGCAGGCCACCGCGAGGGCGCAGAGCAGCACGAGCGCAAGGATGGTTCGTTTCATATAGGTTGGTGTTGGTTTCAGAAGGTTTTCAGGAGTTTGTAGAGTTGGTGCACGGGCAGGCCCATCACGTTCCAGTAGCTGCCGCTGATGCTTTCGACGGCGGCCATGCCTATCCACTCCTGTATGCCGTAGGCGCCGGCCTTGTCGAGGGGGCGGTAGGTGGCGACGTAGTAGGCTATCTCGTCGTCCGTGAGCGGGGCGAAGGTGACGTCGGTGCTGACGGCGATGGTCTCGGTGCGCCGGCGCGTGGCGACGGTCACGCCGGTGACCACCTGGTGGGTCTTGGCGGCCAGCAGGCGCAACATGCGGCGGGCATCGGCCTCGTCGGCGGGTTTGCCCAGCACACGCCCGTCGCTCCACACGATGGTGTCGGCGGTTACGATGAGGGTGCGCTCATCCAGCAGGGGTTCGTAGGCGCGCGCCTTGGCGCGGCTGATGTGGGCGGCGGTGGCCTCGGGTGTCAGTCCCTCGGGGAAACTTTCGTCGATGCCCGCGAGCGTCTTGACGCGGAAAGGCACGCCGAGCTGCCCCAGCAGTTCGCGTCGGCGCGGCGAGGCCGAGGCCAGGATGAGGTCGTATTTGGAGAGGTTTTGGAGCATCGTTTTTTAGAATAGAGTAGTTATGTAGTTAAGTAGTTAAGCCGTTACTGATTGCCACGAAGTGCTTGAAAAATTTTGAATTGAATTTTGTTAAATTTCTCGCCGTAGGCGACCTCTGTTTATGCGCTTCGCGCAGAAATTGTTCAAAATTTGAATCAAAATTAAACAAACATCAACAACTCTGGAAACGGATGCAGTTAAGTGATTAAGCCGTTACCGATTTTCAGCAGGTATTTCCGATTTTTTTTGTACCTTTACCGTCCGTCTCAAGCCTTTCTATTGAAATACGTCGGCCTCGACAAACGGCTTAACTACTTAACTCCTCAACTACTTAACTACAAAAGATGTGGCACGCCCTCACCACCCGAACGCGGCCTTGTCGCCCATCCACTTGCCGTGGGCTTTGAGGACGCGCTCGATGACGTCGCGCACACAGCCGTGGCCACCGTCGCAGGGGCTGACGTAGCGGGCCACGGCCTTCACCTCCGGGGCGGCGTCGGCGGGGCAGCACGGCAGGCCGCAGCGCGCCATAATCTCATAGTCGGGGATGTCGTCGCCCATATACAGCACGTCGGCGTCCGTCAGCCCGCGCTGGGCCAGCCAGCGTTCGTACACGGGCAGTTTCATCGACACGCTCTGGAACACGTCGCGCAGCCCCAGGTTGCGGTAGCGCTCGTAGACGGCGCGGCTCTTGCCGCCGGTGATGATGGCCACGGGGAAACCGCGCCGCACACAGAGTTGCATGGCGTAGCCGTCCTTGATGTTGGCCGTGCGCACGGGCTGCGTGTCGACCTCGGGCAGCAGTATGGTGTTGGCGCTCAGCACGCCGTCCACGTCGAAGGCCAGCGCGCGGACGCGCGAGAAGTCGGGGGTGGGTTGTGTCATAGGTTTGCGTTTTCGTCGCGCTGCGAGGCGATGGATTGCGACAAAGTTTTGTAAATTTGCAGGCGTTGGGGGAAGTCGATGAGCATCTCCTCGTGGCGCGCCATCACACGCCGGTCGCCCCGTGCTGCGGGGCCGGTCTGCGAGCGCACCGCTCCGTTTTCGACGAACTTGGCCACCGTCTCCTCGATGAGCGGCTGCAAGGCGCGGCGGTCTACACCGGCCTTCCGCAGACACGCCTCGGCGATGCCGAAGAGGTGGTTAGGGAAGTTGCAGGCGAACACCGCCGCGAGGTGCAGTTGGCGCCGGCGTTCGCTGTCGAGGATTTGCACGTCCCGCGCCAGTACCAGGGCCAGCGTGGTGAGCCACTGCGTCGTCTCCGTGTCGCTGCCCTCCACGAAGAGCGGCACGCGGGTGAAGTCCACTTCCCTGTCGCGTGAAAGCGTCTGCAAGGGATAGACCACGCCGTAGCGTTTCGCCGCCCCTCGCAGTGCGTCCATCGGCACGCTGCCTGCGGTGTGGACCAGCACGGGGCCGCGTGCGTCGCCGCCCGCCGCCTCCTGTAGGCTTGCCTGGTGCGCCTGGGCGAAACGTGAGGCCGTCTGCGCCACCGCGTCGTCGCTCACGCAGAGGAACACGGCGTCGCAGCCGATGAGGTCGCCTATGCGGTCGGTTGCCCGGCAAGTGCCGCCGTTCGCGCCGTGGTGTGCCTTTTCGTGGTCTACGCGCGCGGCCAACGCCTCGGCTTTTTCGAGGCTTCGGGAGCACACGGCGGCCACGTCAAGCCCCGCGCCGACCATCGCCACGGCCATACGCGTAGCCACGTTGCCCGTGCCGACAATTCCGATTGCGGGTTGCAAAAAGTCTTTCACGGCACAAAGTTACGACAAAACGAGCGCAGAGCAAGGGGAAAAGCTCTGCTTTTCACTTGCTATGCCGAGTGCGAGTAACTTCGGCGCAGCCAAAGTTACGACAAAACGAGCGCAGAGCAAGGGCGAAAGGTGTATAGTTTTTTTGTCGAAAAGCATATAGTTCGTGTTATGGACGCTTCGCGCGCATTGCACAGCCGTGAGCAAAAAATTGCTGTGCCGTGAGCAAAAAATTGCTGTGCCGTGAGCAAAAAATTGCCCAGCGTAGAGCAAAATTTTGCACAGCGCTGTGCAAAAGATAGCAATGCCGTTTGCAGTGGATTGCAATGCGTGTGCTGAGGCTTTAATTTGGGGACAATAAAAATTGACAAAGTATTTGGTTCTTCGTTCTGCAAGATAGCGTTATGCGGTGCTGCTGTTGCCCCCTCCTGAAAGCACGGTGTGCGCGCTTGTTCCCGCGCTGGAAACGTTAAAAAGTGTTGGCATATTTCCCGGTGTCGGCAATAAGCCCTATCTTTGCTGGGCAAACTTATGGGGATTCGCGTCCCCCGTACCAAAGCAAGCCGTATGACTTTTTCCCTACGCCACACCGCTTTGTGTTTGTTCGCGATTGGCTGGGCCGCCCTCCCCGCCACGCTCCAGGCACAGCGCAACAGCAAGCACGGACACGACGGTATGCCCGCCCCAGTGGTGGCCTCGAACCCCGATGTCCCCTCGCGCGAAGCGCCGCACGACCGCCCCACCGCCTATAGCCAGCTTATTTCCCTCGCCGAGCCTGCCGTGCAAAAGCAAACGCGCGGCAGGATAAACAGTTCCTATGTTGAGGGAATCGATATCTCCCACTATCAGCACCACATCAACTGGGATCTCGTCGCTAAAGAACCTATTTCGTACGTGTACATAAAGGCGACCGAGGGTTGCAACTTTATTGACGAGCGCTACGCCACTAATATTCGCGAAGCCCGCCGCGTGGGCCTCAGTGTGGGCAGCTATCATTTCTATCGCCCCAACGTGGGCTGGCAGCAGCAGCTTGCACACATGGTGAGCATTGTAAAACCCGAGGAACAAGACCTTGTGCCGCTCATTGACATTGAGCGGCGCGGCACGGTCAGTCTTGAGAAATTCATTGCCGACCTCCGCAATTTCATAGAGGCCGTTGAGCGCCACTATGGCAAAAAGCCGCTGCTCTATACAGGGCAGAATTTTTACAACAACTACCTGGCGGGGCGCTTTCCCGAACACCAGTGGATGATAGCCCGCTACAACAGCAGCCAGCAGCCTTCGCTCTGTGACGGCAAGGACTTCATCATGTGGCAGTACTCCGACAAGGGGCGCATCAGCGGCATTAAGGGCGACGTAGACCGCAGCCGCATCCTCGGCGACTTCTCCCTGCACGAACTGGGAATGTAGACAATAAAATAGGGTAGGGGAGTCAAACGAAACGATGAGGGAGTTAATGGCCAGATGTCCTCGCACACGCATTCCTGCGTAGCGCACATCTGGCCATTAACTCCCCGTCTTAATTCTCCCGCCATCCCTTCCATTTTTTTTTCTAAGAATAACCTTAACCACCATGACACTCCTTGAAGCCATCGCCGCGCGCCACAGCGTGCGCAGCTACCACGACCGCCCGCTCGCCGACGACGCTCGCGCCGCTTTGCAGCAGGCCATTGCCCGTGCCAACGCCGAGGGCGGGCTGAACATACAGCTCGTTGAAAACGACCCTTCGGCCTTCGCTGGTTTCCTGGCCCACTACGGCAAGTTCCGGGGCGTGCGCGACTACCTCGTGTTGGCCGGAGCGAAAGCCCCCGATTTGGACGAGCGCATCGGATATTGGGGTGAGCAACTTGTGTTGCTCGCTCAGACGCTCGGACTGAACACCTGCTGGGTGGCGCTGACCTATACAAAAAATGCCGAGCGCGTCAGTCTTGCTCCCGGTGACCGTTTGCGCTGCGTCATCAGCCTCGGCTACGGCACGACACAGGGTGCAGGCCACCGCATCAAGCAATATGCCGACGTTGTGGCCACGCCCGTTGAGGCCGATGCCCCCGAATGGTTCCGCTGTGGCGTTGAGGCCGCGCTGCTTGCCCCCACAGCCGTCAACCAACAGAAATTCCGCTTTGCGCTGCGCCCTGACGGTACGGTGGAAGCCAAGGCGCGATGGGGCTTCTACGCCAAAATAGACCTTGGCATCGTGAAATATCATTTTGAACTGGGCGCCGCGCCTCATAAAGTCGTTTGGGCATGACCGTACTCTACGAGGATAACCACCTGCTCCTTGTCAGCAAAGCGCCAGGCGAAATTGTGCAGGGCGACAAGACCGGCGACACGACACTGGCCGACACCGCGCGCGCGTATATCAAGGAGAAGTACCACAAGCCTGGCGAGGTGTTCTTGGGACTGCCCCACCGGCTGGACCGCCCCGTGGGTGGCGTGGTGGTGCTGGCTCGCACGAGCAAGGCGCTGACCCGTATGACCACCTTGTTTCGCGATGGGAAAGTGCGGAAAACCTATTACGCCGTCGTGGCACGCATGGACGGCGAGGCCGATGCCCAGTGGCACACGCTGGAGCACTACCTCACGCGCAACGAACGCCAGAATAAGAGCTACGCCCACGCCACGGAACGCCCCGGCAGCAAGCGTGCCGTGCTCGACTACCGCCGCGTGGCCGACGGCGAGCGCTATTCGCTTCTCGAAATCCGTCTCCACACAGGCCGTCACCACCAGATACGCTGCCAACTCGCAGCCATTGGCCACCCAATCAAGGGCGACCTCAAGTATGGCGCTCCCCGTTCCAATCCCGACGGCTCCATTTCGCTCCATGCCCGCAGTGTCAGCTTTGAACACCCCGTGAGCCATGTGCAAGTAGATGTCAGCGCGCCTTGGCCCCAAGCAGAGCCGTGGCCGTCGCTGGTTGGTGCACTCGCTGGCGTTTCCCCGTCCGAATGAATAAAGAAGTAAAAAATCGGGGTGGCATTTGCTAATTTTCTATAAAAGGCGTACTTTTGCCGACACTGATAATAATTCTAACCCAAATACATCATGAAAATTAAGACACTCGCACTCGTTGCAGCTGCCTTGCTGCTCGGCACAACGGCACACGCACAGTGCAGCATGGACTACGAGCCTTATCCCTACGGCTTCGTGGGTTTGCAGGGCGGTGCCCAGCTCACGTTCACAAACTACAACTACGGTAAGCTCATCACGCCCATCGGTGGCGTGCAGATTGGTGGCCAGTTCTCGCCGATAGTCGGTGCGCGCCTCCACGCCATGGGTATTAACTCCAAGACCGCTGCCGGTCGCAAGTTCAAGCCCACTGGTGAAACCGACTTCAAGTTCTTTACGGGCGACATCGACCTGATGATCAACGTGACCAACATCTTCCGCAAGAAGACTTGCTGCCCGCGCCTGCTTGACGCATATCTCATTGCCGGTGTCGGCCTCAACTACGTCTGGGACATTGATGACCTGCCCGCTGACTACACCGATGCAGCCGGTAACGTTCGTCGTCCGTCGAAAGCCTTTACTTGGACAGACAACCGCTACTCCCACAACTTCCGCCTGGGCGCGATGGTTGAGGCCAATGTGGCCAAGCATTGGGGTGTGAACCTTGAGGTCGACATGAACAACCTCAACGACCGCTTCAACGCCAAGCGCGGCGGCGACCACGACTGGCAGCTCACGGCTATGCTCGGCCTGCGCTACAAGTTTGGCTTTAAGAAAAAGCCCGCTCCCGTGGTAGAACCCGTGCCAGTGCCCGAACCTGTCGTTATCCCCGAGCCGGAACCCGAACCCGAGCCTGTCGTTATTCCCGAACCCGAGCCCGAACCTGTTGTGGTGCCCGAGCCTGAACCCGAACCCGTCGTACCCGCTTTTGTGCCCGAAGAAAACACTGTCGACCTGTTCTTCCAGATGGCCAAGACCGACATCAACCCCGAAGCAGCCAGCAAGCTCCGTGCTATGGGCAATTGGCTCAACTCCCGCAGCAACGCCCGTGTCATCGTGACGGGCTACGCCGACAAGGGAACGGGCAAGGCGCCGCGCAACCTCGCACTTTCGAAGCAGCGTGCCGAGGCTGTGGCCGATCAGCTGGTTACGGAATACGGCTTTGACCGCAGCAAGATTACCGTAGACTACAAGGGCGACACCGTACAGCCCTATCCCAACGAAAACGACAAGAACCGCCTTGTACGTATCGAGGCTAAGACTGTAGAGGAATAACATCCGAAATGGCTACGGCCTGCACAACCAATCATCCCCGTCGCACAGCGGCGGGGATGATTGCGTATCTCCGCCGACACTTTACGGAGCACAAAGCCCGCCGCAGCGGGTATAATCTGCGGGAAATGTGCTACTTTTGCACGCTGAACGAAACAAATTAAGACATAACAGCACCATGAAAATCCTTGTCATCAACTGCGGCTCGTCGTCCATCAAGTACAAACTCTACGCGATGGAGACCGAGACCGTGCTTGCCGCCGGAGGCATCGAGAAAATCGGCCTCGACGGCGCGTTCATCAAGTACAAACTCCCCACTGGCGAGACCCGCATCCAGGAGGCCGCGTTGCCCACCCACACCGAGGGCATACGCCTGATGTTCGACACGCTGCTCTCGCCTGAAGTCGGCGCCCTGAAGAGCCTCGACGAAATCAGCGCAGCGGGCCACCGCATCGTGGCCGGAGGCACCTACACGGAGAGCCAGGTCGTCACACCCGAGATGCTCGAAGGCTGGAAGCCCTTCATGGGTCTCGCACCCCTCCACAGCCCCGCCCACCTCAAGGGCTACGAAGCCGTCAAGGCACTGCTGCCCGACCTCAAGCAGGTGTTCGTCTTTGACACCGCCTTCCACCAGACGATGCCGCCCCACGCCTACTACTACGCCCTGCCCTACAAGTACTACACCGACTACCACATTCGCCGCTACGGCGCGCACGGCACCAGCCACCGCTTCGTCACCGCCCGCGTGGGCGAGTTCCTCGGCGTCGACGTGACGGAGAAGAAAATCATCACCTGCCACATCGGCAACGGCGCCAGCATCAGTGCCGTCAAGCACGGCAAGTGCGTCGACACCTCGATGGGTCTCACGCCCCTCGAAGGTCTGATGATGGGCACGCGCACCGGCGACATCGACTCCTCCGCCATCCTCACCATTATGGAAAAGGAAGGGCTCACCACCCAGCAGGCCAACGACCTGCTGAACAAGCAGAGCGGAATGAAGGGCTTCACCGGCGTGTCGAGCGACATGCGCGAAATCGGCGCAGCCATCGAGGCCGGCAACGAGCGTTGCAAGGTGGCTCTCGATATGTACAACTACCGCATCAAGAAGTACATCGGCAGTTACGCCGCAGCCATGGGCGGTGTCGACATCGTTGTCTTCACCGCAGGCGTCGGCGAGCACCAGTGGGACGTGCGCGAGGCCGCCTGCACCGATATGGAATTCCTCGGAATCCGTCTCGACGTCGAGAAGAACCGCAGCGTGAACGGCGAGGAGGCCGTCATCTCCACTCCCGACAGCCCCGTCACCGTCTGCGTCATCCCCACCGACGAGGAACTGCTTATCGCCCGCGACACGCTCGCCCTCGTCTGAACTAAAATCCCAAGACACTCCAAGCCCGTGAAAGTCCTCAAGTTCGGCGGCTCGTCTGTGGGCACGCCCGAAAGCCTCAGGGAAGTGCGCCGCATCGTTGAGCGCGCCCCCAAGCCCGTAATTGTCGTGGTCAGTGCGCTCCACGGTGTGACCGACCAACTCATACAAGCCTCCCGCCAGGCCTGCCAGGGCGACGCTGCCTATCGCGACACAGCGGCGGCCATACGCCAGCGCCACCTCCAGATGGTGCGCGACTGTGCTCCCGCTGGGCGACAGAATGAGTTAGAGGCTGTGATGGGCCGTCGGCTGTCGGACTTAGAGAGTATCCTGCAAGGCATCTTCCTCACCGAAGACCTCACGCCCAAGACTGCCGATGCAGTGATGTCCTACGGCGAGCGTCTCTCGTCGCACCTCGTGGCTACAGTCCTACCAGGGGCGGTGCGCTACGACGCGCGCTCGTTCGTCAAGACCGTGCGGCGTGGGCGCGAGAACCTTGTGGACTTCGACACCACTAACGCCCTGGTGCGCGATGCCTTCGCCACACTGCCCGACATTGCCGTGGTGGGCGGCTTCATCAGCCGCGACGCCGCGACGGGTGTCACCACCACGCTGGGGCGCGGAGGTTCGGACTACACCGCTGCCATCATCGCCGCCGCACTCGATGCCGAGGCACTCGAAATATGGACGGATGTGGACGGTTTTATGACAGCCGATCCGCGCGTCATACCCTCGGCGTACACCATCCCCGAACTCTCCTACGAGGAAGCCACGGAGCTTTGCAACTTCGGCGCGAAGGTGGTCTACCCGCCTACCATCTACCCCGTCCGCACGAAGGACATCCCCATCTACGTCAAGAACACATTCCACCCAGCGCATCCCGGTAGCGTCATCCGCGCCGACGCCGCGCCTGCGAAGACACCCGTGCGCGGCATTTCGAGCGTGAACGAAACAAGCATGGTTACCGTCAGTGGTATGTCGATGGTGGGCGTGACGGGCATCAACCGCCGCATCTTTGGGCGTTTGGCCTCGGCGGGCATCAGCGTCTTCATGGTGGCGCAGACCAGTTCAGAGACCAGCACTTCGCTCTGCGTGCGACCCGAGGACGGGCGGCGCGCCTGCGAAGAGCTGGACAGCGAGTTCGCCCGCGAAATAGCCGAGGGGTCGATGAACCCCGCGCGCCTGGCCGAGAGCCTGGCCACCGTCGCTGTCGTGGGCGAGTATATGAAACAGGTGCCAGGCATCATGGGGCGGTTGTTTACCACCTTGGGGCGCAACGGCATCAGTGTGAACGCTTCAGCTACGGGTGCGCTGGAGCTGAACATCTCGCTTGTTGTAGCTGCGTCGCAGCTGCGCAAGGCGCTCAGCGTGCTGCACGACAGCTTCTTCCTCAGCCAGCACCAGGATCTCAACGTCTTCCTCTGCGGCACGGGCACCGTGGGCGGCAGTCTGCTGCGGCAGATTGAGGCGGCGCGCGAAAGCCTGCTCAAAGAGCGTGCGCTGAAAATCAACGTGGCGGGTATCACCACCACGCGCTGTGCCGCCTACAACGCCGATGGTCTCGAACCCTGCCCCGGCCATTACGAAGACCTGCTGCGCTCGCACCCGCAAGCTGGCATCGCTGGGATGGTGGAGCAGATCAAGGAGATGAACCTCTACAACAGCGTGTTTGTCGACTGCACCGCCTCCGAGGAGGTCGCCGCGCGCTACGAAGAGTTGCTCTCGTGCAACGTCAGCATTGTTACGGCCAACAAGGTGGCGGCCTCGTCCGAGTTTGCGCGCTACCTGCGGCTCAAGCAGACGGCACGCGAACGCGGAGTGAAGTTCCTCTTCGAGACTAACGTTGGTGCTGGGCTGCCCATCATCAACACCATCCGCGACCTCACTGGCAGCGGCGACAAAATACTGCGCATCGAGGCCGTGCTCAGCGGCACGCTCAACTTCGTCTTCAACGCCCTCAGCGCTGACGTACCGTTCTCCGAAGCCGTGCGTCGCGCCAAAGAGCAGGGCTACAGTGAACCCGACCCGCGCATCGACCTCAGCGGCAAAGACGTAATCCGCAAACTCACTATCTTGGCGCGTGAGAGCGGCTATCGTGTCGAGACCGCCGACATCGAGGCACAGCCCTTCTTGCCCGCCGCCCTTTTCGAAGCCGACACCGAAACCTTCTGGGCGCAGTTGCCCGTCCTCGACGCTTCGTTCGAGACCGAGCGCCGACGTCTCGAAGCCGAAGGCAAGCACTGGCGATACGTCGCCACCTGGGCCGACGGGCGTGGCACAGTGGGACTGCGTGAGATTGCCGCCGACCATCCTTTCTACAACATAGAAGGGTCTAACAACATCATCCTCCTCACCACAGCGCGCTACCGCGAGTATCCTATGCTCATCCAAGGCTACGGCGCCGGGGCCGACGTTACCGCTGCTGGCGTCTTTGCCGACATCATGCGCGTCGGCAACGTGTAACAGCCCCCACCGTTCAACCCAAATCGGTCATTAGAGTTTGTAGGAGAATGGATTTTATTTTGTGGGGCTTTTGGTTGATGGCTGCGAAGGCATAGCGGGCTAAGCCGAGCGGACATCAGCCAAAAGACACCAAAAGAAAAGCCATTCTCCTGCAAAAAGACAAACATAGAAACATTCCCGTTGGTCTAATGACCGATTTGGGTTCAATTGTACAACACAAAGAAATCCCCGCTAAGCAATCGCTCAGCGGGGATTTTCCTTTAGAACGCCGCACGTTGGTTTGCAAAAAGCTTCGCGCGCGTATATATAATACGGTATAGCTTTCCGTCGTTTAGAGCAGGCGGCGTGCGCCGTCGCCGATCACAACGTCGATGACGATGGGCTTCTTGCCGTACTTCTCCTCGAACTTCTCTACGACAACTTTCTTGAAGTTGGGGGCGAGTTCGTCGGCCACGAGGTTGATGGTGCAGCCGCCGAAGCCGCCGCCCATGATGCGCGAGCCGGTGACGCCGCACTCCTTGGCCACGTCGTTGAGGAAGTCGAGCTCTTCGCAGCTCACTTCGTACTCCTTGGAGAGGCCGTGGTGTGTTTCGTACATCATCTGGCCGACGGTCTCGTAGTCGTCTTTCTCCAGAGCTTCGCAAACATTGAGCACACGGACAACCTCGCCAATCACGTAGTGGGCGCGCTTGTACTCGTCCTCTGTGATTTGTGCCTTCACCTCCTCAAGCATTTCGTAGTTGGCGTCGCGCAGGCTCTTCACCTCGGGGTGGTTCTGTGCAATGACTTCAGCAACGTGCTCGCACTGTAGGCGGCGCTCGTTGTAGGGCGAGCCTTTGAGTTCGTGCTTCACGCAACTGTTCACCAGCACGAGCTGGTAGCCTTTGGGGTGCCAGGGGAAGTACTCAATCTCACCACTGCGGCAGTCCATACGCATCAGGTGACCAGCCTTTCCGAGGCAGGAGATGGCTTGGTCCATAATGCCACAGTTCACACCGATGTACTTGTGCTCGGTGCGCTGGCCTACGCGGGCGAGTTCGAGGCGCTCAATCTTGTTGTCGCCGAAGAGGTCGTTGAGGCCGAAGGCGTAGGTGCTTTCGAGAGCCGCGCTGCTGCTCATGCCTGCGCCGAGGGGCACGTCGCCGGCAAAGGCGGTGTTGAAGCCCTGTACGGGTACGCCGAGGGCCATCATCTCGCGGCACACGCCGTAGATGTAGCGTGCCCAGGTGGCCTTAGGACCCTGCTCGTCGTCGAGCGAGAACTGCACGCGGTCCTTGAGGTCGATGCTGTAGGCGTCGACGTTGCGGGTGCCGTTGGGCTTGATTTCGGCAATCATTCCCTGCTCCACGGCACCGGGAAATACGAAACCGTTGTTGTAGTCGGTGTGCTCGCCGATGAGGTTGATGCGCCCGGGGCTGGCATACACGTTGCCAGTGCTGCCGTCGAAGTGCTTGATGAAACGGCTGCGGACGTCGTCGATGGTAAGTTTCATATTTTTTAGTTAAAAGTTAAAAGTTAAAAAGTAAAAGTTGAGTTACTGTCTGCGGCGCGGATTGCGGCGGCTGGCGGAAACGTGGCTTTTAACTTTCAGAACTTGTTTTTTGGTTAAAAGTTAAAAAGTAAAAGTTGAGTTACCGCAAGCGGTAGTGATTACAAGGGCAAACGGTAACTCACCTTTTAACTTTTATTTTTTATTTATTATTTCTTTACGCGGCTGCCGACGAGGGCGTAGAAGAGGATGTAGGCGGCGCAGAAGACTACAACCCAGAAACTGGTGATGTAGTCGGTGAGGTCGGCAACCCAGCCCTGGATGGCCATCATCACGGCGCAGCCGAACACCATCGTCATGAAGATGCCGGAGGCGATGGCGGTGTACTTGCCCAGACCCTCAACGGCCATGTTGAAGATGGCGCCCCACATCACGCTGGTGCACAGGCCGACCAGCAGGAAGAGGAAGATGCCCACGGGGATTTCCTGCCAGATGAGTTCCAGCTTGCCCCAGTCCACGCCGGGGAAGTTCACCAGCACGTCCGAGGGGGCGAACATACCGCCCAGCACGAGCACGAGGGTGGCGATGCTCACCGTGGTGACCATGGCGCGGCTGCTCACCTTGCTGCCGATAGCGGCGCCGACGAAGCGGCCTACGAGCATCATAAACCAGTAGACGGCCACCAGCAGACCGGCCACACCGGCACTGATAGCGGCAAAGCCGTGGGCCTCGTCGCCGGAGGTGAGATACTGCAGCACGTAGTTGGGCACGCCGACCTCGATACCCATATAGAGGAAGATGGCGAGGGCGCCGAGGGCGAAGTGGCGGTAGCTCATCGCGCCCTTGACCAGGCTCACCTCGACGGGGGCCTGCTCGGGCTCTTCAATCTTGGTGAAGAGGATGACGACGAAGGCGATGGCGAAGATGGCCAGGGCAATCATCAGGGCGGGCGTGGCATCGGCAATCTTGGCCTTGGTGGCGTCGGCGATGAGCGCGCCCATCAGGATGTAGCAGCATACGGCAGCCGTCGAGTTGAACACGCCGCCAATCTGGATGAGCTGGTTGCCGGCGTTGCCGCCGCCGCCCAGCAGGTTGAGCATCGGGTTCACCACGCAGTTGAGGATACACATCGTCAGGCCGCTGATGAAAGCACCCAGCAGGTAAACGCCGAAGACGACGCCGATGTTCGAGCCGTCGCCTGCGTCGATGAGGCCGCTGGCCCACTGGATGAGGATGCCCACGATGCCCACAACGAGGCCGATGAGGGCCGTCTTCTTGTAGCCGAACTTGGCGATGAGCATACCGGCGGGGATACCCATCACGAGGTAGGCCACGAAGTTGCCGTAGTTGCCGATCTGGGCCAGCACGTTGCTGATTTCACCCTGGTTCTTGATGATGGTTGCCATCGGCGTGCAGAGGTTCGTCACGAAGGCAATCATGGCGAAGAGCGCAATCATCACGATGATGGCTCCCCATTGTTTAGCTTGTTTTGCCATGGTTTGTGATTGTTGGAAACAGGAAACGGCTGTTGGTGCTTGTGCCCATTTCTGTGCTGGTGCTTCCTGTTTCGTTGATTAGTATTTAAGTGAATTAATTGTGTTTGCGTTGTAGTGCGCTCTTATTCCACGCCGAATTTATATACTGTCTTCTGCGTGTAGACCTCGCCGGGACGGAGGACGACGCTGGGGAAGTGGGGCTTGTTGGGGCTGTCGGGGAAGTGCTGCGCCTCAAAGCAGAGGGCGCTGCGGCGTCCGAAGGTGGCGCCGTGCTGGCCACGGTAGCCGTCGGCCCAGTTGTCGCTGTAGAACTGCACACCAGGTTCGGTGGTGTAAACCTCCATCGTGCGGCCGCTCTTCGGCTCTACGATTTTGGCGGCGAAGGAGAGTTCGCCTACTTCCTTCTTGTTGAGGACGTAGCAGTGGTCGTAGCCTGCGCCGTTCTTTATCTGCTCATCGTCGGCGTCGATGTCCTGGCCGACGGGCTTGGGTGTGCGGAAGTCGAAGGGCGTGCCCTCCACTTTGCGGATTTCGCCGGTGGGGATGCTGGTATCGTCGATGGGCACGTAGAAGTCGGCGTTGATCTGGCAGACGACGTCCATAGCACTGGGCGTGGGGTCGGCGATGCCGGCCAGCGAGAAGAAACCGTGGGAGGTCATATTGACGACGGTCTTCTTGTTGGTGGTGCCGAGGTAGTCGATGACGAGTTCGTCGTCGTCGGTGAGCGTGTAGCGCACGGTCATGGTGAGTTCGCCGGGGAAGCCCTCCTGATAGTAGGCGGAGACATAGCGCAGCACGAGGGTCTGCTGGTTCACCTGCTCGGCATCCCAAACGCGAGCGTGGAAGCCGGTGGGGCCTCCGTGGAGGTGGTTGGGGCCGTTATTGACGGCGAGGGTGTACTCCTTGCCGTTGAGGGTGAACTTGCCGCGCGCGATGCGGTTGCCGTAGCGACCCACAAGGGTGGAGAGGAACGGTTCGGGCGAAGCGATGCAGTCGTCGATGTTGTCGTGGCCCTGGATGACGTTGGCGTAGTTGCCGTCGCGGTCGGGCACCATAATGGCGACGAGCGAGCCGCCGTAGTTGGTGACGGCGACCTCCATGCCGCTGGCGTTGGTGAGGAAGTAGAGGTCTACGGGCTTGCCCTGCACTTCCTTTTGGAAGTCTTCGCGGCGCAGGCCGCTCTTGGTGGGGGTGGTCATGGATTGAAAAGGTTAAAGTTGCTGTGGGGATGGGGTTGGTGGGGTGAATGGGTTTTATGGGGTGGGCTGGCGTCTTATCGCCCATCAGCCCCATTAAGCCCAGCCGCCCCGATGCCGATAGGTCACTGCATCGAGCCGCCCACGATGTCGAGCAGTTCGGTGGTGATGGCCTGCTGGCGGGTCTTGTTGTAGGTCAGCGTGAGTTCCTGGAGGAGTTCGTCGGCGTTGTCGGTGGCTATCTGCATAGCGATGACGCGGGCGGCGTGTTCGCTGGCCAGGCTGTCGAGCAGGGCGGTGTAGAGTTGCAGGCGTAGCACGCCGGGGATGAGTTGCTGCACGACGGCTTCGCGCGAGGGTTCGACGATGTAGTCGGCGGCGGCTCCCTGCTGCGCGTCGGCCTTGGGCAGTTGCACGGGGAGGTAGGTCTCCTCGGTGAGCACCTGCGTGGCGGAACTCTTGAAGTGGTGGTAGATGATGTCCACCTTGTCGATTTCACCGCTGACGAACTGCTGCATCAGTTCTTCGGCGATGTCGGCAGCGGGCTGGAACTGGGGGCGGTCCATCAGCGCGCTGTGGTCGGGTCCGCCGGTGATGCCGAGTTTGCGCACGGCGTCGGCGCCTTTCTTACCCAGCGGCACAATGCGCGCCACCTCGACACCCTGCTCGCGGTAGGTCTCGACCTTGTTGCGCAGGGCGCGTATGGCGTTGGCGTTGAAACCGCCACAGAGGCTGCTGTTGGAGGTGTAGACGACGATGGCCACGCGGCGCACGGGGCGCACGGCGGCGTAGGGCGTGCTGACGTCGCCCTCCATACTGCCCACGAATGCGGTCATGATGCGCGTCATACGGCTTTCGTAGGGGCGCATGTTCTCGATGGCCTGCTGTGCGCGGTGGAGTTTTGAGGAGGCCACCATCTTCATCGCGCTGGTTATCTTGCGTGTGTTGTTGACGGAGGCTATGCGGGTCTTGACTTCTTTGAGGGAAGGCATTGGGGAACAGTTAAAAGTTAAAAGTTAAAAGTTAAAAGTTGAGTTTGGCAATAGCGCGGTGCACACAAACGCGGTGCTGTTCCTGTAGTAAGGATGTCAAGTGCGTTCCGCGAAGTGTCAAACCCAACTTTCACTATTCGCTTCTTAACTGCGTCGGTATTACTTGTACTGCCCAGCTACGTCGGCGGCGACTTTCTCGATGGTGGCTGTGACCTGGTCGTCGAGTTTGCCGCTGGCGATGGGTTTGAGCACGGTGTCTGCGTGGCTGGCGCGGAGAATCTGCAGGAAGTTATCCTGGAAGTCGCGCACCTTGTCGAGCGGCACTTCGCGCATCAGGCCCTTGGTGCCGCAATAGAGGATGGCCACCTGTTCTGGCACGGGCATCGGCGAGTACTGCGGCTGGATGAGCAGTTCGTTGTTCTTGCGTCCGCGGTCGATGGTGCGTGCCGTCACTTCGTCCATGTCGCTGGCGAACTTGGAGAAGGCTTCGAGTTCGCGGTACTGCGCCTGGTCGATTTTCAGCGTGCCGGCCACTTTCTTCATCGGCTTGATCTGTGCGGCGCCGCCCACACGCGACACGCTGATACCCACGTCGATGGCGGGGCGGGTGCCGCTGTTGAAGAGGTTGGTGTCGAGGTAGATCTGGCCGTCGGTGATGGAGATGACGTTGGTGGGGATGTAGGCCGACACGTCGCCTGCCTGGGTCTCGATGATGGGCAGTGCGGTGAGCGAGCCTCCGCCGCGCACCTTGCCTTTGAGGCACTCGGGCAGGTCGTTCATCTTCTCGGCCACTTCCTGCTGGTTGTTGATGCGCGCGGCGCGCTCCAGCAGGCGGCTGTGGAGGTAGAAGATGTCGCCGGGATAGGCTTCACGGCCCGAGGGGCGGCGCAGGATGAGCGACACCTCGCGGTAGGCCACGGCCTGCTTGGAGAGGTCGTCGTAGACCACAAGGGCATTGAGGCCGCGGTCGCGGAAGAACTCGCCGATGGCGGCGCCGGCGAAGGGGGCATAGTACTGGAGAGCGGCGGGGCTGCTGGCGGTGGCGGCGATGACGATGGTGTAGGCCATGGCGCCGTGCTCCTTGAGCGAGTTCACGATGTTGGCCACGGTGCTGGCTTTCTGGCCGATGGCCACGTAGATGCAGTATACGGGGTCGCCCTGCTCGTAGTTCTCCTTCTGGTTGATGATGGTGTCGATGGCGATGGCGGTCTTGCCGGTCTGTCGGTCGCCGATGATGAGTTCGCGCTGTCCGCGTCCGATGGGAATCATCGAGTCGACGGCCTTGAGGCCGGTCTGCAGCGGGTGGTCTACGGGTTGGCGGTAGATGACGCCGGGGGCCTTGCGGTCGAGCGGCATGATGAACTTCTCGCCGCCGATTTCCGCTCCGCCGTCGAGAGGCTGGCCGATGGGGTTGATGACGCGGCCCAGCATTTCCTCGCTGACCTCGATGGAGGCCACGCGGCCTGTGCGCTTGACGCTCTGGCCTTCCTTGATGCCTTCGGACGAGCCGAAAAGCACCACGCCGACGTTGTCCTGCTCAAGGTTCATGGCCACGCCGCGCGTGCCGTTCTCGAACTCCACGAGTTCGTTTTCCGTGACGTTGGTCAGGCCGTATACACGCGCCACGCCGTCGCCGATGGTCAGCACGGTGCCGACCTCCTCGAAACTGAGCTGTTGCTCGACGCTGCGCAGCTGTTGCAGCAGCACCTCGGAAACCTCGGCGGGCTTGATGTTATTGGGCATAGTTGTGATGTGCTTGTTTGGTATGGCACACGGACATTCCGCGCGCCTTGTTGTTAAATCTCTTCTCTAAGTGCTCCGTCCCTTCATCCGGCGAGGGCGCGCTTGAGGTCGGCGAACTGCCGCCGCAGGCTGGCGTCCATGCGGTAGGTGTCGTATTCGAGCACGAAGCCGGCGCCAATGGCGTCGTCCTGGCGTGTCTCGAAACTTACCTTGCGCCCGGTGCGCCGCTCGACGAGCTGCCTCATACGCTCGGTGACGGCCTCGGTGGCCGGCACGGCGGTGGTGAGGCGGGCTTCGATGAGCCCCTTGGCTTCGCGGTACTGGGCCTGGTAGGACACGGCCACATACTGCGCCAGCGGGGCGCGCTTCTGCGCCACGAGCACCTGCATAAACCGCTTCACGGTGTCCGACGCCCCGTCGGCCGTGGTGGCGGCGGCGACGAGCAGGTCGGCCTGCTTGGCGGCGGGCAGGGCGGGGTTCTGCAACAGGGCGGCGAGGCGCGGCTGGAGGGCGAACGACTGCAACAGCTGCCCCATTTCGCCGTAGACGCGCTGCTCCTCGCCGTTTTCGGCGGCGAAGCGCAGTAGCGCCTTGGCGTAGCGGGCGGAGGTGATACCTGTGTTCATCGGTGTGTGTCCGCTTGGGGGTTAGGGCTGTTGTGTCTGCTCGGCGAGCAGGCGTTCGATGTAGGCTTGCTGCGCCTTGTCGTCGGCGAGGCTGCCGCGCACCACCTTTTCGGCTATCTGCAACGACAGGCCGACCACCTGCGAACGGATGTCGCGCAGGGCGTTCTCCTTCTCGACGGCAATCTGCGCCTTGGCGGCTTCGAGGTCTTTGCGGCCCTCGGCCTGCGCCTTGGCGCGCGCCTCGGCGATGATGTTCTCGCCGGTGCGCTTGGCCTCCTGGAGTATCTGCGCCTGCTGCTCGCGTGCTTCCTTGAGCAGTTGCGCGCTCTTGGCCTCGATTGTGGCCAGTCGCTCGTTGGCCTCGCGGGCGTTCTTCAGCGACTCGTCAATGAAACGCTTGCGCTCCTCCACGGCGCCGGTGATGGCGGGGAAGGCGAACTTGGCCAGGACGAACAGCACCACGAGGAATGCGAGTAGCATCCAAAAGAGCAACCCGAAGTCCGGGGTCAGTATGGAAGGCATATTCTGCATGGTGTCTGTGGTTTCGGGTGGGGCTTAGATGAAGAGCATCAGGAGGCAGACGATGACGGCGAAGAGCGCAACGCCCTCAATCAGTGCTGCAATCACAATCATGTTGGAGCGGATGTCGTTGGTGGCTTCCGGCTGGCGTGCGATGGCTTCCATTGCGGAGCTACCGATTTTGCCGATGCCAAGACCTGCGCCGATGGCGGCGATGCCGGCGCCGAGGCCGATGCCTAACTTTGCGAGACCTGCTGCTGCAGTTGCTGCTTCTAAGAGTACCATAGTTGAGTATTTTTAAGGTTTAATGATGTTTAAGAGGTTTAAGAGGTTTAAGGCTTCGCGACGAAACGCGGGCGGGTATAATGAGGTTTTATAAGGTTTAAGAGGTTTAAGGGGGTTAAGAGGTTTAATGAGGCTTAGGGGGTTAAGAGGGTTGTGTTGCGTTTTCCCTTGCTAACAGCGAGCGGCGCATACACGAAAGCATATAGGCGACACGCTTATAGCGGAGTCCGATCTCCTCCCATTCCTCATCTGTTATATAACATAAGTCATGTGCTAAGTCAAACTGGCTTAAAGTTTCATTCAAAGAGCCGAACGCGATGCCTACAAAGTGAAGCTGTTCTTTTGTCGAGTACCTGCCAGAACCCTCTGCAATATTGAAAGGGATGGAGGAGGCTGCGCGTCGTATCTGTTGGGTCATTGCAAATCGTTCATCGGGCGGGAAGTTTTTTATTAGGGCATAAGAGGCAAGCGTATATGACTTTGCTTCCTGGTAAACTTTGAGTTTGCGGAATGAGAATAGGACTTCTGCCATTTTCAAGCCGGATGGATTAAACCTCTTAAACCTTATTAAACTTCTTAAGCCTTATGATGTTCAGGCAAAGACATTCCAATAAAGACTGCGGACAGCATCGTGAAGACGTAAGCCTGGATGAAGGCCACGAGGAGTTCGAGCAAGTCCATAAAGAGTATCATCAGGAAACTTACCGCCGAGAGGGAGGTGCCGACAAGGGCGTTCACCTGCCACGTGATGAAGATGACGCACGTCAGCGAGAGGATGATGGCGTGGCCGGCCAGCATGTTGGCGAACAGACGCACCATCAGGGCGAACGGCTTGGTGAAGATGCCGAACAGCTCGATGACCGGCATCAGCGGCACGGGGCACTTCATCCACGTGGGCACGTCAGGCCAGAAAATCTCCTTCCAGTACTCGCGGTTGCCAAGCAGGTTGATGAACAGGAAGGTGATGGTGGCGAAGAGGAACGTGATGGTGATGTTGCCGGTGACGTTGGCGCCGCCGGGGAAGATGGGGATGAGGCCCATCAGGTTGGTGACGAGCAGGAAGAAGAACACCGTGAGCAGGTAGGGGGCGTAGCGGCGGTAGTGCTTCTCGCCGATGGAGGCTTTGATGAGGTCGTCGTTGATGGCCACGACGAGCACTTCCATCATGCCGACAAAGCCGCCGGGGGCTGCGTCCTGCACGTTGCGTTTCCTGTACCAGCGGGCGCAGGTGAGGAAGACGACGAGCAGGATGACGATGTTTATCCATATCTGCACGACGTCCTTAGTGATGCTGATGTCCCACGGGCGGGCGTCGTAGCCGCGCTCGTAGACCTTGCCCTGGCGCTCCTCGTCGATGTAGAAGCCCTCGTAGGTTTCCTTGCCGTCGTGTCCGAAGCGGGCGGAACTGAAGACGTGCCACCGGCCGTCGCGCTGGCTCCTGACGATGACGGGCAGGGGGATGCTGACGTGGTGGCCGTTCCAGGTGGTGATGTGCCAGTCGTAAGCGTCGCTCATGTGGCCGAGGACGGCTTCCTTGACGTCGATTTCGGCCTTCTCCTCGGCGGCGCGCAGGGGCGTGGCGGCGAAGAGCAGCGCCACGGCCAGCAGGGCCGGGAGCAGGCGGAGGAGACCGGGGGTGTGTATGCGTTTGCGCATGGGTGCGTTTATGCTTGTGTGTTGTGTTTCTTGTTGCGGGCGTATCCCACGGTGAGCGCGGCGGTGACGGCGAGGTAGCACACGACGATGTTCACGGCGAAGAGGCGGGCGTCGCCCTTGGAGACGATGGCGTAGGCGATGAGCAGCAGGGCAGCGAGCAGGAAACGCAGCGCGCGGCAGGCCATCACGGCCTTGAGCCACAGGGCGGGTTTGTCCTTGCCGATGCCGGCGGTGGCGAACGCCTCGGCGGCTGCGCTGAGCCACAGGGCGAGGGCGGTGCCTGCCAGTGGCAGCGTCTGCGCCACGGCTTCGCGCCCGGCGAGTTTGATTTCAAAGAACAGCGTCAGCGGGGCTGCGACGAGCAGCGCCACGGCGCACAGGAGGGTCACGGCGGCGGGTTTCATGCGTCCTGGGCGGAACATTCCACGCAGACCGACACCTCGTCGCGCGCCACCTCGACGAAGCCGCCGCTCACGGCCACCTCGAACGGCTCGCCCACACCCTCGCAGCGCACGGTGCCGGCGCTGAGGATGGAGACGATGGGGGCGTGGCCCGTCAGTATCTCGAAGCGGCCCGCCGCGCCGGGGACGAACACCTTTTCGGCCTCGCCGGCGAAGAGCGTGCGCTCGGGGGAAACGATTGTGGTTTTGAGCATTCCCTTACTTGGAATTAGGAATTAGGAGTGAGGAATGAGGAATTGGCTTGCGCGGGAGTTCTAAATAAGAATTAGGACTTAGGAGTGAGGATTTGTCTTTCGCAAACCTTGGAATTAGGAATAAGGAGTGAGGAATTGCTGATTGCCACCTCAGTAGGGGAAAGTCGCGCAGCCCAATTCCTAATTCCTAAACCCTAATTCCTCATTATTTCTTAGTCCTTCGCACTCTCCAGCAACTTCTTGCCTTTGGCGATGGCGTCGTCAATGGTGCCGACGTTCATGAACGCCTGCTCGGGCAGGTAGTCCACCTCACCGGCCAGTATCATGTTGAAGCCGCGGATGACTTCCTCGATGGGCACCATCACGCCGGGCACGCCGGTGAACTTCTCGGCCACGGTGAACGGCTGCGACAGGAAGCGCTGCACGCGGCGCGCGCGGTTCACGGTGAGTTTGTCCTCGTCGGAAAGCTCTTCCATACCGAGGATGGCGATGATATCCTGAAGTTCTTTGTACTTTTGCAGAATCTTCACGACGTTCTGCGCGCACTCGTAGTGCTCGCGCCCGATGACGTTGGGGTCCATAATGCGCGAGGTGGAGTCGAGCGGGTCTACGGCGGGGTAGATGCCCAGCTCGGTGATTTTGCGCGAGAGCACGGTGGTGGCGTCGAGGTGGGTGAACGTCGTGGCGGGGGCGGGGTCGGTGAGGTCGTCGGCTGGCACGTAGACGGCCTGGATGGACGTGATGGAGCCGTTCTTGGTGGACGTGATGCGCTCCTGCATCGCGCCCATGTCGCTGGCCAGTGTGGGCTGGTAGCCCACGGCGCTGGGCATACGGCCGAGCAGGGCCGACACCTCCGAGCCCGCCTGCGTGAAGCGGAAGATGTTGTCGATGAAGAAGAGGATGTCGGTGGCTTTGCCGTCCTTGCTGCCGCCGTCGCGGAAAGCCTCGGCGATGGAGAGGCCGCTCAGCGCCACGCTGGAGCGTGCGCCCGGTGGCTCGTTCATCTGGCCGTAGACGAGCGTGGCCTGGCTCTTGGCCATCTCCTCGTAGTCAACCTTGGAGAGGTCCCACTCGCCGCGCTCCATGGCCTCGACGAACTCTTGGCCGTATTTAATTACGCCCGACTCAATCATTTCTCGGAGCAAGTCGTTACCTTCGCGGGTGCGCTCGCCGACACCGGCGAAGACGCTGTAGCCGTCGTGACCCTTGGCAATGTTGTTGATGAGCTCCATAATGAGCACGGTCTTGCCCACGCCGGCGCCGCCGAAAAGGCCGATTTTTCCGCCCTTGACGTAAGGCTCCAGCAGGTCGATGACCTTGATGCCGGTGTAGAGCACCTCGCGGCTCGTGGTGAGTTCCTCGAACTCCGGCGCCTTGCGGTGGATTTCGTATCCGCCCTCGGTGTCAAAGTCCTTGAGGCCGTCGATGCTCTCGCCGATGACGTTGAGCATACGCCCCTTGATCTGGTCGCCCACGGGCATAGCGATCTGCCGCCCGGTGACCTTGACTTCTAGGCCGCGCTTGAGGCCGTCGGTGTTGTCCATGGCGACGGTGCGCACGGTGTCCTCGCCGATGTGCTGCTGCACCTCGATGACGATGCGGCGCCCGTCGGGGTGCGTCACTTCGAGGGCGTCGTGGATACGCGGCAGCACGCGGCTGGCGTCCTGCCCGGCCACGTCGAACGCCACGTCAATCACCGGGCCGATAATCTGCGCGATGCGCCCGGTCTGAATGGTTGTCTGGCTCATGTATGATGGTCTGTTTTTATTCTTGCGTGCAAAATTAAGTTTTTTTTACCAATCGTGCGCGTCGCGGCGTGTATTTTTTGCCAACGGGGTGCGATTTCGGTCAATTTTAGGGCGCGGGGCGGCAATCGGGGGAGGGTGCGGGAGGCGGAGGATGCGCCGAAAGACCCGAGCATGACGCCATTGCGCCGCCCCTGCTATAAGCGCGGGTGCGCGGCCGCAACCCCACCCCAATCTACACCCGTCACAAATTCTCAACCTACCGCCGCAAAACCCACCGACCCCACGCAAAAACTTTCTATGCCCACGCCAATCTCCAAACTTAGGCTTAAATTGTAAAAATTAAGGCTTAATTTATACAAATTAAGGCACAGTTTGTACAATTTAAGCCTAAGTTTGCAGATTTGCGTGGGTTCCGTCGGTTTTTGCGCGCCACCCGTCGCTTTTTACGGGGCGGCGGCGGAGACGGCCAGGGGCGCACACTCCGACAGCACACCAACCGCCCGCCGCAAGCCGCATCCCAAAGCCCGCAAAGCCGCATCCGACGCCCCTTCCCCCGCCCCACTCCATAATATAAACGCACGCGCGCGAGGCGATTTTGCCAAATAAACTTTGCAAGTTCCGATGATTTACCTTATTTTTGCCACGTCTACGGCAAGGCGTGCGCCCACCAGCCCGCCTCGCCGCTCACGGCGCGCTGCAAGCCGCGCCCACGGAAACGCTAACAACAAACCTTAATTCTTATGCGAAAACTGACTCTTCTTGCCGCCCTGCTCTTAGGCGCGGCAACCGCCGTACACGCCCAGCAGGGCGTTGTGGTCGTCGACGGAGTGCCGGTGGACCAGGCCCGTATGCCGGGATGGACGCCGCGCGGCACGCCCGACTGGAGTGTGATGACCCCGTGGGGCAACCCCTCCCTCAAGGCCGACGCCGACCTGCCCGACCACTGGAACAACGTGGCCACCAAGTACTTCCCGCCGCGCTTCAACCAGGCCGGCGGCTCCTGCGGCCCCTCCAGCCGCATCGGCTATATGCTGACCCACGAGCTCAACGCCTACCGCGGCACGGACGCCTCGCTCGACGAGAACCGCCTGCCGCCCAACTTCGTCTACCCCTTCTCGTATGACGGCTCGTCGAAAGACCAGATGGCCATAGCCACCGGCGTGCCCAACATACCCACCTACGGCGGCTTCCCCTACAGTTCCACCTACGGTTTCCACGAGAGCGACGCCAACGACGCGGGCTGGATGACGGGCTACGACAAGTGGTACGCCGCCATGTTCAACCGCCTGGCCTCCACCAGCAACTTCCCCACCAGCACCGCCACCACCGAGGGCGGACTGGCCGTGAAGCGCTGGCTCTACAACCACAACGGCGACGAGACTTTCATGACCGGCGGCGTGCTCGGACTGGGCTGCGCAGCCGGCGCGATGGGCACCAAGACCATCGGCAGCACCGACGCCAACAAGAACGCAGGCGTTGTGGGCAAAGCCTACGTCGACCACTTCGGCGAGAGCGTCGACCACGCCATCACGCTCGTCGGATGGGACGACCGCGTGGAGTTCGACCTCGACCAGAACGGCGTTTACGGCGAGGAGAGCAACCAGCTCGGCCAGAACGAAAAGGGCGCCTGGATCATCGTGAACAGCTGGGGTGCCGGCTGGGGCTCGGACGGACAGGCATATGTCCCCTACGCCCTGGCGGGCAGCGTCAGCAAGTCGCAGACGCTCAACGGCAAGACCGTCTACACCGGCGGCGAAGGCTGGTGGCCCGAAATCTACAAGATACGCAAGGACTACGTGCCGCAGCGCACCGTCAAGGCCACCGTCAGCTACACCCAGCGCAGCGCCATCAGCATCAGCGCGGGCATCTCCACCAACCTCAACGCCACGAAGCCCGACCGCACCGTCGCCTTCCACCACTTCAACTACCAGGGTGACGCCGACAAGGACGGCGAGGACGCCATGACACCTATGCTCGGCAAGTGGGGCGACAACAAACTCCACTACGAACCCATCGAGTTCGGCTATGACCTGAGCGACCTCTGCGAGGGCACAGACCCCGGCCAGCCCCTCAAGTTCTTCTTCATCGTCACCTCCAAGGCCACCGCACAGGGTGCGGGCGGCGTCCATAAAGTCAGCATTATGGACTACACCTACGACCCCGAGGGCGTTGAGATACCCTTCACCATCGAGGGCGACAGCCTGGCCATCCAGAACGGCGGCAAGCAGGTGATGCTCTCCGTCATCGTGAACGGCAACGGCACCGCAGCCCCCGTCAACCTTGTGCTGAACGGCAACACCCTCAGCTGGGACAAGCCCGCCGCCAGCAGCCTCACCCCGACAGCCTACAAGGTTTTCGCGGGCGACGAGGAGATAGCCGAGGTCAGCGCAACGAGCTATGAGTTCAGCCCCATGGCCGGTGTGCGCTACACCGTCAAGGCCGTCTTCAACGTCGACGGCAACACCGTCATCTCGCAGGCCAGCAACGGCGTCACCGCCCCCGTCGCCTCCGACAACGAGGTCGACAACTACGTCGGCTATTTCGACAACGGCGGCTTCTCCATCCCCGAAGTCTTCGCCAAGGGCCTCTCGCAAGCCACCATCGAGTTCCGCATCAAGCCCACCTCCGTCGCCAACTGGAACCAGCAGATCGGCCCCAACTGGGGTACGTTCCTCATCCACACCACCAGCGCCGGTGAACTGGTCTACGGCTGGAACACCGACGCACGCGGCACGGCGGCAAGCGCACTGGTCAGCAACGCATGGCGCCACGTGGCCCTGTCAATCAACGGCAGCACCATCACCGTCTTTGTCAACGGCCAGCAGAAGAGCACCTACACCGCCACCGGCTACAGCGGTCTGCCCGCCCTCTCCGAGTTCGTCTTCGGCTCGCACGGCAGCAGCGGCAGCGCCCTCTACGGCTACGTCGACGAGGTGCGCATCTGGGACGGCGCACGCACCCGCAACCAGATTTCGCCCTCCTACCAGTACCCGCTGCTCAACCCGTCGCAGTACGGCAACCTCCTTGCGTACTACAAGATGGACACCATCGAGGAGGACGGCGTGACCAAACTGCGCGACTGCGTGGGCGGCCACCACGCCACCTTCGTCACCGACGGCGGCGGCACCGCACGCAGCATGACCTACGCCTCCACCGGCTTCCGCAGCTCGATGACGCTCAAGGCCGCCATCACGCCCACCACCGCCACCACCGTGGGCCAGGCGTACACCTTCCAGGACCAGAGCTCGCCCAACGCCATCGCACGCGAGTGGGTCATCGACGGCAAGACCTACAACGTGACCTCGCCCACCGTCGTCTTCACCGAGGCAGGCACGAAGGACGTGCAGCTCACCGTCACCGGCCCCGACGGTGCCACCAACACCGCCACCACCACCATCACCGTGAACGAGGGCGAGACGCCCACCGCCGCCTTCCACGCCAGCGCCGACAAGGTGAGCGGCAGCGACCGCATCAGTTTCGTGAGCGAGAACACCGCCGCCGGCTGCACCTACCTCTGGGAGATGCCCGGCGCCATCAACGAGACGGCCACCACACCCAACGCCTCCGCGCAATACACCGCCGAGGGCACATTCACCGTCCGCCTCACCGTGACCGGCCCCGACGGCACCAAGTACACCTCAACCCAGCAGGTGACCGTGGCACCCAGCGCCCCGATTGCACGCTACACCATCTCCAACGGCGTCATCGTCAAGGGCGAGACCGTGCGCCTCAAGGACAACAGCCTCTACAGCCCCACCAGCGGCGTCTGGACATTCACCAGCCCGCAGAACGTGCAGAGCACGCTCGGACTTGAGGCCGACTTCACCCCCACCGTAGCAGGCGTCTACACCCTCACCTACAAGGCCGCCAACGACTACGGCACCGGCACCGCCACGCAGGACCGCGCCCTCGTCGTCTGCAACGCCGACAGCAAGCAGGGCCTCAACTTCGGCGGCGGCGCGCAGACCCTCACCGCCTCCAAGCCCGACGGCATCAGCACCGGCTACACCATCGGCTTCTGGTTCAAGCCCATGGCCAGCGGCGAAGGCGCGCTCGGCATCACCGCCGGCACGAACGGCCTCTCGCTCAAGGGCAACGGCTCGAACGGCCTCACGCTCACCGTCGGCGACCTCAGCGTCAGCTCCAACGACAACATTCTTGAGACCAACGTGTGGCACCACTACGCCGTCAGCGTAAACAACGGCGTGGCCCGCTTCTACCAGGACGGCGAACTCAAGGGCACCGGCACGCTCAGCGGTATGCGCGACCAGAGCGCCTACTGGAACGGCCTGACCATCGGCGGCGAAGGCAACGAGACCGTCGGCGTCATCGACGAACTGTGGCTCTTCGGCAAGCAGCTGGCCCAGACCCGCGTACGCACCTACTGCGTCAGCCCGCTCGACGAGGCCATCCTCAGTGCCGACCAGGCTTCGCTGAAACTCTACTACAACTTCAACCACAGCAGCGGCAACGCCACCGACCTTTCCGGCAACGACAACACCGGCGTGCGCACCGGCTTCGGCCCCGACGGCGACGCCTGGACCGACAGCAAGGGCGTCTTCGCGCTCAACTTCGGCACCACGCAGACCGTCGAGCCGCTCGGCCAGCAGATCAACACCGGCAGCGCCTACAGCGTCATCGCCTGGTCCGACCAGGAGACCGTCAGCGAGAGTTCGCCCGCCAGCAAGGCACTCGACGGACTGACCTCCACCTTCTGGCACTCGGCCTACAACGGCGGCGCGACGGGCTATCCCCACAGCATCACCATACGCCGCACCGACAAGACCGACATCGAGACCGTCAAGTTCTACTACTCGCGCGCCGAAGCCTACCGCGCCTCCGCCGTCACCGTCGAAGTGAGCGACGACGGCGAGACGTGGCAGACCATCGAGGCGGACACCGAACTGGCCAACGCCAGCGACCAGTACCTCTTCCTGGCCCGCCCCGTCGAGGAAGCCTACATCCGCTTCACCTTCACCAAGGGCTACGGCGGCACGTGGCTCGCGCTGAACGAAATCACGTTCTACGGCGGCCTCATCGCCACCGGCATCGACCAGGTGGAGGCCGCGCGCGACGCACAGCGCCACGAGTGGTACGACCTGCAGGGCCGCCGCGTCCTCCGTCCCACCCACGGCGTCTACCTCCGCGACGGCGAGAAAGTATACGTCAAGTAAGCAAACGCCCCCTTCCCTAACCCCAGCGGGGTTACAGAAGTTAGGTCGGGGCCGCTCGGCTTTGCCGCTTTGCTCTGCAAAGAACGCCCCGGTAACATACAGCCTATCAATCAACCCCAGCGGGGTTGCACAAAAAGCGTGTTATACACCGCAAAGTGCAACCCCGCTGGGGTTGGTTTTTGTGTACCCCTCCTTCCCGGGGCGTTCTTTGCAGAGCAAAGCGGCAAAGCCGAGCGGCCCCGGCCTATCATCTGTAACCCCGCTGGGGTATTGGCATTTATTGGTGTCCGCTAAACGTAGAGCCTGTGTAATGACGCTGAAAGCGTCCCCCCCCTCTGTAACCGCAGGTTCGCGGAATGAAATGTAGCGAACCTGCGGCAGACGACACACACACGGAATGCACGCTGGAAGCGTGCCCCAGAAGTGCTAAAAGTGGCTCCTTCCCGTCGTGGGGGACGCTTCCAGCGTCCTTGCCACAGCACCCGTTCGCCGCAGGTGCGCTCCTTTACATTCCGCGAACCTGCGGTTACAGACGGGGGAGAGCAAAAGCGTTTTACCTGCATCTTTTCCGTGTTTTTTCCCGCGTCTTTCCCGCGTCAATGGCAATAAATAGCCCCTTTTTACGAGACGTGTGTAAAAAAACGCCGCCACTTGTTGCGTATCTGTTTAGCATTGCGTACTTTTGCCCACGAATCTTATATAGAGATGAAAATTTCACCCGCTTTCTTCTTTACCGCGCCCCACGCCTTCCGCCTTTCCCCGACCGCCACCGTGTGGACGGAAACGTTCGCCGCTACCTTCGCGCTCCGTTCTGCTGAAGGCCTCCGCGCTTCTTCCTCTCTCTCTCTCTCTCTCTACAAAATGGGCGATTAGCGCCTGTTCCGCCCTCCGAGCCACACCGTATAAATATACACGCGCGCGCGAATCCGCCGGCTTCCCTGTGCCAATAGGTACGGCCAGTCGCGCGGCTTTTTTGCGTGCCCGCGCCCCGGACGTTCTTCCCCGCGCTCCTCCCGTTCCCTTGTTGCGTTTGCGGCTGCATCGCAGCCGTCCTTCCGCTCCCCGCAATCATTAACACACCCATAACAACCAAACTTCACCTACACACAGATGAAAAAACACTACTTCACCCCCTCAGCCCGCGCCCTCGACTGCGCGCCCAGCGGCGCGCTCCTCATCGGCAGCACGCCCGACAGCTGGACCCGCCGCGACAACCTCACCGACGATCGCGACGATTGGGCCGACGACGACGGAACCGCCGACTCCCGCAGCAACTTCTGGTATTATTAAAGCAACATCCTTCAACCCCGTATAAACACCTGTCCATTATGAAACACCGTTATCTCAAATCTTTCGCCCTCCTCGCCCTTTCTCTCGCCGCCGTTGCCGCACAAGCGCAGACTTACCCAGTAGCAATAAATGCTGCTAACTTTCCCGACGCCAACTTCCGCAGTTATGTCTCCAGCAACATCGACACGGACGGCAACGGGAAGTTGACAGAAGCGGAATGCAATTCTGTCAGAATAATTGATTGTCATGGTGTAGGTGTAACCAACCTGAAAGGAGTGGAATACTTTACCACACTGACGAATTTGCGCTGTTACTCCAACCAGTTGACTTCGCTTGATGTGAGCAAGAACACCGCGCTGAAGGAATTGCACTGTAGCTCCAACCAGTTGACTTCGCTTGATGTGAGCAAGAACACCGCGCTGACGAATTTGCACTGTTACTCCAACCAGTTGACTTCGCTTGATGTGAGCAAGAACACCGCGCTGCTGCTATTGTACTGTAACTCCAACCAGTTGACTTCGCTTGATGTGAGCAAGAACACCGCGCTAAAGCAATTGCAGTGTAACTCCAACCAGTTGACTTCGCTTGATGTGAGCAAGAACACCGCGCTGCTGCTATTGTACTGTTACTCCAACCAGTTGACTTCGCTTGATGTGAGCAAGAACACCGCGCTACAGCAATTGCAGTGTTACTCCAACCAGTTGACTTCGCTTGATGTGAGCAAGAACACCGCGCTAAAGCAATTGCAGTGTAACTCCAACCAGTTGACTTCGCTTGATGTGAGCAAGAACACCGCGCTGCTGCTATTGTACTGTAACTCCAACCAGTTGACTTCGCTTGATGTGAGCAAGAACACCGCGCTACAGCAATTGCAGTGTAACTCCAACCAGTTGACTTCGCTTGATGTGAGCAAGAACGCCGCGCTGCAAAATCTGTATTGCGGCGATAACGAACTGACGTCGCTTGACGTGAGCAAGAACATAAAGCTGTCCTTTCTACATTGCCCCATAAACAAACTGATTTCGCTTGACATAACCGGCTGCCCCAATCTGGGCTACTTGTCCTGTTTAAAAAACTATCTCACGTCGCTTGACGTAACCAAGTGTACCCAATTGAGTACTCTATACTGCGGCAACAACTATCTCACGTCGCTTGACGTAACCAAGTGTACCATATTGGATAGGCTGGACTGCTACTACAACTATCTCACGTCGCTTGACGTAACCAAGTGTACCATATTGGATAGGCTGGACTGCTACTACAACTATCTCACGTCGCTTGACGTAAGCAAGTGCACCAACTTGACTACTTTTAATTGTTCCAATAATCGATTGGCTGCGATAGACCTCAGTGCTAATGCAAAGCTTGCCAGTGTGAAACTCTCCTCTCAATATCCTTTATCTGAAGTGAGTCTCAGCGCCAACCGCAAATCCATCCTACTGCCTGTTCCCGGTCTCAACAAGACCAAAGTTTCTAATATGACACACAGAGGTGAAAATATAGATTGTGATATCGTCACATACGCAGGAGAATCTGCTATAGAGCTTGTCAAAGAGGGAACAGCCGTTGACTTCAACGCCACCAGCACCGCATCCCCAACACTCCAATACACTTTTAGCCCGCAGTATGCTGACGGGGTGGCGGAAAAAGTCTCAAGTGCAAAGATGGACGTATTATTGAAATTCCCTCCCTTCCACGCTATGTATATCAACCCTGCGGCGTACAGCCAGACCTACAAGGCATATATCGGGACGCTCTATCTGGATGTGCTCACCGTGATCCCGCAAGACGCTACTCAGAGAGTAAGAACAGCCACAGGAATCACCGTGTCCAACGAGCAAACTGGCGTGCTGACGACAAATTTAACGCCCTCCAAAGCCCTGCCCGCCAAAACAGGTGTAATCGTGACAGCCTCTAAACCCTACTACCACATTTTTGAAGGTTCTGTTACCTTTGATTTTTATGAGAGAAATAACCCTTACGTTTATAACCCCTCCCCCGATCCTTGGGACAGCATCTTGAAAGGAACCAGCTCCACATACGGTAAGACCGTCCCCTACGGCCAAGTGCTCACGCTGGGCCGCCGCCGCGACGACGGCTCCGGCACGGTGGGTTTCTGGAATTACGCCGGAACGAAAATAAGCCCCTACCGCTGCTACATTGATACGGACGACATCCCCTCGCTTCAGGCAAGCAGCGCCGCCCGTTTCGTCGGTCTCGCCCTCCTCTTCGACGAAGATGAAGACGGCGCAGCTCTCCAGACCGGCTTGGACACCGCTCCCATCGCTCCCGCAACCGATGCAGCCGCCCCTGCCGTTTACTACGACCTCCAGGGCCGCCGCGTCGACCAGCCCCGCAAAGGCGGCGTCTACATCGTCGGCGGCAGGAAAGTGCTGATGAAGTAATCCCGCTCACAACAAGCCCAAAATCAGGCTTGACACATACGCAAGGAGTTCCGCCGATTGGCGGGACTCCTTATTATATATAAGGCCCTGCTTGGCCGAACTTGGCTCAAAAACAGCCCTTTTTTGCTTTTTCATCGCTGTAAACAATAGCGAAAGCCCGCTTTTTCTTATCTTCGCGCCGAATTGTGCGCCTACGGCGGCGCACCACCCTACCCGAACCCATGAAGAAAAAACTCACCGAACGGAGGATAGCGCGCTACCTGTGGGTGGCTTTCGCCCTGCTTGTGGCCCTCGGTTGCCTGGTCGTGCTGGCCCTCGACATGGGCTGGCTGGGCTATATGCCCGACATGAAACGCATGCAGAACCCCATCAGCCAGTACGCCTCGCGCGTCTACAGCGCCGACGGAAAACTGATGGGCACGTGGTCGGAGGCCGGCAACCGCATCTTCGTGGGCTACGACAGCATCGCGCCCGCCGTCTACGACGCCCTCATCAGCACCGAGGACGAACGTTTCTACGAGCACAGCGGCGTCGACGCGCGCAGCGTGGGGCGAGCCGTCGTCAAGCGCGGCCTGATGCGCCAGCAGAGCGCCGGAGGCGGCAGCACCATCACCCAGCAACTGGCCAAACAACTCTACTCCGAACGCTCCCACAGCGCCGTGCAACGACTGTTCCAAAAGCCCGTGGAATGGGTCATCGCCGTCGAGCTGGAGCGCACGTTCACAAAGGAGGAAATCCTCACGTTCTACCTCAACTACTTCGACTTCCTGCACAACGCCGTCGGCATACGCACCGCCGCGCGCGTCTACTTCGACAAGCACCCGCGCAACCTCAGCGTGAACGAGGCCGCCACCCTCATCGGCATGTGCAAGAACCCCTCGCTCTACAACCCTGTGCGCTACCCCCAGCGCGCCTTCGAGCGCCGCAACGTCGTGCTCGGACAGATGGTCAAGCAGGGCAAACTCACGCAGGCAGCCTACGATTCCCTCTCCCACCAGCCCATACACCTGCGCTTCCACACCATCGACTACAAGGACGGCAACAACGTCTACATGATGGAATACCTGCGCCGTGTGATGATGGCCCACCAGCCCGATCGCGAGAACTACCGCAAGTGGCAGGAGCAGCAGTTCGTCGAGGACAGCACCGCCTGGGCCGACGACCCGCTCTACGGCTGGTGCAACAAGAACACCAAGGCCGACGGCACGCCCTACAACATCTACAGCGACGGCCTGCGCGTCTACACCACCATCGACTCGCGCATGCAGCAGTACGCCGAGGAGGCCGTCCGGCAGCACGTCGGGCGCACCCTACAGCCTGCCTTCTATAACTCCAAAAAGTCGCAGCCCAACTTCCCCTACACCTCGCGCCTCAGCTCCAAGACCATCGAAAACATCATCCGCCGCAACATGCGCTCAAGCCACCGCTACCAGGTGCTGCGCGAAGAGGGATGGGACGAGGATCGCATCGTGAAGAACTTCGACGTGCCCGTCAGGATGACCATCTTCACCTACAACGGCGACATCGACACCACAATGACCCCGCGCGACAGCATCATGTACTACAAGAAGTACCTGCGCTCCAGCCTCTTCTCCATCGAACCCCAGACCGGCTACGTCAAAGCCTATGTCGGCGGGCTGGACTACGCGCACTTCCAGTACGACATGGCCATGACGGGACGCCGCCAGATAGGCTCCACGATGAAGCCTTTCGTCTACACCCTGGCCCTGGAGGACGGGCGATTGCCCGACGACCGCGTGCAGAACATACGCCGCGTCTACCGCGTAGGCCCCGAGCGCTGGTCGCCCCGTAATGGCAGCCGCGCCGCATACGGCAGCCACGTCACACTGGAATGGGGTCTGTCGCACTCCAACAACTGGGTCACCGCCGAGGTGATGAACATGACCGACCCCACCGGCCACCGCCTCAGGACGTTCCTCCACAACTTCGGCATCAACACCACAAAGGTAGTGCCCAGCATCGCCCTCTGCCTCGGCCCGTCCGAAATCAGCGCCAGCGAACTGGCCAGCGCCTACACCGCCTTCGTCAATAAGGGGTTGCGCTGCCCGCCCGTCTTCGTCACGCGCATCGAGGACGCCGACGGCAACGTCATCGCCGAGTTCGGATCGCGCCCCAACGAGGTCATCAGCGAGGCCACCAGCTACCGTATGATCCACATGCTCGAAGGCGTTGTCAACCACGGCACTGCCCACCGCCTGCGCGGCAGCGGCTTTACCGGCGACGTGGCTGGGAAAACCGGCACCACCAACAACAACTCCGACGCCTGGTTCGTCGGCCTCGTGCCGCGCCTCGTCACCGCCGTGTGGGTGGGCGGCGAGGACCGCGACATACACTTCGACAGCGGCGCAATGGGACAGGGAGCGGCAGCAGCCCTGCCTGTCTGGGCCATCTATATGAAGAAAGTCTACGCCGACGACGACCTGGGCTACTCCCAAAAAGAGAAGTTCGACATACCCGATGAGATGCCCGAGGGACCCGAGCCGATGCTCACCGCCAGCGGCAAGGACAAGGACAAAGACAAGGACCGCCGCGACGCCCGCCCCGCCCAGCGGCGCAAACCCGCCGAGGCCAAAAAGGAAGAGGGCTCGCTCAGCAGCGACGACAAGGGCGGCGCTTCCGGCGGCAACGGCGGCGGCGAGAGCCACCCCGCCGCGCCCGCACAGCCCGCAGCCCCCGCACCGTCCAAACCCGCAAGCAGCGGCAGCGCCGACCGCCTTTTCGAGTGACAACGCGAAGATAACGATAAATATGGAATTTCTGGCCATCATACCCGCCCGCTACGCCAGCACACGCTTCCCGGGCAAACCTCTCGCCCTGCTGGGCGGGCAGCCCATCGTGCAGCACGTCTACAGCCGCGCCCGGAGCGTCTTCGGCGACGACGTGGCCGTGGCCACCGACGACGAGCGCATAGCACGCTGCGTCGAGGGCTTCGGCGGGCGCGCCGTGATGACCTCACCCAACCACCGCAGCGGCACCGACCGCGCCTACGAGGCGTTCCAAGCCCTCGGCGCCAAGGCCGACGTCGTGGTCAACATACAGGGCGACGAACCCTTTGTCCACCCCGACCAGTTGCAGGCCGTCAAAGCCCTTTTCGACGACCCCGCCACCGACATCGCCACCCTCGTCAAGCCCTTCCCCGCCGACACGCCCTGGGACACCTTGGCCAACCCCAACAGCCCCAAGGTCGTACTCGCAGCCGACGACACGGCCCTCTACTTCAGCCGCAGCGTCATCCCCTACCTGCGGGGCCGTGAGCAGGCCGAATGGGCCGCACACCATATTTATTATAAGCACATCGGCCTCTACGCCTACCGCGCCGACGCCCTGCGCCGCGTCACCGAGATGCAGCCCGGCCGCCTCGAACAGGCCGAATCCCTCGAACAACTACGCTGGCTCGAAAACGGCCTGCGCATACGCACCGCCCAAACCCACATCGAGACCATCGGCATCGACACCCCCGACGACCTCCAGCGCGCGCAGCAGTTCCTCGACCAACACCCCCAATAACCCCATATAGCCCATAAAGCCCAATACCACGCCAATGAAACCACTCCGTATATATATAGTAGCCGCCGCCCTGCTCTGCGCCGCCCCCGCCCTGGCGCAGCGCGTCTCCGTCGGCACCGTCCAGCTGCGCAGCGGTGCCACCTACACCGGCGAACTCTCCGGCAGCAAGCCCAACGGAAAAGGGCGCATCGTCTACACCAACCGCGACACCTACGAGGGCGAGTTCCGCAAGGGACAGCGCTACGGCCAGGGCACCTACACCTCCGCCAACGGCGAACGCTACGAAGGCCAGTGGGTCAAGGACCGCCGCCACGGCCGAGGCACCTACTACTTCGCCAACAACAACCGATACGACGGCCTCTGGTACACCGACCAGAAGAAGGGCAAGGGCGTCATGACCTACTACAACGGCGACCGCTACGAGGGCGAATGGGACGGCGACGTGCGCCACGGCAGCGGACGCTACACCTACGCCAACGGCGCCTTCTACGACGGCGAGTGGCAGCACGACATGCGCAACGGAATGGGGCGCTTCGACTGGGGCAACGGCTCCACCTACGTCGGCAACTGGCACAACGGCGTCCGCCAGGGCAAGGGCACCTACGTCTACGCCAACGGCGAGAAGTACATCGGCATGTGGAAAAACGACCTTATGGACGGCAAGGGCATCTACGTCTTCGCCAGCGGCGACCGCTACGAGGGCGACTACAGCCAGGGCGTCCGCTCAGGCCAGGGCACCTACTTCATGCGCAGCGGCGACACCTACACTGGCGCCTTCGTCAACGCCCACCGCGAGGGCAAGGGCATGTTCAAGTGGAAGAACGGCGCATTCTACGACGGCCAGTGGCACAACGACCAGCGCGAGGGACGCGGCGTCTTCCGCGAGGCCGACGGAGCCAGCTACAACGGCTACTGGAAGGCCGACCTGATGGACGGCGACGGCATACTCGTCTATGCCGACGGACGCCAGTTCAAGGGTTCTTTCAAGGCCGGACGACGCCACGGGCGCGGGCAGGAAATACGCACCGACGGCACCAGCGAAACCGGCGAATACGTCGACGGCGTGCGCCAGGGACAGTTCGTCGAGCGCGACCGCAACGGCAACATCACACGCCGCATCAACTACCGCAACGGGCGCGAGGTGCAGTAGCGCGCCTTTCGTCCGTTGCCCGGCCTAAGAGGCCGGCCCGGGCCACTCCGCGCTTTTCCGTAACGGCTCCTAACTCCCCTTTAACTCCCCCTTAACTCCCCTTTTCTCCCCCATGAAGAACCCCCTCCTCAAAATCCTCCGCGACGACAAGTGGCTGCGGCCCTTCGCGCCAGCCATACAGGGACGCCACGACAGCGTGGAGCGCAAACTCAAGGAACTCACGCGCGGACGCACCACCCTCGCCGACTTCGCCGACGGACACCTCTACTTCGGCCTCCACCGCACCGAAACCGGCAAGTGGGTCATCCGCGAGTGGCTGCCCAACGCCACGGCCGTCTACCTCGTCGGCACGTTCAACGACTGGCAGGAGAGCGAGGACTACGCCTTCAAGCGCCAGCGCGGCACAGGCAACTGGGAAATCAAACTCGGCAAGAACCGCCTCCGCCACGGCGACCTCTACAAACTCAAAGTCAAGTGGCCCGGCGGCGAGGGCGAGCGCATACCCGCCTGGGTCACGCGCGTCGTCCAGGACGAGCGCACAAAAATCTTCAGCGCACAGGTGTGGGCGCCCGACGAGCCGTACAAGTTCCGCCACACAAAGTTCCGCCCCAAGACAAGCCCCCTGCTCATCTACGAAGCCCACATCGGAATGGGCCAGGACGCCGAGGCCGTGGGCACATACGACGAGTTCCGCGAGAAAGTGCTGCCCCGCGTCGTCGCCGACGGCTACAACTGCCTCCAGCTTATGGCCATCCAGGAGCACCCCTACTACGGCAGTTTCGGATACCACGTCAGCAACTTCTTCGCCCCCAGCAGCCGCTTCGGCACCCCCGAGCAACTTAAGGCACTTATTGATGAAGCCCACGCACAGGGCGTCGCCGTCATCATGGACCTTGTCCACAGCCACGCCGTCAAGAACGAACTCGAAGGACTCGGCAACCTCTGCGGCGACCCCTGCCAGTTCTTCTACCCCGGCGACCGCCGCGAGCACCCCGCCTGGGACAGCCTATGCTTCGACTACGGCAAGAACGAGGTACTCCACTTCCTCCTCTCCAACTGCAAGTACTGGCTCACCGAATACCAGTTCGACGGCTTCCGCTTCGACGGCGTGACCTCCATGCTCTACTACAGCCACGGCCTCGGCGAAGCCTTCGGCGGCTATGCCGACTACTACAACGGCGCCGAGGACGACAACGCCATCACCTACCTCACGCTCTCGAACCTGCTCATCCACGACGTCAAGCCCCACGCCATCACCATCGCCGAGGAAGTCAGCGGAATGCCCGGTCTCGCCATGAAGTTCGAGGACGGCGGTATGGGTTTCGACTACCGCCTCGCCATGAACATCCCCGACTACTGGATAAAGACCATCAAGGAGCGGCAGGACGAGCAGTGGAAGCCCAGCAGCATCTTCTGGGAACTCACCAACCGCCGCGCGGGCGAGAAAGTCATCAGCTACTGCGAGAGCCACGACCAGGCCCTCGTCGGCGACAAGACCATCATTTTCCGCCTCGTCGATGCCGACATGTACTGGCACTTCAAGAAAGGCGACGAAAACGACGTGGCGCACCGGGGCATCGCCCTCCACAAGATGATACGCCTCGTCACCGCTTCCACGATGAACGGCGGCTACCTCAACTTTATGGGCAACGAGTTCGGCCACCCCGAGTGGATTGACTTCCCCCGCGAAGGCAATGGCTGGAGCCACAAGTACGCACGCCGACAGTGGAACCTCGTCGACAACAAAGACCTCTGCTACCACTATCTCGGCGACTTCGACCGCGCTATGCTCTGCGTACTCAAGTCGCAGCACCGCCTCCCCGCCACAAAGGTGCAGGAGGTGTGGCACAACGACGACGACCAGGTGCTGGCCTACACGCGCGGCTCACTGCTCTTCGTTTTCAACTTCTCGCCCGTGCGCAGTTTCGACGGCTACGGCTTCATGATGCCCGAGGGCAAGTACAACGTCGTCCTCAACACCGACGACCCCGCTTTCGGCGGCAACGGACTCGCCGACGACACCGTGCCCCACTTCACCAACCACGACCCCCTCCTCGCACGCGACGGGAAAGGCTGGCTCAAACTCTACCTCCCCGCCCGCTCCGCCGTAGTCCTGCGCAAGGCGGATGGAATTAATAATTAAAAATTAAAAAGTAAAAGTTGAGTTACGTTTCGCGTCGGTTGAAGCGCAGGTACCCAAGGGCAAAGCCAAACTCAACTTTTAACTTTTATCTTTTATCTTTTAACTTTTACCTTAAAACCATGTTTTCCGGCATCGTCGAAGCAATGGCCGAGGTCGTAGCCATCGAGCACGAACTCGACAACATACACTTCACCCTCACCTGTCCCTTCGCCCGCGAGCTCCACGTCGACCAGAGCGTCTCGCACAACGGCGTCTGCCTCACTGTCACCCGCCAGGAGGGCGACACCTACACCACAACCGCCATGCGCGAAACCCTCCTGCGAAGCAACCTCGGCCTGCTCCGCGTGGGCGACAAGGTCAACGTGGAACGCTCCATGCTGATGAACGGACGCCTCGACGGACACATCGTGCAGGGACACGTCGACACCACCGCACGCTGCACGCGCCGCGAGGACGCCGCAGGAAGCGTCATCTTCACCTTCGAGTACGACGCCGACCCCGCAATGGCGCGACGCGGATACTTCACCGTCGACAAAGGCAGCGTCACCGTAAACGGCGTCAGCCTCACCGTCTGCGAACCCACAGACAACACCTTTGCCGTGAACATCATCCCCTACACACTCGAAAACACCAACTTCGGCCTCATCGCCGAAGGCACCGTCGTAAACCTGGAGTTCGACATCCTCGGCAAGTACATCGCACGCCTGCACGAGTTTGAAAAGTAAAAGGTAAAAGCCTTTCAAACTTTTAACTGAAAGTTGTTGTGTTTGCTGCTGCATCGCAGCAGCTCCGCCAGTTCCCCAAAACACCACTTTTAACTATGAAAATAGCGGACCGCTACGCCACCGTCTTGTCACGCCTCAGCGCGAAGTTCGGTCTCAAAGACACCGAACTCGACTACGGCACGCCGTTCCAGCTCCTCATAGCCACCGTACTTTCCGCGCAGTGCACCGACAAGCGCGTGAACATCGTCACCGCCCGCCTCTTCGCCGACTATCCCGACGCCCACACCATGGCCGAGGCCACCGACGAGGTACTCTTCGACTACATACGCTCCGTCAGCTACCCCAATAGTAAGGCCAAGTACCTCGCCGGCATCAGCCGCGCGCTGGTGCGCGACCACGGCGGCCAGGTGCCGCAGACGATGGAGGAACTCGTGGCCCTGCCCGGCGTGGGGCGCAAAACCGCCAACGTCGTCCTCGCCTTCGCATTCGGCCAGCAGACACTCGCCGTCGACACCCACGTCTTCCGCGTCAGCCACCGCCTCGGCCTCGTGCCGAAACGCTGCACCACATCCCTGGCCGTCGAGCGCGCCCTGCTGCGCCACATCCCCGCCGACAGTGTAGCCCCCAGCCACTCCTGGCTACTCCTCCACGGACGCTACACCTGCACCGCCCTGCGCCCCAAGTGCGCGAAGTGCGAACTCGCAGACCTCTGCCCCAGCCATGCCAACCAACTGATTAACTAATAAACTTATAAACTGATTAACTAAACAACTAAACCAATGACCATCAACACAGCCAACTTCAAGGACAGCAAGGTCATCGTGCGCGTGGACTTCAACGTGCCCCTCGATGACAACGGCCACATCACCGACGACACCCGCATCCGTGGTGCGCTGCCCACCCTCAAGAAAGTGCTCGCCGACGGCGGCGCACTCATCATCATGTCCCACATGGGCAAGCCCAAGGGCAAGGTGAACCCCAAGCTCTCCCTCGGCCAGATCACCGAGGCCGTCAGCGAGGCACTCGGCGCACCCGTGCAGTTCGCCCCCGACTGCGCCAAGGCACAGGACGCCGCCGCAGCCCTCAAGCCCGGCGAAGTGCTCCTGCTTGAGAATCTCCGCTTCTATCCCGAGGAGGAAGGCAAGCCCGTAGGCGTCGAGAAAGGCACGCCCGAGTTCGATGCAGCCAAGAAAGAGATGAAGGAGCGTCAGAAGGAGTTCGCCAAGACCCTCGCCTCCTACGCCGACTTCTACGTGATGGACGCCTTCGGCACCGCCCACCGCAAGCACGCCTCCACCGCCGTCATCGCCGACTACTTCGACGCCGACCACAAGATGCTCGGCTACCTGATGGAAAAGGAGGTGACCGCCGTCGACAACGTACTCTCCAACATCCAGCGTCCCTTCACCGCCATTATGGGCGGCTCCAAGGTCAGCACCAAAATCGGCATCATCGAGAACCTCCTCGGCAAGGTCGACAACCTCATCCTCTGCGGCGGCATGACCTACACCTTCGCCAAAGCCCAGGGCGGCGAGGTAGGTGGCAGCATCTGCGAGCTCGACAAACTCGACGTGGCACTCGACGTCATTAAGAAGGCCAAGGAGAACGGCGTGAACCTCGTGCTCGGCACCGACTGCATCGCCGCCGACGCCTTCAGCAACGAAGCCAACCAGAAGGTTTGCCCCGCCGGTGCCATCCCCGAGGGTTGGGAAGGTCTCGACGCAGGCCCCGAGAGCCGCAAGGCTTTCGCCGCAGCCATCAAGGGCAGCAAGACCATCCTTTGGAACGGCCCCGCAGGCGTCTTCGAGTTCGACAACTTCACCGGCGGCAGCCGCGCCATCGGCGAGGCCGTGGCCGAAGCCACTGCCGAGGGTGCTTTCTCCCTCATCGGCGGCGGCGACAGCGTGGCCTGCGTGAACAAGTTCGGCCTCGCCGACAAAGTGAGCTACATCAGCACCGGCGGCGGCGCCCTGCTCGAAGCCATCGAGGGCAAAACCCTCCCCGGCATCGCAGCCATCAAGGGCTAACCCCTCCCTCCGAACCCTCTACCCCCTCCTCTAACACCCCGCCCCCGCAAGCCTTTTAGACTTGCGGGGGCGGTTGTTTGCTACCTCTTCAATCTCGCCCACGCCTCACTTCGCCCCCTTCCGTCTGTTGCAGTCGCGGCAGAGCATCTGGCAGTTGTCGGGGGTGGTGCGCCCGCCGCGCGCCCACGGCGTGATGTGGTCGGCCTCCATTTGTTCTATCGCGAAGGTTTTGCCGCACGCGGGGCAGACGCCTTGCTGGCGCTCGTATGCGGTGCGGGCGGTGGCGCGGTCGAAGGCGCGGAGGTTGAGGTGGCGCTCGTCGCCGTCGAGGACGTAGAGATAAATGCCGCTCTTCTTCTGCACCTCGTCGTCCGCCATCAGCCGCGAGACCTCTGCCTCCAGCGCGGCAGTGTCCAGCGGCGCGTCTTTGAACTGGTTGTAGAGTTCGCCCCACGGCAGCCCCTTCATCTCGCGGCGGTAGGCGGGGAACGTGGCCTCCACCCACGCTATGACCTGCTGGAAGTAGAGCCACAGCGCGTTGGCGTTGGCGTCTCTCTGGTGGTCGGCCATGTACTGGCGGATGCTCTCGCCGCTTATCCACTTCAAAGCCAGTTCGAGGAGTTCCTGACGGATGCAGTCGGCCTTGACGTATTTGTCGGAGAGCGCCTTGGCCGCGCAGCCCGTCTTGGAGAAGAAACGCTTGGCGGAGGTGAGCCACGGGCCGGTGTAGACGGCGTTGCGCAGTTCCTGGTCGGTGAGCCGCTCGCCCGCGATGTTGATGGTGCGGAACCAGTCGAGCTTCTCCGAGTCCGTCCCCTCGCAGAAGTAGACCATCAACTTGTAAGACAGGATTTCTTCCTGCTGGTCGTCGGTGAGCGTGTGGAAGTATTCCTCGCGGATGGAGAAGTCGCCCGCCACGTACTGGCAGATGCTGATGGTGCGCTGCTGGCCGTCGAGCACCTCGTAGTGCCCGTCGCCGCAGTGTACCCAGTACATCACGTTGAGCGGGAAGCCTCGCCTAAGGGTTTCT
>JAGBKI010000066.1 GCA_017933995.1 Bacteroidaceae bacterium | reverse complement strand
GGCGGCGTCGGCGGCGTCGGCGCGCCACAGGGGTTTGCACTTTTTCGAGACCGCCCACGAGAGCCACGGCTCGGGCAGCACGGCGGCCTCCGTCTGGCCCTGCACCACCATGTTGGCGCGCACGGGCAGCGCGTTGGCCTGCGCGCGGAGCATTCCGTCGTAGTCCAACTCCGCCTTGGCCAGCGCGTCGGCACTGAGCAGGTCGGACGACGAGAAGCGGGCGATGCCCAGCAGGCCGTCCTGCAAGTCCTTCACGCCGCCAGCGCGCCGGGCGGGCGCCGAGGCCACGCCCCACGCCCCCTGCAGCCCCATCAGCACGACGGCCTGCTGTCCGCGCCGCGCCTGGTATTGCAGGCGCACGAGGTCGGTCGAGGCCAGGTGGGCGCTGTGCCCGTAGAGGGCGGTGTCGGCGTCGAACTGCGCGTCGGTGTCGGCGATGCGCAGGGCGAGGCCGAGGCTGTCGTAGGTGCCGTCGAGGGCGGCGACGTAGAAGGGGAGGGTTTCGAGCGTGGGCAGCAGGGCCACGCGCAGCGCGCCGGTGTCGGCGGGTGTCTCGGCGGCGGGCAGGCCGTCGTTTTTTTCGCGGTGGAGCAACATGGCAACCACAATGCTTATGAGAATAACTGTCGTCGCACCAATGGCGGCGCGCTGTTTGCGTGACAGCGTTTTGAGGTTGAGAAACTGCATTTCGGGGAGTGGCGTGGATGACATGTGTGTCTTTTATGCCGTATTGTGGGCAAAATATGTGCCTAAGCACGAAAGGCTACATAGAAAATGGGATAGAGCAGACGCCGGAAGCATCCCTCATTAAGGTATAAAGTAATCTTTATAGCACTTCGGGGCGACGCTTCCGGCACCTTGTTTATCTTCTTGCCGTGTTTTTTGTGGCTATAGGCCAGCCCAAAGGCTCATTTCAGGTGTTTGTCCAGGAAACGGAAGAAGGTGCGCTGCCACAGGATGCCGTTCTGCGGCTTCAGCACCCAGTGGTTCTCGTCGGGGAAGAGCAGCAGCTGGGCGTCGAGGCCGCGCAGGCGGGCGGCGGCGAAAGCGCTCTCGGCCTGCGTGTACTCGATGCGGAAGTCGCACTGGCCGTGGATGCAGAGGATGGGCGTGTCCCAGCGGTCGACGTACAGGTGGGGGCTCTCGGCGTATGCCTTTCGCGTCTGGCCGTCGGCGGCACGGAGCCACGGCGCGCCGCCAAGGTCCCAGTTGGGGAACCACATCTCCTCGGTCTCGACGTACTGCTGCTGTGTGTTGTAGATGCCGTCGTGGGCGATGAACGCCTTGAAGCGCCCGTTGTGGTTGCCGGCCAGCCAGTAGACGCTGAAGCCGCCGAACGAGGCGCCCACCGCGCCGAGGCGGTCGCGGTCCACGTAGGGTTCGCGGCTGAGGTCGTCGATGGCGCTGAGGTAGTCCTGCATACACTGGCCGGTGTAGTCGCCGCTGATGGCTTCGAGCCACTCCATGCCGAAGCCGGGCAGGCCGCGGCGGTTGGGCGCGATGACAATGTAGCCCCGGGCGGCCATCATCTGGAAGTTCCAGCGGTAGCTCCAGAACTGCGACACGGGCGACTGCGGGCCGCCCTCGCAGAAGAGCAGCGCGGGGTATTTCTTTGCGGGGTCGAAGTGGGGCGGGTAGATGACCCAGCAGAGCATCTGCTTGTCGTCGGTGGTGGTGACCCACCGCTCGCGCACGTCGCCCAGAGCCAGTTGGTCGAGGATGACCTGGTTCTCGTGCGTCACCTGCCGTACCTCGGCCGGTGCGCGTCCCGTGCCGGGCGTGATGCAGTAGATGTCGTCGGGCAGTTGCATCGAGTGGCGCTTGACGACAAGGCGCGTGCCGTCGGGCGTGACGGCGCAGAGGCTGTAGTCGGCCTGGTCGTCGGTGACGGCGCTGACGTGGCCGTCGAGGTCTGTGCGGTGGACGTTCACTTTGCCGTGCCACACGCCGGTGAAGTAGAGCGTCCGGCTGTCGGGCGCCCACAGGAACTCGTCGACGCCGCTTTGGAACGCTTCGGTGACGTAGCGCTTTTCGCCCGATGCGAAGTCGTAGACGCAGAGGCGCTGGCGGTCACTCTCGTAGCCGTCGCGCGCCATCGACAGCCAGGCCACATAGCGCCCGTCGGGCGAGAACTGCGGGTTGAGGTCGTAGCCCATGTTGCAGTCGCCTAAGTCCGAACCGTTAGCGGCCTGGTGTTCCAGGCTGACGGTGGGGTCGCGCTGCGGCTCGGTGAAGCCGTCGGGCTTGCAGAGGTTGGCGACGGACTTGCCCTGCTCGACGTCGTAGAGGAAGATGTCCGAGTCGGTCGAGATGGCGTAGTCGCGTCCCGTCTTCTTGCGGCAGGTGTAGGCTATGTAGCGTCCGTCGGGACTCCACGCCAGCTGCTCCGCACCGCCGAATGGCTCCATCGGGCATTCGTAGGGTTCACCTTCGAGAATGTCGCGCAGGTTCGTCACCGCCTTGCCGTCGAAGTCGCCCACGAAGGGGTGCGGGATGGACGTGACGTAGTGGTCCCAGTGTTTGTACATCAGGTCGGTGACGACCATACCCGTGGCCTCGGGCAGGTCGGGTTCCTTGTCGGCGATGCTGGGGTGCAGGTCGACCTGGCGGATGAGGATGACCTTCGTGCCGTTGGGCGAGAAAAGGAAGTCGTCCACATCCTGCGCCACGGCCACTGCGTCGCCCTCCCCCGCGCCGAGACGGTTGACGTAGAGCGTGCCGCCACGCAGGAAGGCGTAGGTGTCGCCCTTGACAAAAGCGGGCGCAGCGCCAGTACCCAGTTCAGTTGCCGTGCGCGTGCCGTCTTTGGTGGCTTGGAGCGGGGTGGTGTACAGGCGCGACGTGCCTTTGTTGCGCGCTACGTCGAAATGTGTGGTGGCGTAAACGATTGTGTTGCCATTGGGCGCGATGGCCAACTGGCCGATGCGGTTCATGTCCCAAAGGGTTTCGGGCGTCATAAGGCCGTCTTGCGCCTCCGCCGCGAGCGAGGCTGCGGCCAGGGTCGTTGCCATAAACAGGGTCTTTGCGTTCATCGTTATAAGTGGCGTCTACAGTCTATTGTATAATGTTATCGGAAACTGTCGGTGAGCAGTTTGACCTCGACGGCGGGGGCGATGCGCTCGTAGAGGATGTTGTAGACAGCATCGAGGATGGGCATATTGACGTGGAAGCGGCGGTTGATGTCCTTCATGCACTTGGTGCCGTAGTAGCCCTCGGCAATCATCTCCATCTCGATTTGGGCGGACTTGACGCTGTAGCCCCGGCCTATCATCGTGCCGAAGACGCGGTTGCGCGAGAAGTTGCTGTAGCCCGTCACGAGCAGGTCGCCCAGGTAGACGCTGTCGTAGATGTTGCGCTCGACGGGGTAGACGGCGCGCAGGAAGCGGTTCATCTCCTGCGCGGCGTTGCTCATGAGGACGCTCTGGAAGTTGTCGCCGTATTTCAGTCCGCCGCAGATGCCGGCGGCGATGGCGTAGACATTCTTCAGGACGCTGGCGTACTCGATGCCGATGACGTCCTGCGAGGTCTTGGTCTTGATGAACCCGCTGGCGATGAGTTGCGAGAGCAGGCGCGCCTTGCCGGGGTCGTTGCAGGCGGTGGTGAGGTAGGTCAGGCGACCCAGTGCCACCTCCTCGGCGTGGCTGGGCCCGCCGATGACGGCGAGGTTCTCGTCGGGCACGTTGTAGACCTGGCGGAAGTACTCGGTGCAGACGAGGTTTTCGTCGGGTACAATGCCCTTGATGGCGGTGACGACGAACTTGTCGGCGAGACGCACCTTGAGTTTCTTGAGGTGGTTCTTGAGGTAGGGCGAGGGTGTGACGAAGATGAGCGTGCGGCACTCGCGGGCCACTTCGTTGAGGTCGGTGGTGAAGTGGATGCGGTCGGTGTCGAACTGCAGGCTGGTGAGGTACGAGGGGTTGTGCCCCTGGCGTCGGAAGTCGTCGATGGCGTCCTGGCGGCGCATGTACCAGTGTATCTCCGGCGCGTTCTCCATCACGATTTTGGCGATGGCCGTGGCCCAGCTGCCGCTGCCGATGACGGCGACGGGGAGCAGGGGAGAGGGAGTGGCGGAGGTGGGGGGCATCGGGTATCCTTTGAATTAGGGATTAAGAATGAGGAATTAGGAGTTAGGAATTAGGAATTGGGCTGCGCGGAATGAGGATGTGAAATCGTGCCGGACGGAAATTCCTAATTCCTCACTCCTAATTACTCATTATTCTTTGTCAAGTTGCACGAGCCACTGCGCGATGTCGTCGACGGAGGGCTTGGCGAGGTCGAGCTTGTACTTCTTGAGGACTTCGCCTATCTGCTGCTGGATTTTCTGCGGGTTGTTGCCGGCGAGGTCTTGCACGAGGTAGTAGCCCACCTTTTGCAGCACGGGTACGAGGTCGGCTGGTATGCCGATGGCGGTGTAGCGGTCGGCGTTGTCGCGCGGCGCTTTCTTTTCGGGGCGCATCTGGGGGAAGAAGAGCACTTCCTGGATGTAGAACTGCCCGGTCATAAGCATCACGAGGCGGTCGATGCCGATGCCGATGCCGCTCATTGGGGGCATGCCGTACTGCATGGCGCGCAGGAAGTCCTGGTCGATGAACATGGCTTCGTCGTCGCCCTTTTCGGAGAGGCGCAGCTGCTCCTGGAAACGCTCCTCCTGGTCGATGGGGTCGTTGAGCTCGGAGTAGGCGTTGGCCAGCTCTTTGCCGTTGACCATCAGTTCGAAGCGCTCGGTGAGGCCGGGCTTGCTGCGGTGTTTCTTGGTGAGCGGCGACATCTCGACGGGGTAGTCGGTGATGAATGTGGGCTGGATGAAGGTGCCCTCGCAGAACTCGCCGAAGATTTCGTCTATCATCTTGCCCTTGCCGTAGGTCTCGTCAATTTCCTCCAGGCCGAGTTCGCGGCAGATTTGGCGTATCTCGTCCTCGCTCTTGCCGTCGAGGTCGTGGCCGGTCTTCTCCTTGATGGCGTCGAGGATGGGCAGGCGGCGGAACGGGGCTTTGAAGGAGATGAGGTTGTCGCCCACCTGCACCTCGGTGGTGCCGTTCACTTCGAGACAGATACGCTCCAGGAGTTGCTCGGTGAGCTGCATCATCCACTCGTAGTCCTTATAGGCCACGTAGAGTTCCATACAGGTGAACTCGGGGTTGTGGGTGCGGTCCATGCCCTCGTTGCGGAAGTTCTTGCCGATTTCGTACACGCCGTCAAATCCGCCCACGATGAGGCGCTTGAGGTAGAGTTCGGTGGCGATGCGCAGGTAGAGGTCGGTGCCGAGGCTGTTGTGGTGGGTGATGAAGGGGCGCGCGCTGGCTCCGCCGGGTATGCCTTGCAGGATGGGCGTCTCGACCTCCATATAGCCGCGCTCGTCGAAGAAGCGGCGCATCGTGCGGAGCACCTGCGAGCGTTTGCGGAACGTGTCCTTCACCTGCGGGTTGACGATGAGGTCGACGTAGCGCTGGCGGTAGCGCAGTTCGGGGTCGTCGAACGAGTCGTAGGTCTGGCCGTCTTTCTCCTTGACGACGGGCAGGGGCTTGATGCTCTTGCTGAGCAGCGTGAGCGACTGCACGTGTACGGAGATTTCGCCCGTCTGCGTGCGGAACACGAAGCCCTTGACGCCGATGTAGTCGCCCAAGTCGAGGAGTTTCTTGAAGACGGTGTTGTAGAGCGTTTTGTCGTCGCCGGGGCAGATGTCGTCGCGTGTGATGTAGAGCTGCACGCGCCCGCTGGCGTCGAGCAGTTCGGCGAAGCTGGCCTTGCCCATCACGCGGCGGCTCATCATGCGTCCGGCCAGTGTCACTTGGCGCGGCTCGTCGCCGTCGTTGAAGTTGGCCACGACGTCGGCTGCCGTGGCGTCGACGGGGAAGAGCGGGGCGGGGTAGGGGTCGATGCCCATTTCGCGCAGCTGCGCGAGGGAGTTGCGGCGGTTTATCTCTTGTTCGGAGAGTTCGAGGATGTTCACGGGGAAAAGGTTTAAGTGGTTGAAAAGGTTTAATGAGGTTTAAGGCTACGCGACGCTTGGATGCGGAAACCGTGCCGGAACCTTATGAAAGAATGTGGGGAATACAAGATATATGGGGTGGGTGGGAAGATGGGGCTTTTTGAGGTATGGGATGTGGTTCGCGCCGTATGGGTTAAATCTCTTAAACTCTAATTAAACCTCTTAAACCTCATCGGAAACCAAAATCACTTGTCTTTCTTCCCGAACACCGAGAAGTGGACGTAGCGCTTGGGGTGTGCCTTGAGGTCGCGCAGCAGGCTGTCGGCGCTGGCGGCGGTCTGCGAGAGGTTGGCGGCGGTCAGGTTGAGGTTGTCGTAGAGCTGGCGGTCGTTAAGCATCAGGCCGAGCGTGTTGTCGGTGCCTTGCAGGCTGGCGTTGAGCGTCTGGAGCGTGGTGTTGAGGCCCTCGGAGGCGGTCTGCAGGTTCTGCGTCATCGTCTCCAGCCCGCCGATGAGGGTGCGTGCGTCGCCCAGCGTGCCGTTGAGTTGGTCGAGCGTGGTGGTGACGTCGAGGCTGCCCACGTTGCCGGCCAGCGAGGCCGAGAGCGTCTGCACGTTCTGCCCCGTCTGCTGCAGCGAGGCGAGGAAGGGCGGCAGCGAACTGCTGAGCGTCTCGTTGAGGCCCACGACGAGGCGGTTGAGGTTGGCCGACGCCTCGGCGGCGTTCCCCAGCGTCTGCGCCAGGGCGGGCGAGGCGGTGAGCGTGTTGATGTTATATAATATGGAGTCGAGTTTGGGCAGCATCCCGGCCACGGCGGGGAGCATCTCCTCCACCTTGGCCATCGTGCCGAGGTGCATCCCGCCCAGTATGGTGTCGCCGCGCGCGATGACGTCCGCCGGGTTCTGGCCCAGCACGAGGCTCATCGTCACGCCGCCCATCAGGCCGGTCTCCAGTTCGGCGCGCGTGCCGCGCGGGATGTTCATGTTCTTGTCGAGTTCCACGGCCACTACCACCTTGTCCGTGCGCGTGTAGTCGTACTCGATGTCGCGCACGATGCCCACGGGGTAGCCGTTGGCGTAGACCGCGTTCGAGACGGCCAGCCCGGCTATGTCGGTGAACTGGACGTAGTACGTGTTGCTCGACTTGAACACGTTCACGCCTTTGAGGAAGTTTATGGTGAAGAACAGCAGCACGACGGCGACGATGGCCGTCAGCGCGATTTTCACTTCTTTGGTCAGGAACTTCATAGGTGGGGTTTCGGTGGTTTGGCTTGACTATATGGTGGGGGGGGAGGCTTAGCGCGTCGTGGCTTTCTGCGCCTCGATGGCTTCCTGCACGCTGACGCGCTTGCCGTCAATGAAAGCCACGACGAAAGCGCCGGGGAACTTTTCGGCCAGTTCGCCTTTGAGCTTGCGCGCGTCGGCCACGTTCTCGAACGTGTCCGTGGTGTACTTGTAGGCGTTGCCCTCGCGGTATTCCTCCACGGGCTTGACGCCCTTGAACTGCGGGTCGTCGGCCTTGAGCGGCTTGGCGCTGGAAAGGAGCTGCACCTTGAAGCACACCTTGGGTTTGGCCTGGGCGGATTGCTGTTGCTGTTGCTGCTGTTGGCGTGCGGGGCGCTGGGGCTGTTGGTGCTGTTGTTGTTGCTGGTGCTGCTGGCGTGCGGGGCGCTGCGGCTGTTGTTGCTGTTGCTGTTGCTGGCGTGCGGGACGCTGGGGATGCGCTTGCTGTTGCTGTTGTTGCTGATGTTTTTGCTGTTGTGCGGGCTGCTGGGGCTGCTGCACGACGCTCTGCTGCGCCTGCGTGCCGCCGCCGGTGACACCCGCCTGCGGACGGGGCGACGGGGCGGGGTTGAGGTCGACGAGTTTGCGGCGCTGGTGGTCGATGGCGTTGCGGTATTCCACGAAGCCGTTGTAGAGGCAGCGCGCCAGTGTGGCCGCGCCCGCCTCGCTCAGCAGGTAGTCCTCCTCGGCGGGCGTGCTGATAAAACCTAGTTCGGTCAGCACGGCGGGCATCACGGTGCGCCGCAGCACCAGCCACTCGCCCGCCTTCACGCCTTTGTCGGGACGGCCCGCGCGGGTGTACTGTCGCTGTATGCACTGCGCCAGCAGCGCGCCCTGTTCCATCCCGGCGGCGTGCAGCAGGTCGAAGGCCACGAGGCTCTCGGCGCGCGAGGGGTCGTAGGTTTCCTGCCGCTGCTTGCCGCCCTGCACGGCCACGACGCGGCCCTGCGTCTGCACCACGCTGTAGTTCGTGCCCAGGCTTCGCTGGCCCAGGCAGTAGGTCTCGCAGCCGTAGGCGAGGGGAGAACCGGCTTCTACGCTGTTGGTGTGGACGCTGATGAAAAGGTCGGCGCGCGCCGCGTTGGCGATGTCGGCACGCCCTTGCAGGGTGATGTAGACGTCGGTCTTGCGCGTGTAGACCACCTTGACGTCCTTGCAGCGCTGCTCCACCATCTTGCCGAACGCCAATGCGACAGTGAGGTTGATGTCCTTTTCCTTGCCCTTCAGCCCCACGGCGCCCGCGTCGTGGCCGCCGTGCCCCGGGTCTATGCAGAGCACAAACGCGTTTCCCCCGGCCATCGCGGCGAGGGCGGCGCAGGTGAAGAATATGGTGAGCAGTGCGCGCTTCATTTCAAGCGGCAAAGTTAAGACAATCCGCGCTTTCGGCCACGGTGCAACGGTGTTTTTGCCCTTGGCGACGCATATTTGTGGGCGCAAATTCCTTTCCGCTTGCATTTTTTAGCGGTTTTCGTCTGCTTTGTGAGGGGTTATGGAGTGCCGCTGCGCTTCTGGGGGACGCAAAGGCGTCCGTTTTCTCTCGCCGTCCCGCCGCATCGCTCCAGGCGCACGCTGGAAGCGTGCTCCGCAAGCGATGTGCTATATCCTTAGTGGCGTTTGCAAAAGTCACTGCTGCGGCTCAAAAAGCGCCGCTGACGCTTGAAAAAGTTCTTATCGTGGGTTAAATCTGCAAATTAAGCCTTAGTTTGTACAAATTAAGCCTTAATTTCGCCAAACTTAGGCTTAGTTTCGCCAAATTAAGCCTTAATTTGCAAAATTACTCCCCTGCGGGCGGGATTTTGTGCGTGCTGGTCAGGATTCTTGGCCTATCGGTGATGAATTTCCGGGCTTCGGCGCACGAAAAAGTCCGCGCCGGGCGGTCGCCGGTGCGGACTGAAGGTGGTGGGGATGCTGTGGAGCGTGTATGCGCAGGCTTATTGGTGCTGTTCGCGGTAGAGGTCGTTCACGGTCTTTACGGGGTTGAACGTCGAGAGGGGCACTTCCACGAAGACAGTGTTCCAATCCGACATTGCACCGTTCCACAGACCGGGCAGCTCGAGGGCTTTAAGTTCGCGTCCGTCCTTGCTTTTGTGGGAGATGAAGCCTGTCTGCTCGTCCACGTAGCAAGGCAGGTCGTAAATTGTGCCGCGATAGTTGCGCAGGCCGCAAACCAAGTCGACCGGGTTGAAGTGTGTGCCTTTTTCGAAAAGGGCTTTCTTCTTCGGGTCGGCCATATCGATTTGTGAACTTTCGAGTATCTGACAGCTCACGGTGCCGTCGCTGTTGTACGCAAGGAAGGGGCCGCCGCCTGGCTCGCCTACGTTTTTCACCATCGCGGCGATGCGCATGGGGCGGTTGAACTTGGTGCGGAGGTAGCGCGCCAGGGCTTTGTCGTCGAGGCTTTCGGCCTTGTCACTGTGGCAGCAGAGTTCGTCTTCAAGGAATCGGAGCATTTCCAGCAGCTCTGTGCGCGTGGCGCCTTGGTCGAGGCGGCGCATGTAGGCGAAGGTGCGTTCCTGGAGGGTGACGAGCAGTCCGGCCAGGAGCTTTTTGTAGCGCACGGTGTCGTCCTTGAGGCGGTCGGGCACGACGTTGTCGATGTTTTTCACGAACACCACGTCGGCCATGATGCGGTTGAGGTTGACGATGAGGGCACCGTGTCCGCCGGGACGGAACAGCAGCGAGCCGTCGGCGTTGCGGAACGGCGTGTTGTCGGCGTTGGCCGCTACGGTGTCGGTGGCGGGGCTTTGTTCGCTGAATGTGACGTGATATTTCACGCCGAAAACTTTTTCGTAGACGGGTGTGACCTCGCTCACGAGGGCTTCGAACAGCGCGCGGTGCTCTGGCGACACGGTGAAGTGGACTTGCGCTTTGCCGTCGCCGCCGCAGGCATAGAGCGCGGCCTCTACAAGATGTTCCTCGACGGGTGTGCGCACGCTGTCGGTGTAGCGGTGGAACTTCAGCAGCCCTTTGGGCAGGGCGCCGTAGTTCAGCCCCTCCTTGCCGAGCAGGGTGCGCGCCACGTCCTTGTAACGGCCTTCGCGCATCAGAGCGTCGGTGTCTTTGCCAAAGAGCCTGGTGCAGGCTGCGTCGATATCGGCCTTGAACGCAGCGGTGCCAAGTTTGCCGAAAAAGAGTTTTTCGAAAGCTGTTTCGGGTTCGTCGTGGTCGCCGTCCACAAAAGCGAAGAGATCCTTGAACATGCGGCTGGCTGCACCGCTTGCAGGCACGAACTTCACGACGGTGGGATTCTGCGCGAGGTAGTCGTCCCAGGCTTTGAGGAGTTTGTCCTGTTCGGCCTCCTCGATACGGAGAATGCCCTGCCCCACGGCGGCAGCGCCTTTGAGTTTGAGATAGGGGAAGCCCTTGGCAAAACGTTCGAGCTGCTCCCTGAGTTGCGCTTCGCTGATGCCTTTACGGTCCAGCAGCGCGCGGTCTTGTGCTGTAAGCATAATGGGTGGTATATAAATTAAGGTATAGTTCAGGTCGGTGGCGCAAAGATAGTGAATAGGCTGGTCAAAAGCAAACAAAACGGGGCAATGCGTTGCTTTTGCCCCCTCTAATCACTATCTTTGCGCCTCGGAAACAACTATACTTTATGTTCACGCGATTACCTAAACTCCGTTTCGGCGCGACGCTGGCCACCCTGCTGCTCACCGTCACGACCGCCCTTGCACAGACGGCCACCGTCGCCGTTTTCAGCCTCAATGATTTCCACGGTGGATTCCTGCCCGACGCACGGAAGGACATTCCCGGCGCGCCCGCCGTGTGGCAGACGCTCGACAGCCTGCGCACCGTCTATCCCAACAGTGTCACCGTGGCCGCTGGCGACAACTTCGGCGGCAGCTACTTCTACAACGTCACGGGCGGACGCCTCGTGCCGGACTTCTTCAGCCGCATCGGCGTGACGCTCTCGGCGGTGGGCAACCACGAGTTCGACGACGGGCAGGCCAAACTCGCCGACAAGTGGAGCGCGTACCGCCCCGCCGGGTGGAACCTCACCTACGTCTGCGCCAACGTGTTCGACGAGCAGGGACGCCTCGCGCCTTTCGCCCAGCCCTGCGCCACGCAGGTGGTCACGCTGCCCACGGGCCAGACCGTTACCCTTGGCTTCGTCGGACTGCTCACCAGCAACACTCCCAATCAGACGTCCAAGAGCAAACTCACCGGCCTCACCTTCGACGGCAACTACACCGGCGTCATCGAGGCCTTGAAGCGCACCCCGCAGTACCAGCCCGTCCAGCAGGCCGACATCCGTATGCTGCTCACTCACGTGGGCACCAAAATGCAGGACGGCCACCCCGTGTGGGACGACCGCGACAGCGCCAACATCGCCGCTTTCAACGACCCCGACTTCCACGCCCTGCTCACCGGCCACAGCCATAACCCCGTTTGCGGGCGCATCAACGCCAGCCAGTATCCCGTTGTGCAGGGAAAGTGGCACGGCGAATACATCAGCGTCGTCAAGTTCGAGATTGACTTGCAGACCCGCAAGGTGCTCTCCGCCACGCCCGAGATAGTCCACGTCAACCCCGCCATCGCCCTTGGCGACAAGCAGCGCGCCTATCTCAAGGAACTTGAATCGCTCCTGGCCGACACGCAGATTGAAGGCCACAGCCTCAGCGAGAACGTCACCTACTGCACGCGCAACCTCGTCCACGACCGCACCACCGACAAGTACTGCCAGACCGAGATGGGCTATATGGTCTGCGAAGCCTATGCCGAGGCTGTGCGCGACGCCGGCCACCTGCCTGCCTCCACGCCAGTCATCGGTATGAGCCACTTCGGCAGCATACGTGGCGGATTCCCCGAGGGCCAGATACGCATCCTCGACGTCGGCGAGGCGCTGCCTTTCGCCAACCAGCTGCGCGTGTTCCGCCTCAAGGGCGAGCAGATAATGGAAATCGTGGAGTTCGGCCTACACAACGAAACCTACGGATGGCTACAGACCAGTTCGCTGGAGATTGACACTACCAAGACCGGCCACGTTCGCGAACTGGCCTACATCAACGCCGACGGCACGCGCACCGTGCTGCGCAAGAACCGCACCTACCTCGTCGTGGCCGACGAATTCCAGTCCGGCGGCGGCGACGGCTACCGCAAGGAGTACTTCCCCGAGTCGCAGGAACTCCGCTTCACCGGTATGCCCACCAGCACGCAGGCGTTCATCAACTACCTGCAGCGCCGCCCCGCCATCCCCGGCTACGCCCGGCCCTGCATCCTCCCCTACAAGAAACTCAACCTCCGCCGCCTCCCCGCAAGGCTGTAGTTCGTTTAGTTAATAATTAAAAAGTAAAAGGTAAAAGTTGAGTATGCTGTGACAAGCCCAGCCTCCCAGTTTCTCGTCTGTTGTTGTGTTTGCAGCTGTAGTGCAGCCGCCCCCTGGCCACTCTCCAGCAAACAGTAACTCCACTTTTAACTTTTACTTTTTAATTTTTCACTAAGAAAGAGTGTCCCTCATCGCCTTTCCCCCCAAGCCGCCCAAGCATGACGCCGATTTCGAGACGCTGCTCGCCGACGGCGGGTTGCCGCAGGAGCGCCGCCTGCGTCGCGCCTTGCCCGCCGAGTGGGCACCGCAGAGCGGCGTGTGGCTCACCTGGCCGCACGAAGGTACGGACTGGGCCGACGTACTCCCGCAAATAACTGAGACCTACACACGCCTCGCCTACGAGATAGCCCTCCGCGAGCCGCTTCTCGTCGTACACCCCGATGCCAAGGTTCTTGAGGCCACGCTGCGCGCCAGGTTGCCCAAGCGTGTTGTGGACAACATTACTTTTTTTCCCGCCCCCACCGACGACACCTGGACGCGCGACCATGGTGTGCTCACCGCCTACGGCACCGGCGGTACCGAACTCGTGGACTGCTGCTTCAACGGCTGGGGCGGCAAGTTCCCCGCCGCGCGCGACAACGCCCTCACGCGCCGCCTCTACGACGCAGGTGTGCTGCATGGGCACTATATTGACGCCCTCGACTTCGTGCTGGAGGGAGGCAGCATAGAGAGCGACGGACAAGGCACCATCCTCACCACCTCGCAGTGCCTCCTCACCCCCACGCGCGGCGAGGGGCGCACACGCCAAGCCATCGAGGAACGCCTTGCCTCACTTTTCGGCACCGAGCGCGTCCTGTGGCTCGACCACGGACACCTCGCGGGCGACGACACCGACGGACACATCGACACCCTGGCGCGCCTCTGCCCCGGCGGTGTGATAGCCTACGTCCGCTGCGACGACCCCGCCGACGAACACTACGACGACCTCCGACAGATGGAGCAGCAACTGCGCACCTTCAAGCAGCCCGACGGACGCCCCTACACCCTTGTGCCGCTGCCTATGGCTCCCGTCTGCCGCGACGACGACGGCCAGCGTCTGCCAGCCACCTACGCCAACTACCTCGTCCTCAACGACGCCGTGCTTTTTCCCACCTACGGCCACCCTGCCCTCGACGAACAAGCCCGCCGCCAGCTCGCACGCCTTTACCCCAAGTACAGCCTCGTGGGCATCGACGCCCGCACCCTCATCCTCCAGCACGGCAGCATCCACTGCGCCGCTATGCAGTTGCCGCGCGGTGTGCTGAAAGCCCCTTCCCTATAGCGGACGCAGTGGAAGGCAAACCGGCAGAACACTCCCCGTTGCGGGAGAAGCCTATACCGTATTATATATATAAAGGATGCAACATACCCTCCAACTCCGTCTGCCGCCACACGTAGCGGCCAACGAGCGCGCGCTGCGCCAGGCCGTGGCGGGCGAACTTGGCGTGAAGGCCGCCGCTGTGGACGGCGTGCGTGTGACACGTCGCAGCATAGACGCCCGCCAGCGAAACATTTACATCAACCTGACGCTCACGGCCTATGTGGGCGAGCCAGTGCCGCAAGCCCGATTCGAGCAGGTGGAGTATGCCAACGTGGAACGCGCTCCGCAAGCCATTGTCGTCGGGGCGGGTCCGGCAGGACTCTTTGCGGCCTTGCGTCTCATCGAGCTGGGCGTGCGCCCCGTGGTGCTCGAACGCGGAAAGGACGTACACGAACGGCGCAAGGACGTGGCGCGCATATCGCGTGAACACCTTGTGGATGCCGAGAGCAACTATTCTTTCGGCGAAGGCGGAGCCGGGGCGTTCAGCGACGGCAAACTTTTCACGCGGAGCAAGAAACGCGGCAATGTGGACAAAGTGCTGCGCGTCTTCTGCCAGCACGGTGCCGACACCGACATCCTCATCGACGCTCATCCCCACATCGGCACCGACCGCCTGCCCGCTGTGATTGAGCGGATGCGCAACCAAATTATAGTTTGCGGCGGCGAGGTACATTTTGGGGCGCGTGTGGACGAGTTGCTCTTCACTGACGATTGCGCGGAAGTTGTCGGCGCAGTCACAAGCGACGGGCGGGAGTTTCGTGGCCCCGTCATACTGGCCACTGGCCACAGCGCGCGCGATACTTACCGCTATCTGCACGCCCGCCATTTGGGTGTAGAGCCTAAGGGGCTTGCCGTCGGCGTGCGCTTGGAGCATCCCGCTGAACTCATTGACCGCATACAGTATCACAATCCCGAAGGGCGCGGATGCTATCTGCCTGCCGCCGAATACAGTTTCACGGCGCAGCAGGACGGGCGCGGCGTGTACAGCTTCTGCATGTGTCCTGGAGGTTTTGTCGTGCCAGCCGCCACAGCCCAGGAACAGGTCGTAGTGAACGGCATGAGCCCCTCGTCGCGCGCAGGTCGCTGGAGCAACAGCGGCATGGTGGTGGAGTTGCGCCCCGAAGACGTGACGGCATCCTTTTCCGACTTCTTCCAAGCGTGCGACATGGACGCTCCCACGCCCGATGACCCCTTGCGCATGTTGAAACTGCAAGAAGCCGCAGAGCGCATGGCCTGGATGCAGGGCGGGCGCACACAGACCGCACCCGCACAGCGCATGACGGACTTTGTGAACAGTCGGCTCGGTGCCACATTGCCCGAATGCAGCTACGCACCGGGCGTGGTGGCTTCGCCGCTCCACTTCTGGCTGCCGCCCTTTGTCACGCAGCGTCTACAAGGGGCGTTCCGCCTCTTTGGCAAACGCAGTCACGGCTTCCTCACCGCCGAGGCACTTGTCGTGGCCGCCGAGACGCGCACCTCGTCGCCCGTGCGTCTGCTGCGCCATGCCGACAGTTTGCAGAGTATAGCTGTATGCGGGCTTTATCCTTGTGGCGAAGGAGCGGGCTATGCAGGCGGCATTGTCTCCGCTGCCATCGACGGCGAGCGTTGCGCCGAGGCACTGGCTGCAAGCCTCCTATAATGAAGCGGGGCGGGTGGTTGCGAGAAAAGGGAGACGATTAGGGTAGGGGGTGCGCTCTTTTATTCGTACCTTCGCCCCCGATTTGAGATAAACATAACAGAAACCGCACTGCCGCGCAGCAGTCTTGTGCATCAAGTGCGCACCACAATAACTACTAACCATGGAAAAGTACGAAGAAAACCACGGACGCGAACTCTTCACACGCGGACGTATCGAAGTGATTTGCGGCTCGATGTTCTCGGGAAAGACCGAGGAGCTGATACGTCGCCTGAAGCGCGCGCGCATAGCCAAGCAGCGCGTGGAGATTTACAAGCCCGCCGTAGACACGCGCTACAGTGAAGAGGACGTGGTGTCGCACGACAGCAACGCCGTCGCCTCTACGCCCATCGAAAGTTCGGCATCATTGCTGCTGATGACAGATGAGGCCGACGTGGTGGGAATCGACGAGGCGCAGTTCTTCGACGACGGACTGGTGGACGTGTGTCGTGAACTGGCATGCCGGGGAAAACGCGTCATCATTGCCGGCCTCGACATGGACTTCAAGGGAGTGCCTTTCGGCCCCATGCCCGCCCTTTGTGCCATTGCCGAGGACGTGACCAAGGTACATGCTATCTGTGTGCGCTGCGGCGACTTGGCCTATATTTCCCACCGAATCGTGGACGATGACCGCCGCGTGATGCTCGGCGAAACGCAGGAATACGAACCCCTATGCCGCCATTGCTATGAGGAACTAAGCAAGGCGTGATAGGCAACCACGCCCGGTGGAAGCGCTTGTTACGGCAAGCGCTTTTCTGTAAACGGAGTTTAGGTTGCGGCATATCGCACACACCGGGTAAGACTTGATTGCTGTACGAAAGCGCACTCTCATCATTCTGCCACACAACGCACAAAAAAGCCGCCCCGTTTCGGGGCGGCTTTTTTGTGCGTTGGAGGTATATGGGTGTTTGTTGTAGAAGAACAGAAGGAGTGGCATTGTGTGTCTTCCCCCCAGCGGGGGTAATAGAAGTTAGGCCGGGGCAGCGCCCCGGTTCGGGTGCAATCAAATCTCCAACCCCAGCGGGGTTGCACAAAGACTTACTACATTCATTTTGTGCAACCCCGCTGGGGTTGGTTTTAGTATGGCCGCATAACCGGGGCGCTGCCCTGGCCTAATATCTTCAACCCCGCCGGTGTTGTTAGTTGCACGAATATTCGTGCCTGTTCCCACACAATTTTCAACAGATACCACACAATTCCAAATTGTTCCCACACAAATCTGCAAATTAAGGCTTAATTTGGCGAAACTTAGGCTTAGTTTGTGTAAATTAAGGCTTAGTTTGTAGAAACTTAGGCTATATTTGCAGAATTGTGTGGGAGCGGTTGAGATTTGTGTGTGGAGGGGTGAGATTTGTGTGGGAATTATCAAGAACGAAGTAGGCTTCTATAGGAGCTTATTGGGGGAGGCGTGGCGAAGGGTTTGGATTTATTGGGGAATAAAGAGGATTTGCGTGGCTGATGTTGCCTTGTGGCTGTTGGGCGAATGGCGAGACGGGGCGGCAGGGTTTGCGGACGGTGCTTTTTCTGTCAAAATATGCGCCTTTGCGGGGTGCTTGCGGGGCGGCAGGGCGCGCAAATCGTAGGAAAAGCGTATTTTTGCGGGCAAATCCACAGTTAATAATGGAAACCCTCGCTTCGCTCTATCGTGAACGCTTCGCCGCGCCGCCCACGTCCGTCACACCGATGGCCGGGGCGGGCAGCAACCGCCGCTATTTCCGCCTCGAAGGTGCGGTGGGCTGCGTCGGTGTGGTGGGTACGTCGGTGGAGGAGAACCGCGCTTTCGTCTACCTTTCGCGCCACTTCCGTGCGCGCGGCATCGCCGTGCCGGAGGTCTACGCTGTGAGCGACGACGGCCTGCGCTATTTGCAGGAAGACCTTGGCGCGCGCTCGCTCTACGACGCGCTGGCTCCGGCACGCGCGCGCGTATATATATACGGAGTGGGGGAGGAGCGGCTCTTGGAGCGCACGCTGCGCGCACTGGCCCACTTGCAGACCGAGGGCGCGCAGGGCATCGGCGAGACGCAACTGCTTAGCCCGCGCCGCATGGACGCCCGCGCGGCGATGTTCGACCTCAACTACTTCAAGTACATGTTCCTGCGCACGCAGGACATCCCCGTGGACGAGGTGCGGCTGGAGGACGATATGCTGCGTTTGGCCGCTGACCTTTGCGGCACGCCCGCCGCCACGTTCCTCTACCGCGACTTCCAGGCGCGCAACGTGATGCTCGCACCGGACGACACGCCGCGCTTCATCGACTTTCAGGGCGGGCGGCTCGGCCCGCTGGAATACGACGTGGCCTCGTTCCTCTGGCAGGCTTCGGCGCGCTATCCCGACGACCTGCGCGCGCGTCTTGTGGAGGCGTATCTTGACGAACTTGCCGCGATACAGCCCGTGTCGAAAGACGCTTTTCGCGAGCGGCTGCAAGGCTTCGTGTTGCTGCGCACGTTGCAAGTGCTCGGCGCCTACGGCCTGCGCGGCATCGTGGAGCGCAAGCAGTATTTTCTCGACAGCATCCCCGCCGCACTGGCCAACCTTGGCAAGTTGCTCGACGCGGGTGTCTGCCGCCCTTATCCCTATCTCGAAACCACCTTGCGCCGACTGTGCAAGGCCGACTGAACGCAATGGACAACACAACAGCGACGCTCACCGTCCGCGTGGTGAGTTTCAGTTTCAAGCGCGGAATACCCCAAGACCCCAGCGGCAACGGCGGGGGCTACGTCTTCGACTGCCGCAGCACGCACAACCCCGGACGCTACGAGGAGTATAAGCACCAGACGGGGCGCGACGCGGCGGTCATCAAGTTCCTGGAGGACGACGGCGAAATCACGGCGTTCCTCGCCCATGTACTGCCGCTTGTGGAACACCACGTGGAGCGTTTCCTGGAGCGCGGCTTCACCCACCTGCAAGTGTGCTTCGGCTGCACGGGCGGCCAGCACCGCAGCGTCTACTGCGCCGAGCGCACAGCCCGCCACCTCGCCGCCCGCTACCCCGTGCGCGTCGAGCTTGAGCACCGCGAACAAGGGATTGCCGAGAGCCTCTAAAATCTCTATTGTCTCTAAAGTCTCTATAGTCTTCATGCCCACCCTACTTTCCAACGTCCGCTGGGGCTTCATCGGCTGCGGCGAAGTGACGGAGCGCAAGAGCGGCCCGGCCTTCAACCTCGTCGAAGGCTCGGAAATCGTCGCCGTGATGAGCCGCAACAAGGACAAGGCGCGCTCCTACGCCGAGCGCCACAACATCCCGCGCTACTACGACGACGCCCAACTGCTCATCGACGACCCCGACGTGAACGCCGTCTACATCGCCACGCCGCCCAGCACGCACGCCACCTACGCCATCATGGCCATGAAGAGCGAAAAGCCCGTCTACGTCGAGAAACCGCTGGCCGCGAGCTACGAGGACTGCTGCCGCGTGAACCGCATCGCCGAGAAGACCGGCGTGCCGTGCTTTGTGGCCTACTACCGCCGCCAGCTGCCCTACTTCCAAAAGGTGAAGGCGTTGCTCGACGCCGGGGCCATCGGGCGCGTGATGGGTGTTCAGATACGCTTCAGCGTGCCGCCGCGCGACCTCGACTACAACCGAACCAACCTGCCCTGGCGCGTGCTGCCCGACATCGCGGGCGGCGGCTATTTCTATGACCTCGCGCCCCATCAGATTGACCTCCTGCAACAGATGCTCGGCCCCATCACCGAGGCCGAGGGCTTCACTGCCAACCGGCGCGGCCTCTACGACAGCGAGGACACCGTGGCGGGCTGTTTCCGCTTCCAGTGCGGACTGCCCGGCAGCGGCACGTGGTGCTTCGTGGGCCACGAGAGTGCTAAGGAGGACTGCATACAACTCACCGGCGAAAGCGGCAGCCTGCATTTCAGCGTCTTCAACTACCACCCCATTGTACTCCACAACGCTGACGGGCGTCAGGAGTTCCGCCCCGAGAACCCGCAATACGTCCAGCTGCCGCTCATCGAGCAGGTGGTGCGCCACTTGCAGGGCCGCGCTATCTGCACCTGCGACAGCGTGAGCGCCACGTCGGCCAACTGGGTGATGGACCGCATACTTGGCAAACTGTGAGAAAGAGGTTTAATGAGGTTTAAGAGGTTTAATGAGGTTTAATCCTTGCGGCACGACTGAAGGCCGATGAAAATCCCTTGCAAGCACTGATGAAACTGCGCCTGACCCTGTTGCTCCTGTTCTGCTCCGTCGCCCTGGCGGGGCAGGGGACTGACGTGGCGCAGCCCGACACCCTACAACCTACCGTCGCCGACACCCTCATGCCCCTTGCTGCCGACACCCTTGCTGCCGACACCCTTGCCGCCGACACCCTTGCCGCCGACACCGTTGCTTCCGCCCTCAAGCGCAAGGGTTTCTTCGCCCGCCTCATCGAGACGTTCGACGCCACCGACCCCGCCTATATCGAGCCGAACTACTTCAACTACGCCGCGATGTTGCAGAACACGAACTTCTACCAGTCCTACAACCTCCGCGCGCAAAACGACAACGGCGACGTGCAGCGCATCTCCCTGTCGCCCGCAGCCACTTTCCGCGTGGGGCCGTACTTCGGCTGGCGCTGGCTGTTCCTGGGCTACACGTTCGACGTGTCGCGCCCGCAGCGGGCAGGGCAGGCCGTTCAGTTCAACGTGTCGCTCTACAGCGCCCGCCTCGGCGTGGACATGGTCTATGTGAAGAACAAGAGCAACTTCTCCATCACGTCTGTGCGTGGGTTTGAGGGCGTTCACAGCTGGCAGGTGAAGGATGCCGACGTGAGCGGGATGAGCACCTACAACCTTTCGCTCAACCTTTACTACGTGTTCAACCACCGCCGTTTCTCCTATCCTGCGGCCTATAGCCAAAGCACTGTGCAGCGGCGCAGCGCGGGTTCCTTTCTGCTCGGCCTGCGCTACGACCAGACACGCTGCGCCTTCGACTACACCACCTTGCCCGACCTCCTTACTGAGGACGACCGCCTTTTTGAGGGTTTCAAGGGCATCAGTTTCGACAATCGCAACTACAGCGTCAGTTTCGGCTACGCCTACAACTGGGTGCCTCTGCGCAATGTGCTTGTCTCCGCCTCCGTGATGCCGTCGCTTGGCTACCGCCTGCAAAAGGGCGAACGCTTTGAGCTTGACCGCCACCGCGTGTGGACCAACGTCAAGAACCTCAACATTGACTTCGTGAACCGCGCCGCCGTCGTGTGGAACACGGGGCGCCTCTTCGCTGGTGCCAGTGTGGTGAACTATCTCTACAATTACCGCAGTGGCAAGTTCGGTGTGACCAACGCCCTGACCTACTTCAACGTCTACGTCGGCGTGAACTTCCAGCGGCGCAAGGAGTATCGCACGCCGGGAAAGAGCAAGTGGTAGTTCCGCCGTTTGCCGCTACTGGGGGAACGATGAAGGTCTGACACGGGTGCCGGAAGGAACTTATATGACAGAATATAAAGCCAAATCGGTCATAAGATGGTTTTGAGGTTTATTTTAGTCGCGTAGCGACGGCATAGGATAGGCGGGGGTGTAAGCCCCCGCCTATCCTATGCCGCCCCTAACGGGGCTATGTTCAACGCCCGCCCTCTTCCTGCTGCCGCTTGAGTTCGAGCATCAGGTCGCGGAGTTGGGCTGCGGTGACGAAATCGAGGGCCTTGGCTGCGGCGCGCATGTCGCGCTCGATGCGGGCTATGCGCTCCTCGACAGTGCCGCCGCTGAGGTACGCGGCCATCTGCTCGGAGGCCACGGCGGAGGGTTCGGCGGCCAGGGCGTACTGCGACTTCCGCTCGGCGTGGCGCGCGGAGGCGGAGGTGAGGCCGCCGTTGCCCACGGCGCGCACAATCTGGCGCGGCGTGATGCCGTGGGCCTCGTTGTAGGCGCGCTGTTTTTCGCGGCGGCGGTTGGTCTCGTCGATGGTCTGCTGCATGGACTGCGTGACGGTCTTGGCGTACATGATGACGCGGCCCTCGACGTTGCGGGCGGCGCGCCCGGCGGTCTGCGTCAGGCTGCGGTGCGAGCGCAGGAAACCCTCCTTGTCGGCGTCGAGGATGGCCACGAGTGCCACCTCGGGCAGGTCGAGCCCCTCGCGCAGCAGGTTGACGCCCACCAGCACGTCGTAGGCGCCGCGCCGCAGGTCTTCCATAATCTGCACGCGCTCCAGCGTGTCGACGTCGCTGTGGATGTAGGCCGTGGGCACGCCGAGGTTCAGCAGGTACTCGCTCATCTCCTCGGCCATGCGCTTGGTCAGGGTGGTGACGAGCGTGCGGTGGCCGCGCTCGCGCTCGCGCTGTATCTCCTCCACGAGGTCGTCCACGGGGAAGTCGCTGTCGCGCACGTCGATGTAGGGGTCGAGCAGGCCCGTGGGGCGTATCACCTGTTCGACCACCACGCCGCCGCTCTCGGCGAGTTCGTAGTCGGCGGGCGTGGCGCTGACGTAGATGACCTGGCGCGCCATCTCGCGGAACTCGTCGAACGTCAGCGGGCGGTTGTCGAGGGCGGCGGGCAGGCGGAAACCGTAGTCCACGAGGGCCGTCTTGCGGCTGCGGTCGCCGCCGTACATGGCCTGTATCTGCGGCACGCTGACGTGGCTCTCGTCGATGACGATGAGGAAGTCGCGGGGGAAGAAGTCCAGCAGGCAGTAGGGCCGGGTGCCGGGCGCGCGCCCGTCGAAGTAGCGCGAGTAGTTCTCGATGCCGGCGCAGTGGCCCAGTTCGCGTATCATCTCGACGTCGTACTCCACGCGCTCCTTGAGCCTTTGGGCTTCGAGCGTCTTGCCGGCGGCCTCCAGTTCGTCGAGGCGCACGGCGAGGTCGTCCTGTATCTTGACGATGGCGGCCTCCTGCATCTCCTTGCTGGTGAGGAAGAGGTTGGCGGGATAGATTTTGTATTCGGCGAAACGCCCGGTGCGCACGCCGCTGTCTATGTCCGCCTCCTCGATGCTCTCCACCTCGTCGCCCCAGAAGGTGACGCGCACCATGTTTTCGGCGTAGGGCGGGAACACCTCGACGGTGTCGCCCTTGACGCGGAAGCACCCGCCCTTGGGCGCCACGTCGTTGCGCGTGTAGAGGCAGGCCACAAGTTTGTTGAGCAACATGCTCTGCGCCAGCGTGCGCCCCTGCTGCAGCTCGATGAGGTTCTCGTAGAACGCGCCGGGGTTGCCCATGCCGTAGATGCACGACACGCTGCTGACCACCACCACGTCCTTGCGTCCTGACAACAGGGCCGACGTGGCGCGCAGGCGCAGGCGGTCAATCTCCTCGTTGATGGCCAGGTCTTTCTCGATGTAGGTGTCGGTGCTGGCGATGTAGGCCTCGGGCTGGTAGTAGTCGTAGTAGGAGACGTAGTACTCCACGGCGTTCTCGGGGAAGAACTGCTTGAACTCGCCGTATAGCTGTGCGGCGAGCGTCTTGTTGTGCGAAAGGACGAGTGTGGGCTTGCCCGCGTTTGCGATGACGTTGGCAATGGTGAACGTCTTGCCGCTGCCCGTCACGCCGAGCAGGGTCTGCGCCGGGCAGCCCGAGAGCACGCCCTCGGTGAGCTGGCGTATGGCCTCGGGCTGGTCGCCCGTGGGCCGGTAGTCGCTGTGGAGGTTGAAGTTTCCCATCGGGATATTCCTGCTATTTCTGGCCATCGTCCGACGGCCTTTTGTGTCTCATTTTGCGCTGCAAAGTTACACACTCTGCCACCCTTTGACCCCTATACGGTGCAAAAAGTCAGCGCAAAACACCGCCGACGCGCGTTTCGTGATTACTTTTGCACCCCGAAAACACTCCGTATTATATATATAGATACAGCTATGCCCAAAAACCTCGTCATCGTGGAGTCGCCAGCCAAGGCCAAAACCATTGAGCGCTTTCTCGGCAAGGACTTCAAGGTACTCTCCTCAAAGGGGCACATACGCGACCTCAAGAAAAAGAACTTCGGCGTGGACCTCGACACGTTCCAGCCGCAATATGAGATACCCGAAGACAAGCAGGCCACCGTTCGTGCCCTTCGCACGGAGGCCAAGAAAGCCGACAAGGTGTGGCTCGCCTCCGATGAAGACCGCGAGGGAGAGGCCATCTCGTGGCACCTGGCCGAGGTACTGAAGCTCGACGAGACGGCGCAAAACCGCATCGTCTTCCACGAAATCACCAAGCCCGCCATCGAGTACGCCATCGAGCACCCGCGTACCATCAACCTCGCATTGGTCGACGCGCAGCAGGCTCGGCGTGTGCTTGACCGCCTTGTGGGTTTCAAACTTTCGCCGGTGCTGTGGCGCAAGGTGCGTCGCGGCCTCTCCGCTGGGCGTGTGCAGAGCGTTGCTGTGCGCCTCGTCGTAGAGCGCGAGCGCGAAATCGAAGCATTCAAGAGCGAAGCGGCCTTCCGCGTTACTGCCACTTTCCTCACCCCATCGGGCCAGCCGCTCACGGCCACCTATTCCCGCCGCTTCAAGACGCAGAAGGAGGCCGAGGCATTCCTTATGCACTGCAAGGATGCCACGTTCACGGTGAGCGACGTGCAGAAGAAACCTGTTAAACGCTCGCCCGCGCCGCCTTTTACCACCAGCACGCTACAGCAGGAGGCCGCCCGCCGTCTCGGTCTGCCCGTCTCCACCACGATGCGCCTGGCGCAGTCACTCTATGAGGCCGGACACATCACCTACATGCGTACCGACAGCACTAATCTCTCGACTCTGGCGCTCGGCACGGCTAAGAAACTCATTGAGGAAACCCTCGGCAAGCAGTATCACAAGGCGCGCCGTTATCGCACGGGAGCCAAGGGCGCGCAGGAGGCGCACGAAGCCATCCGCCCCACTTACATCGATCGCGAAAGTGCTGGTGCCAATGCGCAGGAGCGCCGCCTCTACGACCTCATCCGCAAGCGCACCCTCGCCTGCCAGATGGCCGACGCCGAGCTGGAGCGCACCGTCGTGAACATCGACGTGGCAGGTGCACAGGGTACGTTTGCCGCACAGGGCGAAGTCATCAAGTTCGACGGTTTCCTCAGTGTGTACCATGACACTGCGGCTCCCGACGAAAACGCTTCCGCCGACGATATTGCTACCACCGCTTACGGCACGCTGCTGCCGCCCACCGAGGCTGGCGAGGTGCTGATTCGCCAGAGCGTCACCGCCACCGAGCGCTATTCCTTGCCGCCCGCGCGCTACAATGAGGCAGCCTTGGTGCGCAAACTCGAAGAACTGGGCATCGGTCGTCCTTCCACCTATGCTCCGACCATTTCCACTATTCAGCAGCGCGAATATGTGGCGCGCGGTGAAAAAGAGGGCGAGAAGCGTCAGTGCCGCACCCTCACGCTTACAGAGAAAGGCCAGCTAAAAGCCGCCACAAAAGAGGAAAGTGTGGGCAGCGAGCGCGGGCGCCTGGTGCCCACCGACCTTGGCCTGGTGGTAAACGACTTCCTGCTGGAGCACTTCCCCGCCATCCTGGACTACAACTTCACCGCCGACGTCGAAAAGGAATTTGACGCCGTAGCCGATGGCAAGGCCGACTGGACGGACATGATGCGCCGCTTCTACACCGACTTCGAGCCGCAGGTGGAGCAAACGCTTCACGAGCGCACCGAACGTCATGTGGGCGAGCGCCAGCTTGGCATTGACCCACAGAGCGGCCTTCCTGTCAGTGTGCGCATTGGGCGTTACGGCCCGATGGTGCAGGTTGGAAGCACCGAGGATGGTGCTAAACCCCGTTTCGCCACGATGAAGCGCACGCAGAGCTTACAGACCATCACGCTCGAAGAGGCGCTCGACCTTTTCCGCTTGCCGCGCACGCTGGGTGAGTACGAGGGCAAGGAGGTGACGGTCTCCGAGGGGCGCTTCGGCCCTTACGTCAAGCACGGCAGCCTCTTCGCCTCCGTACCCAAAGGCACCGACCTCTTCGCCCTCACCCTCGACGAGGCCGTTGGCCTCATCGAAGGCAAGCGGCAGGCCGAGCGCGAGAAACACATCAAGCGCTTCGACGAAGACCCCGCGCTCGAAATCCTAAAGGGGCGCTGGGGACCTTACCTCACGCGCGACGGTGAAAACTTCCGCATTCCCAAAGCCCTCCATGAGAAGGCCGCCACCCTCACCTATGCGGACTGCTGCAAGATTATGGAGGAGCAGGGCAAGAAGAAAGGGAAGAAGTAAGCGCTAAAAGAAGATGAAAGCCCTGATACTTATCGGCTACATGTGCGTGGGCAAGACCACCATCGGACGCGAGGTGGCGCGGCGCACGGGGCGCAGGTTCTACGACCTCGATTGGTACATTGAGGAGCGTTTCCACAAGCGCATTCCCCAAATCTTTGCCGACGACGGCGAGGAGCGTTTCCGCGACATGGAGCGTCGTATGCTCCACGAGGTCGCCGAGTTCGAGGATGTGGTCATCTCGTGTGGCGGTGGCACCCCTTGTTTTTTTGATAATGCGGATTACATGAATGCCGTGGCCGAAACGGTCTATCTTAAAGCCACGCCCGAAACCATTCTGGCCCACTTAAAACTGGCCAAAGGCCGCCGCCCGCTGCTCGAAGGCAAAACGCCCGATGAATTGGCCGCTTACGTCGCTGCCCAGCTGGCCGAACGCGAGCCGTTCTACGCCTGCGCCCGCCACACCGTGCCCGTCGAAGTGCTGCGCGACACCACCAAGGTGGCCGAAGTGGCCAGTGCTGTTGTGGCCGCCGAGCGCGGTGGATTCTTTGAATAGTCCCTTGTGCCCGCAGGCTGCTTGAGGAACTTCTCTGACATTTGTAGCAAGAAAAAGAGCGCACCCCCTGGATTACTTGTAGGAGTCCAGGGGGTGCGTTAGGCTTTATGGGTGTTTCTTTCAGAAGTCGAAGTAGGGTGAAAGCCGCTGGAAGTCAGCCGTAGTGAAGTACGGGGAGAGCCGCAAGTCGTCCCAAGCACGCAGATCACCGTAGCGGCGGCGGTAGTTGGCTATTTCGCGTACCTGTTCGTAGCTTAGGTATGGGTGGCGTACCAATTGTTGGAACGTGGCGCGGTTCACGTTCAAGCGGGTTGGGGAGGCCTGCGGGTCTACGGCGACCCACTGCGCAATGTCTTCGGGCAAACCTTGGATTTCGGCCAGTTGCGACGTGCTGACGAAGCCACCGAGTTGCTCGCGATAGCGCACGATGAGCCGCGCGCGGTACGAACCTATTCCGGGAATGCGCTGCAAGTCGGTGGTGTCGGCTTCGTTGAGGTCAAGCGGGGCGCTTCCGGGAGTAAGTTTTTCGGGGTAGCGGCGTTCGGTCTGCGCGGCATCCGTAAGGGCACGGTGGGTGTGCCGCCCTGCCGTGAGGGCTGTTGTGTCTATGCGCACATAGGGGGCGAGACGCTTGTAGTCGGCCTCGCTGAGACCATAGAGATGGCTGAAGTGCTCCGCGCTGCGCCATTTCCCGCCCTTACGTCGGTATTGCAGTGCATTGTGTGCCTGCCACGGTGCGAGGCCGAGCCGCAAAAAGGTGGCGCTGTCGGCCTTGTTCGGATCAAAGGGAAAGGACTCGGCTATGCGATGCCCGCTTCCGTATTTCCGCGTGGGGTGTTGCGGATAGCGCTGTTCCCACGCTGCCTGCCGCGCCGCGCTGTCGGCTGCTACGGCCTGCCGGAAACTGTCGAGCGACGCGGTTTCGCTGGGAGCGAGGGGTGCGTCGCGATGGGGGGAGACGTGTAGATGCAATGCTATGCCCGCCACAGCCACGGCCAACAACACGGCTGCCCAAACGGCGTAGCCGCGCAAGGTATGGCGCGAGGGGAGGGGAGGCATTGCGGTGTGGATGTAGGCGGTTCAGTCGCCGTAGTTGGCCGCGAGCACGTGGCCGTAGCGTTCAAAATATTCGTGAAGCGTGTGCCGCGCCTCGGCCAGGCGTTCTTCCCAAAGTCCGATGCTGTTGCGCCCCACCACGTCGGTGACGCACTTCACGCTGAGGAAGTCTATCCCAGCCTGCTGGCATACGTAGGCCATCGCGAAGGCTTCCATGTCGACCACGTCGCCGCACGCTTCCTCCTCTTTGGTCACGAAACTGTCGCCTGTGGCGCATACGGGGCAGACTTCACGATCTTCAACACCCTTTACCACGGAGGGCGGCAGCTCAAAGAGGTCGGGCACGGTGCTTTCTATGTGCGCGGGTACGCTCTCTATTTCCAGACCCAGCAAGTTGCGGTCTACGAAGTCGCGGCAAACAAGCACGTCGCCCGGCTCGTAGCGCACGGTGCCTGCGCTACCCACGTTGAGCACCAGCTGCGGGCGCATCACGTTGAGTACGCGCGCCAGACTGTAGGTGGCTGGCACCTTTCCCACGCCGGTGATGAGCGTGCTTGTGCGGAACAAAGATTTTGGCAGACTAATTTGCTCGGCCTGCAAGGCGGTTACAAGGAGTACGTTGAGCATATCGGTGGTGGCTTCTCGCTTTTTGGCATCAAGGTTCATCGCGTGGCGGATGTATTCTGCATCACCTCGCGAAAGGCTTTGGGGATGGGGGTTTCGAAGCGGAGGGGTTCGCCGGTGACGGGGTGGCGCAGGAAGAGGCGGAAAGCGTGGAGGCAGAGGCGGCGGCAGGGGTTGTCGTCGTGGCCGCCGTACTTGGGGTCGCCGCAGACGGGGTGGCCGAGGTCCTGCATGTGGACGCGTATCTGGTTCTTGCGCCCGGTCTCCAGTTGCAGTTCGACGAGGGTGTGGCGGTTGTCCGCCTGTAGCACGCGGTAGTGCGTCAGGGCGTACTTGCCGTCGTCGGGCACGTGGGAGGAGTAGGTGAAGAAAGCCTTGTTCTCCTTGAGCCAGCTTTCGACGGAGCCTTTCTGCCGCTCCATGCGCCCGCTTACGAGGGCGACGTAGCGGCGGTCGGTGACGATTTCGTGCCAATGCTCTTCGAGTATGCGCTCGGCCTCCATCGTCTTGGCGTAGACCATCAGGCCGCTGGTGTCGCGGTCGAGGCGGTGGACGACGTGGGCGGTGCACTTGCGGTGGCACTTGTGCAGATAGTCGTCGAGCAGGGTCTTGACGCAGAAGCTGTGGGCGCGCGTGGCCATGGAGAGGATGCCGGGCTGCTTCTCGACGACGAGCAGGTGGTGGTCTTCGTAGACGAGGCGCACGTAGCGGTTGTTGAGCGTGGCGAGGGGCTTGGCCTTGCTGATTTCGACGCGCTGCCCCCGGGCGAGCACAAGGTCGAACTGCGTGGTGTTCATGCCGTCGACGCGCACGCCGCCGCCCGAGAGGATGCCTTTCACCTTGGTGCGGCTGGCGCCGTCGAGGCATTTCATGAGGAAGGGCAACAACTCGGTGCCGTGGTCGGCGGGCTGGACAATGAAGGGGGTGTAGTTGGAGGGGCGTTTCATTGGGGGAGGACTGGGGAATACTGGGAATACTATGAAAACCGCGCGCTCAGAACTCTACGCTGACGCGGGCGGAGATGAGGCGGCCGGTGAGGTAGTTGGGCACGGCGTAGCGCGTGTTGGTGATGTCGGTCACCCAGTAGTAGGAACTGACATTGCTGATGCCGAGCAGGTTGAAGGCGTCGACGCCGAGCCATACGTTCTTGACGGCGCGCGCCAGCCCGCTGCGCCCCAGGCGGTCCTCGCCGCCGTAGAGGCGGTAGCTGAGGCCGACGTCGACGCGCTTGTAGGCCGGTGCGCGGAAGCGCTGCTGTGCGCGCTCGCTGTGGGGCGGGCCGAAGGGCAGTCCGTCGGCCACGGCGGCCTTGAGCGTCAGTTTCCATCGCGTGGTGCCGGGGAAGTAGTCGGTCAGGAACAGCGACAGGGCGTAGCGTCCGTCGGTGGGTCGCGGTAGCCACTGCCCGGCGATGCGCTCGCGCGTCTGCATCACGGAGAGCGTCACCCACGAGTCGGTGCCCGGCACGAATTCGCCGAAGAGTTTGAAGTCGACGCCCACGGCGTAGCCCCGGCTGAGGTTCTCGCCCTCGTAGACGGTGCGCACGCCCGACACGCTGTAGGGGATGAGGCGCGAGAGGCTCTTGTAGTACGCCTCGGCGGTGAAGCGGAAGGGGCGGTCGAGCATACGGAAGGCGTAGTCGCCGCCCACGATGAACTGCACGGAGCGCTGGGCGCGGATGTCCTTGTTGAGGCGCACGGTGGCGATGCCGGCGTTGAGCGTGGTGTCGCGCAGTTCCTTGTAGAACGGCGCCTGGTAGTACATGCCCAGCGCGGCGCGCAGCGTCCAGCGGTCGTTTGCGGCGGGAATGAACCCGACGGAGGCGCGGGGCGAGATGAGCGTTTCGCCGTTCCAGCTCCAGTGGCTCACACGCACGCCGTAGGTCAGGTTGATGAGGCCGGCGCTGGGGTACATGCGCCACGTGTCCTGCACGTATGCCGAGAGGCGGCGCGAACTGATTTCCTCGCGCGCGGCGAGGCTGTAGATGAGTTGCAGTGCCTGCGGGTCGTAGGGCAGGCTGTAGCCCATCGAGTCGCGCATCTCCCACTCGCGGGCGCGCTCGCGGATGCGCTCGCTCTGGAGGCCCGCGCCCGCCATGAGCGTGTGGCCGGTGAGGCGCGTGCGGAACGTCAGGCCGCCCTGCACAACGCGCGCCTGGAGGCGGTTGCGGGCGTGCTCCATATAGGTGCCCACACCGAGTTCGTCCTGCGACGTGGCCTCTTGCAGCCAGTACTGCCCGCTGATGTCGTAGTTCTCGTACTCGCGGGTGGTGAAGGCCGAGGCCGTGAGGGCCAGGTAGGTTTCGGGGTTGAAATGGTGGGTCAGCGTGAGCGCGCCGAGGTAGGTGCGGTAGCTGTCCTTCTCCTGCCCGTCGAAATAGACGCGGAACGTGCGCGGGTTGTCGATGGTGCCGAAGTGCGTTTCGCGGTCCTTGGGGCGGAACAGGTAGTGGTTGTCGTTGATGTTGCCCAGCAGGTCGAGGCTCCAGCGCGCGTTGGGCCGCCAGGAGAGGTAGGCCTGGTAGTCGAGGAAGCGCGGGGCGTACTCGGCCTTGGTGTCGGTGGAGCCGAGGAGGTACTCGGTGGTTTTGTAGCGCAGGCCGGTCATGAAACTGACGTGCTTGTTGCCCGCGCCGACATAGGCCGACGCGCCGAGCAGGCTCGCGTCGAGTTTGGCCTCGAACGCCTCCGGGCGCTTGTAGGTGATGTCGAGCACGGACGACATCTTGTCGGCGTAGCGCGCGGCGAAGCCTCCGTTGCTGAAGTCGATGCGCTCCACCATGTCGCTGTTGATGACCGAGAGACCTTCCTGCTCGCCGCTGCGCACCAGCATCGGGCGGTAAATCTCGACGCCGTTGAGGTAGACCAGGTTTTCGTCGAACGAGCCGCCGCGCACGTTGTATTGCGAGGAGAGTTCGTTGCGCGTGCTGACGCCCGCTTGCGTGGCCACGAGTTCCTCGACGCCGTTGCCGGTGGTGCTGGGCATGTGGCGCGTGTCTTCGGCGTGGAGGCGCTGCATGGCGTCGGTCTGCACGTGCTGCGCGCTGACCACGGCCTCGCCCGTCATGGCGGCCAGCGAGGGCAGCGTGACGTCAAGGCGCAGGCTGTCGCCCAGGGGCGTGAACTTACGCTTGCGCTGCTCGTAGCCGATGAGGCCGTAGACGAGCGTGCACGTGTCGCCCTGCTCGACGAAAATCTCGTAGCGGCCCTGCAGGTTGGTGAGTACCAGTTGCGCCGTGCCCTGTCGGCGCACGCTGGCCAGTTCGAGCGGCTCGCCCGCCTCGTCCTTAACGCTGCCGAACACGCGCGTGCGCCCGCCCTGCGCCAGGGCGGCGAGGGCGGCGAAGAAGAGCGCGCAGACGAGCGCGCAGCGGCGGGCGGCGTTGTGCATACATAATAATAACGCGCGCGGGCGCAAGTTATTGCACGCGCACGGCGGAAAATTGCGCGGCGGCACGTTTTGCAAGGCAAGGTTTCCACTCGCACGCCTTTGCGGCGCGCCAGGCGGCGAAAAAACGCAATTTGCGACAAAAACATTTGCAAGAAATTGGCGCGGAAGTACTTTTGCCTTGCCTTAAGACAAGAACATCTCCAATCCAAACAGACACAAAAGCTATGTTTCAAGAAAAGGTAGGCGAACTCGCCGGTGCCGTTTGGGCCGCTCTCGACGCCCAGGGCACACTCACCGTCAAGGACCTCAAGAAGGCTGCCAAGGCCAAGACCGAGAAGGACGTGCTGCTGGCCCTGGGCTGGTTGCTCCGCGAGGACAAGGTTGCCCTGGCCGAGGAAGGCAAGGACATCGCCGTTACGCTGAAGTAAGCAGAACGCTCCGTTTGTCCGCGCATTTTGCGCGCTCCACTCCCTACATAGACGCCCGTCGGCCCAGTTCGCGTCTTAACGACTCCATTGCTGCGCGCCGCACTGTACGGGCGAAAAACTTCAAACTAAGCCTCAGTCTCTACGGACTCCCGTTCCGTGCAGACTGAGGCTTGTTTTTCTCTGTGCATTCATGTTTTGCAATGCCTTGCAAAGGGCTGTGCAATTTTTTGCACAGCGTAGAGCAAAAGTTTGCACACGGCACAGCAATTTTTTGCACAGCGTAGAGCAATTTTTTGCACACGGCTGTGCAATGCGCGCGAAGCGGCCATAACACGAACTATATGCTTTTCGACAAGAACTATACACCTTTTGCCTTTGCTCTGCGTTCGTTTTGTCGTAACTCTGGTTTGCGCCGAAGTTACTTGCACTCGGCATAGCAAGCACGAAAACAAGTTTTCTGCTTGCTATGCGCTCGTTTTTGCGTAACTTTGGCGCCGCCGAAGTCACTCGCACTCGGCATAGCAAGCACGAAAACAAGTTTTCTGCTTGCTATGCGCTCGTTTTTGCGTAACTTTGCACCGAGATTTTTCTATTAGGTCTGATTCGGACGGCTGTGGACTGAAGCCGTCGTTCCTTTTCCCTTACCGTTTAGCGCATGAACACTTTCGGCACGCTTTTCCGCCTGACTACTTTTGGCGAAAGCCACGGCGCGGCTCTCGGCGGTGTTGTCGACGGGATGCCGCCGGGCATCGAAATCGACGAAGCCTTCATTGCTCGCGAACTGGCGCGTCGCCGTCCGGGGCAGAGCGCTCTCGGCACGTCGCGCAAAGAGGCCGACAGCGTGGAACTGCTGAGCGGAATTTTCGAGGGGCGCAGCACGGGAACGCCTATCGGCTTCATCGTGCGCAACACCGACCAGCGCAGTGGCGACTATGCCGACTTGGCGCGCGTGTTCCGCCCGTCGCACGCCGACTACACCTATTATAATAAATACGGTGTGCGCGACCCGCGTGGCGGGGGGCGCACCTCGGCGCGCGAAACCGTGAGCCGCGTGGTGGGCGGTGCCTTTGCCAAACTCGTGTTGCGCCGCTACGGAATTGCCGTCAGTGCCTACACTTCGCAGGCGGGTGCTGTTGCGCTCGAAAAAACCTACAAGGACTGCGACCTCGCCCTTGCCGAAACCAACGACGTGCGTTGTCCCGACCCCGCTGTGGCGGAGCGGATGGCCGCGCACATACGCCAGGTGAAAGCCGAGGGCGACACCGTGGGCGGTGTCGTCACGGGCGTCATCACGGGGCTGCCTGTGGGACTGGGCGAGCCGGTGTTCGACAAGTTCCACGCCACACTGGGTGCGGCCATGCTGGGCATCAACGCCGTGAAGGGCTTTGAAATCGGCGACGGTTTCGCTCTGGCGGCGATGCGCGGCAGCGAGGCGAACGACGTTTTCGTGCCTGGGCAGGACGGCCGTGTGCATACGGCCACCAACCATAGCGGCGGCGTGCAGGGCGGGCTTACCAACGGCGAGGACGTGGTGTTCCGCGTGGCCTTTAAGCCCGTGCCCACCTTGTTGCGCCCACAGCCCACCGTCGACGTGGCTGGGCAGCCCGCTGTCGTAGAGCCACGGGGGCGCCACGATGCCTGCGTGGTGCCGCGCGCAGTGCCTATAGTCGAGGCTATGGCCGCGATGACGGTGCTCGACTTCCTGTTGCAGCAGCACGCCAGGCACCTCCGCTAAAGCCGCAAGGGCTTGAAGATTTTTCCGAAAACACATTCAAAACTTATATAGATATGACAACCAACAGGACTGGAACGCTCCTGCGGCACTTTGTTGCTGTGTTCGCGTTCACGGTGGCCTTGCTGGCCAAGGCTGGTAACAGCACGACCGTCACCATCGACTTCACCTCCACGCCATGGGGCACGACGGACGGTTTTTGGAAAGACCTTGGGCAACAGTTCACGCTCGAGGGCATCACTTTCCAAGCCCCCTCAAGCGCCTACAACCTTCAGTATTTTGTGCAGAGCCTGGACGGGGTTTTCTCGCCCGTGGTCGATTTCGACAAGATTCCCGCCAACAAAGGTTCGGACAACTTCACCGTCACGGCGCCGGGCTACATCACGTTTGTGGACATCGAACTTGGCCACGTCCGTATGGGCAAGCAAATTTCCAAAAGCCAGAGTTTTGACGGCTCGTCGCGCACGGTGACGTTCGAGAGCCTGCCCATTTTCAACTACGCCTACAACAAGAACTACTGCATCGAGCGCATCACCGTCGTGTACAACGAGCGGAAGGAAACGTTGGCGCTTGCGCAGACGGACTATAGGGTGCGGCTCGGCACGGTGTCCACCATGGCTTCGCCCGCCATCGTGCAGGCCGACTACACGGGCGCGCCCGTCTATTCCTCGAGCGACCCCGACGTGGCCGAGGTGGACGCGGCGACGGGGCTTGTCACTTTCAGAGGCAAGGGGCACGCCACCATCACGGTGAGTTGCCCAGAGGCGGGCGACTATGCCGCCAAGGATTTGTCCTACAGCCTGTTCGTGTGGTCGCTCGACGAGGACAGCGACGGTTTTAACCTCATCGCCTCGCCGCTTGACTGGGAGGGCTTCTGCCTGCTCACGCAGACGGCTCCTTCGGCCAGCGCCCGCCTTGCTGCCGACGTGGACATCAGCCCGCTGGCCGTGTCGGTGGGCACGTCGGCGGTGCCTTTCAGCGGCACGTTCGACGGCGCGGGTCACACGCTCACCATCGGGAGCGGCACGGGCGACGGCTTTTACGCGCCGTTCCGCTATGTGAGCGGTGCCAGGTTCACCGACCTCACCACGGCTGGCACCCTCACCGTCCGTGCCCAGCGCGCCGGCGGCCTCATCAGCGAGACCACGGCCTCAAGCGGACAGCCCACGGTTATCGAGCGGTGCTTCAGCCGCGTCACTCTCAGCATGATCCTTTCGGGCGACGCCACCGCCGGCGGCTTTGTAGGGCTGGCCGGCGGCGACGTGGCCTTCACCGACTGCGCCGTTCTCGGAGCGATGAGCCGCGTGGGCTATTACGCCCCGACTAACTGCGGCGGATTCGTGGGTTGGCGCAGCGATGGCGCTTCCGTGACGCTCACCCGTGTGCTCAATGCCTGCACGCTGAACCTGGGCAGCACCGTCGGGTCGGCCACCTTCAGCCGCAACGGCACCACCTCGCTCACAGCGGCCTACTATGTGGAGGACATGGGCGACGCGCAAGGCACAAAACTCGCCCGCAGCGCCATCGCGTCGGGCGAAGCCGCCTATGCCTTGCAACAGACACCCGGCACGGCGATGTGGGGACAGACTATCGGAACGGACGCCGCCCCGGTGCTTACGACCGACATGGGGAAACTGGTGTACAAAGTGGACTTTGTGCTCGATGGCGGCGATGTGGTCTACACCGCCTACCGCAACACCGGTGTCTATGGCCCACTTCCCGCCGACACCGATATGGGCACGGTTGGCGCACAGTTCTTCTACAACGACGCGATGGGCGACCCGCAGCCTTTCACCTCGGAAACGTCTGTCTTTGGCGACCTCACCGTCAGCGTGACGCAGAGCGAGGTGGAACTACAGACCGATGACGACGGTTTCTACCTGCTCGGCACGGAGCGGGAATGGAACTGGTTCGCTCTCCAAATCACCCCTGCCCGTCCTGATGCCAATGCGCGTCTCACTGCCGACATCGACCTCACGTCGAGTCCCCACATGGTGGGCAGCAACGCCGTGCCCTACAGCGGCACGTTCGACGGAGGCGGCCACAAACTCGTGTTGAACTACAACACGTCGGTTCAGGCCACGGCGCCTTTCTCCGTAGTGAGCGGCGCGACCATTCGCAACCTCCACACAGCGGGCACCGTGCGCAGCAGCGAGCAATTCTGCACGGGGCTCGTGGGACGCAGCCTGAGCGGCGGTGTGACCATTGCAGGCTGTCGCAGCGAAGCGACGGTCTATCCCGCCCGCTCGGGCGACGCCACGGCTGGTGGTTTCATCGGTGTGGCCGAGGGCAACGTCAGCATCACCGACTGCCTCTTCGACGGACGGATGGACGGTTTCAGCACCACCACGTCGAGCGGTGGCTTCGTGGGCTGGGCAGCAGGCAGCGTGAATATAGCGCGCGGCCTGATGCTGCCCGCAGAGTGGCACCAGCAGTTCTATAACGAGAGCGCTTCGTTTGCGCGTAACGGCAGCAACCTTACGCTCACCGAGGGCTACTACCAGGCCTACTACGATGCATCTCTCTACACCTTCCAGTACGAGCAGGGCACGCGCCTCGACGACACGTCCGTGCTCGCCAGCGGCGCGATGGCCCACAGCCTGCAAGGCGACCGCGCCGACACCTACTGGGGGCAGCGCCTCGGCACGGACGACAAGCCCCATCCCACGACCGACGCTGCCCAGCGCGTATACAAGGTGACCTTCGACAAGTATGGCGTGACGGTGGCCACGACCTACCGCAATCCCGGAGCGTTCGGCGCCTTCAGCCTTGCGCAGTTCGGCTACAGCACGGGCGACGTGCTTGTGTTTGACGACGCCGGGGGCAACACCGTCGAGTTCACCGCCGAGACCGTCATCGCAGGCGACCTCAGCGTGCGCCTCGGTGCGCAGGACTACGAACTGGCGCGCGATGCCGACGGCACATACGTGCTCGCCTCAATGACCGACTGGATTTTCTTTGCCACGCAGATTGTGCCCATCGTCCCCGCTGCCAATGCGCGCATGGCCTGCGACATCAATCTTTTCGGCACCAACACCATGGTGGGTAGCGCGTCAGTGCCCTATAGCGGCACGTTCGACGGCGCTGGCCACACACTGAACCTGAGCATCGACACGAACGTAGAGGCCACAGCCCCGTTCTCCTACGTCAGCGGCGCGACCATTCTCAATCTCCACACCACCGGCTCGGTGCGCAGCAAGGCGCAGTTCTGCACCGGCCTTGTGGGGCGCAGCCAGAGTGGCGGCGTGACCATCCGGGGCTGCCGCAGCGAAGTCCACATCTGGCCCGACCGCAGCGGCGACGCCACGGCGGGAGGCTTCATCGGTGTGGCCGACGGCCAGGTGGTCATCAGCGACTGCCTCTTCGACGGCACGATGTACGGCGGCACTTCCACCACCTGTAGCGGTGGCTTCGCGGGTTGGGCAGCAGGCAGCGTGACCATCGAACGCGGACTTGTGCTGCCCGCAGAGTGGCACCAGGGTTTCCTGCAAGGGAGCGCCTCGTTCGCCCGCAACAATGCCAACGTTGCGCTGACCGACGGATTCTATCTGGCCAAGTTTGGCGACCAACTCTATTCGTTCAGCGAAAAGCAGGGCACGCAGATTGACGACACGTCCGTCCTCACCGACGGTTCGCTGACCCACCTCCTACAGGCCGGGCGCGCCGAAACTTTCTGGGGGCAGCGCCTCGGCACGGACGACAAGCCCCTGCCCACCACCGACAGCGCCCTGCGCGTCCATAAAGTCACGTTTGTGAAAAACGGCAGCGCTGTCGGCACTGCCTATCGCAACAGCGGCGCTTTCGGGACGTTTACTCCCGAACAATTCGGACTGGACGCCGCCGACGTCCTGGTGTTTACCGATGCATCGGGCGGCGTCGGCACATTTACTGCCGCCACCGTCGTGGGGAGCGACCTCACCGTGGCCGTGCAGGGCGTGGGCGAGGTACGTGCGATGATTGAAGCCTACCTCGCCGTGCCGGGCAGCGTGAACGCCGTTTCGCTGGCGGGTGCGCCCGGCTTTGCAGCAGCCTTGCAGGCGCTCGACGCCAACGCAGCCGCTACGCTGGGCGACTACACCGCACTGCTTGACGACGTGAAGGCCGACCTCGTGGCACTCACCGAGGGCTATTACCGTGTGTATACCACCGCCGCCACTGCCGCCGGAGACTATCTGGCCTGCGGCACATCGGCACTCGTTGCTGTGGAAGGCGCTTTGGCCGGGAGCGACCCCGCCGCCGTTTTCTATATCACCCCCTCGGCAGCCAACGGTGCCTCGCTGAGCGCACAGGGACTCTTCGTGGGAGAAACTGTGCCCGGAGCAAACGAAGTGCCTTGTGGCGACACTCCGTATTATATATATACAGACACCTCCCGTGCAGGCACCTGTGCCTTGCGGGCAGGCAATAGCGGCGGTGCGGACTGTATCGCCCTGTTGGCCAACGGCACGGTGGGCGCGGCTACATCCGCACAGCCCGCCGCCGCGTGGCACCTCGTGCCCGCCGCGACGCTCACCCTGCCGCTCAACGTGCTGGGCAGCCGCTCCTATACCACGCTCCACCTGCCCTTCCCCGTGACACTCGACGCGGCGGAAGTGGCCGCACGACGGCTCAACTTCTACACCGCCACGGTTGAGGCCGATGCGCTCGTGGCCCGACGCGCCGACGAGTGCGTCATACCCGCTGCAACCGCTGTGCTGCTCGTCAGCGACGAGGCCGAAACCAGCGTGGAGGCCACTATCGGGGGCGAAAACGACGTGGACTATCCCAACGACCTGCAAGGCACGAACACGGCACTCGATGAAGTGCCTGCCGGTACTTATGTATTCGGTGCCGTCGGCGGTGTGGCCGGTTTCTATCCGTTTGCAGGCACTACGCTCCGCGCCAACCGCGCTTTCGTCACACTGACCTCGGCTGTGCAGCGTCTGGCCATCGTGTTCGATGACACGCAGACCGCCCTCGGTGCTACATCCGTCCTGCCCGAAACTCTTCGTCAGCAGCCTGTTTACGACCTTCAAGGCCGCCGTGTGGCCACACCCCGTAAGGGTGGCATCTACATCGTTGGCGGGAGAAGGTACGTTTTCTGACAGTTTTTCCTCCCTTTGGTACATTGTTTGCTAACTCCTAAATATGACACTCCGCAATGAAAAAAAGATATATCACCCCGGATTCGCTTGTATGCAGCGTGCGCTTGCAGCCGCTCGCACTCAATTCCGACCGAACTGAACTGCCCATCGGCGACACCCCGGTCACAGACCAATGGACGCGCCGTATGCAGTGGAGCGAAGAAATGGGCGAAACGTTCTGAACGAAGTGGTGAATCTTAATCCCAAATCCTAATACCAATGACAACAACAATCTTCTGGGCCATCCTGATGCTCGTCTGCGCTTTCTTCGAGTTGCTCACGGGCGGCCTCTACATCATCTGCCTCTCCGTGGGTGCGCTGGCCGCGATACCCGTTGCCGCCATGGGCCTCAGCCTGACGTGGCAAATCGTGGTTTTCGTCATCGTGTCCGTGGGCAGCATCTACACGCTGCGCCCGCTGGCCAAGCGCTACCTGCACCGCAAGGACGAGCGTGACACCATCAGCAACGCCGACGCCATACTGGGCCGCATTGGCACAGTGAGCCAGGACATCCCCGCTCATGGCTACGGACGTGTGGCACTCGACGGCGACGACTGGAAAGCCCAGACTCTCGACGGCCAACCCCTTGCCAAGGGCACGCGCGTGCGCATAGCCCAGCGCAAGAGCCTCGTCGTCACTGTCGAGCCAGCAAACTGATTAACTGATAAACTCATCAACTGATTAACTAAATAACTTATCAACTCATAAACTAATCAACTAATAACTGATTAACTGATAAACTCATCAACTGATTAACTAAATAACTATGGACTCCGTTCTCATCTTCCTGCTCATCCTCGTGCTGGTGGCCGTTGCCGTCATTGCCAAGAGCATCCAAATCATCCCGCAGAGCGAAACGCGCATCATTGAGCGCCTCGGGCGCTACCACGCCACGCTCAACCCCGGCATCAACATCATCATCCCTTTCATCGACCGCGCCAAGGAAATCGTGGCCATCCGTGCCGGGCGCTACGTCTACACCGCCACCATCGACCTGCGTGAGCAAGTCTATGACTTCGACAAGCAGAACGTCATCACCAAGGACAACGTGCAGACCGAGATCAACGCCCTGCTCTACTTCCAGATTGTAGACCCGTTCAAGGCTGTCTACGAAATCAACAACCTGCCCAACGCCATCGAGAAACTCACGCAGACCACGCTGCGTAACATCATCGGCGAACTGGAACTCGACGAGACGCTGACCTCGCGCGACACCATCAACACCAAACTGCGCGCCGTGCTCGACGACGCCACCGACAAGTGGGGCGTCAAGGTGAACCGCGTGGAGTTGACGGACATCATGCCGCCCGTCACCGTGCTCCAGGCCATGGAGAAACAGATGCAGGCCGAACGCAACAAACGCGCCCTCATCCTGCAGTCCGAAGGCGAAAAAGCCAGCGCCATCCTACAGTCGGAGGGCGAAAAGGCCGCTGTCATCAACACCGCCGAGGCACAGAAGCAAAAAGCCATACTCGAAGCCGAGGGTGAGGCCGAGGCCCGCGTGCGCAAGGCCGAGGCCGAAGCCATCGCCATCCAGAAGGTGACCGAGGCTGTGGGCAAGAGTACCAATCCCGCCAACTACCTGCTGGCGCAGAAGTATATCCAGATGTTGCAAGAGGTGGCCGCCGGCAAGCAGGGCAGCAAGACCGTCTTCCTCCCCGTCGAAGCCACTGGTACCCTCGGCTCGCTCGGCGGCATCAAGGAACTCTTCGAAGAGAAGAAGTAGCCGTTATCCCCAAAGCCGCTGCGTACCCCCGGAAGCGCGGGCGGCTTCGCCCGACCCGGCGCAGGGACAAATAAAAAGGCGGGAAACGTCAAGCGACGTTTCCCGCCTTTTCTTTGTGGGCACTACTTAGGGAATGTAGTTGAGCACTTGCAGCCCCGTTACGGTGCTGGCGAAACGCCCGGCATGGCGCAGGGGGAAGACGAGCGTGCGCTGGTAGTACATCTTGGAGCCTTCGCGATAGACCGTCGTGGGCCACGCCTGCACGGCACCGTCGGCTGTGGCGATGGCAGGATCCTGCGGAAGCGTGAAGAGTTTGTCGTCGTTGGCCGTAGTGAGCGTGATGGGCTTCAGTTCGTCAACCACGCGGTCGTCCACCATCAGGCGCACCAGTTTGTTGGTGCCCTGCACGGTGAGGCGCACGCGCTGTCCGGCGGGTAGGCGGTAGTTGAAGGTGTTGAGGTAGCCATCGCGGGCGAAGCCAACCTTGCCCTCCACGGGGTCGGCCAGGAAGAATTTGGCCGAGGGATTCTCGAAAAGCACCGTGCCGCGCGCCTCGGGGCGGGCGTCGACGGTGAACGAGACGCTGTAGTCCCAACCGATTTCACCCAGTGCGAGCGTGTCGCCAGGCTTGACGGCGGGAAGGGCGAGCAGCGTGTCGTGCGGATTGCGGCGGTCGAGTTGCAGGGCCACGGGGCGGCCCAGTTCGTTCACACCAGGTGCCTCGCTGAGGATATGGCGGTCGGTCTCCCAAACGTTATAGGGAATGGTGACGCCCTTACCGCTCCAGCACTTCGCGGCAAGAACCTGCAAGGCGGGCATCACGCGATGGTGGATGTCCTTGGTGCTGATGCCGTTGCCAGCGTGGTCGTTCCACACGGCGAACATACCGCCCACCACCGCGCTGTCGCCCTCGGCGAACTGCACGCCGCCGATGTTGGCAGGCGTCCAGTGGTCGTAGAGCCACTCGGTGTTGAGGTAGTCATAGTAGTAGCCGGCGGCGGGTACGATGTAGACCGCGCCGTCTGGGATGCTTACCAGTTTGTAGCCCTGCTCCTTCATGTCCTGGGGCTGGGCGTAGCCGTTGTACCAGCAGTTCATCAGCACGCCGTCTGCCTTGACGGGCGTCGTGCCCTTGGCGTGGGTCAGCGCGCCCCACACGACCGCCGTCTTGCCGAACGACTCGACATAGCGGATGTAGTGGTCGGTGAAGGCGCGGAACTGCTCCACAACTTTTTGCTCGGCATTGCTGTACTCGTCAGTGCCGATACACACGCGCGGCCCTTGGAACACGGGGTTCGTGCCGCCGATATACTCGGCAAAGAGACTGTCGAGGAAGGTGTAGACTTCGGGGTTGCCCAAGTCAAGGTGGTCGGCACCGTAGCGCTCGCTGCCCAGCGAGGGACGGTAGTGCGTAAAGGCCAGACTGTGGGCGGGCACGTCGATTTCGGGGATAATCTCCACGCCGTTTTCGCGCGCCAAGGCTTGCAGGTCGCGGAACTCCTGCTTGGTGTAGCTGCCATCGCGGGCGGTGAGGCCAGGATACGTGTCGCACTCCAGGCGGAAGGCTGACGGCGTGCGCTGCCAGTCGTTGCCGAAATACTGCTTGTAACCATTGTCATTGAGGTGCACTTGCAGCACATTCATCTTATGGTAACCCATTATCTTGACAAGGCTGCGTAGGTAGCTCATGGGGATAAACTTGCGCGCCACGTCGATTGAGAAACCACGGTGAGCGTACTGCGGGCGGTCGGTCACCGTGCCGCGCGGCAGCAAGTGGCCGCTCGTCTGCTCCATCATTTGTAGCAACGTGCGTGTGGCCCAATAGAGGCCGGTTTCAGTGGGAGCCACTAACTCGGCCTGTTCGCCGATGCGTATCTGGTAGCCCTCCTGCCCAAGCGTCTGCACCTCGCCGCTGCGCAGCACGATGTCGCCTGGGCGCGTGCGTCCCGTGACCGGCACGAGGTCGATGCCCATCAGCGCCTTGGCGTCCTTGACGAGGGCGGCTGCCACGTGGAGGGCGGCAGCGTCCTTCTTGGGATAGACCACGCGCCCCGTCGTGGCGAACGTGCCCTCGGCGGGCATCCAGCCATTCACCTCAGGGATGGTGAAGGGTTTTTCGGCCTGCGCAGCCGCGCTCAGCGCGCCCAGGGCGACAAGGAGGGTCAAAAGGAATTTTTTCATAGGTATTTAGGTGTTTGTTAATTCGGTTTCCGTCTTGCGGCGCAAAGGTAAAAAAAGTTTAAGAGGAACGAGGGGCTTGGCGGGGATTATTGGTTTGGGAGCGCAGGCCAGCAACCTCGGAGAGGTTTTGGCTGCGCCAGTTGGAGCGCAGGTGTCCCGCCTGCGACGAGGGCTGTGCCAAACTTTAGTTACGTTTCGCGCGGGTCGCACGCCAGTTGGAGCGCAGGCGTCTCGCCTGCGACAAGGGCTAAACCAAACTTTAGTTACGTTTTGCAATGGTCGCAGGCGGGACGCCTGCGCTCCAACTGGTCGGCGTACATCGTGAACAACTTGGCTACGATTTGCTCGTCGGTGGCGTCGGCGGGGAGGCCGTAGAGGCGGAGCACCTCGCGGTCGTTGTCGCGGTGGGCCTTGCGCAGTTCGGCGGGCATGGTGAGCGGGTCGTAGAGGTCGGCCAGCGAGGAGTCGGGGTAAAGGGCGCGGGCATCGAGGATGTTTTGCGCGCAGCGTTCGAGGGCGGCGGTGTCTTCGGCGGTGCGGGCGAGGCCGCCCGCGCTCCCAGCCTGCTGCGCTTCGGACGCGGACGCCATCCCGCCGGGCCAGGGGAAGTTGTTGTATACGACGGATGCGGAGTAGCGGTAATCACTTTTGAGGCGTCCGCAAACGGCGCGCATCCAGGCCATGTGTACGGAGGAGGTGAGAACGGCGAAGTGGGAGAGCGTGGCGGAGGGGATGATTTGCACTGCGTCGCTGGCAATGGTACCGGTGTCCATAAAGCCGATGGGGACGTAGGGGCGGCGTTCGGAGGAAACGCGGGGGACAAGGAGGTAATGGCCAGAGGCGGGCATATTCTCCACATGGAAACGTGTGGGCGTGTCTGCAAGGCGTCGCGTGCCCTCGCTGGGACTGGCCAGGCGGTACTCGCGCACGGCACGCACGCGCTCCAGGCAGCGGGGCATGGCGTGCAGTTGTGCGGACGTACAGTCGCCGAGCCACAGACACCAGCGCGGGCTGTTGTGGAGGAACTCCTGCGCCCCGTACCACGGTCGGAAGTATTGCTCGGCAGCAGGTTCGCGCTTCACGAAGGCTTCCTTTTCCTCAGTGGTGAAGAGGTAGTGGCCGCCGTCAATGGGCTTGTTGCCGATGCCCATCTCCGGCACGTCTGCGAGCGGCTTCTTGCGGCTCTCAATGAAAACTTCGGGCGCGTCCATCAAGTAGGCGTTGATGTGGGCGGCGGCAATGGCCGTGCCGTCGGGGAGGAAGATGCGCTTGTTGTCCCGTCCGCGTCCGGTGCGCTGCATGCTGGGAGCGCGGGCGGCCTCGCCCGCAGAAGCGTTTAAAGTAACTTCTCCTATGCGGGAGCACTGCGCGGGTGCTGCGTTGGTGCGGGCGCACTGCGCGGCATCTGCGTTGGTGCGGGCGAGGCCGCCCGCGCTCCCAACTCCCTGCGTCCCGGATGCGGACGAAACAGCGGACGAGCTAAACCCGACAATCACACAGTGCACGTGCGCCTTCTGCGACGCCTCGCTGTCCCAGCGGAAAGTGCGGTGGGCGAAGTCAATCTGCACGCCGTACTGCTCCACAAGGGGTTTCCACAGCAAGGCCACCTGCTCGCCCTGCGTGATGGAGTTGGTGGAGACGAAGGCGGCGCGGGTGCGGGGCGCGGCGGCGAGTTGCTCGGCAGCACGCTTGTACCACGCGCAGACGTAGTCCATATTGCCGAGGTTCTTCCACTTCTTGCCGAATACGCTGAGCATGTCGGCCTTCTGCGCCGCTGACATCACGCGCGCCCCGATGAACGGCGGGTTGCCTATTATATAATCGGCGGCTGGCCATTCGAGCGCGAGGGCGTTGCCCTCGGCGATGCCGGCGTGGGACTTGAGGGGCAGGAAGTCGATGTCGCGGCGCACGATGGCCTCGGTCTCGCGCAGCGTCTGCGCCTCCGATATCCACAGCGCGGTGGTGGCGACGGTCACGGCAAAGTCGTTCACCTCGATGCCGCGGAACTGGCGGATGCTCACCTTAACCGGGTTCGTCTCCTCAAAGCCGAGGAACGACTGGCCTTGTGTGCGGGCTTTGATCACTTCGTTCTCCAGGCGGCGCAACGAGAGGTAGGTCTCGGTGAGGAAGTTGCCGGAGCCGCAGGCGGGGTCGAGGAAAGTTAATCCTGCGAGTTTGGTCTGGAAGTCCGCCAAAAGGCGTTCGCGCTTCTTGGCGGCGGGTTCGGCTTTAATGGCGTTGAACTCGTCTTTGAGGCTGTCGAGGAAGAGCGGGTCGATGACCTTGTGTATGTTCTCTATGCTGGTGTAGTGCATGCCGCCGCTGCGCCGTGTGGCGGGGTTGAGTGTGCTCTCGAAGACGGCGCCGAAGATGGTGGGTGAGATTTCGGACCAGTCGAAGTCGAGCGAGGCGTTTTGCAGGATGAGTTGGCGGAGGGCGGGGGTGAACTGGGGGACGGGGATAGTTTCCTTGAAGAGGCCGCCATTGACGTAGGGGAAGGCGGCGAGGTCTTCTTCGAGATACGGGTCGCGGGCGTCCTGCGGGGTGTTGAGGGTTTGGAAGAGGTCTAAAAGCGCGCGCCTCCACTCGCGTGTTTCGCGGGCTTTTAGGTAAGCGTGGAGTTGGTCTTTCTTGAAGATGTCTGCGTCCTCGGCGTATAGGCAGAAGACGAGGCGGGTGCAGAGGATGTTGAGGGCGCGGGCGTTTTCCACGCCGCCGCCGAGTCGGTACTGCTCCAAGAGTGCGTCGTGGATCTGGCCGATGATTTCCCCGGCGCGCATAGAGACTTCCAGTTCGCGGGAGAGGTGGTCGGCCTCCTCCTTGACGAGAAAGGCGAGGCGGTAGTGCTCCTTGGCGAGGTCTTTGAGTAGGACGCTTTCGGGCTCGGCCTGGGGCGTCTCCATATTATATATAAGGAACTCGTGGAAGTTGCAGACGACGATCCAGCGGGGGCGCTCGGAGGTGGGCAGCCAGTCGGCGTAGCGCTTGGCTTGTAGGAACGGGGTGAGGAGCGTGCCGTCGCTCTGCGGGGCGGGCTTGCGCAGGTCCTTGTCCGCGCCTTTCTGCTCGATGAGTACGCGGGTGCGGGGTATGCGCGCGTCGATGAAGCCGACGGAGGGGACGTGCTGCTCGAAGGTGAACCATTGTTCGGGCTTTTCGACATTGAAAAGGGTGGCGAGGAGGTCAATCCAGAACTGCTGGGTTTCGCCTTTCTCGTAGCCTTTATCTTGCCAGCGGGCGATGAAGTCAAGGACGGGGTTTTTCACGGGAGGTTTTAACGCTTTTGCCCTTACAGGGCGGGTTATTGTGTGTGCCGTTTCCCCAGGGCGCTGCCCTGGGCTGATCGCTGTTGGCCTTTCAGGCCGTTCTTATGTTACGTTTCGCGCCGGTAACACGCCTGCGCTCCAACTGGCCTGCGACGAGGGCTATGGCAAACTTTTGTTACGTTTCGCGGCGGTCGCAGGCGAGACGCCTGCGACCGCCGCAAACACAACAGGAGAAAACCTCATTCCTCCGTTGGCGGGCGGAACTTGTCGGTCTGGCGGCGGCAGTAGTCGGCGGTGATGACGAGGTGGCGGTTGCCCTCCTCGGGGTTGGGGGCGTCGTACATGGCCTCGTTCATGATGCGCTCGGTGATGCTGCGCAGGCCGCGCGCGCCGAGTTTGTATTGCATAGCCTGCTCCACGATGTAGTCAAGCGCGGCGTCCTCGAAGGTGAGTTCGACGCCGTCGATGGCCAGTATCTTGGTGTATTGCTTGACGATGCTGTTCCTGGGCGTGAGCAGGATTTCGCGCAGCATCTCGCGCCCCAGGGGTTGCAGGGAGGTGATGACGGGCAGGCGGCCCACCAGTTCGGGGATGAGGCCGAAGGAGCGGAGGTCCTGCGGCTCGACGTAGCGCAACAGGTCGGCGTTGTCGTAGCGGGCGGTGTGGCGCAGGCTGTTGTAGCCCACGGTGCGCGAGCCGAGGCGGCGGGCGATGCGCCGCTCGATGCCCTCGAAGGCGCCGCCGCAGATGAAGAGTATCTCGCGGGTGTCGAGGTGGACGTACTCCTGGTCGGGGTGCTTGCGCCCGCCCTTTGGCGGCACGTTGACCACGCTGCCCTCCAGGAGTTTGAGCAGCGACTGCTGCACGCCCTCGCCGCCCACTTCGCGCGAGAGGGAGGGGTTGTCCTGTTTGCGGGCTATCTTGTCAATCTCGTCGATGAAGACGATGCCCTGTGCGGCTCGTCCCTCATCGTAGTCGCACACCTGGAGGAGGCGCGAGAGGATGCTCTCGACATCCTCACCCACATAGCCGGCCTCGGTGAAGACGGTGGCATCGACGATGGTGAAGGGGACGTTGAGCAGGCGGGCGATGGAGCGCACGAGGAGGGTCTTGCCCGTGCCGGTGGGGCCGAGCATCACGATGTTGGACTTTTCGAGTTCCACGCCGTCGTCGTCGGGGCCGCCAGGCAGGCTGTTCGCCGTCTGCAAGCGCTTGTAGTGGTTGTAGACGGCCACGGCCAGCGTGCGCTTGGCGTCGTCCTGACCGATGACGTACTGGTCGAGATAGGCTTTGATTTCCTGCGGGCGGGGAATGTCTTTGAGGCTGGGCGTGGCACCAGACTTGGCGGCAGCACCAGGCTTGGCGGGGGCGGTGGCGATGCCGTTCTGGCGCACCACCTCGGTGGCCTGCTGCACGCAGTCGGAGCAGATGCAGCCGTCGTTGCCGATGAGCATCATGGGCACTTCGCTCTCCGTGCGCCCGCAGAAACTGCAGCGGTTCTTATTGTCCTTGGACATAAAGAGAAAGGGAGTTATTGGGGAGTTAAGGGGGAGTTAGAGGGAGTTAAAAGCCGTATGTGGTGGCGGGAAAGTGGTGTGGGAGAAGAGTTTAAGCCGGATTGCGGTAGCCGGGGCTTTTGCCAAACGGCTCCTAACTCCTACCAACTCCCTCTAACTCCCCTTAACTCCAATAAAAATTACTTCGCGCCCTTGGCGAGCACGCGGTCAATCATGCCGTATTCGAGTGCCTCCTGCGCCGTCATCCAGTAGTCGCGGTCGCTGTCGGCCCATACCTTGTCGTAGTCGGTGTGGGAGTGGTCGGCAATGATGGTGTAGAGTTCTTTCTTGAGTTTCTGAATCTCGCGGGCGGTGATTTCGATGTCGCTTGCCTGTCCCTGCACGCCGCCGAGGGGCTGGTGTATCATCACGCGGCTGTGGGGCAGTGCGCTTCGCTTGCCCTCGGTGCCGGCGACAAGCAGCACGGCGGCCATCGAGGCGGCCATACCCGTGCAGATGGTGGCCACGGGCGACTGCACGAACTGCATCGTGTCGTAGATGCCCAGGCCGGCGTAGACGCTGCCGCCGGGGGAGTTGATGTAGATGCTGATGTCCTTGCCGGGGTCGGCGCTGTCGAGGTAGAGGAGCTGCGCCTGGAGGGTGTTGGCGGTGTAGTCGTCAATCTGCGTGCCGAGGAAGATGATGCGGTCCATCATCAGGCGCGAGAAGACGTCCATCTGCGTGACGTTGAGCTGGCGCTCCTCAAGGATATAGGGGTTGAGGTACTGGCTCTGCGCGTTGATTACGCCGTCGAGGGCCAGGCCGCTGATTCCCGTGCGGTCCTGGGCGAACTTTTTGAAGTCTTTAATCATATGGGGAGTTAAAGGGGAGTTAAAGGGGAGTTAGAAGGAGTTAGAGGGAGTTAAAGTGCCGATAGTGGTGGCGGGAGAGTGGTGCAGGAGAAGAGTTCAGGCGGCTGCCGTGGCTTTTGCCAAACGGCCCCTAACTCCTACTAACTACCTCTAACTCCCCATAACTCCTTGTTAAAAAACATTGGGGCGGGCTTCCGGGTGTCCGGCGGAAAGCCTTCCAACCCGCAAGCCCGCCCTGTGTTTAGCCAAAAACGTGCCAAACGGCGCTTACGCCTTTTCAAAGAGTTTGTTGAAGTCGTCGAGCGACACCTGCTTCTGGTCGAGCGTCACGACGTTCTTCAGCGCGAGGCTGAGCTTGGTGTCGAGGGCGCGGCGGACGAGGCTCTGACGCTGCTCCTCGTTGTCGAGCATACGCTTGGCGTAGTCCAGGAGGTACTCGTCGGGGATGTTCGACATGCCGTATTGCGCGAACTGGAAACGGGCGGCCTGCACGGCGGTCTGCTGCAGTTCGTCGGCCTCCAGTTTCAGGCCCTGCTTCTCGATGAGCTGCTGGCGCGTCAGGTGCCACTGCAGTTCCTCGACGCTCTTCTGGAAGTCCTCGTCGCTCATCTCCTTGTCGCCGTCCTGCTCGCCCTGCTTCACGATGCGGCGCAGCAGTTCCTCGTCGAACTCCAGTTTGCCCACGCGCTTCGTCAGGTACTCGCGCACGTCGATGAGGAAGCGGAAGTCGCTGTCGGCGGCGAACTGCTGGGTGAGTTCCTCCTTGATGCGGGCGCGGAACTCCTCCTCGCTCTTCACGGCGTCCTTGCCGTACACCTGGTCGAACAATTCCTGGTCGACTTCGGCGGGCTTCATACGCGAGATGTCGGTGATGGTGAAGAGGAAGTCGCCGGTGTGTTCCTTGACCTCCTCCTTGGGCAGTTTGAGGATGGCCGCCAGTTCGGCCTCGTTGCCGTCGTTGGCCTTGGTGGGGTTGAAGATGATGGCGTCGCCCTTCTTGGCGCCCTCGAAGTAGGCTTTCTGGTCGTCGGCCTTGAAGTACTTGGGCATCAGGCTGGAACCCTCGGCATAGACGCCGCCCTCCTTGGGCGCGCCGGTCTCGTCGAGCTCGCTGATGTTGCCGCGCAGCACGTCGCCGTCCTCGTATTCCGAAGCCTCGGCGGGACGCGAGCCGCGCTGCTGGAAGCCTTTCACCTGCTCGTCCACGCGGGCGTCGTCCACCGTTATATTATAATACGGTATCTTGTCCTTCTGCGTGAGCGTGGCGTCGAACTCCGGCTCCAGGGCCACCAGGAAGCGGAACTCGAAGTTGTCCTGCCCCTCGATGTTCTGCTGCTCCTGGCTGTCGTCGCCGAGCGGCTGGCCCAGTACGGCCACCTTGTTCTCGCGGATATAGTCGAAGAGGGCCTTGGTCACGGCCTTGTCCACCTCCTCGGCCTTGATGGCCGGGCCGACGCGCTTCTGGATGAGGCCCATCGGCACGTTGCCGGGACGGAAACCGGGCAGTTGGGCTTTCTTCTGGTAGTCTTTGAGGGCTTTCTTCACCTGCGGCGCGTAGTCGGCCTGTTCGATGCTGACGGTGACAACGCCGCGCTGGGCCGTAGGCTTTTCAAACGTAACTTTCATTGGTTTTGGTGTGGTTTATATTCTTGTATGTGTGTTGTAATTATTTTCTAGTAAGGCTATATCCGCTTCAGTTTCCGAAGAGTTCGTGGTGCGTGCCGAGGCGAACCAGTTTTATTACATCTGTCGCCATGTCTATCCAAATCAACAAAAAGTCATCCTCGACGTGACACTCGATACAACCTTCAAAGACACCGTGAAGTTTATGGGGCTTGAACTCCTGCGGTACATGTCCTGTCGCCTTCAAGTGTTCCGTAACCTCGCGTAACGCCCGCAATTTGGACGGCCTACGAAGATACCTTTTGAGGTCTTTCTTAAATTGCGTGGACTGTTTGAGGCGTGGCATAAATATACTGGTCGAGATCGGCGGGGTTGAAGTCTTCAAGTTCAGCGTCAGAACGGCACTCGCGCAATGCCTCCATCGTTTCAGCGTTAGGTTTGTAGATAGCCGCAGCAGCGATTTCCTCTATGAAACGGCTCACAGATACTCCTTTGCGACGTGCTGCCGCACTCATATCGGCCAGCAGGTAGTCGGGCAAACGGACGGTGGTTGCTTTCCTTATCATCTTCATTGTATATTTAAGGCGTTGCAGAAACTAGGTCGTGGCGTGCTACTTCAAAGGGGGCGAGACATACCTCATCACGCTTACGTCTGACTGCCCCTCACTGCCTGGCAAACATCGCTTTGCGCTGTCTATTGGAGGGATTAACGTCATTTCAGCCCGCAAAGGTACGCTTTTTTCCTGAAACAAAGGGGTTTGGGCGCGCGGGCTTGGCTTTTTTTGCAAGAATGTAAAAGTTTTTTAACGAAACTTTAACACGGCGGGGCGTGGGGACGTAATTTTGTACGCGACGCTGCAAACCGCGCGGCGGCAATATGGCCGTGTAAAAGCCACCACGAGCAAAGCAACGGTGTAACAAGAAAACCTTGCCCGCCACCACCAACCGCGCGTCCCCACCGCTGACAACTTTTTCACAAACACTTATGTCCCTAATGATTATCCTCAAGCTCCTCGGCTCGCTTGCCCTGCTGATGTTCGGTATGAAGTCGATGAGCGAAGCCCTGCAGAAGATGGCCGGCCCGCAGCTGCGCCACGTGCTGGGCGCGATGACCACCAACCGTTTCACGGGTATGCTTACGGGCATGTTCGTCACCGCCGCCGTGCAGTCGAGTACGGCCACGACGCTGATGACCGTGTCGTTCGTCAACGCCGGCCTGCTCACGCTGGTGCAGGCCATCAGTGTGATTATGGGCGCGCACATCGGCACGACGGTGACGGCCTGGATCATGTCGCTGGGCTTCGGCTTCAACATCGGCGACTTCGTGTGGCCGGCGTTCTTTATCGGCATCATCCTCAGTTATATGAAGCGGCGGCGCGTGGGCGGCGACTTCCTGTTCGGCATCGCCTTCCTGTTCCTGGGCCTCACGACGCTGAAAGAGACGGGTTCCGACCTCGTGGTGAACGACACGACGGGCGCCATCACCGGCTTCTTCGCCCACTTCAACGCGCCGACCATCTGGAACTCCCTGCTGTTCCTCTTTATGGGCACGGTGCTGACGCTCTGCGTGCAGTCGTCGGCGGCTATTATGGCCATCACGATGACGCTGTGCTCCACGGGCGTGCTCCACATCGACCAGGGCATCATGCTGGTGCTGGGCGAGAACATCGGCACGACCATCACGTCGAACATCGTGGCGATGACGGCCAACACGCAGGCGCGGCGCGCCGCCTTCGCCCACATGAGCATCAATGTGCTGGGCGTCATCTGGGTGCTCATCCTGCTCAAGCCTTTCTACGGTGCGGTGTGCAGCCTCGTGGGCTTCGACCCCGCGATGAAGGCCACCGACCCGGGCTTCGCCGTGCAGGCGTCGATGGTGCTGGCGGCGTTCCACTCGGCCTTCAACGTGTCGAACACGCTGCTGCTCATCTGGTTCGTGCCGCAGATTGAGAAGTTCGTCTGCCGCGTCATCAAGCCCAAGAAGGCCACCGAGGAGGAGGAGGATTCCAAACTGCAGTTCATCACGGGTGGTATGCTCGAAACGCCGGAACTGTCGCTGCTGGCCGCGCAGAAGGAGATTGCCTCGTTCGGCGCAAGGATGCAGAAGATGTTCGGCATCTGCAAGACGCTGCTCGACCTCAAGAACGAGGACTTCGTGAAGCAGTACACGCGCATCCAGAAGTACGAGGGCATCAGCGACAACATGGAGATAGAAATCGCGAAGTACCTCGACGAGGTTTCGGAGGCCCGCCTGTCGCCCGAGTCGAAGGAGAAGATACGCTCCATGCTGCGCCAGATAAGCGAACTGGAGAGCATCGGCGACTCGTGCTTCAACATCGCCCGCACCATCAACCGCAAGCTGGCCGGCAACGAGCACTTCACCGACGCGCAGAAGCAGCACATGCACCAGATGTTCCTCCTTGTGGACGCCAGCCTCGAACAGATGAACCGCCTGCTGGGAGGCCGCAAGAGCGACTTCGACATCAACCGCTCGTACAACATCGAGCACGAAATCAACAACTACCGCGACCAGCTGCGCACGCAGAACATCGTCTCCATCGACGCCCACGAGTACAACTACGCCGTCGGCACGATGTACATGGACGTCATCAGCGAGTGCGAGAAACTCGGCGACTACGTCATCAACGTCTTGCAGGCCAGGATGGGGAGGCGGTAAATCAATTAAAAAGTAAAAGTTGAGTTACTGTTTGCCCTTGGGCGGCTGCGATGCAGCCGCAAACACAACGGGCTTCGCGACGAAACTGCACGATGGAAAAGACGGAGGCAGCAACCGAGACGAAGAGTAACTCAACTTTTATTTTTTAATTTTTAATTATTAATTATTACTTCAAAGCCTGTGCTCTGGACCGACCGCCTGCGCAACGTCAGGATAGCGCTTGTGGCCGCCGCCGTGGTGATTGTGGCGGCGTCGCTGCTGGTGTCCTACAGCCTCACGCGCGACCTCCAGGACGAGGAGCGGCGCAACGTCGAGGTGTGGGCGGAGGCCATGCGCGCCATGGTGGAGGCCGACGAAGAGACCGACCTCAGCCTGGTGCTCAAGGTAATGGAGAGCAACCACACCATCCCCGTCATTGTGCTCGACGAGGCCGACAACCTGCTCGACTGCCGTAACGTGTCGCTCACCCGTTCCGAGCGCGCCGACAGCGTGGGCAGCGTGCAGCGGCGGGCGCGCGACATGCGCCGCAGCGGCCAGGTGTTGCGCCTCCCCCTCTCGCAGCCGGGCAGCACCGAAAGCCTCGGCACGCTGCAAATCTGCTACGGCGAGAGCGTGATGCTGCAACGCCTCGCCCGCTACCCCTACATACAGCTCGGTGTGATGGCCGTGTTCCTTTTTGTGGCCATCTTCGCCATCCTTTCGTCCAAGCGCGCCGAGCAGAACCGCGTGTGGGTGGGTCTGTCGCGCGAAACGGCGCACCAGCTCGGCACGCCGCTCAGTTCGCTGATGGGCTGGAGCCAAATCCTGCGCGAGACGTACCCCGACGACGAACTGCTGCCCGAAATGGAAAAGGACGTCGAGCGGCTGCAACTCGTGGCCGAGCGCTTCTCGAAAATCGGCAGCCGCCCCGAACTCGTCCCCTCGCGCCTCAGCGACACGCTGCGCGCCACCTACGAATATATGCGGCGCCGCGCGCCCGAGCAGGTCAAGGTCAGCCTGCGCATCGAACCCGAGGCCGAGGCCGCCAAGGCCATGCTCTGCGCCCCGCTCTACCAGTGGGTGCTCGAAAACCTGTGCCGCAACGCCATCGACGCCATTCCCGGCGGCATGGGGCGCCTCAGCCTCAGCCTCGCCCTGCGCGAGGGGCGCGCCGTCATCCTCGTCACCGACACCGGCAAGGGCATCCCCCGCAAGGACTTCAAGAACGTGTTCCGCCCCGGCTTCACCACCAAGAAGCGCGGCTGGGGACTGGGCCTGTCGCTGGCCAAGCGCATTGTCGAGGAATACCACGGCGGGCGTATCTACGTCCGCGACAGCCAGCCCGGCCACGGCACCACGTTCTGCATCGAGACGGCCTTGGTTTGACCGTTTCACTCCTCCCAAGCCTCATCATAGGATTCGGACGCTTCCGATTCCCATAGTCAGACGGTTTTGTCGCCCCATAAAAACCGACAGAGCCCACGAAAAACTCGCGTAAACCCACGCAAATCTCCAAATTAAGCCTAAGTTTCTACAAATTAAGGCTTAGTTTGGCGAAATATAGGCTTAGTTTGTACAAATTAAGGCTTAATTTGTAGAATTACCCCACACTGCGTGAGATTTATCCCGCACTATATATAAATAAGGTATATGATGGAAGAAACGAAAAAGGCCGCCGCAGGCCGTATCTCGCTTTCGGTCGCGACTGAACTGCGCGCCGTGGCACCACGTTTCGTGGGCGGCGCGCTGGAATGCGACTGTCCCGCTGCTGCCGCCGCCACACCGCAACCGCTTTGGGACTTGATTGAGGCTGAGGCCGTGCAGTTGCGTGCACACTACGACACGCTTTCCGTCCGCGAGCGCAAGGGAATCCGCGAAACGCGCGAAGCCTATCGCGCTGCTGGGCTCGACCCCTCGCGCTACCGCCCTTCGTGTGAGCAACTGGCACGCCGGTTGTTACAGGGCAAGGATTTGTTCCGCGTCGGTTTGGCCGTAGACCTCGGCAATTTGGTTTCGCTCCGCACGGGCTGCTCCGTCGGCGTAATCGATGCCGATAGGGTAGGGGGCAGCGAGGCTTCGCTTGGCCTGGGACGCGACGAAGAACCCTATGAAGCCATTGGGCGCGGGTCGCTCCATATTTTGAACATGCCCGTCTACCGCGACGCGCTCGGTGCCTTCGCTACGCCAACGAGCGACTCCATGCGCACGCGCATCACGCCCGATACGCGCCGCTTGCTCATCCTCATCAACGGCTACCACGGCGACCGTGCAGCGGTTGAAGAGGCACTTGCGTACACGGCCAGCCTGCTCCGGCAGTTCGCCGCTGTGGACAGCGTGGCTTGTACGCTTTTCTGAACGCGCCGCATTTGGCCTGAAACTTCAGCCGACGTGGGGTAAAGCGCACTTTATCCCACGTTTAGCTTGCCGTTTCGGTAAAAAAGCTGTACTTTCGCAGCCAAACACAAACCGAAACCCAACTTATGTCATTTTTAAGCAAACTTTTCCGACGAAAGCCCAGCGTCGGCGAGGCCGGGTGGCGCGTGGGGGGCATCGAGGACTTTATGATGCTCATCCGCGTGTACTACCAAAGCCTCATGGCCTCCTCGCTGGGCATAACGAACCTCGCCGCACTGCCCGACCTGCGCGAGTTCAAGCGCACCCTCAAGGTGCCCACGGCAGGCAACAAACTTGGTGTGAGCGAGAAAAATCGCAGCCGCAAGATGCTCATCGACATCTACGGCTTGTCCGAGAACTTCTTCCATGAAATTGACGGCAGCGTGAAGAAAAATTGCCGCAACTTGCAGGCTATGCAACGCTACCTGTACCAGTTCCAGGGCTTTTCGCAGGAACTGATGATGCTGATGGGCAACCTGATGAAGTGGAAGTTCCGTCTGCCCGGCTTTATGAAAGGCACGTTGCGCGCCATGACCGAGCGCACCGTGCAGGACATCCTCACCAAGGACAACTGGAAGGATGCCGCCGTCCGCACCGCCGTGGCCAATGTGCGCCAGGGACACCACCAGTTGGGCTACTCCGCCGAGTGGATGAGCGAATACGCCTTCAACGTCATTATGCTGGCCAAGAAAGAACCCAAGCCCGCTGATGCCGACGAGGGTAAGTAAACTTCATTCAAGTAATAATTAAAAATTAAAAGGTAAAAGATGATGATGGCAATGCTGCGGGACACCGCCAGTGTGCGTAACCCAATTTTTACTTTTTAATTATTCATTTTTACTTACCCCAAGAGATGTCCCCCTCCCCCCAGCCCTTGCGCGACTTCGAGACGCGCGTGCGCCAGTTGATGCTGGACTACCGCCGCCTGCGCGGCGAGAACGCCACGCTGCGCGCCCGTCTCGACGAGGCCGGGCAGCAGCTGGAGGGGGAAAAAGCCGCCGCCGCCGGGCTGCGCCGCGAACTCGCCTCGCTTCGCATGGCCCACATCGTGCGATTGGAAGAGGGCGACGTCAAGGAGGCGCGCGCCAAGATAAACCGCATGGTGCGCGAAGTGGACAAGTGCATAGCCCTGATCGGCGCATAAGCCCGCGTTCCGCCTGCGCCCCTCGTCCGCACGCCAACGTTTATTGTTTATTGTCTAACGTTTCTTGTAAGTTTTGGCTCTCCCCGAAAAGATACAGATACGCCTCACGGTAGGCCGCAGCATCATCCCGCTCACCGTCAGCCGCGACAAGGAGGAGGTGTACCGCCTCGCCGCCCGCGCCATTGAGGAGAAACTGGGACGCTACCGCACGCGCTATCCCGACCAGGAGGAGGAACGCTATCTCGCCATCGTGCTCGTCGACTTCGCCGTGCGCGCACTCCAGGCCGAGGCGGCGGGCGACACCGAGCCATACGAACAACTCATCGCCACGCTGGGACAAGAACTCGACACCCTGCTGGCAAACAAATAATGAACCTAAAAAACCAACCATAAACCTATGTTAGTGAACATCATCGTAGGGCTGGCCGCCGTCATCATCGGCGCAGCGGCTGGCTACCTCATCCTAAGATACGTCATCAACGGACGCTACAAGGAAAGCCTCGCCGAGGCCGAGCGACAGGCAGAGGTCATCAAGGAAAAGAAACTCCTCGAAGTCAAGGAGAAGTTCCTCAACAAAAAGGCCGATCTCGAAAAGGAAGTGCAGCAGCGCAACCAGAAGATAGCGCAGATTGAGGGCAAACTCAAGCAGCGCGAGAACAGCCTCAACGGGCGCCATGACGAGCTCTCGCGCCGCAAGCAGGAACTCGACCGCCAGCAGTCGCGCCTCGACCAGCACCACGCCGCCCTGGAGCAACAGAAGCAGGCGCTCGTCAAGAAGGAGGAGGAACTCTCGCGTCTACAAAGCAAGGAGCGCGAAAAACTCGAAGAACTCAGCGGCCTCTCTGCCGAAGAAGCCAAGAACCGCCTCATCAAGTCGATGGAGGACGAGGCGCGCACCGAGGCGCAGTCGCTCATCAACGAAATGATTGACGATGCCAAGATGACCGCCAACAAGGAGGCCAAGAAAATCATCATACAGAGCATGCAGCGCGTGGCCAGCGAGACGGCCATCGAGAACAGCGTCACCGTTTTCCACATCGACAACGACGAGGTGAAAGGCCGCATCATCGGACGCGAGGGCCGCAACATCCGCGCCCTCGAAGCCGCCACCGGCGTCGAAATCGTGGTGGACGACACGCCCGAGGCCATCGTCATCAGTGCTTTCGACCCCGTGCGCCGCGAGATTGCCCGCCTGGCCCTCCACCAGCTCATCGCCGACGGGCGCATCCACCCCGCCCGCATCGAGGAGGTCGTCTCCAAGGTGCGCCACCAGGTAGAGGAGGAGATTGTCGAGACGGGCAAGCGCACCGCCATCGACCTCGGCATCCACGGCCTGCACCCCGAACTCATACGCATCATCGGCAAGATGAAGTACCGCTCCAGCTATGGCCAAAACCTGCTGATGCACGCCCGCGAGACGGCCAACCTCTGTGCCGTTATGGCCGCCGAACTGGGTCTCAACACCAAGAAGGCCAAGCGCGCCGGACTGCTCCACGACATCGGCAAGGTGCCCGACGAGGAGGTGGAGACGCCCCACGCCATCTACGGCGGGCGTCTGGCCGAGAAGTACAAGGAGAAGCCCGAAATCTGCAACGCCATCGCCGCCCACCACGACGAGGTGGAGATGGAGACGCTCATCGCCCCCATCGTGCAGATTTGCGATGCCATCAGCGGTGCGCGCCCCGGCGCCCGCCGCGAGATTGCCGAGGCTTACGTCAAGCGCCTCAACGACCTGGAGAGCATCGCCGCCAGCTATCCCGGCGTGACGAAGACTTACGCCATACAGGCCGGGCGCGAACTGCGTGTCATCGTGGGCGCCGACCAGATTGGCGACGCGCAGCTCGAAGGTCTCAGCGCCGACATCGCGCGCCGCATACAGGACGAGATGACCTATCCCGGCCAGGTCAAAATCACCGTCATCCGCGAAACCCGCTCCGTCAGCATCGCGAAATAGGCAACCACGCAGGCGTTCACCATAAATGGCACAGACACAGACGTCTGCGTCTGCCTGCGCCATCACAATCCAATACAATTTGCTTTCAGTATATGTGGGAAAGAATGCAGCGTTATGACGCTGAAAGCGTCTCCCCCTCTGTAACTGTAGGTACGCGACGTGAAACGGAGCGCACCTACAGCGCGCTGCACTCCCCTGAATGCACGCTGAAAGCGTGCCCCACTAACGCAGACAGAACAATCCGTGCGCTTGGGCTTTCGTTACCTTCCAATGTAGTCGTATCGGGCGCGGGCACGACGCTGAAGCGTATCTCCTTTTTTACTTTTTACCTTTTACTTTTTACTTGCCTCCCGCTCCAAGCGCAGGACGCGCTCTACCGCTGCCGCGAAAACGTCACCTACGAGTTGCAGGGGCAGGTCAGCACCGCCATCCACAACAACCCGCTGTGGCTACAGGCCAACCGCCACGGCCTCTCCAGCGTCAAGAACCAGAACGGCTACGCCATGGCCGGCGTCTTCCGCGAAGCCGCTATGGACAGCGACTATGTGTGGCGCATCGGCTACGGCGCGCAGGTGGCCGTCGCCTACGGCTTCACGTCTATCCCCGTCATCAACCAACTCTACGCCGACATCCACGCTGGACGCTTCACCCTCTCCGTGGGCAGCAAACAGCGGCCTATGGAACTCAAGAACACCCGCCTCAGCAGCGGTTCGCAGACGCTGGGCATCAACGCCCGCCCCGTGCCGCAGGTGCGCTTCGAGGTGCAGGATTGGTGGAACGTCGTGCCGCGCTGGAAGTGGCTCGCCGTCAAAGGCCACTTCGGCTACGGCGCGCTGACCGACACGTGGTTTGAGGACAGCTACCTCAAGAGCGGGCAGCACCACGTGCGCTTCCCCCTCTACCACAGCAAGGCGGGCTACATTCGCCTGGGCGACGCGCGCAAGTTCCCCCTGACGCTCGAAGGCGGACTGGAGTGGGCCACCCTCTTCGGCGGCTCGGCTAAGAACATCAGCGACGTGCCCGGCAACAACGAGAAGAAAGGCTACGGCCCTATGGGCTTCGTCAAAGCCATCTACGGCGGCGGCAGCGATGCCAGCGACGGTATCTACGGGAACGCCGCCGGCAACTCCCTCGGCAGCTGGACGATGCGCCTCACGGCCTATCCCGGGCAGTGGAAAGTCAGTGCCTACGCCGACCATTTCTTCGAGGACCACTCCGGGCTGTTCCTCGAATACGGCTGGCGCGACGCCCTCATCGGGCTGGAGGTCACGCCGCCGCGCAACCCCTTTGTTACCTCCGCCGTCTACGAGTACATCACTACCAAGAACCAGAGCGGTGCCGTCTACCACGACCACACCGAGGCCGTGCCTGACCAGATCAGCGCCGCTGACAACTACTACAACCACGACTCCTACAGCGGCTGGATGCACTGGGGACAGCCTGTGGGCAACCCGCTCTACTACACCGGCCTCTACCGCGACGACGGCACGCTCTACATCAGCGGCAACCGCTTCAACGGCCACCACGTGGGCTTTGAAGGTAACCCCACCGAGCGGCTCTCGTGGCGCCTGCTCTTCTCCCACACCAAGAGTTGGGGCACCTACGCCCGCCCCTACGCCGAGCCGCGACGCAACAGCAGCCTTATGGCCGAGGTCACGCTACAGCCCAAGCTGCAGCCCCGCGCCACCTACCTCGACTATAAGAAACGCCGCGCCGACCTGCTGCGCGGCTGGGCCGTCACCGCCGCCTTCGCCTTCGACCGTGGTACCGCCCTCGGCAACAACACCGGCATCCAACTTACCTTGACCAAGCGAGGGCTTCTACACTGAACAATAAACGTTAAGTATTAAACGTTGCCGCCCGCCACATTGCGTAGCAATTAACCCCCAGCGGGGGTTATAGAAGATAGACCGGGGCAGCGCCCCGGGCTGCTGACACGATATAAACCAACCCCAACGGGGTTGCACAAAACATTCGCATAATCGCTTATGAACCGCATCGCCCCCTTTCTTATTCTATTGCTCCTTGCCCTCGCCTCCTGCCAAAAGTACAGCGACGAGGACTACGAGGGGATGTGGCAACTCACCGAGATTGCCCAGCCCGACGGTAGCGATGCGCGCGATGTCAAGTCCAGCGGCGTCTACTGGCGTATGCAGCTCGGCCTGCTGCTCATCACCCACACCGGCATTCCAGCCGACCAAGATCCTGGCGAGGTAGTGGCGCGCGTCAGCGTCAGCGGCGGCACACTCGCCCTCACCGCCGTCTACCACCACCTGCGCGAGGCCGACATCCCCGTCACCGACCCCGCCGACGCCCTCACCCTCGCCCCCCTCGGCATCACCGCCCCCACCGAAACCTTCACCATCGACTGCCTCACCGACAGCCGCCTCGTCCTCATCGGCCCCGCCACCCGCCTCACTTTCCGCAAGTACTGAGCCGCAGCCACCATGCTATTTCGGGTCATTCCCGAAGCCTTTTGGGAAACTCATGTTCCCGTTTCCGTCTCCCTTATATATATAATACGGTATAGGGAACTCTGTTGCACGTTTATTCGTTTGCCCAATGGCTGAATACGCGCCAAGGGTGGCCTAAACTTCTCTTTTGCCCAAAAGGCGGCCAATGTGTGCAAAAAATTAACAAGCAGTGCTTGCCGCTTCCGCTTTTCTTGCTACTTTTGCACACGGAAAACCGAAATGAGCAAAACGCGCTTAGGGTTTTCCGTAATTTTAGACAAGAAAACAGTAACGCAATGAGCGAGACAAGCAAGCTCACTCCTATTAAAGATAACACCACGATGTTCGAGCACAACGTGAGCGAGGTGGACTTCATCGGGCTGATAGAGGACACCATCGTGCGCCACTGGAACAAGGACGCGCTGACCGACTACCAGGGCGAGACGTTCCAATACAAGGACGTGGCGCGCAAGATTGAGAAACTCCACATACTTTTCGAGAACGCCGGGCTGGAGCCGGGCGACAAGGTGGCCCTCTGCGGGCGCAACTGCTCCCACTGGGCCGTGGCCTTCCTCGCCACGCTGACCTACGGCGCCGTGGCCGTGCCCATCCTCCACGAGTTCAAAGCGCAGCAGGTGCACGACATCGTGAACCACAGCGACGCACGCCTGCTCTTCGTCGGCGACCACGTGTGGAAGGACGTCGACCCCGAGGCCATGCCCCACCTGGAGGGCATCATCAACGTGATGGACTTCCAGCTGCACGTCAGCCGCTCCGAGCGCCTCACCGACGCCCGCGAACGCCTCAACGCCCTCTACGGCAACAAGTACCCCAAATACTTCCGCACCCAGCACGTCCACTACCGCCGCCAGGACGGCGAGCAGCTGGCCCTCATCAACTACACCAGTGGCACCACCAGCCGCTCCAAGGGCGTCCTCGTGCCCTTCCGCGCGCTGTGGAGCAACTACATGTTCGCCTGCGAAGTCTACAACGCCGTCTTCCCCGAGGGCGAGGGCCGCGTGGTCAGCATACTGCCGCTGGCACACATGTACGGCATGTCGTTCGAGTTCATCTACGAGTTCTTCCGGGGCGGGCACATCTTCTTCCTCACCCGCATCCCCTCGCCCAAAATTATCTTCAACGCCTTCAACACCGTCAAGCCCCACGTCATCATCAGCGTGCCGCTCATCATCGAGAAGGTCATCAAGAAGATGGTGTGGCCCAAACTCGAAGCGCCCAGTATGAAACTGCTGCTGCGCGTGCCGCTGCTCAACAACAAGATTCTCGACAAGATACGCGAGACGCTCTACGAAGCCTTCGGCGGCCAGTTCAACGAAATCATAGTGGGCGGCGCGGCCTTCAACAGCGAGATAGAGGAGTTCCTCCACCGCATCGGTTTCCCCTTCACCGTGGGCTACGGCGCCACCGAGTGCGCACCCATCATCTGCTACGCCCCGTGGAACGAGTTCGTGCCGGGGTCGTGCGGCAAGGTTGCCCCGCGCATGGAGATACGCATCGACAGCCCCGACCCGCAGAACGTCGTCGGCGAAATCCTGGCGCGCGGCATGAACGTGATGCTCGGCTACTACAAGAACGAGGAGGCCACACGCGAAACCATCGACGCCGACGGCTGGTACCACACGGGCGACCTCGGCGTGATTGACGAGGACGGCAACCTCTTCATCCGTGGTCGCAGCAAGAACATGCTGCTCGGCGCCAACGGCACCAACATCTATCCCGAGGAAATCGAGGACAAGCTCAACACGCTGCCCTACATCGCCGAGAGCATCGTCATCCAGAAGGGCGACCAGCTCTACGCCCTCGTCCACCCCGACTACGACGAAGCGCAGAAGGACGGCCTCGACGCCGCCGCCATAGCCCGCCAGATGGAGCAGAACCGCGCCGAACTCAACGGCATCGTCCCCGCCTACCAGAAGATTGCCGGCGTGCGCATCTACACCGAGGAGTTCGAGAAGACGCCCAAGCGCAGCATCAAGCGTTACCTCTATATGAACGAGGAGGTATAAAGTGAATAAAAGGCAGAAAAGGTGGATAACGGACAGCAACAGATGACCCTCCGCAGCGAGGGGCTGGTGAAACGCTACGGCAAGCGCACCGTCGTCAACGACGTGTCGTTCCACGTCCGCCAGGGCGAGATTGTCGGCCTGCTCGGCCCCAACGGCGCGGGCAAGACCACGTCGTTCTACATGACCACCGGCCTCGTCGTGCCCAACGCCGGCCACATCTACCTCGACGACCGCGAAATCACCGACTACCCCGTCTACCGCCGCGCACAGGCCGGCATCGGCTACCTGGCGCAGGAGGCCAGCGTCTTCCGCAAGATGTCCGTCGAGGACAACATACGCTCCGTCCTCGAAATGACCGGCAAGCCCCGCGACTACCAGCGCGACAAACTCGAAAGCCTCATCAAGGAGTTCCGCCTCGACAAAGTGCGCAAGAACAACGGCGACCAGCTCAGCGGCGGCGAGCGGCGGCGCACCGAGATAGCCCGCTGCCTGGCCATCGACCCCAAGTTCATCATGCTCGACGAGCCGTTCGCGGGTGTCGATCCCATCGCCGTCGAGGACATCCAGTACATCGTCTGGAAACTCAAGGACCGCAACATCGGCATCCTCATCACCGACCACAACGTCGAGGAGACGCTCTGCATCACCGAGCGCGCCTACCTGCTTTTCGAGGGGCGCATCCTCTTCCACGGCACGCCCGAGGAACTCTCCGAGAACCAGACCGTCCGCGACAAGTACCTCACCAACTCCTTCAAGCTGCGCAAGAAGGACTTCCAACTGATGGGCCAGCAAAAGGACATCTTCGAGTGACCCCCCGCACAGTCCCCTCCCCTCCAGAATATACCCAGCACGGCCTCCAGCATTCATGACGATGCTGGAGGCCGCGCGGCGTTTGGTGCTTCCTAAAGTCTGTCGCCCAGCGGGCGGGACGGTCAGAAGGGGACTTCCTCCGAGGACGGGGCGAAGGGCATATCGTTTGCGTCGGGAGCGGGAAGCCCAGCGGGTGCGGGAGCATCCTGTGTGTTCATGCGCGAAGCGATGACACCGTTTTGCTCGCCGGGGTGGGGGATGTCGCCTGCGGAGTTGAGGTTCTCGAAACGGGCGAACTTGGCCTTGAAGCGCAGCAGTACGTCGGCCACTGCGCCGTTGCGGTGCTTGGCTATGATGATTTCGGCCATGCCGTGCAAGTCGCGTCCTTGCGCGTCGGCGTATATGTGGTAGTACTCCGGGCGGTGGATGAACGTAACGATGTCGGCATCCTGCTCAATGGCTCCCGACTCGCGCAGGTCGCTCAGCTGCGGGCGTTTTCCCTGCTCGCCCTCGCGGCTCTCCACACCACGGTTGAGCTGGGAGAGGGCGATGATGGGGATGTTGAGTTCCTTAGCCAGCCCTTTGAGTGAGCGGCTGATGGTGGACACCTCCTCCTGACGGCTGTGGTAGGTCATGCCCGAAGCGTTCATCAGTTGGAGGTAGTCAATCATGATGATACGCACGCCGTGTTCGCGTACCAGCCGCCGTGCCTTGGTGCGCAGTTCGAACACCGAGAGCGAAGGCGTGTCATCGATGAAAAGCGGCGCACCGTAGAGTTCAGTAATCTTGTGATCCAGCTGCCCCCATTCGTACGGGGCGAGGTTGCCGCTCTTTATCTTGTCGCCGGGAATTTCGCAGACGTTCACGATGATGCGGTTCACGAGCTGTACGTTCGACATTTCCAGGCTGAACAGCGCCACAGGCACTTTCAAGTCCACCGCCATGTTCTTAGCCATGGTCAGCGCGAAAGCCGTCTTGCCCATGGCGGGGCGCGCGGCGAGGATGATGAGGTCGGAGTTTTGCCAGCCGTTGGTGATTTTGTCGAGGTCGGCAAACCCGCTTGAAATGCCCGTGAGTCCGTCGTCCTGGGCAGCGGCCCGCTGCAATGCGGCGTAGGCTTCCTTGATGACGGGGTCGATTTGCGTGTAGTCCTTCTTGAGGTTGGTCTGCGAAATTTCGAAGAGCTTCCCCTCGGCTTCCTGCATAAGTTCGTCCACGTCGGCCTGGGCGTCGAACGCCTTGGTTTGGATGAGGCTGGTGTAGGTGATGAGCTGGCGGGCGAGGCTCTTCTGCGCAATGATGCGGGCGTGGTATTCCACGTGGGCCGACGATGTGACCATGCCGCTCAACTCAGAGATGTAGTATGCCCCCCCGGCTTCTTCGAGCGTGCCGTCCTGCGCCAATTGCTCGGCCACGGTGAGGATGTCGATGGGGCGTTCGCGCAGGGCGAGCGACACAATGGCGCGGTAGATAAGTTCGTGGCGGTGGTCGTAAAAACTTTCCGGGTGCAGTATCTCGGCTATCTGTCCGTAGGCTTCCTTTTCGATGAGCAGCGCGCCGAGCACGGCCTTTTCAATTTCGGGCGCTTGGGGTTGCAGGTGGGAGAAGTTCTGTTCTTCGCTGTTGCCCTTTGCGGGCGGTTTGCGGTTGTTGTCGCGTTTCGTGGGCATCCTTGTGGTGGGTCTTGTGGTTGTTAGTGGAAAAGGAGGAGGCGTTGCCGCGCGCAAAGGTAGTCAATAATTTCGTATCGCAGCACGGGAACACTCCTGGCGCGCGGGTATACCGTATTATATATAGGGAACTACTCCACGCGCAGCACGCCGCCCGTGTGCAGCCCGCGCACAAAGTCGGCGGCGGACATACGGCGACGCCCGGCGGCTTGCAGTTCTTCGACGCGCAGCGCGCCGTCGGCCAGCGCCACGGTGAAGCCCTCGGTGGTGTCGACCGTGCCGACCGGCACACCGGGCAGGGGCGGCACGAGGCGCGTGCGGAAGATTTTCAGTTCGGTGTGCTTCGCGCCGTCGTCAATCACCGTCCACGCGGCGGGATAGGGCGACAGGCCGCGCACGAAGTTGAACACGCTGCGCGCGGGCTGTGACCAGTCGATGCGGCACGTCTCCTTGAAGATTTTCGGCGCGGGGCGCAGGTCGGCCACTTCGGGCTGCGGCTGCTGCGGCGCGGTGCCGGCGGCGATGGCGCACACGGTCTCCACGACGAGTTCCGCCCCGATGCCCATCAGGCGGTCGTGGACGGTGCCAGCCGTGTCGTCGTCGGTGATGGGCGTGGAGCGGCTGTAGATGATGTCGCCCGTGTCGATGGCGTGCTTCAGGAAGAAGGTGGTGACGCCCGTCTCGCGGTCGCCGTTGATGACGGCCCAGTTGATGGGCGCGGCACCCCGGTACTGCGGCAGCAGCGCAGCGTGGAGGTTAATGGTGCCCAGGCGCGGCAGTTGCCACACGCATTCGGGCAGCATACGGAACGCCACGACCACGGCGAGGTCGGGACGCAAGGCGCGCAGTTCGTCGCCGAACACCTCGTCCTTGAGGCGCACGGGCTGCAGCACGGGCAGCCCCTGGCTGACGGCGTACTGCTTGACGGGCGAGGACTGGAGCGTGTCGTGGTGGCGGCCTATGGCCTTGTCGGGCATCGTGACGACGCCCACCACGTTCGCGCCGCTTTCCACAAGCGCGCGCAGGCTGGCCACGGCGAACTCGGGCGTGCCCATAAAGACTATGCGGAGCTTTTCCATTGGCGAAAGGTCTCTAAGTTCTCTAAACTCTCTAAGGTCTCTACTCCTCCGAGAAGTCCCTCATTATCTTGCGATAGGAGGCGTAGAGCGTATTCTTGCTGATGAAGCCCACAAAGCGCCCGTCGGCGTCGGTGACGGGGAGTTTGGTGGCCTCGGTGTCGTCGAACGTGTCCATCACGAGGCGCATGGCGTCGTCGGTGTGGAGCACGCGCACGGGCTGCTCCATCAGCTGCCCCACATTGTAGAGGCGGTAGAGTTCCGTGCGGTACATCAGGTGGCGCAGGTTGTTGATGTTGATGATGCCCAGCAGTTTGCCCGCGGGGTCGGTGACGGGGAACATGTACTCCGTGCCGCGCGAGATGACCTGCACCATGCGCGCCATCGGCATGTCGGGCTGCAAGTGGGGCTGCCGCTTGTCGATCACGGCGTCGAGCGACATCAGCGTCAGGATGGAGTTGTCCTTGTGGTGCGTCAGCAGTTCGCCGCGCCGCGCCAGGCGCTGGGCGTAGATGCTGTGCGGCTCGAAGGCCACGATGGTGAGGTAGGACGCCACGCTGACAATCATCAGCGGCATGAACAGCGCGTAGCCGCCCGTGAGTTCGGCGATGAGGAAGACGCCCGTCAGCGGGGCGTGGAACACACCGCTCATCACGCCCGCCATGCCCAGCAGGGCGAAGACCGTTTCGGGCGCTTCAAGCGAGGGGAAATAGCCGTTCCACACGGTCGAAAAGACGTAGCCGCCGATGCAGCCCAGGAACAAACTGGGCGCGAACGTTCCGCCGCATCCCCCGCCGCCGTTGGTGGCCGTGGCGGCGAACACCTTGACCACGAGAATGAGGCCCAGGTAGGGGATGAGCATCGACCGCTGGCCGTAGAACAGCGAATTGTTGAGCACCTCGTCGGCGCGCCCGTTCAGGAGCAGTTCGACGGTGTTGTAGCCCTCGCCGTAGAGCGACGGGAACAGGAAGATGAGGCCCGCCAGCAGCGCGCCGCCCGCCACGATGCGCGTCCACATGCCGGGCAGGCGGGTGAACACCTGCTCGAAGCGGCTCATCGTGCGTGTGAAATAGAGCGACACCAGTCCGCAGAAGACGCCCAATAGCCCCACGCTCAGCACGTCGCTCACCTCGAAGCGCAGCGCGGTGTCGAAGTCGAACATCGCCTCCGTGCCGGTGAAGGCGTAGGTGACGCAGGTGGCCGTCAGACACGCCACGAGCAGTGGCAGCAGCGAGGCCATCGTCAGGTCGACCATCAGCACTTCGAGCGTGAAGACCAGCCCGGCGATGGGGGCTTTGAAGATGGCCGCGATGGCCGCCGACGCGCCGCAGCCGATGAGAATCATCGTCGTGCGGTGGTCCATGCCGAACCTGCGCCCCACGTCGCTGCCCATGGCCGAACCCGTCAGCGCGATGGGCGACTCGGCGCCCACCGAACCGCCGAAACCGATGGTCAGGGCCGAGGCCACGATGCTCGACCACGTGTTGTGCGGCTTGATGTGGCCCTGGCGGCGCGAAATGGCGTAGAGTATCTTGGTGACACCGTGGCTGATGTCGTCGCGCACGACGTAGCGGATGAAAAGCGCACTGAGCGCAATGCCCACAATGGGGTAGACCAGGAAGAGCCACTGGCTGCGGCTCACGTCCATGCTGCCCGTGAGCGTGTGCTGGATGAACTCGATGGCGCCTTTCAGCACCAGCGCGCCCGCCGCCGCCAGCACACCCACGATGAAGGCCAGCAGCACGGAATACTGCCGTTCGGACAGGTGGCGGGCGCACCACTGCGGCACGCGCCGGAACGAGACGTTTGCGGGAACGAGGCACATCACTCCGAAAGGCTTAGCGTATAATCTTGAACTCGCCGCCGCTGCCCAGGCGGATGATGGCGCTGGGGCGGGCGGGCTGTTTCTCACCGCGACGCGAGCGGCACACATAGTCCACGCCGTCGATGACCTCCTGCGCGATGTCGGCGAAGCGGCGCGGCGCGGGCTGGCCGCTGATGTTGGCCGACGTGGAGACGAGCGGGCGCGCCGCGCGTCCGCACAGCGCACGGCTGAACGGCTCCTTGGTGACGCGGATGGCCGCGCTGCCGTCCTCGGCCACGAGCGACGGGGCGAGGCCGCGCGCGCCGTCGTAGACCACGGTGAGCGGGCGGTCGGACAGTTCGATGAGGTCCCACGCCACGTCGGGCATACGCTCCACGAAGCGGCTCACCAGCCCGGCCTTGTCCACCAGCGTGATGAGCGCCTTGCCGTCCTCGCGCTGTTTCAGGGCGAAGACGCGGCGCACCGCCTCCTCGTTGGTGGCGTCGCAGGCGATGCCCCAGATGGTGTCGGTGGGCATCAGCACGAGGCCGCCCCGGCGTATCACGGCTGCGGCCTCGCGTATGTCGTCGAGCCACGCCTGCGGCAGTGGGGTGGGGCGGGTGTCTGGCGCTTGCGCGGCTTTTGTTTTTGGTATCGTGTTATCGTGTCTGGCCATAAATTATCAGCAAATGGGCTGTAACCGTGTTGGGAATGTCACTAACGAAGCAAAGTTAGTGCTTTCCTTTGCCCACTTGTGCTGAAAACGCTCCAAAAAGTAAAAAAAGCTATAAAAAATATCCGCCTTTCCCTAAAAGGCGTAACTTTGTGCGACATTCTGAAGCCTTATAGCGGCTGTCGGGTGGCCAAACAGTTTCTTTCAAAGCCCACGAAACCTGCCACCGCACTCCATATTATATATAATGAGGACGAAAAAACATTCTGGAAACTTGGCTTGGCTTATACTGCTGCTGCTATCTTGCATAGTGGAAAATCCAAGTGCTTTGGCCCAGACCGTAGTCTACCCTCAGCAACAGCAGGCGGGCGCAGCCTCGCTCACCGACGACGGCACAGCGCCCAGCCTGTTTTCGACCTCGCTTGTCGCTGCGTCGCCCGCCCGCTGGCGAGTCCACATCGTCGGGGGGAATAAAGTGATGAAGTGAGATGGCACTAACACTCCGTATTATAAATATAGTCAGCAAAGTCACAAGCGGATTGGCAGGCGGTGCGATTGCACTTGCACTATGCCTCATTGCCCCGCCCGCCGTCCTTGCCCAGACCGACAGCACGCGCACCGCCTCCCTCCGCGAGGCCACGGTGAGCGCACGCCAGCGCGGCGTCACCTACGAGCGCACCGCCGTGGGCGGCGTCCGCATGAACCGCACGGAACTCTTCAAAGCCGCCTGCTGCAACCTTGGCGAAAGTTTCACCACCAACCCCAGCGTCGACGTCAGCTACAGCGACGCCGCCACGGGCGCGCGCCAGATTAAACTCCTCGGCCTTGCGGGCGCATACGTCCAGATGCTCACCGAGAACATCCCCAACTTCCGTGGCGCGGCCATGCCCTACGGCCTCGGCTACGTGCCGGGCCCGTGGATGCACAGCATACAGGTCAGCAAGGGATGCGCCTCCGTCAAGAACGGCTACGAAAGCCTCACGGGGCAGATCAACGTGGAATACCTCAAGCCGCAGGACACGCCCAACGTGCGCGCCAACCTCTACGCGGGCACGATGGGCAAGTTCGAGGCCAACGCCGACGCCAACTTCCGCCTCAGCGACCGCTTCAGCGGCTCCGTGCTGGGACACTACGAGAACCGCTGGGGCCACCACGACCGTAACGGCGACGGCTTCGAGGATGAGCCGATGGTGCGCCAGACCCACCTGATGAACCGCTGGGCCTACGTCAGCGACGCCTACATCTTCCAGGCCGCCGTCAGCGGGCTGAACGAGCGGCGGCAGAGCGGCCAACTCCACAATATACCCACGACGGCGGCAGGCGGCGCGATGGCCGACCCCTACCGCATCAGCCTGGAAACCTCGCGCTACGAGGCATTCGCCAAAAACGCCGTGTTCCTCGACCACGACCACGGCACCAACGTGGCCCTCATCCTGTCGGGCGCGTACCACGACCTCGACGCCCTCTTCGGCCACAAGACCTACGACGCCACCGAGCGCAACCTCTACGCCTCGCTCATCTTCGAGACCAACTTCACGCAGCGCCACAGTCTCTCCGCCGGTCTCTCCCTGAACTACGACGGCCTGCGCCAGCGCGCCGCCCACATCGCCCCCGACGTGGCGCGCCGCGAGAGCGAGACCACGCCCGGCGCCTACGCGCAGTACACCTACACGCTCGCCGACCGCCTCATCCTGATGGGCGGCCTGCGCGTGGACCGCAGCAACCGCTACGGCACCTTCGTCACGCCCCGCGCACACATCAAGTACACCCCCGTCAAGCCCCTCTCCCTGCGCGCCAGCATCGGCAAGGGATACCGCACGCCCCATGCCCTTTCAGAGCACAACTACCTGCTGGCCAGCGGGCGCACGCTCCAGTTGGAGCCGCTGCGGCAGGAAGCCGCGTGGAACTACGGCCTCAGCGCCACGCTCGCCCTGCCCGTCGGCGGCCACGTGCTCAACCTCGGCGCCGAGTACTACTACACCGACTTTCTGCGCCAGGCCGTCGTCGACTACGACAGCGACCCCGCGCGCATCCTCATCGGCAACCTCCGTGGCCGCTCCTATTCCCACACCGTGCAGCTTGAGGCCAGTTACCCCTTCTTCACGCTCCTGACCGTCTCCGCCGCCTGGCGCTGGAACGACGTGCGCTCAACCTACGGCGGCAATCGTATGCGCCAGCCCCTGACGAGCCGCTACAAAGGGCTGCTCACGCTGTCCTACAAAACCGCTCTCGAACTGTGGCAGGCCGACGTCACCCTGCAACTCAACGGCCCCGGACGCCTGCCCGCCGCCGTGGGCTTGGGCCGCACGTCCTACCACGCCTTTCCGCAGCTCAACGCGCAGGTGACGCGCTGGTTCCGCCACTGGAGCGTCTACATCGGCGGCGAGAACCTCACCGCCTACCGCCAGCGCACGCCCATCCTCGCCGCCGACCAGCCGTGGTCCGCCGCCTTCGAACCCACCCTCGCCTACGCCCCCGCCACCGGCGCGATGTTCTATGCCGGTGTGCGCTTCAATTTGAAGTGAAAACAACATCAATAATTCTTAAATCCATTAACCCCAAAAACACAAAGCAATGAAAAAACTCTCTCTCGTGTTCTTGGCACTGCTTATCGGCCTCACCGCCGCCGCCAAGGACATCAAGGAAATCGTGCTGACCACCACGCCGCAGATGCACTGCGCCTCGTGCGAAAAGCGTATCAAGGACGCCCTGCGTTTCGAGAAGGGCGTGAAGTCTGTCACCACGTCCATCGAGGCGCAAACCGTCACCGTGTCCTACGATGCCGACAAGACCACTCCCGAACGCCTTGTCGCCGCCCTCAAGAAAGCCGGTTACGAAGCCCGCGAGGCCAACGCCTCTGCCTGCTGCGGTGGGAAGGGACAGAAGGCTTGCTGCGGTGGCAAGCAAGGTTGCGCCAAGTCGGGCCAGAGCGGATGTGCCGCCCAGCAAGGTTGTGCCAAGTCGGGCCAAGGTTGCGGTGCTGCCAAGCAGGAGGCCGACGGTGCCGCCCAGGGTGGATGCTGTGGCAAGCAGGCTGCCTGTGGCAAGAAGCAGGGCGACAGCGATGCATCGCAGACCGCACCTTCCTCGAAGTCTAAAAAGAAGAATAAGAAACAGGGCGGCAAGAAGTAATCCCGCTGCCACAAATTTCCCTCCCGATAAGCCACGGCCCACCCGCCGTGGCTTATTTGTTGCTCGCGCGGGCGGCTATATTTCTTTTTGCGCGGCTTAATCCCAAATCAGTTCATCAGAACTCTTGGCAATGTTATGTTGTATAAATGCGCTAAAACGGCCTGAAAGGCCGACAAGCACATAGCCCAGGGCAACGCCTTGGGGGCAGGCGTCACACACTATACCCGCCCAGTAAGGGCAAAAGCGTTAAAATAAATGCTTTTGCCCTTACAGGGCGAGGGCTAACGCGGTTCATTTCCCAGGGCGTTGCCCTGGGCTATACGCTTGTTGGCCTTTCAGGCCGTTCTTTGTAGCAGAGACTAATGACCAATTGGGCTTAAATCTGCAAACTTAGGCTTAATTCGTACAAACTAAGCCTTAATTTGTATAAACTAAGGTTTGATTTGTACAAACTAAGCCTAAGTTTGCAGATTTGTGTGGGCATAGAAACTTTTTGCGTGGGCTTGCGCGCGATTTCTGCGCTTGTGGGGCACGCTTCCAGCGTGCGTCTGACGCTCTGTAGCCGCCGCAGGTGCGCTCCGTTCCACTTCGCGTACCTGTGGTTACAGAGGGGGCGACGTTTTCCGCGTCTGGCGGATAATTTTGTGCCTCTGTGGTTTTCACTGGACACGGAACGCAAAAAAAGAGGCGCCCCCAGCGGTTGCGGGGACGCCTTGATGTGTGGTGCGGAATGGGCGCGGCTTATTTGGCGAGTGCCACTTCGATTTGGCTCTGCACTTCGTCGTTGCCAGGATAGCCGGTGTGCTGCCACAGGATGTTGCCTTGGCGGTCGATGAGCACGTAGTGGGGGATGCCGCTCACCTCGAACTTTTCCATCACGCCCTTGAACTGCGCGTCGGTGAGGCGGAAGTGGTCGCCTTCAATGGTCTTGTACATGGCGTTGAAGTCATCGAGCGGCGACGTCTCCCCGGTGAGGTAGACGAACTTGCAGCCTTTTTGCTGTAGGGCGGGTTTGATTTTGTCTACTTCGGCCATGGCGCGGCGGCAAGGGGGACACCACGTGGCCCAAAGGTCGATAAACGCCACGCTGCCCTTATACTGTGCGGCTACGGCGCTGAAAACTTCGGCGGGGGCAATGCTGGCGTTGAGTGTCTTGAGGACGGCCTTGTGGGCATCGGCTGTGGTTTCGACGGCGGCCTTTTCGGGCGTGTCGAGGTCGTGGGTGGCGGGTTTTCCGGCGCAGCCTGCTGCGGCGAAGAGCATGAGGCAGGCGGCGCATGTGAGCAGTCGTTTCATCATTGTTGCGTTTTTGTGAGGGATGAATAGGGATTGAAGATGTTTTGATGTGGCTTAAAGGTTGCGATGGAATGCGTTCCGAGCGGCGTAGGGTGGGGTGGGGGAGCCGCTCGCGGGGAACGGGACTAAAACTAAGAGGCCGCAGGGGCGAAAAGGTTTAATGCGGGTGGGGCCGAAAGGGCGTTCGGGATGCCGCATGGCCGTAAGGGATTAAACCTCTTAGGCCTCGATTAACCTCGTTAAGCCTTTTAGTCTATCCGTGCCACCATTTCGCGGAAAATCTCGGCCATGAGCGGCTGCACGGCTTCGGCGGCGCGCTGCACTTCCTCGTGCGAAACGGTGACTATCTTGCCTTCAACGCCGAGGTCGGTGATGATGCTCACGCCGAAACAGCGTATGCCGCAGTGGCGCGCCACGATAATTTCGGGCACGGTGCTCATGCCCACGGCGTCGGCGCCCAGCGTGCGATACATGCGGTATTCGGCCGGAGTTTCATAGGTGGGGCCGCTGTCGCTGAGGTAGACGCCCTCGACGGTGCGGATGCCTTTTTCGCGGGCAATGGTGCGCGCCAGGTCGAGGAAGGCACGGTCGTATGCCTCGCTCATGTCCGGGAAGCGCGACCCCGTGGGAAAGTTTTTCCCACGAAGCGGATGCTCGGGCTGGAAGTTGATGTGGTCGGTGATGAGCATAAGGTCGCCGATTTCAAAGTCGGGATTAGTGCCACCGGCGGCGTTGCTGACGAAGAGGTTCTTGATGCCCAGTTCGTACATCACGCGGATGGGGAACGTCACCTCCTTCATCGAATAGCCCTCGTAGTAGTGGAAGCGTCCCTCCATGGCCAGCACGATTTTCTGGCCGAGGTAGCCGAAGATGAGGCGGCCACTGTGGCCCTCGACGGTGCTGACAGGGAAGTTCGGAATGTCGGCGTAGGGGAACGAGTCCTTCACGTCAATTTCTTCGGCAAGGCGACCCAGGCCGGAGCCGAGCACGATTGCGGTGGTGGGACGCAGCGTGGTGCGGGCCTTTATCCACGCGGCGGTTTCTTGGATTTTCTGTAGCATTCCTTGTTGTGGTTTTAGGGGATTCTGCTTGCGGGCGGCGGTTCGCTCCGCAGCGGTATACATATTAATATATAAGTGTCTTAGGGTGTTTTCGGTGTGCGTTCGAGATTGCGCCGAAATTGCATTCAGTGTTTCTGTTGTGCGCTCCCGGAAGTGCCGGGCTGCGCCGCCTGCAAACGGCGGATTGGGGATTGCCCGAAGCGGTGCGCGGCTGTCTTTAGCGACAAAAGTACATATTTTTGTGTGAAATGCTGCTGCGGGCTGCTATTTTTGTGTTCGACGGGGCTTTTGTAGCGATGTAACCGTTTTGTAACGCCCGGATTGTTGCGAGGGTGGCTGCCGGTGCGTATCTTCGCGTGAAAACAGGACTTATGATGACACTGACGCTTATTGTACTCTTTCTCACTGCGATTCTCTTCGCTGTGGGCAAACTTCGTTCGGACATTGTGGCGCTTTGCGCCGTGTTGGCACTGCTTTTCGGCGGTGTGCTTACGCCTGAGGAGGCTTTGTCGGGTTTTTCCAGCCCCGTGGTCATTATGATGGCGGGCTTGTTCATCGTGGGCGGCGGCATTTTTCAGACGGGGCTGGCCCGGATGATAGGCACACGCCTTGTGGGACTGGCGGGCAGTTCGGAAACTCGTCTTTTCCTGCTACTGATGCTCACGACCGGCGTCATCGGTGCGTTTGTCAGCAACACGGGCACGGTGGCACTGATGCTGCCCATCGCCGTTTCGATGGCCGCCGCTACGAGAGTGCCCGCCTCGCGCCTGCTGATGCCTTTAGCCTTTGCCAGCAGCATGGGCGGAATGCTTACGCTCATCGGCACGCCGCCCAACCTCGTCATCGACGAGGCACTGATTGAGGCGGGCTATGGCAAGTTGGGTTTCTTCTCGTTCCTGCCCGTGGGTGTCGTGTGCCTGGCCACGGGCGTGCTGTTCCTGCTGCCCGTGTCGAAGCGCCTGCTCGCGCCGCATTCCTCGGAAAGCGGCAAAGGTCGGCGGCGCGGCAACTCGCTCAGCGCGCTGGTCGAGGAGTACGGACTGCTGAAGCACGTGAGCCTCTGCGTGGTGGAGAAAGGCTCGCCGCTGGTGGGCATGAGCATTGCCGAGGTGGACATACGCGGGCGCTACGGGCTGACAGTCATCGAGGTGCGCCACGCGCCGACGGCCAACAGCCGCGTCATCCGCAACGTTTCCCAAGATGTGGCCGCGCCCGATGTGCGCCTGCACGAGGGCGACACGCTCTATTTGTCGGGCAGCGAGGACGAGGCCGCCCGTTTCGCTGCCGAGTACGCGCTGGATTGCTCCCGCCTGGAGCCAAGCGAAGGTGGGCGCGGCGGTCTCGACTTCTATCACATCGGCATTGCCGAGATTGTGCTGCTGCGCCAGTCTAAGTTTGTCGGGCGCAGGCTTGCCGAGTCGGGATTTCGCTCCAAGTACAGCATCAACGTGCTCGCGGTGCGCCGCGACGGGCGCTACATCCGCACGGATTTGCCCGAGGTCAAAATGCAGGCGGGCGACGTGTTGCTGGTGCAGGGCACGTGGGCGAACATCGGGCGTTTGTCCAACGACGAAGAGCACTGGGTCGTGCTGGGACAGCCGCTCGAAGAGGCCGCTCGCGTCACGCTCGACTACAAAGCGCCGGTGGCGGCGGCCATCATGTTGCTGATGGTGGTGGCAATGGCTGTAGAGGCCATTCCCGTGGTTCCCGTCACGGCGGTGCTGGCCGCCTCCGTGCTGATGATTCTCACGGGCTGCTTCCGCAGCGTAGAGGCTGCCTACAAAACGATAAACTGGGAGAGCCTTGTGCTGATTGCAGCCATGATGCCCATGTCTGTAGCGCTGGAAAAGACCGGTGTGTCGGCGCTCGTGTCGCAATCAATGGCCACGACGCTGGGCAGCGTCGGTCCTTTGGCCTTGCTGGCGGGCATCTATGCCACTACGTCGCTGCTCACGCTTTTCATCTCCAATACAGCCACAGCCGTGCTGATGACACCCATCGCGCTCTCGTCGGCGCAGTCAATAGGTGTCAGCCCGCTGCCGATGCTTTTTGCCGTGGCTGTTGCAGCGAGCATGTGTTTCGCTTCGCCGTTTTCCACACCGCCCAACGCGCTTGTGATGAAGGCTGGGCAGTATTCCTTTATGGACTATGTGAAAGTGGGGTTGCCCTTACAACTGGTCATGGGCGTCGTGATGCTGTTCGCGTTGCCTGCCATCTTCCCCTTCTGAGCTTTTTATACTCGTGCGCGGGCTATTTGCGCACCGCAAACAGCCTTTCCTCGGCAAGGCGGCGGAAGTCGGCTGCCTGGTCGCGCAGGAAGGACACCTCGACGGGCTGCACGAAAAGCGCCTGGCGCACTTCCTGCGACAACTTTTCGCGCACCGTAACGAGGCGCGTGGCATCCTTTTCGGTCGTTATAATGGCGTCGTGGCCTGAAAAGGCAGCGTTAATCTTGGCCAAGTCTTCGTCGCCGAAGGGATGGTGGTCAGAGAAACGCAGTGGCGTGACGTCTCCGTACATCTTGAGATGGTCTACAAGCGTCTGTGGATTGGATATGCCCGTCACAGCCAGTATGTTCGTGCCAACAAAAGGACGGTCTTCACCGAAGAGGGGATAGGGCTGGCTATACTGCTGCGTGGTGAAGAAGAGGTGCTGCGAGGCGAATGGGGCTACGCGCTTTTCCAGCAGGCTGAAGTCAATGGGCTTGAGGTCGGCGGGACATTTTGTGACAATGATAAAATCGGCGCGCCGCCGTCCGCTGACCGACTCGCGCAGGTGTCCCTCGGGCAGCACGCGGTCGTCGCTGAAAAGGCGGTGGTAGTCGGTGAGCAGGATGTTGAGGTCGGGCTTGACGTAGCGGTGCTGGTAGGCGTCGTCGAGCACGATGGCGGCAAGTTTCTCTGTTTCGAGCATCTTTTGTATGCCCTCGCAGCGGTTCTCGTCGACGGCCACGACGGCCTCGCCCCACTTGCGCTTGAGTTGGCACGGCTCGTCGCCGCATTCGTCTACGGTGCTGGTGGGGTGCACCCAGCGGAAGCCCTTCGTGCTACGTCCGTAGCCACGACTGAGGATGCCCACTTTGCCGCGCGACTTGAGCAGGTTGTAGAGATACTCCGTGTGGGGCGTCTTGCCGGTGCCGCCCACGGCGAGGTTGCCGATGGTGACCACCGGCACGCCGAAGCGCCTCTCGGGCAGCACGCCCGCGTCGAAGAGCATATTGCGGAAGCCCATCACGAAACTGTAGCCCCAGGCGAAAGGGCGGAAAAGTATGGAGATGCCGGCCATTGCGAACAATAAACTTTATACGAGAAACATTAAATGTTGGCGTGTGAGCCGCTTGGTCAGTTCAGGTTCGGTTCAAACGCGATGCGTGCCTGCAAGCGGTCGCGTCCCTCGATGGTGGCGGCGAAGCGCAGTGGGCGGTAAAGGACGCCGAGGCTCTGGCGCAGGTGGTTTTCCATATAGCCACCGGCAGCCACGCTGGCAAACTGGTCAAGCCAAGACTTCGGAGCGGGATAGGCCACAGTGGCAGGTTTTTCAATTTTGGCGCGGCGCGCGGCTTCAGCCACTGCGTCGTCGAGCGACCCGAGTTTGTCGACCAGTCCGATGCCCAGCGCCTGGCGGCCTGTCCATACGCGGCCCTGCGCGATGCTGTCGACATCGGCGACGGACTTGTTGCGACCCTTGCTCACACGGTTGAGGAACTGGGCGTAGCCGCGCTCTACGTATGCCTGCATAGCGGCGGATTCGCCGGGATTGAAGCCGCGCGACACCGTGCCAAAGTCGCTGGCCTCGTTGGTCTTCACGATGTCGAAGTGGACGCCGATTTTCTCAGTGAGCAGCCCGCTCACGTCGGGCACGAGGCCAAAGATGCCGATGCTGCCCGTGAGTGTGGTGGGTTCGGCGAAGATGTAGTCCGCGCCGCACGAGAGGTAGTAGCCGCCGCTTGCAGCCAGCCCGCCCATCGACACGACAACGGGTTTCTTGGCTTTGAGCAGTTGAACGGCGCGCCACATCTGTTCGCTGGCGAACGCGCTGCCGCCTGGAGAATTGACGCGTAGCACGACAGCCTTCACGTGGTCGTCGTTGGCCAGTTTGTCGAGGTCTTCCACGACGTTCTTGCCTACGATTTCGGTGGCACCGCCAATGGAACGGGTGCTGGCCTGATCCACAATCTCGCCTTCGGCGTAGTAGATGGCGATGTGGTCGCTCACGGACTTGACAGCATCGGCATCCTTGTCCATGAGGTCGGCGGGGCGGGCGAAGCGCACCTTGTCCTGCCCCGTGAGGGCACGTAGCGTGGCGCGCACTTGGTCGATGTAGGCCAGTTTGTCCACGAGCTTCTCCATGACGAGTTGCTTGGGTTCGGACAGCGCGATGTAGCTGTCCACGAGTTGGTTGAGCCGTTCGGTCGAAATTTCGCGCGCGTCGGCGATGTCCTTGGCCACGTCTTCCCAGATTCCGCCCACGTAGGCCGTCACCTGCTCGCGGTTGGCGGGGCTCATCTCGGTGGCGATGAACGGCTCGACGGCACTCTTGTAGGTGCCCACGCGGAACACCTGCATTTTTACGCCCACCTTGTCGAGCACTTCCTTGTAGAAGATGGGCTGCGATGCGATGCCGTGCACGTCGACCATGCCCGAGGGGTTGAGCATCACGGTGTCGGCCACGGCGGCCACATAGTAGGCGGCTTGCGAGAACTGCTCGCCGTAGGCGATGACGAACTTCTTGCTCTTCTTGAACTCGACGATGGCGCGGCGCAGCTCCTCGATAGAAGCGTAGTCGGCGGCCAGCGCACCGCCTTCGATGTAGATGCCGTCGATGCGGTTGTTTTCGGCAGCGGCCTTAATGGCTTTGAGCGTCACGTCAAGCCCTATGTCGTTGCCTTGGTCCATACCCATCACTTCGGCAAAAGGGATGCGCTCTTGTGCGCGCTCCACCAGCGTGCCGTCGAGCGTGAGTTGCAGGACGGAGTGTTTCTGCACCGTGCTGCCGCCTGAGGTCAGCGCGACGACCGTCATAAGCAGGAAGAACAACACGAAAGTGAATATGCCTGTGAGCATGATGCCGACCATCGTGGCCAGCACGTATTTGAAGAACTGCTTCATCGAGAAAAAGGAAAAATTAAAAGGTAAAAGGTAAAAGTGGAGGATGTTGTGGCAAGCGTGGTGTGCTGCGATGCGGCTCGGCGTGGTCTTTATATATATAAATACGGAGTGCTTGCGCGAACGTCCTGCCGCCGGGGAATAATGTTTATTGTCTATTGTTTAATGTTTATTGTAATATGAGTTCCACCGGGCAGTGGTCCGAGCCGTACACCTCGCTATGTATCGACGCGCCTTGCAGGGACGGGACGAGGCGGTTGCTGCACAGGAAGTAGTCAATGCGCCAGCCCGCGTTTTTCTCGCGGGCGTGGAAACGATAGGACCACCAGGAGTAAGCGCCCTCAACGTCGGGGTGGAAGTGGCGGAAGGTGTCGGTGAAACCGCTGTCGAGCAGCGCGCTGAACTTCTCGCGCTCCTCGTCGGTGAAGCCCGCGTTGCGGCGGTTGGTCTTGGGGTTCTTGAGGTCAATCTCTTGGTGCGCCACGTTCATGTCGCCGCACACCACGACGGGCTTCTTGGCGTCAAGCCCCGTGAGGTAGGCGCGGAAAGCGTCCTCCCACTCCATGCGGTAGGCGAGGCGGCGCAGGCCGTCCTGCGAGTTGGGCGTATAGACCGTGACGAGATAGAAGTCGGGAAACTCCGCCGTGATGACGCGCCCCTCGGTGTCGTGCTCGGGCAGCGCCATGCCGTAGGCGACGCTTTGTGGTTCGCGGCGCGTGAAGATGGCCGTGCCGCTGTAGCCTTTCTTTTCGGCGTAGTTCCAAAAGGCGTGATACCCGTCCAGTGTGAGGTCGAGCTGCCCCGCCTGCATCTTGGTCTCTTGCAGGCAGAACATATCAGCGTCCAGCGTGCGGAACGTGTCCTCAAAGCCTTTGCCCACACAGGCGCGCAGGCCGTTCACGTTCCAGGAAATCAGTTTCATAAACGAGGTCGGATGATGTTTAAGAGGTTGAAAGAAGTTTAAGAGGTTTAATCCGTCCGGCGAAAAACAAGGCCGGAGGCGGGGAGTGCGGTTCCAATAAAAATCGGAAGGTTCAAGAAACGTAGCGGCAGCGCGGTCGTTGCGCCGGAAGGCTTAAACCGCTTAAGCCTCCTTAAACCTCTTAAACCTTTTATATCGCCGTGTGCAAAATTACGCAAGTTTGCCCAATGCGCCTAAGTTATCTGTGAAAAATGTGCTACTTTTGTGCCGACTTAGCCAAGAAGCCGAAACGACAAATCCCAAAATAGACCGCCCTATGCGCCGCATACTCCCCCTCTTTCTCGCCCTCGTGGCCACCCTGACGCTCTCCGCCCAGTCGGGCGTGCGCTTCCTCGAAACGCGCGTGGACTGCGGGCAGGTGAAGTGGAAACAACCCGTCACCGCCAAGTTCACGCTCACCAACGAAGCCACGCGCACCGTCTCCATCTCGCAGGTGCGCCCCGACTGCTCGTGCACCGCCGTGGCCTACACCCAGACGCCCGTCGCCCCCGGTGGCAAGGCGCAGATTGAGGTGCGCTACGACGCCGAACTGCTGGGTACGTTCGAAAAACAGGTGGCCGTCTACACCACCGCCTCGCCACGTCCCGTCTACGTGACAATGCGCGGGCGCGTCATGATGCAGCCCGAGGCCATCGCTCCCACCGCGTCGCCCGCTCCCATCGTGGACGCCGAGGACTTCAACTACACCGTGGGCGACATCCACCTCTCGACAGACCATCTGGAGTTCGACGACGTGCAGCTTGGCGACAGCCCCACTATAGCCGTGCGCCTGCTCAATACGGGCGACCAGCCCTATGCGCCCACCGTGATGCACTTGCCGATGTGGCTCAAGGCCGAGGCCGTGCCCGAACTGGTGCATCCCGGCCACACGGGCGACATCATCTTCCGCCTGCGCGCCGACTACGTGGGCGACTACGGCCTGACGCAGACCAGCGTCTACCTGCAACGCTTTCCCGGCGATGTCGTGGGCGGCGACAACGAAATGAGCGTGTCGGCCACCATCGTGCCCCACCGCCTCAGCGCTGTGGCCGGCCCCGTGCCCGCTGTGGCCTGCGACACCGCCGTGAGCGTGGGACGTTTTAGCGGTAAGGAGCAACTCAAGACCACCCTCATTGTGCGCAACACCGGCTCCGCCCCGCTCGAAATCCGCAAGTTGCAGGTCTACAATCCCGGCATCCTGGCCAGTCTCAGCACCACGCGTATCAAAGCGGGCGGCAAGGCAAAACTCACCGTCACCGCCACGCCCGCGCTCTTCGACAGCCACGCCCGTCCGCGCATCCTGCTCATCACCAACGACCCCGCCCGCCCCAAGGTAATCGTCGAGGTGCAAGCGGAGAAATGAGGTGTGCGCCCGCTGCCAGTACTGCCCGAACACAAACCACGAGAACTTATCCCATAGAGAACCGCCACAACACTCCGCTCCCTTGACCGCCACTATCAACGAATTTTTCACCGTGCTGAACGGCTACTTGTGGGGCTGGCCGATGATTGTCGCCCTGCTCGGCACGCACATCTTCCTCACCGTCCGTCTGCGTTTCCCCCAGCGCAAGATTCTCACCGCCATCCGTCTCTCCGTCTCGCGCGACAAAGGTGCCGACGGCGAGGTGAGCCAGTTCGGCGCGCTGGCCACGGCGCTCGCCGCCACCATCGGCACGGGCAACATCGTCGGCGTGGCACTCGCCGTCAGCACCGGCGGCCCCGGTGCCGTGTTCTGGTGCTGGCTGTGTGGCATCTTCGGCATCGCCACCAAGTACGGCGAGGGACTCTTGGCCGTGAAATACCGCGTGCAAGCCCCCGACGGACGAATGCTCGGCGGCCCGATGTACGCCCTGGAGCGCGGGCTGGGCATGAAGTGGCTCGCCGTGCTCTTCGCCCTCTTCACCGCGTTGGCCGCCTTTGGCATCGGCTGCACCGTGCAGGCCAACGCCATCAGCACCCTTTCGTTCGAAACCTACGGCGCGGCACGCTGGCTGACCGGCCTTGCCGTCACGCTGCTCGCCGCCGCCGTGCTGCTTGGCGGCGTGAAGCGCATCGCCAGCGTCTGTGCCGCATTGGTGCCGTTTATGGCCGTGTTCTACGTGTTGGGCTGCGTCGCCCTGCTGTGGCTCAACCGTTCCTATGTCGGCGAGGCCGTGACCCTCATCTTTCGCTCGGCTTTCACGCCCACGGCAGCGGGTGGCGGCTTCGTGGGAGCCAGCGTGATGATGGCTGCACGCTATGGCATCGCGCGCGGACTGTTCAGCAACGAGAGCGGAATGGGCAGCGCCCCGATTATCGCCGCCGCCGCACGCACGCGCAACCCCGTGCGACAGGCGCTGGTGTCGAGCACCGGCACTTTCTGGGACACCGTCGTGATTTGCGCCCTTACGGGCGTCGTGCTGGTGAGCGCCATTCTGGCCTACCCCGATGTAAGCAGCAGCGACGGCGCGGCACTTACCAAGGCAGCCTTTGCCAAACTGCCCATGGGGCAGCACGTGCTGGCTGTGGCCATCCTGACCTTCGCGCTGAGCACCATACTCGGCTGGAGCTACTACGGCGAGCGGGCCATGGAGTACCTCGCCGGAAGCCGAAGCACCAGGGCTTATCGCTGGTGCTATGTCGTCGCTGTTTTCTTGGGCAGCGTCGTGGGCCTCGACCTGATATGGAACGTTGCCGACAGCCTCAACGCGCTCATGGCCTTGCCCAACCTTGTCGCCTTGTTGCTGCTCAGCGGTGTCCTCGCCCGCGAAACGCGCCGCTACCTTTGGGAGAACCGTCTTGACGACGAAGCGTAAGCCGCAAAAGCCTCTCCCAAGCAACTTTTCACCGCCGCCAATCCGCCCCGTTCCCACGCCCCGGCCATCTCCCGCCGCAGCCAACCCGCTCCGCTCCCACGTCCGGCCATCTCCCGCCGCAGCCAACCCGCTCCGCTCCCACGTCCGGCAACCGATTGTTTGCACCCCTTCAAATACCGCCCGCAACGCCTTCGTTCCGTTGCGGGCTTTTTCTGCACTGTTGTGGACTAATTCTTGTCTGTCGCGGACTAATTCTTGCCCCGTGGCTTTCAATTCTCCAAATTAAGCCTAAGTTTCGCCAAATTAAGCCTTAATTTGTACAAACTAAGTCTAAGTTTCTACAAATTAAGCCTAAGTTTGGAGAATTGGAAGCCACGGGGCGGGAATTAGCTCGCACCGGGAGGTTTTCAGACGGTGCGTCGGGAAGTTTTCAGACGGTGCCAACAACCCCCAGCGGGGGTTACAGAAGATGGACCGGGGCAACGCCCCGGGTTCGCGCCCCCTCCCCAATCAACCCCAGCGGGGTTGCACAAACTTGGTGCTGCGACGGCTCTGTTCAACCCCGCCGGGGTTGGTTTTGGTGTGTGGCCGTCACCGGGGCGCTGCCCCGGCCTATCGTCTGCAACCCCTTTGGGGTTGGCTGTGCCGACGGCGAAACCGCCCGTTTTGCCACAACAACTGCGCAAACGCGGCCTGCGGCGCGCCGCCAGCGACACGAAATCAAGCGTAAAGCGCGGAAAAAACGGCGCGCGGGCGTTTTTTTCCTAAATTTGCCCTCGCGGGAAACGCACGCACGCGCACACCGCGCGACAGCGGCCACGCCCGCAACCACCGACCCCAAGAAACAAACACCCCCGCCATGGACAAGAAAAACATCATCGTGCGCGACGCCACCGCCGCCGACACCCGATTCGCCGAGAAAATATGCACGCTCATCTTCGAGAGCGCGCAGCAGCGCGGCACCGGCATCGCGCGCCGCACGCCCGAGTACGTGGGCGAGAAGATGGAGAGCGGAAAGGCCGTCGTGGCGCTCGACGGAGAGCGCATCGTGGGCTTCAGCTACATCGAGACGTGGAGCCACGGCGACTTCGTGGCCACCAGCGGCCTCATCGTCGACCCGGAATATCGCGGACTGGGCATCGCCACGCGCATCAAGCAGGAGACGTTCCGCCTGGCGCGGACAAAATTCCCGCAGGCCAAGATCTTCAGCATCACCACGTCGCTCGCCGTGATGAAACTCAACACGAAACTGGGCTACAAGCCCGTGACGTTCTCCGAACTGACCCAGGACGACGAGTACTGGCGCGGCTGCGAGGGCTGCACCAACTACGACATCCTCGTGCGCACCCACCGCGACAAGTGCCTCTGCACGGGTATGCTCTTCGACCCCGCCACCGCCGAGCCCGCCGACACCAAGAAAAGCGGCGGTCTCACCCCCTACATCATGGCCGCCACCAACTGGTTCAAGAACCTCAGCCTGAAAAAATAAAGCGCGCCCGCCCCGGGCACACCCCACACCGTACAAAAGCAAAAATACACCTTTTCCCCCACTTCCCACTATGGACAGAAAAAAAGTAGTTCTCGCATTCAGCGGCGGGCTTGACACCTCGTTCGCCGTGAAGTACCTCACCGAAGAAAAGGGCTTCGACGTCTACACCGCCATCGCCAACACCGGCGGCTTCACCGACAAGGAGCTCGCCGCCATCGAGCAGCGCGCCCTTGCCCTGGGCGCCGTGCGCCACGCCACGCTCGACATCACGCAGGACTACTACCTGCGCAGCATACGCTATATGGTCTACGGCAACGTGCTGCGCGGCGGCACCTACCCCATCAGCGTCAGCTCCGAGCGCATCTTCCAGGCCATCGCCACCATACGCTACGCCAAGCAGATAGGCGCCCAGGCCGTCGCACACGGCTCCACCGGCGCCGGAAACGACCAGGTGCGCTTCGACCTCACCTTCCAGGTGCTCGCCCCCGAAATCGAAATCATCACCCCCACGCGCGACCTCGGCCTGACGCGCGAGTACGAGATAGAGTACCTGCGCCAACACGGCTTCGTGGCCGACTTCACCCGCCTGGAGTACTCCATCAACAAGGGCTTGTGGGGCACCAGCGTCGGCGGCAAGGAGACGCTGCGCTCCGACCAGACGCTGCCCGAGGAGGCATACCCCTCGCCCCTCGTCGAGACGGGTACGGAGGAACTGACCCTGGGCTTCGAGCGGGGCGAACTCTGCAGCGTCAACGGCAAGCCCTACGCCGACAAGGTGGCGGCCATACGCGCCGTCGAGGCCATCGCCGCCCGCTACGCCATAGGCCGCGACATGCACATCGGCGACACCATCGTGGGCATCAAGGGCCGCGTGGGCTTCGAGGCTGCCGCCCCCGTCGTCATCATCGCCGCCCACAAAATGCTCGAAAAGCACACCCTCACCAAGTGGCAGCAGTACTGGAAAGACCAGATAGGCACCTGGTACGGCATGTTCCTGCACGAGGCGCAGTACCTCGACCCCGCGATGCGCGACATGGAGCGTTTCCTCGAAAGCTCGCAGCGAAACGTCACCGGCGAAGTGATACTGAACCTGCGCCCCTACAGTTACCAGCTCGTCGGCGTGCGCTCCAAACACGACCTGATGAACAACGACTTCGGCGAGTACGGCGAGGTGATGAAAGCGTGGACGCCCGACGACGTCAAGGGCTTCATCAAGATGATGGCCACGCCCATGAAGATTTACTACAACGTGCAGCAGCACGCCGGCCAGCCCGAAGAGGTATGATACGCGCGGGCATCATAGGCGGCGCGGGCTACACGGCGGGCGAACTGCTGCGCCTCCTGCTCCAGCACCCCGGCGTCGAGGTGGCCTTCGTCCACAGCACGTCGCAAGCCGGGCTTCCCGTCAGCGACGTGCACGAGAACCTCATCGGCGAGACCCCGCTGCGCTTCAGCGCGGAGGCCGACCTGGGCGGCGTCGACGTGCTGTTCCTCTGTATGGGGCACGGCAAAAGTAAGCAATTCTGGGCGGAACACCAACGCCCGGCCAGCCTGCGCGTCGTCGACCTGGCGCAGGACTACCGCGACGAGGCCGACGGCTACGTCTACGGCCTGCCCGAATGGCAGCGCGACCGCATACGCCAGGCGCGCCTCGTGGCCAACCCCGGCTGCTTCGCCACGGCCATACAGCTCGCCCTGCTGCCGCTCGCCTCAAAGGGACTGCTGCAAAACGAGGTGCACGTCACCGCCCTCACCGGCTCAACCGGCGCGGGCGTGAAACCCGGCGCCACGACCCACTTCAGCTGGCGCGCCGACAACCTCAGCGTCTACAAACCCTTCGAGCACCAGCACCTCATCGAGATTACGCGCAACCTCGGCCTCGTGCAACAGACGCCGCCGCGCGTCACCTTCGTGCCGATGCGCGGCGACTTCGCGCGCGGCATCCTGGCCAGCGTCTACACCGACTGCGCGCTGTCCGAGGCCGACGCCCTCGCGCTCTACGAGGACTACTACGCCGACGCGCCCTTCACCGTCGTCTCGCGCCGCCCCGTCAACCTCAAGCAGGCCGTGAACACCAACAAGTGCGTCCTCTCCGTCGAGGCCCACCGGGGCAAGGTCCACGTCGTGAGCTGCATCGACAACCTCCTCAAGGGCGCCAGCGGACAGGCCGTGCAGAACCTCAACCTCCTCTTCGGCCTCGACGAGCGCAGCGGGCTGAGGCTCAAAGGAAGCGCGTTCTGATACAATTAGCAATAGACAATAAACAATAAACGTCCGCGCCCCGCCAGAGCCAAAGTCCCACGCGAGGCCACCACACGCTATGTTCCCCGTCTACTCCCTCTACCCCATCGAGCCCGTGCGCGGCGAGGGCAACTACGTCTTCACCGCCGACGGTACGCGCTACCTCGACTTCTACGGCGGCCACGCCGTCATCAGCATCGGCCACGCCCACCCGCGCTACGTCCGCGCCGTCAGCGAACAAGTGGCGCGCCTCGGGTTCTACTCCAACAGCGTCGAGAACTCCCTGCAACAGCGGCTGGCCGACAAACTGCGGCAGGTCAGCGGCTGCGACGGCTACCGCCTCTTCCTCGTAAACAGCGGGGCCGAGGCCAACGAGAACGCCCTCAAGGTGGCCTCGTTCCACACGGGGCGCGAGCGCGTGCTGGCCTTCGGCGGCGCGTTCCACGGGCGCACCAGCGGAGCCGTGGAAATCACCGACAACCCGCGCATCAACGCCCCCTTCAACCGCACCGACAAGGTGACGTTCGTGCCGTTGGGCGACATCGAGGCCGCACGCCGCGAACTTGCCACGGGCCAGTACTGCGCCGCCATCGTCGAGGGCATACAGGGCGTGGCGGGCATACAGGTGCCCGACGACGCCTTCCTGCGCGAACTGCGCGTGCTGACGCAGGCCACCGGCACCTGCCTCATCCTCGACGAGGTGCAGAGCGGATACGGGCGCACCGGCCGCTTCTTCGCCCACCAGCACGCGGGCATCAGCCCCGACCTTATCACCGTGGCTAAAGGCATGGGATGCGGTTTCCCCGTGGGCGGCGTGCTCATCGCGCCGCACTTCGAGGCGTGGCCGGGTATGCTCGGCACCACTTTCGGCGGCAACCACCTCGCCTGCGCCGCAGCCCTCAGCGTGCTGGAGGTAATCGACGACGAGAACCTCGTGGCCAACGCCGCCGCCACGGGCCGCTACCTGCTGGAGCACCTGCCTGAAATCCCCGGCGTGCACAACGTGCGCGGACGCGGCCTGATGATTGGCTTCGACGTCGACGGCAGCGCCAGCGACGTGCGCCGCCGCCTCGTCTTCGACCACCACGTCTTCACCGGCGGCGCGGGACAGCACACCGTGCGCCTTCTCCCCGCCCTCACCGCCACCACCGCCCACGCCGACACCTGCCTCGCCGCCATCAAGGCCGCGCTCTGAAGACTCACATATCTTGATATGAACAACGCCGTTACATTGCCCCAAATTCCGTCTACAGAGCCTCTCCCCACTGGCTACGAACACTGGCGCGGAGAGATTGTCTCGCTCATAGAGCGTTCCAAACTTCAAGCCGCGCTGAACGTCAATGGCGAATTGTTGTCTCTCTATTGGAAAATAGGGAAATACATCATCAGGCAGCAGCAACAACAGGGATGGGGCGCGCAGGTCATCGGCCAATTGTCTGACGACCTGTCACGGCGTTTTCCCGACGACCGGGGATATTCGGAGCGCAACCTCCGCAATATGAAGCGTTTCGCGGAAGAGTACCCGGACTTCCCAGTATTGCGTGTTCCGCTGGCAGACATCAAAGGAACGGAAATTTGGCAAGTGGCACTTGCCAAATTGCAAGCCGAGGGCAAGGAGTATGCCGAGGTACCTCTCTCCAACATCACCTGGTACCACCACCAGTCGTTGATTTCAAAGGTCAAGCCACTGCCAGAGCGGGCTTTCTACATCATGGCCACAGCACAGGAAGGTTGGAGCCGCGATGTGATGCTCCTGCAAGTGTCAAACGGCTACATCCATACGAAAGGACGAGCCATCGCGAACTTCGAGGACACGATGCCCCCTGCCCGCTCGGACTTGGCACGTTACACGTTCAAGGACCCTTACAACTTCAGTTTCCTCGGGACGGTTGCCCTGCAAAACGAACTGAGCATTGAAAAAGAACTGGCAAGGCGCGTCACGGACTTCCTGCTGGAAATGGGCAAGGGGTTCGCCTTTATCGGTAGGCAGTACCACATATCTGTAGGCGGCGACGACTATTACATTGACATCCTGATGTACCACCTTCAACTCCACTGCTATGTGGTAGTAGAGCTAAAGGCCGTTGAGTTTGTACCAGATTTTGTCAGCAAACTGAACTTCTACATCTCTGCCGTCGACGAGTACGTGAAGACAGCCGAAGACAAACCTACGATAGGGCTTTTGTTGTGCCGTTCCAAGAACGACACAAAGGCGCGTTTCGCTTTACGCGGCATCACGCAGCCACTGGGTATAGCCCAATACGAGACTGAAAAGTTATTTGCCGACGTGGCTTCTGCGCTTCCACAAATCAGCGAGATGGAAGCAGACTGAAACGTAGAAATACATCCCCCAAAAATGACAAAAATGCGAACATTCCTCTCCCCCTCCGACCTCGGCGACTTGGGCGCGGCATTCCGCGAAGCCCAGGAGATAAAGGCCGACCGCTTCCGCCACTGCCGCCTGGGGCGCAACAAGACCGCCCTGCTCATCTTCTTCAACAACAGCCTGCGCACACGCCTCAGCACGCAGAAAGCCGCCATGAACCTCGGTATGAACGTCATCGTGCTCGACGTGAACCAGGGCGCGTGGAAACTCGAAACCGAGCGCGGCGTCATTATGGACGGCGACAAGAGCGAGCACCTGCTGGAGGCCATACCCGTGATGGGCAGCTACTGCGACATTATCGGCGTGCGCTCGTTCGCCCGCTTCGAGAGCCGCGAGGACGACTACACGGAGCAAATACTGCGCCAGTTCATCGAGCACAGCGGACGCCCCGTCTTCAGTATGGAGAGCGCGACGGTGCACCCACTGCAAGCCTTCGCCGACTTCATCACCATTGAGGAGCACAAGCGCACGGCGCGCCCCAAGGTGGTGCTGACCTGGGCGCCCCACCCCAAAGCCCTGCCCCAGGCCGTGCCAAACTCGTTCGCCGAGTGGATGGTGGCGGCGGGCTACGACCTGACCATCGCCCACCCCGAGGGCTACGAACTCGACACGCGCTTCACTCGCGGCGCGCGCATCACGCACAATCAGGACGAGGCACTCGCCGGAGCCGACTTCGTATACGCCAAGAACTGGTCGGCCTACGCCGAACCCAACTACGGCAAGGTGCTTTCCAAGGACATGTCGTGGACGGTCAGCGCGCAGAAGATGGCGCTCACCAACGACGCCGCCTTTATGCACTGCCTGCCCGTGCGGCGCGGGATGATTGTCACCGACGAGGTGATTGAAAGCCCGCGCAGCCTCGTCATCCCCGAAGCCGCCAACCGCGAGATTTCGGCCACCGTGGTGCTGAAGCGTATGCTTGAGACATTAAACAATTAACATTAGACAATAAACGTTGGGCGCGCGTCCGAAACGCTCACAGTGCCACTCCGTATTAATATATATGCTCGTAGTCAAAATCGGCGGCAACGTCATTGACGACGCCGCCGCGCTCGAAACGTTCCTGGCCGACTTCGCGCGGCTCGAAGGCCCCAAGGTGCTGGTGCACGGCGGCGGCAAACTGGCCACGCGCTTGTCCGCCCGCCTCGGCATCGAGACGCGGATGGTCGACGGGCGGCGCGTCACCGACGCCGAAACGCTCGACGTGGCCGTGATGACCTACGCCGGGCTGACCAACAAACGCATCGTGGCCGCCCTCGC
>JAGBKI010000065.1 GCA_017933995.1 Bacteroidaceae bacterium | reverse complement strand
GCCTTTCCGGCCGTTCTCATGTTACGTTTCGCTTGGGTCGCTGGCCAGTTGGAGCGCCGGCGTCCCGCCTGCGCCAAGGACTATCCCAAAATAAAGTTACGTTTAGCAATAGTCGCAGGCGAGACGCCTGCGCTCCAACTGGCCTGCGACAAGGGCTATCGCAAACTTTAGTTACGTTTCGCGCTGGTCGCAGGCGGGACGCCTGCGCTCCAACTGGTGGTTACAAGCAGCGGCGGACGCGGGTGAGGGTGGCGGCGGCGGAAAGGAGGGTGAGCAAGAGGGTGAGGAGCAGGGCGGTGGCGTCGACGGCGGGCGCGAGGCCGGTGGCGTAGTTGCCGGTGAAGACGCCTATTTGCTCCATATAGAGGCCGCGCAGGGCGCGCAGGGCGGGCGAGGCGGCCAGGAGGCCGAGCGCGTAGACGGCGCAGATGAGCAGCAGGTAGGGCAGGCTGACGGCGCGCACGCTGTAGCCCACGAGGCGCAAGGTACGGATTTTCTCCAGGTTCTTTTGCAGCAGCAGGTAGACGCTGAGCAGCATCACGAAAAAGGCGAGCAGGCAGATGGCGACGCCGACCAGCACGACGCTGTAGCAGACGACACGCAGGAAGAAGGCCATGCGCCCGGCGTCGCCGCCTGTGCCCTCGGTGCGGTAGCCGCGTTGGGTGAGGAACTGGCCGAGGCGTGGGTCGGCGGGGTTGCTGACGTCGATGCAGAGGCGGGTGGCTTTGGGCGCGAGACCGGGCGAGAGGGTGTCGTTGGCCCACTGCATGAACGCGAGCGGCACGAGGATGGTGTTCAGCCGGTTGGAGAAGCCCGTGACGCGCCCCTCGACGACGACGCTGCCGCCAGCGCCGGAGAGGTAGAGGCGGATGGGCACGAGGCCGACCATCCCCTCGGAGACGGCGGGCAGGCCGCGCCCGGAGGCGAAGCCGAAATTATAGAGGTTGAGGTAGTTGCGGGGAATGACGATGGGCACCTGCGGGTTGCCGGGCGTGTAGTGCCAGCGGGCCAGGTCGGTGTCAACGTAGTTGTCGGGCAGGGCTTCGAGAAACATCTCGGTCTGGAAGCCCACGCCAGCCGCCGGGCTGCTGACAGCGGCCACGACGGAGAACGTGGCGCCGGTGAAGGGTGCGCAGCCGTCCACGAAAGGCTGTGCGGCGATGTCGGCCACCTCGGCGTCGGTGAAGACGGGTGCGCCGCGTCCCATCATGTTGGCCAGCCCCACCTCCTTGGTGACGACGACGTATTCCTCTTTCATAAAACTGTCGCCTGCGGTGAAGACGGGCGCCACGTCGCTGTAGAACTGCACGCCGAACAGCACCACCACCAGCCCCAGGCAGTTGGCCAGCACGAAACCGGCCAGCTGCCAGGGGCTGAGTTGGAGGCGCAGCAATTTGTAGAGGAGCATCGGCGCGATGTTATCCGAAGACGTTGATGAGCGTGGCGATTTGGTTCACGATGACGGCCAGTCCTTCCTTGTCCTTGTCCTTGGTGTAGAGGTTGAGGCGCGTCTTGGCGTCGGTGGTGGTGTAGCCTTCGGCGTAGTCGAAGTTGTCGAGCACGTGGAGGAAAATACTGGTTTCAATGTCGTTAGCGCGTCCCACGCTCTGCTCGTTGGCGAGGTATACCTTGATGAGTTCGAGGGCTGCGGTGACGTTGAGGCGTACATAACTTGTGCGTCCGTGCAGGTTGCCCTTGTCGATGGGTTTGGCCACGGCGTCGAAGGGTTTCTTGGCGGTGGAGAGTGCGAGGTATGCGCTATTGCCGTTGTTGATGCCGGCGTAGGCGGTGAGGGTGGCGGGACTGTCGTTGTAGACGGAGTCGGCCAGGCCAATCAGCGCGGCCATTTCGGCGGCGTTGCCCAACTCAAGGCTGTACTGGTCGGTGCCGCCGGGCGTGAAGCCAAACCCCTGGAGGTTGTTGAATATATCGGTGAAAGGCTTGGGGTTGTTGCAACGTGCTACGAGGCGCAGGTCGAGGTTGTCGAAGTCCTTGGTGGCGGCGTTGATGGTGAAGGCCACGTCGCCGTTGAGGGCCTCGAAGTAGGGCTTGATGGCGGCAATCTGCTCGGCGGTGAGGCCGGCATTGGCGAAGTAGTTCGAAATATCCTTGCCCTTGATGTTGGTGATGAAGCCGAGCAGGGCGTTGGCGTCCACAAGGTCGGCGTAGTCGCAGTTGATTTCGTCGATGTAACTGCGGATTTCGGTCATCTTGACACGTCCCTGCTCGTTTTCGGCCATGAGTTCGCAGCCCAGCGAGAGCGAGCCGTTGTCGCTCTTGAGGTCGAAGATGTAGTCGAAGTCGGCCATCTGGCTGCGGGCGTTGCCGATGTTGGGCACGTAGTCTCCGTAGGTGAGGATGTCGGCGAGTACGCTGCCGCGCACGACAACCTGCGCCAGTCCGTCGATTTCGGTCATGCGCTGGTAGCCCGGGTTGCTCTCGATGGTGAGGTCGCTGCTCTGGCCCTCGGCGGCGAGCAGGGCGTTGATGGCTTCCTGGGCGTTGTCGTTGATGCCGTCCTTAATCACGAGCCATTGGTCGGTGAAGGCTATGATGGCGTCGTGGCCGGCGATGTAGGTCACGCCGTTGTATTCCTGGACGGCGGGCATACGGTTCTCCTCGGATATGAAGTTGAGGAAGTTGTTGAGGTTGTCCTTGTCGAGGACGGTGGCGATGATGCCGAAGTGGGTGCCTACGCTGTCGGGCTTGCTGTAGAAGTAGACGGGCTTGCGCAGGTCGATGCCGGCAAGGGCTGGGTCGGCGATGATTTTCTCGGCCATGGCCTTGCCTTTCTGCGAAAGGTTGCTGGAATTGATGGCCTTCTTGAAGAGTTGTCCGGCCTGTCCGTCGGCGTCGAAGCCGCCTTTTTCGGCCATCTGCTTGACGTCTACGCGGCCTACGACGGCTGCGTCCTTGGGGATGAACTTGGCGTAGTCGGCCTCCGAGCCGCACGAGGCCAGCAGCAGCGTGGCGGCGAGGGCGGCGAAAAGAAGTTTTTTCATAATTAAAAGTTAAAGATTAAAAAGTAAAAGTTGAGTTACGTTTAAGCAGTGGGGGCTGTGGGAGGGCTGCTGCGATGCAGCAGCAAACACAACTTTTCAGTTAAAAGTTAAAAAGTAAAAGTTAAAAGTGTAGTTACGTTCAGCCCTCGTCGCAGGCGTCACTACTGGCGGTTACAGGTGGCGGGGGCGGTGAGTTTTTCGGCGAGGAAGCGGGCGGTGTAGCCTTTGTTTTGGGCGACGAGTTGCTCGGGGGTGCCTTGGGCGACGAGGCGTCCGCCCTGTTCGCCGCCCTCGGGGCCGAGGTCGATGCACCAGTCGGCGCACTTGATGATTTCGGCGTTGTGTTCGATGATGAGTATGGAGTGGCCGCGCGCGATGAGGGCGTCGAAGGCGCGCAGCAGGCGGCTGATGTCGTGGAAGTGGAGGCCGGTGGTGGGTTCGTCGAAGATGAAGAGCGTGGGGCGTGCGGTCTCGGTGCCGATGTAGTAGGCCAGTTTGACGCGCTGGTTCTCGCCGCCGCTGAGGGTGGACGACGACTGACCCAGTTTGACGTAGCCCAGGCCGACGTCCTGCAGGGGCTGCAACAGGCGGCAGACGCGCTGCTGGCCGTGCTGCCCGAATAACGAAAGGGCTTCATCGACGGTCATTTCGAGGATGTCGTGGATGTTCTTGCCCTCGTAGCGCACTTCGAGGACGTCGCGCTTGAAACGCTTTCCGCCGCAGGCTTCGCACGTCAGGTTGAGGTCGGCCATGAACTGCATCTCGACCTTTACGGTGCCGTCGCCCTTGCACTCCTCGCAGCGGCCTCCGTCGGTGTTGAAGGAGAAGTAGGCGGGCGTGAAACCCTGCTGTTTGGCCAGTGGCTGCGCGGCCATAAGGGCGCGTATCTCGTCGTATGCCTTGACGTAGGTGACGGGATTGGAGCGTGTGGACTTGCCGATGGGGTTCTGGTCGACGAACTCGACGGCGCTGATGGCGTCGAGGTCGCCGCCGAGGGCGGTGTGCTGGCCGGGCCGCTGGGCGCCGGTGAGGTCGAAGTGGCGCATCAGGGCATTGTAGAGGATGTCGCGCACCAGTGTGCTCTTGCCCGAGCCGCTGACGCCCGTCACGACGGTGAGGACGTTGAGCGGGAAGCGCACGTCGATGGCGCGCAGGTTGTTTTCGCGCGCGCCATTCACCTCGATGAAGCGGTTCCAGGGGCGGCGCGTGGCGGGTACGGATATGCGCTCCAGGCAGTTGAGGTATTTGGCCGTGTGGCTGCGGCTCTGGCTGATTTGCTGGGGCGACATGGCCTTTATCTCGTCGAGCGTGCCGCTGAGGACGACCTCGCCTCCGCCGGTGCCGGCCTCGGGGCCGATGTCAATCACATAGTCGGCGGCGCGCATAATCTCCTCGTCGTGCTCGACGATGAGCACCGTGTTGCCGGCGTCGCGCAGGGCCTGCAGGACGGAGATGAGGCGGGCGGTGTCGCGGCTGTGGAGGCCGATGCTGGGCTCGTCGAGGATGTAGAGCGAGCCGACGAGCGAACTGCCCAGCGAGGTGGCCAGGTTGATGCGCTGGCTCTCGCCGCCGCTCAGGGTGGACGACTGGCGCGAAAGGGTCAGGTAGCCCAGGCCGACGTCTTGCAGGAACTTGAGGCGGCTCTTGATTTCGGCCAGCAGGCGTTCGCCCACGCGGGCTTCGTGCTCGGGGAGTTGGAGGGCGTCGAACCAGCGGGCGAGGTCGCTGACGGGCATCTCGACGAGTTCGCCGATATGGCGTCCGCCCACCTTGACGTAGAGCGCCTCGGGCTTGAGGCGCGAGCCGTGGCAGTGGGGGCAGACGGTCTTGCCACGGTAGCGCGCCAGCATCACACGGTACTGTATCTTGTACTGCTGCGACTGCACGTAGTCGAAGAAGGCGTCGACGGACACCTGCTCCTCGCGCGGCAGGCGTCGCTCTTCGTCATCGCCGTGCCAGAGGGCGTCCTTCTCCTGCCGCGACAGGTCGGCGTAGGGCTTGAAGATGGGGAAGCCACGCAGGGCGTAGCGGCGGCAGAATTCGCGTCGCCACTGGCTCATCTTCTCGCCGCGCCAGCAGACAACGGCGCCGTCGTGGACGCTGAGCGACGTGTCGGGCACGACGAGGTGTTCGTCAATGCCGATGACCTTGCCGAAGCCCTCGCAATGGGGGCAGGCGCCGAGCGGCGAGTTGAAGGAGAAGGTCTGGTCGGTGGGTTCCTCGAACGTGATGCCGTCGGCCTCGAAACTGCCCGAGAAAAAGTGGAGCGTGCGCGCGGGGTATATGCGTAGCATCATGCGCCCGTCGCCCTCGTAGAAGGCCGTCTGCACGCTGTCGGCCAGGCGCGAGAGCGTCTCGCGGTCGGTGCCGGCGGAGAGGCGGTCGATGAGGAGGTAGATTTTAGGGGAGTTAGGGGGAGTTAAGGGGGAGTTAGGGGGAGTTATAGAGCCGTTACTGTTAGCCGTAGTTTCGTCCGCCGCAGTTTCGTCAGGTGCTGTTTTGTTTGCCGCAGTTTCGTCCGCCGCGACTATCGGCCCTTTAACTCCTTCTAACTCCCCTTTAACTCCCTCTAACTCCTTTAACTTTACCTCCCCTTTCAGCACGTCCTCTATATGCACCAGTTCGCCGTCGATGTCGAGGCGCGTAAGTCCCTGCTTGAGGTCTACCTCCAGTTGCTCGCGCAGGGTGCGCCCGTGGCGTATGCGCATCGGGGCCAGCACCGTGAAGCGCGTGCCGGGCGAATAGGAGGCGATGCAGTCGGTGACGTCCTTCACGGTGTGGCGCTTCACCTCCTGTCCGCTCACGGGCGAGATGGTGTGGCCTATGCGGGCGAAGAGCAGGCGCAGGTAGTCGTAGATTTCGGTGGACGTGCCCACGGTGGAGCGCGAGTTTCGGTTGGTCACCTTCTGCTCGATGGCGATGGCGGGCGGTATGCCTTTGATGTAGTCGCAGTCGGGCTTCTTCATACGCCCCAGGAACTGGCGGGCGTAGGCCGAGAGGCTCTCCACGTAGCGCCGCTGTCCCTCGGCATAGAGCGTGTCGAAGGCCAGCGACGACTTGCCGCTGCCCGAGAGACCCGTCACGACGATGAGTTTGTCGCGCGGGATGCGCACGTCGATGTTCTTCAGGTTGTTTACGCGCGCGCCTTTTATTTGGATGGTCTGCCCGTCGTCGGCTGCCGCAGTGGCGGCTGCCGCAGGGCGCAGTGTGGGTTTCTTCATAGATAAAAACGAGAGCCGCCTGCTTGGGATAGGGAGCAAAGATAAGCCATCGGCGGCAACAAACGCGCGTTTCAGCCGAAATATGCGCAAAAGGAAGTTAAAGCGGGGTGTTATGGGGCGTCTGTACACAACTATTTTCCTATTTTTGCGCCCGTACTACCGCTTCCGCCCGATGAAAAGGCTGCTCTACATATTGCTTGCCGTGTGCCTGTCCGTGCCCGCCGCCCTTGCGCAGGACGTGGAGGAGAGCGACGTGCCCGACGTGGCCGTGGCGCCCGAACTGCGCATCGACACCGTCAGCGACGCCTCGGGCCGCTACCTGAGCATCACGGTGCCCACGGTGCAGAAATACCCGCCGCTGGTGTTCAACAGCGAGCGCGAGCGGAAGGAGTACGGCCTACTGGTGCGGCGCGTCAAAAAAGTGCTGCCTTACGCTGTGCAGGTGCGCTACATCGTGCTGGAGACCTACATGGTGCTGGAGACACTGCCGCAGAGCGAGCGCAAGGCCCACATCAACCGCGTCAAGGCCGAACTCAACGAGCAGTATGGCAAGGTCATCCGCAAGATGAGCCGCAAGGAGGGCCAGTTGCTCGTCAAACTGATTGACCGCGAGTGCAACCAGACGGGCTACGACATTGTGCGCGCCTTCATCGGTTCGTTCAAGGCCACGATGTACCAGGGCATCGCCAAACTTTTCGGCCAGAACCTCAAGAAACGCTACGATCCCGTTGGCGACGACCGTATGACCGAGCGCGTCGTCCGGCTGGTGGAGAGCGGGCAGTTGTGAACCGGGGGGCGGCGGAATTGGGTATATTTACAGTCTGAAACAATTGCAAATCCTCAAATATATGAAAGCGAAAAGTGTTCTTCTCCTGCTCCTTTCCCTGCTGGCCACCGCCGTATGGGCGCAGACGACGCCCGTGCCGCCGGGATTTACCGTCGTGTGCCAGAACCCCATAACCGCCGTCAAGGACCAGCACCGCAGCGGCACCTGCTGGGACTTCGCCACGCTGGGCTTCTTCGAGAGCGAGGTGCTGCGCACGTCGGGGCGCGCGCTCGACCTGTGCGAGATGTTCGTGGTGAACAAGGACTATATGGACTGCGCCACCCACTTTGTGCGTATGCACGGCTACAGCCAACTGACGGAGGGCGGCTCGGCCGACGACGTGCTCGACGTGTTGCGCACGCACGGCATCTGCCCCGAGGAGGCTATGCCCGCGCCCGGCACGCTCTGTGGCGACACGCTGGCCAACTTCGAGCGTTTCGTGCCGCTGCTCCACGAGACGATACGCCGCTCGTTCGGCGAAGGCGACAAGCACCCCGCCGCCGCGTGGCGCGACAGCGTGCAGGCCGTCATCGACGCCCACGTGGGACGCTGCCCCGAGACGTTCGAGTATGAGGGTCGCACCTACACGCCCCGCTCCTTCGCCGACGCGCTGGGTCTCGACTGGGACGACTATGTGAGCCTGACGAGCTACACCCACCACCCTTTCGACCGATGGTTCGTCATTGAGGCGCCTTATAAGTGGCGGTTGAAGCCGAGTTACAACATCCCGCTCGACCAACTGCTCGGCGTGCTCGACCGCGCCCTGGAACGGGGCTACTGCGTGGCGTGGGGCGGTGATGTCAGCGGCGGGTTCCTCTACAACGGCATGGCCGACGTGGCCGACGGCGTGCAGCCCACGCAGCAGCAGCGACAGCGCGAGTTCGACGACTGGACGTTCACCTACGACCACGTGATGCTCGTCTACGGAAAGGCGCGCGACGCGCAGGGCCGCACGTACTATATGGTGAAGAACTCCTGGGGCCGCCCCGCCGGGTACGGCGGCACCTGGTATATGTCGCGCGACTATATGGCCCTCAACACCACCTACCTCTTCCTCAACCGCCGCGCCCTGCCCCGCAAGTTGCAGAAGGCGATGCGCACCAACGGTTTCTGACCGCAAACCTGCCCCGTCCCCAGCGGGACAACCGCGCCTCGCATTGCGCGGTTGTTTTTTGAAATTTGGGGTTTGGAAGCGGGATTGTGCGTTTTCTATAGCTCGATACCGACCTCAGATTGTCAGTTTCCGACTTCAATACCACCGCTGTGGAGATAGGAAAAACGGGCAAGCCAATGGAAAATTCTGTTGGCTTGCCCGTTTTTTCTATTGTGGGTTTTGTTCCGACCTATTCGAGCAGGGTCGGCCTGTGCCTGCCTCTTTCTATGGCAAAGATAGGGATAGGCGGACGGGTGTGCAAGGACATTGTTGCCGTCGCCGATGGATTTCGGCTGGTGCGGTTATTTCATCCGGAACTTGGTGCTGTGGCGGCTGGCGGCGAACGACCAGGAGGCGATGTAGGTGCCGACGGGCAGGTCGGCCACGCTACAGCCCTCTGAGGCAAGAAAGGTGCGCACGAGGCGGCCAGTGACGTCGTGGATGCTAACGGTGAAGGTGAGGGCTGCGGGGTCAGCGGCGACGAAGCGCAGGCGACCCGTGGTGGGGGAGAAGCGCAACTGGTAGTCGGCGGATGCGGCACTTTGCAGGGTGGCTGCGGCGTCGCGCAGGGAGGTGATGTCGTCGTTGCCGCGCCGCTCCGTCGCCTCGAAACACCACAGGCGGTTGGGCGCGCTGTCGTCCGACGACGAGGCGGTGTAGCTTATGACTTCGTTAAAGTCGGCATACTTGCTGTGGCGGTTGTCGGCGACACGGGCGGTGGCGGAGTTCACCAGGTTGTAGCAGCCCTCGTTTTTTCCATCGGAAAGTTGCCATTGCTGGCGCGTGTCGGTGGTGTCGGCGGGATAGGCCACGAGCTGGTAGGAATAGGGTGTGGAGAGACTGTAGTCAGAGAGTGCCAGACCCGTATCGCGGTTTATGAATAGCCAGTTGCCGCCGCCAGTTTGGCGCGCCTGCCACTGCTGCCGCCAGTCGGTGTCGTCGGTCAGGCGTATGCAAGCTGTGGGCGCCTCACCCTCCTTGGCCTCGGTGAGTGAAAGCACGTAGTTCTCATCGCCTAAAATGTGCAGGCGTTGAAAGAAGGCCGTGTCGAGCGGCAGAGGCTCGGCGGACGCGAAACCCGCGCGACGGTCGAATTCCGCGAGCAGGTAGGCGTTGTGGGCGGTGACGAAACGCTTGATGGCATCAACGTATTCGTCGTAGGTGTTGAAGATGTCGAACTCCTCGAACACCTTTTCGCCGATGTCCCACACCTCGAAGTTTTTCATTGCCGAGGGTCGCAGCAGTGTGGCCAGCGAGTCGGCCTTGCGCACCATCAGGTCGGTCAGACCTGCATTGTAGAACGTGCGGTAAGCCGTGGCCACGTCGGGCCAAAAGCCCGTGTCGCCGTCCTTCAGCTGGTCAATCCACTTGCCCGCAAAGCGACGCCCGTGGCCCACGTCGGCCATTAGTTCCTCGGTCACGTCGCCCATTCGCGTCGTGTTGTTGTAGGCCAGGTCTTCGTCCCACAGCGGCCCCCAGTAGAGCAGCGGATTCAGCCGTTCCTTGAAGAAGTAGACGCTCCAGTAGGCATCGATGTTGGCCGACACCTCGCCCGCGATGTACCAAGCCAGGAACGACGGCATATCGACAAACTGGCGGTAGTCGGTTGGTGTAGTGGAATAGAGCGCATCCTCGAACCGCTGCACAACGGAGCGAATGTAGTCCACCTGCCGCTGGCTCACCACGTCTTCCTCGGGGCTGTGCACACGCACGTTTACGGCGTGCGACGTCTGGAAATATGTGTCGCCCGCATCCGTGTAGCCGTCCACCTCGCACAGGTAGCCGCCGCTGATGTCTTCGTCTGAGTTGTCGGCTACGGGCAGTTCCTGCTCGTAAATGTCCACGCGGTGCTTGCGGATGTCAATTTTGTCGCAGAGCATGTAGTTGCCCCGGTATTCGCCGTTCAGGTAGAGGTCCACGAACGTGTAGCCCGGCGAGTAGGGCATTTCAAGGAAGCGTGTCATCTCCCATGTTACGGCGTTGCGGATGAAACTCTTGTCGTCGGCTTGCGCCAGCAGTATCCAATTCTTCGCGTTGGCATAACCTTTGCCCAGCAGTTTCACCTTGCGGGAGAACTTTATTTTGTAGGGCTTCTTGGCGTTCATTCTCGTCCACGAGGCGTTGCCGCGCCCGCGTATGCGCAGGCTGTCGCAGCGCAGCGTGTCCAGCCCGCTGACCATCGTAAAGTCGGCGAAGAGGTACTCCGTCTTGCTTGTTACGTCCTTGCCCCCGAAGGTGTTGATGTACACCGTCGGCAGGTTTGTCAGCTGTGTCTGCGCCTGTAGCGTCAGACCGAGCCACAGCGCCAGGCAGGTCAGGAGGAAACGGGGGTGCATAGTCGGGAGTGCGTTTGCGTTTTTTAGGTCTTTTGGCTCGTGGGTTTGATGGGTTTCGAGGGTTGTGGAATAAAGCAAGAACTTACAAACCGACAAATCTAAAACTCCCACAAAAGTACGTTATTTTTTCAATTTGTTACAAACTTGCACTTGATTTAAACACTAAAATCCCGTCAAACTGCACAATGCACCGTACTATTTTCGGAAACATCCGTTGAATATTAAGGAATAAGTCTCCGATTATCACCGTTCTATAAGCCTTCTCCCGCCCCCGTTTCCCTACCCTTGCATCCCAAAATCGGAAAAATCGCCAGTAAAGACTACGTTTTTCTGGAAGAATCGCCATTTGGCAGTACGAAATTGACGATTTTTACTCGGGGCATTCCAAGTTACCCCCCCTTAACCGCGAATCGTCAAACCCATTATCAATCAAAAAATGCGCGTTAGTTTTGCCCGCCAAAGGGAATGTGTTACTTTTGCCCCGTCTCCCCGCCCCACACTGCGCAGAAGCCTGCCGTGGGTGGGCGGGAACGACAATACATATAAGGCGTTTACTTCGACGCTTTGTTCTTGACTCTTCGAACTTAGCAACTTCCTTACATCGTCACAGAACAAGGCAACGGTAGATGTCCCTGTGTGGTATTATATATCCCCACTCCTTTATATATTGGAGTAGTATATCATATTGGCGTGGGCTTCTGCGTTGCTCGTTTCTGACGATATGGGCAATGCTAAGGCCTGAAAGGTGGAACGAGTAACATAAGTTCCACGCTTTTTTGTATATAGCCCACACACCTATGTCCAACCCCAAACGCCCTTGCCTATGCCCCATCCCCCGCCCCTTTCTTGCCCCGCTTAGCCCGCTCCCCATTCACCGGGCTACCCGCTTGTTGACACAGGTTCAACAACATACACAATCAATTACTCATAAAAACTCACAAATCTATGAAACAAAGACTACTTCTTATTCTCCTCCTACCTCTCTTCTCCCTCAGTTCGCGAGCAAATGGCACGTTGATTGGTGGAATATACTATGAGTTTGATGATGAAACCAAGACTGCCAGTGTGACGTATACGGGTGACTCTTTTAACGCTGATTATAATTCATCCTCTGCCGCATACAAAGGAAATATCACCATTCCTGCCTCTGTAACATATAAAGGGACGAGTTACCCTGTGAATAGTATAGGAGAAAACGCATTTTGGGATTGCAAAGATTTGACAAGTATAGTTATTCCCAATTCCGTGGTTGACATAAAAGACTATGCGTTTTTATTGTAAAGGATTAACGAGCATTGATATACCAAACTCTGTGAAGAACATTGGATATAATGCGTTTTCTCTTTGCACGGGACTAACAAGTATTGACATCCCAAACTCCGTGAATAGCATTGGAGGGGAGGCTTTTGCATTTTGCCATAAGTTAACAAAAGTCACTATTTCACAATCTGTTACCTCCATTGGATACCATGCCTTTTATGCAACTGCTTGGTACAATAATCAACCCGATGGAATGGTATACTTAAATCATATAGCCTATGTTTATAAAGGAACAATGCCTGAAGACACATCAATTGCTATTAAAGATGGTATAACAGTGATTGCAAATTATGTATTTTGGTCTCAAAAGGGATTGGCAAGCATAATAATCCCTAAATCTGTAATCAGCATTGGTGGGGCTGCGTTCCGGGGTTGTACAGGGCTGATGAGCATTGAAATCCCTAATTCTGTGGTCAATATTGGAAATTCTTTGTTTTGGGAGTGTACAGGGTTAAAAAGAGTAGAGATTCCAAATTCTCTAACCAAAATAGGACATTATGTATTCTCTGGTTGCACAGAACTGACAAGTGTTGCTATCCCCAATTCTGTAAAGACCATCGGAAATTGGGCTTTCAGTGGTTGCACGGAGCTGACCAATATTATCATCCCCAATTCTGTGAATAGCATAGGAAAATGTTGCTTTGCTTACTGCCCAGAATTAACACGTGTAATACTGAATAGCGACGCCATTGTCTCAAAGGAATATACATCTTCAGAAAATCTCAAAAGTATATTTGGTGAACAAGTAAAAGAATATGTTTTGGGAAGTGATGTTACTACCATCGGAAACAATGCGTTCTACGGCTGCACAAACATAACAAGTTTTGAGATTCCAAATACTATAGCCACCATCGGCAGTTATGCGTTTTATGAAACAGGATTAACGACCGTCACCATCCCAAACTCCGTGTCCAATATTGGTGACTATGCATTTGCTAATTGTAAAGAATTAGCGACCGTCACCATCCCCAACTCTACCATTATAGGATATAAGGCGTTTGACGGAACCGCTTGGTATAACACACAGTATGAAGAGCAAGACGAAGGAGTTGTGTATGTGGGCAATATAGCTACGGGATATAAAGGTACAATGCCCGAAAACACATCAATAACATTAAAGGACGGCACAACGGCAATTGCAGCAAATGCATTCAGTGAATGCACTACCTTAACAAGCATTGATATTCCTGCTTCAGTGACAAGCATTGGTAATAGTGCGTTTTATGGTTGTACTGGACTAACGAGTATTTCCTTGCCCAGTTCGTTAACCGGCATCGGAAACTATGCATTCTATGAAACAAATATAACGAGTGTTACCATTCCACCAACTATTTCCAATATAGGTAGCCGTGCATTTCCCTCATCCACAAAACTCTATACCAATAAAGGAAGTGTTGCGGCCTTGGCTTTATGGTGTAGCGGTTTCTCGGCATACGATGTTTCAACATCTGAACTGTTAGTGAAGCCAGAGGTTCATTCAGTTGAAAATGTCACGCAAACCACCGCAAGGCTCAAGATTGACAACTATGATGAGAACTACATTTATAAATTGCACGATGAGGTTGTAAGCAATACGAATAACATCAAACTTACTGGTCTCAAGCCACAAGCGCAATATAAGGATGAACCTTTTTATGTGGCTATGAAAGGAAGCGAGAATTGGTATCAGTTAGGTAGCGTCACTTTCAGTACAGCCCCCATCTCGCCCGTAGCCACGCAGGTTGCAAGCACTGCCTCTTCCGTCACGCTTGAGTCGTCGTACATACACGGCGACGCCAATGTCACCGCACAGTTCATGCGCATAAAATACTACGAATTGGAGACGGAGCAACCTGTGCAAAGCGGCAAGCCCAACACGTTCACGGGGCTGACGCCCGGTAGCAACTACACCGTATATTACTCCATTGTGGCCAACGGCGACACGATAGAATCATGGGGAACATCTGTAACAACAGAGACGCTTCTCTTGGAAACGTTGCAGCCCAAGGTGATTAGCGCGGGCAACGTTATCATTGCCGCCGAGACCAATGTGGATGAAGCCGAAACCAACGTAGGTTTCGAGTGGCGGCGCACAGACTGGACTGATGATATGGCCTCCAACAGAGCGCAGGCTGTGGTTTATGACGGCCACATTGAGGGCTACATCCGTGGCATCTACCAAAATGCGTTTTGGAGATACCGCCCGTACTACGAGAGTGAAAACGGCGATGAATACTTCGGCGAGTGGGTGGGCTTTGACCCGACAAACACGTCGTATTTTGAGCCGACCGTACACACCTACGCCACAGTGAATGTGGACGGCAACACGGTGAGTGTGAAAGGCTACGCGATGCGCGGCACGGACAACGTGACGCTGCAAGGCTTCAAGTATTGGAAGATTTCGAGCAGCGGCGCACGCTTGATGGATGTGGACGTACCCGAAGATGCGATAACCGTCAAAGCCAGCGGACAGGTGATGACTGCCACGTTCACCGACCTGGACACCAACAGCGACTACTGCTGCGTGGCCTTTGTCACCACCAGTGAGGGCGAGACGTTCTACGGCGAGATACAGACTTTCCGCACGGGCGAGGTGACGGGCATCGGACACGTGACTATCAACGAAGAGACAGGCAATAGTGCCACCCCGACCATCGTAGGCTATTACAACCTGCAAGGCCAGCGGCTCGCTCAGACTCAACGAGGCATCGTCATCGTGCGCTACTCTGACGGTACGAGCCGTAAGATGTTAGTACATTAAAAGTTCAACAACAAACATTAGCCGCCCCGGTCGCCTTGTTGCGTGCCGGGGCGGTTTTTGTAACTTGATGCCGCGAATAACGCGCTCATAGTCTTGCGGAAACGGGATGTTTATGTAATTTTGCAGTGCAATTCCAAATTTGCATAAAAATGGAGGAGAACTACATTGGCAGGGACTTGGAGGCGACGCTGACGGAGGCCGCCCGCTATTTTCCCGTGCTGTGTGTCACGGGGCCGCGCCAGTCGGGCAAGAGCACGCTGGTGAACCACCTTTTTTCCGACTACACCCAGTTCACTTTGGAGGACGTCGATGTGCGTTCCGCAGCGATGGCCGACCCGAGGGGTTTCCTTGACCAGGCTTCGGCGTCGGGCGGGATGATTATAGACGAGGTGCAGCGCGTGCCCGACCTGCTTTCTTACATCCAGGGCATCGTCGACCGCCATCCCGAGCGGCGTTTCGTGCTTTCGGGCAGTTCCAATTTCTCGTTGCTGCGCGGTGTGTCGCAGTCGCTGGCCGGACGCGCGGGGATGTTCGAACTGCTGCCGATGGCTTTCAGCGAGGTTAAGGCGCAGATGGCCGGCACCTCGCTCGACGAACTGCTTTGGAACGGGCTGTATCCCGCTGTGTGCGCGGGCAAGAACGTGGCCAAGTATTTCTATCCCAGTTATGTGAAAACTTATCTGGAGCGCGACGTGCGCGATATCTTGCAGGTGCGCAACCTGATGCAGTTCAACACGTTCCTCCGTCTGTGCGCCAGCAGGATAGGTTCGCTCTTCAACGCCTCGGAACTGGCCAACGAGGTAGGGGTGGACTCCAAGACAATATCCTCGTGGCTTTCCATCTTGCAGACTTCCTACATCATATACCTGTTGCCGCCCTACTTCGCCAACACGCGCAAGCGGCTGGTGAAGACTCCGAAACTTTATTTCTGCGACACGGGGCTGGCCTGCTACTTGCTTGACATCACGTCGCCCGAGGTGTTGCAGCGCGACAAGATGCGCGGCCATTTGTTCGAGAACTTTGTGGTGACGGAAGCCTTGAAGCACCGCTACCACGCGGGCAAGGCGGCCAACCTGTTCTTCTACCGCGATTCCAACAAGAACGAGATAGATTTGCTTTGTCAGACCCGGCGGCAGGTGGACGGCTACGAGATTAAGTCCGCCGCCACGTTCCATCCGAGTTTTTCCGCGCAACTTGAAAAGATGCCTGACTATATCAGCGGTGACGTGGGACGGCGCGGCGTGATTTATAACGGCGAGTTCGAAAACCCCAATGCCGCGACGCCGCTGTATAACTGGCGCAGTTTTATGCCGTGAATTTAGATTTTTGCGTTCTTGGGTTTTTAGGTTTTTGCGTTATCGCGAGAAACATAGTCCCAACTACGCCATAACGCACAAACCTAAAAACCTAAAAACCTCCACCCCTATGCCAACCCCTACATTCTATCCCCTCTCCTCCTACGACGTTATTGTGGTGGGCGGGGGACACGCGGGCTGCGAGGCGGCTGCGGCTGCGTCGCGGATGGGGATGCGGACGTGCCTCGTGACGCTCGACCTCGACAAACTGGCGCAGATGTCGTGCAACCCCGCCGTGGGTGGTATAGCCAAGGGGCAGATTGTGCGCGAGATTGACGCGCTGGGCGGAATGATGGGCGAGGTGACGGATGCCACGACGTTGCAGTTCCGTATGCTCAACCGCTCGAAGGGCCCGGCAATGTGGAGTCCGCGTGCGCAGTGCGACCGCGCCAAGTTCATCCGCCAGTGGCGTGAGCGGCTCGAAGCCCTGCCGGGGCTGCATTTCGTGCAGGACGAGGTGGCGGAGGTGATGGCCGAGGGCGGCGCCGTGACAGGCGTCCGCACCGTATGGGGCTTGGAGCTGCTCGCCCGCTGCGTCGTCATCACCGCTGGTACATTCCTGGGCGGCCTGATGCACATCGGACGTCGCACGATGCCCGGCGGGCGCGCCGCCGAACCCGCCGCCACCCACCTGACGCAAAGCCTCGTCGGCCTCGGCCTCACCGCCGCGCGGATGAAGACCGGCACACCCGTACGCATCGACCGCCGCAGTGTGCACCTCGACGAGATGGACGAGGAGCGCGGCGACGCCACGCCCAGCCGTTTCTCCTTCGTCGGCGACGCATCTCCCCTACCCCAACTGCCGTGCTGGCAGGTCTACACCAACCCCGCCGTCCACGATGTGCTGCGGCGCGGCCTGCCCGACTCGCCGCTCTACAACGGCCAGATACAGAGCATCGGCCCGCGCTACTGCCCCAGCATAGAGACCAAAATTGTGACGTTCGCCGAGCGCGAGCGCCACCTGCTGTTCCTCGAACCCGAGGGTACGGACACCCGCGAGATGTACCTCAACGGTTTCTCGTCGAGCCTCCCCGTCGAGATACAGATGGATGCACTGCGGCAAATCCCCGCCCTGCGCGACGTGGAGATATACCGCCCCGGCTACGCCATCGAGTACGACTTCTTCGACCCCACGGGGCTGACCCATTCGCTGGAGAGCAAACGCGTGCGCGGCCTGTTCCTGGCCGGACAGGTGAACGGCACGACAGGCTACGAGGAAGCCGCCGGGCAGGGGCTTGTGGCGGGCATCAACGCCGCCCTGCTGGTGCGCGGCGAGCCGCCCTTTGTGCTGCGCCGCGACGAAGCCTACATTGGCGTGCTGATTGACGACCTGGTGACGAAAGGTGTGGACGAGCCGTACCGTATGTTCACCTCGCGCGCCGAGTTCCGCATCCTGTTGCGGCAGGACAACGCCGACGCGCGCCTCACGCCCTATGCCATCAAATACGGCCTCGCCACCGCCGCGCGTGCCGCCCGCTTCGAGCGCAAGCAAAAGGCCGTCGCCGCACTGGTGGACTACCTCGGCCAAACCACCGTGCGCGGCCTCGAAGTGAACGGCTTCCTCGCCTCCGTGGGCAGCGCGCCGCTGCAAGGCGGAGCCAAGTTGGCCGACCTTGTGCGCCGCCCCAACGTAGGCATCAACGCCTTGGCCGAGTCTCTACCAATTCTCGCGCAAACAATTGAAAAACAAGCGAATAACGACACTGAGAGTGTGGAGAGCGCGGAGATAGCCGTCAAGTACGAGGGCTACATCGAGCGCGAGCGGCAGGCGGCGGAAAAGATGACGCGCCTGGAGGAAATCCGCATAAAGGGCGTGTTCTACTACAACAGCCTCAACGACATCTCCACCGAGGCGCGCCAGAAACTCACCGCCATCAACCCCGAAACGCTCGGGCAGGCCAGCCGCATCCCCGGCGTCTCGCCCAGCGACATCAGCGTCCTTATGGTGCTGATGGGGCGTTGATGTTTCACGTGAAACATTGCGCGTTTCGCGCTTGGTGGCCTTTCTTTTAGCAAATCCGTTTTCCTTTGTGCTTTGCCGTCGTTTCCCACAAATAACTTATCAACTGATTAACTCATAAACTTATCAACTCCTTCCACCCTTATGGACAAACAATTCCTGCTCGACAACCTGCGCAACATCCCCGACTACCCGAAGCCCGGCATCCAGTTTCAGGACGTCAGCACCGTGTTCAAAAACGCCGAGTGCCTGCGTATGCTTTCCGATGAACTCTATGGCCTTTACAAGGACAAAGGCATCACGAAGGTGGTGGGTATCGAGTCGCGCGGTTTCGTGCTTGGTGCCATCCTGGCGGCGCGTCTCGGCGCAGGCTTCGTGATGTGCCGCAAGCCCGGCAAGTTGCCCGGAATGACGCGCAAGGCTTCCTATAAAAAGGAATACGGCTACGACTGCATCGAACTGCACGACGATGCCATCAAGAGCGACGACGTGGTGCTCATCCACGACGACCTGCTGGCCACCGGCGGTTCTATGCTCGCCGCCTGCCAACTGGTGCGCTCGTTTAGTCCCAAGGGCGTTTTTGTGAACTTCATCCTCGAACTCCGTATGGAGGGCCTCGACGGGCGCGAGGCATTGAAGGAAGAGGAGGTGACAACGCTCATAGAAGTGACGCGATAACCCAAATCGGTCATTAGGGTTTGTAGGAGAATGGTTTTTATTTTGAGGGTCTTTTGGCTGATGTTCGCGAAGGCATAGCGGGCTATGCCGAGCGGGCATCAGTCAAAAGACACCAAAAGAAAAGCCATTATCCTGCAAAAAGATAAACATAAAAACATACCCGTCGGCATAATGACCGATTTGGGTTAAAACTATGGAAGCCGAACTGCGCACACGCTTGATGGACATCGTCCGCAACCTGCCGGAAAGCCCCGGCAGTTACCAGTACGTGGGCGCGGACGGCACGATTATCTACGTCGGCAAGGCCAAGAACCTGCGCCGCCGCGTCGCCTCCTATTTCGTCAAGGAGCAGGTGTCGGCCAAGACGCGCCTGCTCGTCTCGAAGATACGCGACATACGCTACGTCGTGGTCAAGACCGAGGCCGACGCCCTGCTGCTGGAGAACAACCTCATCAAGCAGTACAAGCCGAAATACAACGTCCTGTTGAAGGACGACAAAACCTATCCCAGTATCGCCGTCAGCCGCGAGTACCTGCCCCGCATCTTCAAGACGCGCGACCGCAGCCGTCGCGGCGCGCAGTACTTCGGCCCCTATAGCCACGTGCCCACGCTCTACGCCTTGCTGGACCTGTGCCGCGAACTCTACAAACCGCGCCCCTGCCACAAACCGCTGACGCAGGAGGGTGTGGAACAGGGAAAGTACGACGTCTGCCTGGAGTACCACCTCCACCGCTGCCACGCGCCGTGCGTGGGGCGGCAGTCGCACGACGACTATTTGCAGGCCATCGAGCAATGCCGCGAAATCCTCAAAGGCAACGTGGCTGGCGTAGCCCGCACCCTGCGCGAGCGGATGGAGCAGCTGGCCGACGAACTGCGCTTCGAGGAGGCCGCGCAGGTGAAACGCCAGCTCGACGCCATCACACTCTATAAGGAGAAAAGCGAAGTCGTCTCTGCCACGCTCCACAACCTCGACGTGTTCAACATCGAGAGCGACGAGCGCACGGCCTACATCAACTTCCTGCACGTCGTGTCCGGGGCCATCACGCAAGCATTCACCTTTGAGTTCCGCAAAAAACTCGACGAGACCGACGCCGAACTCCTCGCCCTGGGCATCGTCGAGATGCGCAGCCGCTACGGCAGCGACGCCCGCGAGGTGGTGGTGCCGTTCCCCGTTGACCTGCCCGACGACATCGCTGTGCAAACCGTGCCGCAGAAGGGCGACAAGCGCAAACTCCTCGACCTTTCGCGCCTCAACGTCAAGCAGTACAAGTTCGACCGCCTGAAGCAGGCCGAAAAACTCAACCCCGAGCAGAAAGCCGTGCGCCTGATGAAGGAAATCCAGCGTGACCTCTCCCTCCCCACCCTACCCTATCGCATCGAACTTTTCGACAACTCTAACATCAGCGGCGAGGACGCTGTGGCCGCCTGCGTCGTGTTCGAGAAGTTGCGCCCCGCCAAGAAACTCTACCGCAAGTACAACATCAAGACCGTTGTCGGCCCCGACGATTACGCCTCGATGCGCGAGGTGGTGTTGCGGCGTTACTCGCGTCTCCGCGACGAGGGCGAGCGGTTGCCCGACCTCATCATAGCCGACGGCGGGCGCGGGCAGATGGAAGCCATCCGCGCCATCGTCGAGGACGAACTGGGCCTGCACATCCCCGTGGCGGGTCTGGCCAAGGACGACCGCCACCGCACGCGCGAACTGCTCTACGGCTCGCCGCCCCTGTCGGTCGGTATGAAGGCCGACAGCCAGTTGTTCCGCACCCTGACCGCTATGCAGGATGAGGTGCACCGCTTCGCCATCACCTTCCACCGCGACAAGCGTAGCCGTCGTCAGCGCGCCAGTTTCCTCGATACCGTAGCGGGCGTCGGCGACAAGACCAAGGAACTCCTGCTGCGCCGTTTCGGCAGCGTGAAGCGCATCCGCGAGGCCACGCAAGAGCAGTTGCAAGAGGCTCTCGGCGAGAAGCGCGGCGCAAGCGTGTACAAGGGATTACACGAAGTCGGAAATGATGGCGCAGGCAACGGCGAATGAATTTTATGTGGCGCGTCCTTCCGCCGTGTTTCGCTTTTTGCCCTGCCGCAAACCTTATAACTCAAAATAAAACCCTACTTTTGCCATCGCAGGGGCGGCACTCCCCCACCCTATCGCTTTATTTCAAATTCTGAACCCCATGCGCGCAGTCATCCAACGGGTATCCCGTGCCTCCGTCGCCATATCGGGCGACACCGTGGCCGCTATCGGCGGCGGAATGTTGTTGTTGCTCGGTGTGCAGCCCGACGACACACCCGACGACGTGGCCTGGCTCGCCGCCAAGATAGCCCGCCTGCGCATTTTCGACGACGCAGACGGCGTGATGAACCGTTCCGTGATGGACGCGTGCGGCGACGTGATAGTTGTGAGCCAGTTCACGCTGATGGCGTCCTATAAGAAAGGCAACCGCCCCTCGTATATCCGCGCCGCCGCCCCTGATGTCGCCGTGCCGCTCTACGAAGCGTTTGTGGCGCAGTTGCAGCAGGAAATCGGACGTCCCGTTCAGACTGGCCGTTTTGGCGCGGATATGCAGGTGTCGCTTGTGAACGACGGCCCTGTGACGATATGTATGGACACCAAAAACAAGGAGTGAACTGATGACCATCAAAGAAGCACAGCAGCGCGTGGACGCCTGGATAAAGCAGTACGGCGTGCGCTATTTCAGCGAACTCACCAATATGGCCTGCCTCACCGAGGAGGTCGGCGAACTGGCCCGCGTCGTGGCCCGCAGGTACGGCGACCAGTCGGCCAAGGCCGGCGAAACGCTCGATTTGGCCGAGGAAATGGCCGATGTGCTGTGGGTGTTGCTCTGCCTGGCCAACCAGACCGACACCGACCTCACCGCCGCTCTCGAAGCCTCGTTCCGAAAGAAAACCGCCCGCGACAGCCATCGGCATAAGGACAACCCCAAACTCCAAACCCCGGTCTAATATCAGGCAGCAATACCTCCGGATTCCTCCTCCCCCACCCTACTCCGTCTTTGTTAGTTCGCCATTCGGTTTCTAACTCCCCTATAACTCCTTTTAACTCCTCTACCGCACTTTTGTTAGTTCGCCATTCGGCCTCTAACTCCTCTATAATTCCTTTTAACTCCTCCAAACTCCCCTTAAAGTTATGCACGACCACAACCACGAACATTGCCACCACGAGCACAGCAACGACAAGTACAGCCAGGCATTCGACAAGCACGACCTCCACCTCCACGACGAGATTGTCACCGAACAGGTGCGCCGCCTCGTGGCCGAACACAGCGCCCAGTACGACACGCCTGAAGTGATGCGCCAACTGCTCGAAGCCGTCGAACTGACCACGCTCAAGGTGACCGACAGCGACGAAAGCGTGCTGGCACTGGTGGAGCGCGTGAACAAGTTCTACGCCGACCGCCCCGATGTGCCGCCCGTAGCCACCATCTGCGTCTATCCGCGTTTCGCCAAAATCGTCAGCCAGAGTCTCGAAGTCGAGAAGACCGCTGCCTGCGTTGTCAGTGGTGCCTTCCCCAGTTCGCAGACCTTTGCCGAGGTCAAGACCGTCGAGACCGCCCTCGCCGTTCACGACGGTGCTGAAGAGGTGGACTGCGTGCTGAGTGTAGGCACATTCCTTAGCGGCGACTACGAGACGTGTGCAGACGAAATCAGCGAGATTAAGGCCGCCTGCGATGGGCGTCCCCTCAAGGTTATCCTCGAAACAGGTGCGCTGCAGACGGCTGTGAACATCAAGAAAGCTTCCATCCTCGCCATCTATGCGGGCGCTGATTTCATCAAGACCAGTACTGGCAAAATTTCTCCCGCTGCCACGCCCGAGGCTGCCCTGGTGATGTGCCAGGCTATCCGCGAATACTACGACCAGACGGGTGTGCGCATCGGTTTTAAGGCCGCAGGCGGTCTACAGACCGTGGACGACGCCCTGGCCTACTACACCATCGTGTGCGAGGTGTTGGGTGAGGAGTGGATCAAGCAGGGTCTGTTCCGTCTCGGCACCAGTCGCTTGGCCAACCTCCTCGTGCAGCGCGTCACGGGCGAGGATATCAAGCCATTTTAAGCCTCTTATCCTGTTCCACATGAAACATTTTTCCCTATTTTTAATTACACTTGCGGGGTTTGCGTTTGCGGCCTGCACAGGTCAGACAAGTAAAAAGTCTGAACAGCGAGACACGCTACAGGCTTCTGACCAATTAATTGGCGAAACCGACGATTTGTCGGAAGTAGAACAGAGCTTAATGTTTAAGTCGCTCCACGAAGCCATCAATGCCGCTGCCCCCGATGAGGAAGTTGTGGGCGTGTGGAGTCACAGTGTAGGCGGAAAGGCGCAGTTCTATATTTTCATTTATCGTGCCAATGGCCTGTCGCTTTTGCGCAATGTCTATGTTGAAAAGAACGGATACCGCCTTGACGACGTGCGTCTTTCCATACCGCTGAAACGTGTCAGCGTACGCGAATACGCCGACCTACAGAATGATGGAGGTTACCGTATGCTCGACAGCACACTTATCAATTATGATGCTCAGAACAATGCCGCCATTCTTGGCGGACGTGTTTTCAATTGGAAGGATTAAGCCTGCTTGTACACGTAAATCCCCTATATACGCTTATGGAATAAAGTTTTTGTGTTTCATTTTTGCTACAGTTCAAAATCAAAAGCCACTGGTGAAAACCAGTGGCTTTTTACGAATTTATAGGAAGTAGCGGCGTCAGAACTCGCGTGCCGCCACATAATCGGCGTAGGCCGTGAGGGCGTCGCGCACCGCTGCGTCGCGGAATCCGGCGAGGGCGGCGTGCGCTTTCAGGCGGTATTCGTCCATCACACCGAGGGCGTAGTCGATGCCACCGTGCGCCTTGGTATATTCCACAAGCGTCTGCACGTCGTCGGGCGTGGCTTCGCAGCGTTTCACGCGCTCAATCAAGGGCAGCAGGGTGGGGGAGGGGGCGGTGCGCAGCGCATAGATAGCGGGCAGCGTGAATTTGCCCTCCAACAGGTCGTTGCCCGTCGGTTTGCCGATGTTCTTGTCGGCGTAGAAGTCGAAGATGTCGTCGCGTATCTGGAAGCACACGCCCACACATTCGCCGTATATCCGTGCCTGTTGCGCCAATGCGTCGTCGCCGCCCGCCGCCAGTGCCCCGATTTCCCCGCAGGCAGCGAAAAGGGCGGCAGTCTTGCGGCGGATGATGCGGAAATAAGCCTCTTCATCGGCCATCTGCTCGCGCGCCGTACTGAGTTGGAAAATCTCGCCCTCTGACAATGTGCCGCCCAGCCGTGCTATGCGTTCCACGATGCGGCTGTCGCCCGTTTCGGCGGCCTTGCAGAGCAGTAGCGAAAGCAGGTAGTCACCCAGCAGGACGGCCACTTTGTTACCGTATTGCTGGTTGACGGAGGCCATACCGCGCCGCAGCGCACTCTCGTCTACCACGTCGTCGTGGACGAGGCTGGCCGTGTGGAGCATTTCGAGGGCGACGGCGGCGAGCAGTGCCTTTTGGTTTACCCCGCCCGCTTCGCGCGCCATCAGCAGCACCAGCATCGGGCGCATCATCTTGCCCTGCCGCTGTTTGATATAGGCCAGGGTTTCCGAGAGCAGCGCTTCGGGATGTGTCAGTGTGCTGTCAAACAGTTCACGATAAGTCTGCAACTCATCGTGGACGGGTTTTGAGATGATTTCAAGTGGGGTGGGGGAGGCGGCCATCCGTGCGTGTTTTTCCTAATTCAGCGTGCAAAATTACTACTTTATTGCCGATAATAACGGATTTTGTCTAACTTTACGCCCAAAAGACGCTGGTTGTGGCCTGAGTGGCTGTTGTTTGCAGCAAGGTTTTATATCGTTATTGCATAAAGCCGAAACATCTTCTACAACCCTTAATAGAAACACATAGTATTTCCTATGCCCAAACTCTGTCTGCTTGACGCCTACGCGCTGATTTACCGCGCCTATTACGCCCTTATCCGCGCCCCGCGCATCAACTCCCACGGCGAGAATACGTCCGCCGTCTACGGCTTCGTGAACACCCTTGACGACGTGCTGCGCAAGGAGCAGCCCGACTATATCGCCGTGGCTTTCGACCCACCAGGCGGCTCTTTCCGCAATGAGGTCTACACCGAATATAAGGCGCAGCGCGAGGCCACGCCCGAGGACATACGCTGGGCCGTGCCGTTCATCAAGCGCATTGTGCAGGCGTACCGCATATCTTTGGTCGAAGTGGCGGGCTACGAGGCCGACGACGTGATAGGCACGCTTGCCGCGAAAGGGGCTGCCGAGGGGATGCAGGTGGTGATGGTGACGCCCGACAAGGACTACGCTCAACTCGTGTCGCCGAGCGTGCAGATGTTGCGCCCAGGTAACGGCGCAAAACCTTGGGAACGCCTTGGCGAGAGCGAGGTCTGCTCCAAGTACGGCTTTACTTCGACGCGCCAGATGATAGACTACCTCGCCCTGGTGGGCGACACCGCCGACAACATCCCCGGCTGCCCCGGAGTGGGACCAAAGACGGCGCAGAAACTCCTTGAGCAGTTCGGTTCCATCGACCAGTTGCTTGAACGCACAGCCGAGATAAAGGGCGCGCTGAGGCTGAAGGTGGAAAACGCTGTGGAGAGCATACGGCTGGCGCAGGACTTGGTGACGATACGCACCGACGTGCCGCTGCCTTGTGCCATTACCGATCTCAAGGTTTCACAGCCCGACAACGATGCGCTGCGGCAGATTTACGAGCGGCTGGAGTTCCGCTCGTTCCTTTCCAAACTTTCGCCCGCCGCGTCGCAAAGTCAGTCTGCGGCAGTTGCGCAACCGGCGTCGCCCTCGGGGATGCTCGACCTTTTTGCTCCCGCTCCAGCCGAACCTGCTCCGCAGCCCATTCCGTCCGCCGCCCCCGAGATGGGCGACCTGTTCGCCGGGGTAGGGGAGATGCCCCTTCCGAAACCCGCCGAGACTGCGATATTTCCGCCCGTCGGCACGGGAAACGCAGAAAATCGCGTTCTCGCAGACCTGAAATCCACGCCGCACGATTATAAACTCGTTGAAAATGAAGCGGAAGCCCGTGTGCTTTGCGCAAAACTTTTGACTTGCGGGACGGTGGCCTTTGACACCGAAACTACGTCCACTGACGCTTTGACGGCAAAACTCGTGGGTTTGAGTTTTGCCACCGCCCCCGGGACGGCGTGGTACGTCGCCGTGTCGCTCACCGACCTCGAAGCAGCCCGCGCGATGGTGGAAATTTTCCGCCCAGTCTACGAAAGCACAAAAATTCTCAAGGTGGGGCAAAACGTCAAGTACGACCTCACCGTCCTGGCTTCCTACGGCATCTGGCTCGCCTTCCCGATGTTCGACACGATGTTGGCCCACTATGTCATCCAGCCCGAACTGCGCCACGGCATGGACAGTCTGGCCGAAGCCTACCTCGGCTACCGCACCATCCACATCGACGAACTCATCGGCGAAAAGGGTAGGGGGCAGCGCAATATGGCCGACCTCGCCCCTGCCGACTTGTGCGACTACGCTTGCGAGGATGCTGACGTGACGCTGCGTCTGATGCAGCCACTGGCCGACGAGATGGAGCGGACGGGCGTGCGCCGCGTGTTCGACGAGGTGGAAATGCCGCTGATGCCCGTGCTGGCGCAGATGGAACGCGACGGCGTCTATCTCGACACCCGTGCGCTCGACGAGACAGGCCGGTTGTTCAAGGAGCGTATGGCCGCCCTCGAAACTGAGGTGTATCAACTGGCAGGCCATCCCTTTAACCTTGCCTCGCCCCGCCAGGTCGGCGAGGTGCTGTTCGGCGAATTGAAAATCACCGACAAGGTAAAGCGCACCAAGACGGGGCAGTACCAAACCTCCGAGGCCGTGCTCGAAAGCCTCAAGCCCAAACACCCCATCGTCGGTAAGATACTGGCCCACCGCGCGTTGAAGAAACTCATCGGCACCTACATCGACGCCCTGCCCAAACTCATCAACCCGCAGACGGGGCGCATCCACACGTCGTTCAACCAGGCCGTCACGGCCACCGGGCGTCTCTCCTCGTCCAACCCCAATCTGCAGAATATCCCCGTGCGCGGCGACGACGGCAAGGAAATCCGCAAGGCGTTCACTGCCGAGCCGGGCTGTGTTTTTTTCAGTGCGGACTATTCGCAGATAGAGTTGCGCCTGATGGCTCACCTCAGCGGCGACGCGAATATGATTGAGGCGTTCCGCCAGGGCGAGGACGTGCACGCCGCCACCGCCGCCAAGATTTTCAAGAAGCCCATCGCCGACATTTCGCGTGACGAGCGCCGTCAGGCCAAGACCGCCAACTTCGGCATCATCTACGGCATTAGTGCGTTCGGCCTTGCCGAGCGTATGGAAGTAAGCCGTGGGGAGGCCAGGGAACTCATTGACAACTACTTCCGCACCTTCCCCGGCGTCCGCGCTTTCATCGACCAGGCCATCGAAAAGGCTCGGCAGCAGGGCTACATCGAGACCCTATTCGGTCGCCGCCGCTACCTGCCCGATATCAACTCGCGCAACGGCACCGTGCGCGGCTATGCCGAGCGCAACGCCGTGAATGCGCCCATCCAGGGCACCGCCGCCGACATCATCAAACTGGCCATGGTGCGCATCGCGCGGCGTATGGAGGAGGAGAAGCTGCAAGCCAAGATGGTGCTGCAAGTCCACGACGAACTCAACTTCAGCGTGCCAGCCGCCGAACTGCCCCGCCTGCGCGAACTCGTAGTACACGAAATGGAGCACGTCCTCGCCCTCTCCGTACCCCTCGTCGCCGACTGCGGCCAAGGCGCCAACTGGCTTGAAGCGCACTGACCCCGCGTCTCGCCGTTGTGTTGTTGTTTTAGTTGTTGTGTTTGCTGCTGCATTGCAGCAACCCTCCAGTTCTTAGTTATGGACAAAGAAACCTACGCCGCCGCCCGTCCCTTTGCGGGCAACAAGAAGCCGTCGATGCTTCGTCGTTGCCTGGGTCACGACTACACGGCTCGTAGGATGTACCTCCTCACGTTCACTGTCGAGGGTCGCCGTCCGCTCCTTGGCGTACTCCAAGGCACGCCTGACGACGCCCATGTGATTCCAACGACCTTGGGCGAGGCTGTGGCGCGTTGTTGGCAGGAATTCCCCTTGCGCCACCCGCAGATACAATCCCTTGGGTTCTGCCTAATGCCCGACCACATTCACGGCATCCTCTACGTCAGCGAGCAGATGGACAAGCCACTTGGCAAGGTGGTCATCGGCTTCAAGACGGGGTGCAACAAGGCGTTCCGTGAATTGTTACCCAAAGTTCTTGTCAGAGACAAGCGGCAAAGCCGAGCGGCTGCAATGCAGCAACAAACACAACTATTGGCCGCTGTTCCTCGTGCTACAGGCTATCTTTGGGCTAAGGGCTACAACGATCGCATCCTCCAGTTTGAAGGCCAGATGGAACGCTGGCTGCGCTACCTGCAAGACAACCCGCGCCGTCTGGCTGTGAAGCGCGCCAATCCCGACCTGTTCCGTGTGCAGCGCAACGTGGAGTGCAACGGATTGACGTTCTCGACCATCGGCAACCGCTTCCTGCTCGACCGACCCTTGCGCCTGCAAGTGCAGTGCTCGCGCCGTATGGACGACGGCGACATCGCCCGCGAGGTGGAGGAAAAGTTGCTTGCCGCGCGTCGTGGTGCCGTGCTGGTATCGCCGAGCATCAGTCCCGGCGAACGTGCCGTGATGCGTGCCGCTTTTGAGGAGGGACACCCAATTATCGTTTTGCAGGAAAACGGTTTCACCGATATGGCTAAACCTGGCGGAAAGCGTTTTGATGCTTGCGCCGCTGGCCGCCTGCTGCTCCTCGCCCCTTGGCAGCACCACAACAAGCGCACCACCGTTACCCGCACCCAGTGCCTTTCCCTCAACGCCATGGCTGCCCGCCTTTGCGAGTAGTTCTTGTTTCCGGAGGAAACAACAAACAGAAAGAACCACTTGCGCGGGAGCGGGGACGTTGTGCCTATAGCGCTCTTGCGGAAGTGGTTCTTGCCTCGTGGCTTGTCCCGTTTATTTTTTGCGGAGCAGGGTGAGGCCGTCGCGCAGGGGGAGGATGAGGGTCTCGACGCGGGGATCGGTGGCCGCGCGGTCGTTGAAGGCGCGGATGCCGAGGGTCTGCGCGTCGTGATAGGACGGGTCGGCGGCGCGCCCGCTCCACAGCGTGTTGTCGAAGATGAGCAGGCCGCCCGCGTCGATGCGGGGCAGCACGAGGTCGTAATAGGCAGCGTAGTCGCGCTTGTTGCCGTCGATGAAAGCCATCTGGTATGTCTCCGTGCGCTGGGGCAGAAGTTCGAGCGCGTCTCCTATAACAAATTCTACCTTGTCGGCCCAGGGCGAGCCTTCGAGCCACGGGCGCGTAAATTCCTCTTGTTCGTCGTTCACCTCGAACGTGACGATGCGTCCGCCTGTGGGCAGGGCGGAGGCGATGGAGAGTGTGGCGTAGCCCGAAAACGTACCTATTTCCAACACGCGCTGCGGGCGAATCAACGCGGTGAGCATCCGCAGCAGCGAGCCTTGCAGGTGGCCCGACTGCATAGCGGGGCGAAGCAGGTGGAGGTGGGCGGCGCGCTCCAGACGACGCAGGTAGTCGTGCTGGGGAGTGGTGTGGGAAAGAACGTAATCCATTAAGCAAAAAGACAAACATAGAAACATTCCCGTCGGTCTAATGACCGATTTTGGGTTTAATGTTTATCGCTTAACGTTTATTGTTTCACCAGTGCCTCCACGCCGAGGCGGTAGCTGTCGAGCCCGAAACCAGCAATGACGCCCCGACAGGCGGCGGAGATGAGGCTCTTGTGGCGGAACTCTTCGCGGGCGTGGACGTTGCTCAGGTGGACTTCCACAACGGGGATGTCGAGGCTGCGTATGCAGTCGAGCAGAGCCACGGAGGTGTGGGTGTAAGCCCCTGCGTTGAATACGACACCCTTTGTGCCGTCGTCGGCAGCCTGTTGCAGGCGGTCGATGAGCGCACCTTCGCAGTTGCTTTGGGCGTATGCGAACTCCACGTCGGGATAGGCCGCGCACAGGTTGGCGAGGCAGTCGTCCATAGTCCCAGTGCCGTAGATGCCCGGCTCGCGCCGTCCGAGGCGGTTGAGGTTGGGGCCGTTGAGGATAAGGATTTTCATAATGCTGTAGTGTTTGTCGCCGCAAAGGTAGTCAATAATCGTGATTCTAAGGCCGCTTGCAGGCAGGCGTGTTTGGGGTCAAAGCGTTCCGAAATGCGGGGAAAGAAACTGCGCGGCCACTTCTTTCAAGTCGATTTTGCCTTCGTAGATGGCTTTGCCAAAGACGCATTCGGGCACGCTCTTTTCGCTGAGCCGCACGAGGTCGGCCATGCTGCCTACACCCCCGCTGGCAATGAGTTTGAGGCCAGGAAATCGGTCGAGGATGCTGGCATAAAGTTCCGTGGCCGGTCCGCCGAGCATTCCGTCGCGACTGATGTCGGTGCAGAGCACACGGCGAAACCCTTTGGCGTAGTAGTCGCCGATGAAGTCCGCCAGGGAAATGCCGCTCTCCTGCTCCCATCCGCCGATGCGCACCGTGCCGTCGAGCGCGTCGGCGCCGATGATGATTTTGTCGTGGCCGTACTGCATTCCCCATGCCTCCACCTGTTCTGGCGAGCGCACGGCGATGCTTCCCAGTGTCACCATCTGCGCACCGCTCTCGAAGACGGTGCGCACGTCGTCGCTTGTTTTCAATCCGCCGCCGAAATCGAGCACGAGTTTAGTCTGCTGCGCGATGCGCTCCAGCACGTCCCAGTTCACTACATGTCCCGCCCTCGCGCCGTCGAGGTCCACGAGGTGCAGGCGCGGAAAGCCCAGCGCCTCAAATTCCTTGGCCACGTCCACGGGGTTGTCGCGGTATGTCTTTTCTGTAGCGTAGTCGCCTTTGGTCAGGCGCACGCACTTGCCTCCTATGAGGTCGATGGCAGGGATGGGTAGCATGTTGGTCTTTTCGTAAGTGGTGGTAGAATCCGTGCAAAGGTAGCCTTTTTCTGCCAAAGCGCACTTTGTCGCAGCCCAATACCTTGAAAAATGTCGCCGAGCCCTTCCTTTTAATTTTTTTTCGCCCCGTGGAAATTTTTCTTTGAGCCAAAGAAAAAATTCTTTGGCCTAAATAAAATTTTCTTTGGCTCAAAGAAAAATTCTGAAACCCGTGGTAGTCGCGCGCATATCCCTTCCAAGTTGTACGCCATGGCATATAAAGGGAAGGGCGGCGGTTCGGGATTTTATTGGTATCTTTGCCGCGTTTAATATCATAGAAGATGAAAAAAGTTGCATTGATTTCAGGCATCACGGGACAGGACGGCTCCTTTCTGGCAGAGTTCCTGCTTTCCAAGCACTACGAGGTGCACGGCATTTTGCGCCGCAGCTCGTCGTTCAACACTGGGCGTATCGAACACTTGTACCTTGACGAGTGGGTGCGCGATATGAAGAAGTCGCGCTTGATAAACCTCCACTGGGGCGACATGACCGACTCGTCGTCGCTCATCCGCATCATCGGGCAGGTCAGACCCACGGAAATCTACAACCTGGCCGCGCAAAGCCACGTCAAGGTGTCGTTCGACGTGCCGGAATACACCGCCGACGCCGACGCACTCGGTGTGTTGCGCCTGCTGGAGGCCGTGCGCATCTGCGGACTGGAGAAGTCGTGCCGCGTGTACCAGGCTTCGACAAGCGAGCTCTATGGCAAGGTGCTCGAAGTGCCGCAGCGGGAAACCACGCCGTTCTATCCCCGTTCGCCCTATGGCGTGGCCAAGCAATACGGGTTTTGGATTGTGAAGAACTATCGTGAGAGCTACGGCATGTTCTGTGTGAACGGCATCCTTTTCAACCACGAGAGCGAACGGCGCGGAGAGACCTTCGTCACGCGCAAAATCACGCTGGCCGCCGCCCGTATTGCCCAGGGTCATCAGGACAAGCTCTATCTGGGCAACCTCAACGCTTTGCGCGACTGGGGCTATGCCCGCGACTATGTGGAGTGTATGTGGCTGATGTTGCAGCACCCCACGCCCGAGGACTTTGTCATTGCCACAGGCGAATACCACACGGTGCGCGAGTTTGCCACACTCGCTTTTGCCGAGCTGGGCTTCGAGCTGGAATGGCAGGGCGAGGGCGTGGACGAAAAAGGTGTGGACAAGGCCAGCGGGCGCGTGCTTGTGGAGGTTTCGCCCAAGTATTTCCGTCCCGCTGAGGTCGATCAATTGCTGGGCGACCCCACAAAGGCCAAGACGCTGCTGGGCTGGAATCCGCAGAAAACGGGTTTCCGCGAGCTGATACGCATCATGGTGCAACACGATATGAAGAAAGTGGCACGGCTCTACCAGTAAACTCCCGAACAATACCATGGAAAAGCTTTCCAAATCCTCAAAGATCTACGTAGCAGGCCATCGCGGGCTGGTCGGTTCGGCCATTTGGAACAACTTGATGCGCCGTGGCTTCACCAACTTGGTGGGGCGTTCGCACGGTGAGCTTGATTTGCTCGACGCAGGTGCTGTGAAGCGCTTTTTCGACGATGAGCGCCCCGATGCCGTGGTACTTGCTGCTGCCCATGTGGGCGGCATCATGGCCAATCTCAAGTACAGGGCCGACTTTATCTACCGCAATTTGCAGATTCAGCAAAACGTGATTGGCGAGAGTTATCGACACGATGTGCGGAAGCTGCTTTTCCTCGGTTCAACGTGTATTTACCCGCGCGCGGCAGCACAGCCGTTGCGCGAGGAGTCCCTTCTCACCTCGCCGCTGGAGTACACCAACGAACCTTATGCCATTGCGAAAATTGCTGGGCTGAAACTCTGTGAAAGTTTCTCCCTGCAATATGGCTGCAACTACATCGCCGTGATGCCCACGAACCTTTACGGTCCGCGCGACAACTTCCACCTCGAACGCAGCCACGTGTTGCCCGCAATGTTGCGCAAGACCCACCTGGCCCACCTGCTGGAAAGTGGCGATTGGAATGGAGTGCGCCGCGACTTGTCGCGCCGCCCGGTTGAGGGAGTGGGCGGTGCGGCCTCCGAAACCGAAATTCTTAACGTCCTTGCCCGCTATGGCGTGCGCCCCGGCGAAGTGACGCTGTGGGGAACGGGCACGCCGCTGCGCGAATTCCTTTGGAGCGAAGAGATGGCTGACGCCAGCGTACACGTGTTGCTCAATGTGGATTTTCGCGATACGTTTGCCGACGGTTCTGACGAGGTGCGCAACTGTCACATCAACGTGGGAACGGGCACGGAGCACACCATACGTCAGGCTGCCGCCCTCGTGGCCCAAACCGTGGGCTTCAAGGGCGCGACCGTGTGGGACAGCACCAAGCCCGACGGCACACCGCGCAAACTCACCGACGTGAGCAAACTGCACCGTTTGGGTTGGCACCATCGCATTGACCTTCCCGAAGGCGTGCAGCGGCTTTATCGCTGGTATATTGACGATTTGAACGGACGCTAAAGCCTTTTAATCCTTTCGTTATGCTGCCGATAGCGCTTTCCATATTGCTTGCCGTCGCCTGCGTGCTGGCCATGCGTTTCTTCACCACCGCCGGACACCTGAGGGCGGAGGCTGCAAGGCTGCGCCAAGAGGTAGAGACCGGGCGCTTGGAGGCCGACGCGCTGCGCGAACAGGTAAAGGGACTTGAGGCTTCGCGCGCCGCGTTGCAGACCGAACTCGACGTGGAGTTGCAACACGCCCGACGCGAACGCGAGGAGGGGCGGCAGCGGCTCGCGGAAGCCTTGCAGCAGATGGAGGGGCGCTTGCAAAAGGTGGCCAGCACGTTTCTAAACGAACGTACCGAGGCACTCGGCAAGGCCAACACGGCTCAGATTGCCCAGATACTCTCGCCGCTACAGACCAGCTTGGGCGAAATGCGCCGCAGTGTGGACGGAATGCGCGAACAGTCGGCGCGCGGCGTGGCGCAGGTGGAGAAGAGCGTCGAGAACATGCTTCGCCAAGCAGCGGAGATAGGCCAGCGCGCCGACAATCTGGCTGAGGCTATGCGCTCCAACCACAAGCTGCAAGGCAACATGGGCGAACTGGTGCTCAGCGAACTGTTGCAAAGCCAAGGCTTGCAGCCTGGCGTGCACTTCACACCGCAGGCCACCCTTCGCGACACGCGCGGGCGCGCCTTGCAGAGCGACGAAAGCGGCAGCCGCATGGTGCCCGACGTGCTGATGCACTTTCCCGACAAAAAGGATGTGGTCATCGACTCAAAAGTGTCGCTCTCGGCTTTTCTTGACTACGCCGAAGCCGCCGACGAGGCGGCGCGCCAAGACGCCCTTGTGCGCCATGTGGAAAGCGTGCGCGCACATGTGCGCGAATTAGCGGCCAAAGGCTACCAACGCTATTGTTACGCCGACCACGAAATGCTCTCCTACGTCATTATGTTTGTGCCTCAGGAAAACGCCCTCTCGCTGGCGCTCAGTGCCGCTCCCTCCCTGTGGCGCGAGGCATTCGAGCGGGGTGTATTCATTGCGGGCGGACAAACGCTCATAGCCGCCCTGCGCATCATCGAACTGGCTTGGCGCGGACAGCGACAGCGCGAAAACGAGCGCAAAATCATTGGGCAGGCCGAGGAACTGCTGCGCCGCGTTTCGCTCTTCTGCGACCGCTACGAGGAGATTGGTCGCCGCCTCGACCGTGCAGCAGAGGCATACACCGATGCGCGCCGCACACTTCTTTCTGGGCGTCAGAGCCTGCTTGTGCCTGCCCGCCGATTAGTGGAGCTTGGGGCGAAGTCGGCCAAAAAACTTCCTGGCGAGGCCGAAGAAGCTGACGCGCCGCAACTTGCCAAAAGCGATTGAACCCATTGTTGCCATAAAAATCCATGTCCAAGCAACCGCTCACCGCCGAACAGGCGCTCAACCGCGCTGCAGCCAAATGCGCCGCTCAGGAATGCTGCGTCAGTGATATTGTCGCGGCTTGTCTTCGCTGGGGACTCGTTCTCGACGAGGCCGAAAGCGTGGCCGCCCGTCTTGAAGCAGAGGGTTATATCGACGAGAACCGCTATGCCCGCGCTTTTGTCCACGACAAAGTGGCCTACGACCATTGGGGACGCGTGAAAATCCGCGCCGCCCTGCGTCAGAAAGGCATCAGCGACAGCGACATTCGCGCTGCGCTCGACACTGTCGACGAGGAGCAATACGAGGCCAACTTGTGCGCATTCCTTAAAGCCAAAAGCAAATCCCTGCCCGCTGAAACCGACGAGAGGAAAGGACGCGAAAAGGTGGCCGCAGCAGCGTTGCGCAGAGGGTATGAGCCAGAGTTGGTTTTCAGACAACTCGGTTTTTGAACACTGGGGGAGGCGGCTTGCAGCATACGTCCACGCGGTTTCCTATGTCCCGCAAGAATCCGCGCGGCGCAAACGGGAGTTTTCAAAATGGTGGCTTTCAGCCGACAAAATGAGCCAAAACGATTGAAAACCAGCACCCGGCGGGAGTTTGTCGCCCACTTTCCGTATTTTTGCAGCGGAACAATACGATGAAAATGGGCAATAAGTTATACAGAAAAGGACTTGTGCTCCTCAGCCTTGCCTTTGTCTTGGCGGGAACGCTGTCCTGCATCCGCGACGAGGCACTCGGCAAAGAGTGCGACATCACCGCCGTCAGCCCCGAATGGCTACAGTCGCTCCCGTCGGGCTTCCTGGTAGGCAATCCCATCGTGCGCAACCGCACCGTCACCTTTATGGTCACCGAGGGGGCGGACGTCACCGCCGTGGCGCCGCAGTTTGAAATCACGCCGGGCGCAACGCTCTTCTTCGTCGAGGCCGACGGCACGGCGACACCCTACAACACCGAACGGACGCGCGACTTCACGCTGCCGCAGACCTACCGCGTGGTGAGCGAGGACGGCGCCTGGTCGAAGGACTACGAGGTGTCTTTTGCCTACCCGCAGCCCACGGACGAGTGCGGCTTCGAGGACTTCACCTACAACGACGAGGGGCAGTACCAGCGCCTGTTGCAGCGGCAGACGGACGGTAGCCTGAACGCCAACATCTGGGACAGCGGCAACGCGGGCTACGCATTCACGGGCCAGGCCGCCACGCCGCTCGACTTCCCCACCACTTTCATCGAGGACGAGACGTCGCTCGACGGACGCTACGCACGCCTGCGCACACTCTCCACGGGCGTCTTCGGCACGTTCGTGGGTATGCCCATCGCCGCCGGCAACCTGTTCCTGGGCGAGTTCCAGGTGCAGAACGCCGTGATGGACCCGCTGCGCGCCACGCGCTTCGGCCTGCAGATTGTCAAGGACGAGCCGCAGAGCCTTGAGGGCTGGTACCGCTACACGGCGGGCGACGTGATGACGGGCGGCAGCGACGCCGAGCGCGACGCCTGCGACATCTACGCCGTGCTCTACGAGGTCGATCCCGCCGACGTCGTGCCCCTCTTCGGCGACGACGTGAAGACCAACGCGCGCATCGTCAGCATTGCCGAGATAGGCGACGCGGGCGAGCCGACGGAGTGGACGCACTTCGACCTGCCGTTCCGCACGGTGGAGGGCAAGACCTTCTCCACCGAACGCCTGCGCAGCGGCGGCTACGCCCTCACCATCGTGATGTCGAGCAGCCGCGAGGGCGCCTTCTTCCGTGGCGCGGTAGGTAGCACGCTCTGTGTGGACAACCTGAAAATCAACTGGAAGAACACAGCCCAATGAAGACGATACGCACCTCCCTCACAGCCCTCCTGCTGTCGCTCGCCGCCCTCTCCGCCTCGGCGCAGGATGCCGACAGCACTCGGGTGGCACAGCCTATGCCCTGCTGCGACCTGCGCCCGGCCTTCCTGCAAGGCTGGGAACTGTCCGCCGGAGCCGGTTTCCAGATAGGCGGCACGGCGCCGCTGCCCCTGCCGCGCGAGATACGCGACATCAAGCGCTACAACCCGCTGCTCTGCCTCTCGCTCGGCCTCCAGGCCAAGAAAGACCTGATCGATGACGGACGCTGGGCCGTGAGCCTCGGCCTGCGCTTCGAGCAGAAGGGTATGAAGACAAAGGCCCGCGTGAAGGGCTACCACATGGAAATGACTGCCGACGACGGCGGCTATATGGAAGGCGACTGGACGGGAATGGTGGAGACGCACGTGCGCAACTCCTACCTCACCCTCCCGCTGCTGGCCCACCTGCGCCTGTCCGGGCGCTGGAGCGTGCAAGTCGGCCCCTACGTCAGCCTGCTGCTCGACGGCGTGTTCGACGGCGAGGCATACGACGGATACTTGCGCCACCACGACCCCACGGGCGAGAAAGCCTACGTCACCCACGCCACCTACGACTTCTCGGACGACCTGCGCCGCTGGGCGTGGGGCGTGCAGGTGGGGGCGGCCTACCGCGCCTCGCGCCACCTTGAAGCCGAGGCACAGCTCGACTGGGGCCTCAGCGGCATCTTCCCCTCCCACTTCACCAGCGTCACCTTCAGCCTCTACCCCATCTACGGGCGCATTGGGCTGAACTACGTCTTTTGACCATTGGCCATTGACCATTGACCATTGACCATTGGCTACGCGACGAAAATGTGCCGGACTGCTAAATAATAAAAGAAAAACAACAACCAAGAAACATTGGCTACGCGCCGAGACTGTGCCGGACGGCAATGGTCAATGTTCAATAAACCTCAAAACAATAACCAAGAAACATTGGCTACGTGCCGAGACTGTGCCGGACGGCAATGGTCAATGGTCAATGTTCAATAAACCTCAAACGCTTATGAAAAGACCTTTACTCCTCCTCTTCGCCCTCGTGCTGGGCACGACCGCCGCACTGGCCGACAGAACGCCCGCTGAAGAAGCCGCCGGCACCTACAGCGGCCTGCTCTACATCGGCATGGGCTCGCCCGTGACCGACGCCACCGACAGCCAGGACGCCACCATCACCCTCGAAGCCCAAGGCGAGGGCACCGTCAAGTTCACCCTGCCCAACTTCAAGTACGGCTCGATGAACCTGGGCGACATCGTGCTCAACAACATCCCCGTCTACCAAGAGGCCGACGGCACCGTCCGCTTCGGCGAGAACAGCCCCCAGAGCGTCAAGGTCAGCATCGCCACCGCGCAGGTGAACATCGACCACACCACCAGCAACGTCAAGGAAGGCCACGCCTACGTCGACGTGCTCGTCACCACGCGCATCCTGTTCAGCAACGTGAACATCTACGTGCGCTTCGTGGGCGACAACCCCGACTACGAGCCCGAGCTGCCCGCCGTGCCCGACGGCCCCGCCACCGACATCAGCGGTGCCTACAACGCCCCCGTCTACATCTCGCTGGGCACGCCCGTGACGAGCGAGACCGAGAAGTTCACCGACGCCGAAATCAGCATCACCGCCGAGGACGCCAACACCGTCACCTTCGCCCTCAAGGACTTCTCGCTCGACGGCGAGAACTCGCTGGGCGACATCGAGCTGCGCGGCATCCCCGTCACCAAGGACGACGACGGCACCTACCGCTTCGGCGCCAACGAGCCGCAGCCCGTCAGCCTGGCCGGAGGAGCCATCACAGCCGACGTGAAGATTGACGAAACCACCAGCTACGTCTCCGAGGGCCAGCTCTACATCGACGTGCCCGTACAGGCCATGGGCGAGTACATCTACGTGCACGTCGGCCTCCCCGTCGTCGAAACCGGCCTGGGTAACGGTGTTTCGGTATTGGCAGGTGGTCAATGGTCAATCATCTACGACCTCCAGGGCCGCCGCGTCACCGCCCCCGCCCGCCACGGCATCTACATCGTGGGCGGCAAAAAAGTGAAATTCTAACAGCAAACGCGCGCCCGCCATGCCCGTCAAAGACACCTGGAAAGCCCTCGGCTACATTGACGAACCCGTGCCGGAAGGCATCGACCTCAAGGCCGAGATACGCCGCCTGTGCAAGAAGAAGAACGCCGTGGTGCTGGCCCACTACTACACCATCGCCGACCTGCAGGACATCGCCGACTTCGTGGGCGACAGCCTCGCACTGGCGCAGAAGGCCGCAGCCACCGATGCCGACATCATCGTGATGTGCGGCGTGCACTTCATGGCCGAGACCGACAAGATACTCTGCCCCGCGAAGAAGGTGCTCATCCCCGACCTGAACGCCTCGTGCTCGCTCGCCGAGAGTTGTCCGGCGGACGCTTTCGCCGAATTCGTAGCCGCCCACCCCGGCCACAAAGTCATCAGCTACGTCAATACCAGTGCCGCCGTCAAGGCCCACACCGACGTCGTGGTCACCAGCGGCAACGCCCGCGAGATCGTTGAGAGTTTCCCCAAAGACCAGCCCCTCATCTTCGGCCCCGACAAGAACCTGGGCAACTACATCAACAGCCTCACCGGGCGCGAGATGCTGCTGTGGGACGGCGCGTGCCACGTGCACGAGCGCTTCTCCGTCGAAAAACTCGTCGCCCTGAAGCGCGAGCATCCCGGCGCCCAGGTGCTGGTGCACCCCGAGTGCCGGGGTGCCGTGGTGAAACTGGCCGACGTCGTGGGCAGCACCGCCCGCCTGCTGCGCCACGCGCAGGAGAGCGACTGCCGCGAGTTCCTCGTCGTCACCGAGAGCGGCATCCTGCACCAGATGCAGCGCGCCTGCCCCGACAAGACCTTCATCCCCGTGCCGCCCGAGGACGCCGTCGACGAGGCCGCCACCGAGGGTAGTTCCGCCCCCGCCGCCTGCGCCTGCAACGAGTGCCGCTACATGCGCCTCTGCACGCTGGAGAAGGTCTACAACACGCTGCGCTACGAATGGCCCGAGGTGGATGTCGACCCCGCCGTCGCCGCCCGCGCCCTGCGCCCCATCGAACGGATGCTCGACATCAGCCGCCAGCTGGGACTCTAACCAATAGAGAGCACATTGTGCAAAACGCTTAGCGCTGTTTCTGAACCCTTCCTACATTCACTTTTCAGCAGCGTGTGGTGGATGGACAGCGGCGTGGGAATGGAAGAAAAAAGCTTGATTCTCTTTACATTCCGAACGCCTTGCGCTATCTTTGCCGCTGAAGCGAAGAAAGGTGCAGTCTCTGCGCTGGAAATGCGCGCCGCCGCTTTTTTGTCGCCGCCGACTCACACACACTCTCCGTTTCTATATAAATAGATGTCTATGATGAAACTACATATAAAGCATACGCTGTTTGTGCTGCTCCTTTTCTTTACGCTTGGCGCCCAAGCGCAGAAGATTAAGTCCACGACGGTCTATATGTTCGGCGTTGGGCAGAGCTTTGCCGACAGCACGGTTTATCTTTCTTCCGTGCAGCGTGTAGATAGTGTTTCTTTGGATGCCTCCCAAAAGATGTTGCTTATGCGCTATGCCTATAGCGAGCAGCTTTACCAGCATTTGGTCGGCCAGGGAAAGACGGGCGAGATGTGTTGCGTCTTTTTTGGGAAAACGCGCAGCGGCGTGGAGAAACGCTACGCCAAACTCCGCCGACGTATGCAGAAAGAGCGTGGGACGGCGCACGTTGTAGAGATTGCTGGTGACGTTTTCCGCTTCAAAGCAGTTCCCTACATTTCTTTGTCAAAGCCGTAAATTTTGTCTTGAATCCTATGACGATGAATCCAACGAGGCTTTGCTTTCGTGTAGCGGAACTTGTTTTTGGCGTGACCTACTATGGCGAGGGCAGTCTGCGCCACTTGATGCCTTCCTATAAGCACTTTCATCTGCCCGACTATGAAGGTAGAGTAGATATGGAGGTCACGGTCATGGACGGGCTTGTGGACAGTGCACCCGAAGGCGAAGAGCTGGGACAGTTCGATTGCGGCGGGGCTGTCCACGGTGTGTTCCGCCTGCCCGACAAGGGTTTCAAGTTTCAACTTCGTAACTATGTGGGCACGATAACCGCCGCTGTGCGCACCGACGAGCGTTTCAGCCGCGTGAAAGTGAGCCTTGCGGGAAAGGAGTCCGAACGTGCTTATGGCTTAAACAACACGCTGATGATTTGCTTCGCATACTGCGCAGCCTATCATCGCACTGTGCTTCTCCATGCCAGCGTTGCGGTAAGGGACGGGCGCGGCTATCTTTTCTTGGGCAAGAGCGGCACGGGCAAAAGCACGCATTCGCAACTTTGGATACGCCATCTGCGTGGCAGCTGGTTGCTCAACGACGACAACCCTGCGGTTTGTGTTTCAACCGAAGGCCAGGTCACTGTTTATGGTACGCCGTGGAGCGGAAAAACCCCCTGCTATGTGAACCGCAGCGTGCCCGTAGGCGCTTTCGTGCGCCTGGAGCAGGCACCCGAAAACAGTATAGCACGCGAGCCTGTGACACGCGCCTTTGCCAGTGTCCTTTCGTCGTGCAGCACAATGATGTGGGACAAGGGCAGCTACTCGCAAATATGCGACACAGCGACTGCTATTATTTCCGCAGTGCCGATATATTACTTACGCTGCCTGCCCGATGAGGCAGCAGCGCGTCTTTCCTACGACACCGTTTCGCGCCAATGAGAACTGTAAGCCTGCCCAACGAAATCTTTGTGCCGCAGGTGCGCGCTTTCCTCGAAGAAGGTCAGCAGTTTGTGACCTTTCGCGTGCGGGGAAACAGTATGCGTCCGTTTCTGGAGAATGAGCGCGACTGTGTGGCACTGGTGCTTCCTGGCGAAGTGGAGGTGGGCGATGTTGTGTTGGCCGAAGTGGCTCCGAAACACTATGTGCTACACCGTATTATTATAAAGAGCGGTGATGACCTTGTGCTGAAAGGTGACGGCAACGTGAAAGGAATCGAGACCTGCACTGTCGGCGATGTCGTAGCCCAGGCAGTGGGTTTCTACCGCAAAGGCCGCCGCCGCGCAGACCTTGTTACGGGCTGGAAGTGGCGCAGCTATTCTTGGCTATGGGTGCGTCTGCGTCCGCTGCGGCGCTATCTGCTTGCCGCTTACCGCCGCATCTGGCTGCGTGTGTTTCCCGTAAAAATGCGCGACGTGGCTCAGGACAAAGAGCCGCCCGCATGGAATAGGCGCTGAAATGCTTATATAAAAACTTAGAACCCCTAACACACCAATCCCCATATTCCCTATGAAAAAGAAACCTGGCTTTGAGTTGCGCGACGTGTGTGGTGAAAAACTCATCATTGCCCACGGCCTGCAAAACCTTGACTTCAGCAAGATGATAAACCTCAATGAGACGGCTGCTTTCATCTGGGAGCAACTGCCCGAAGATGCACCATTCGAGACCGACGAACTGGTTGAGGCGCTGCTTGGTGAGTACGACGTGGAGCGCGAAGTGGCCTTGCATGATGTCAAGGCGCTCTTAGCACAGTGGAAAGAGGTCGGACTGATTGAAGATTAACAATCCAAATAAATACAAAAGCCTTATGGAAATCTCTGGAAAGATTATCGCGGTGCTGGAACCGCGTAGCGGTACATCCCCCCGCACAGGAAATACCTGGATGAGCCAGGAATATGTCATCGAAACCCACGAGCAGTATCCCCGCAAGTGCTGTTTCCGTGTCTTCGGCGAAGAAAAAATCAAGAACATGAACATCCAGGCGGGCGAGGAACTCACGGTGTCGTTCGATATCGACGCCCGCGAGTACCAGGGTCGTTGGTATAACGACATCAGTGCTTGGCGCGTTGTCCGTGGCGACGCTGCTGCCGCCGCTCAAGCCGAGCCTGTTGCTCAGGCAGCACCTGCCCCTGCCGCCGCACCTGCCCCTGCCGCGTCCTCTATTCCCGCTCCGTCTGCTCCCGCTGCGAGCGAGGAGGACGACCTTCCTTTTTAATATATAATAAGGAGTAACTTCTGTTCGGACGCTTGTGCAGGCAGGAAAACACTGCTGGCCAAGTGCCGTTCCGTTCAAAGAATAATAACCGAAAGGATTAGGGTATAGGAAATGCCGACAATGCCTTCGGGGCAGAAAAATCCTGGCAATCCTTCACCCTAACCCTTTTTGTAAGCCGCCGCGTCTGCCAAGTGTTTTTTCTACGCTTTTTGCGCAAACTTTTGGTTTGGGCACTCGTCCTATTCTTTGCCAGCAGCGTTCTTGCGGTGTTGGCCTACCGCTTCATTCCTGTGGGCGTGACACCACTCATGGTGCTTCGCAGTGTTGACAAGGTGGGAAGCGGGGAAAAGCCAAAGCTGGTTCATCAATGGAAACCGCTTGAAGAAATGTCGCCACACCTTGCTGTCGCCGTTGTCGCCGCCGAGGATCAGAATTTCTTGAAGCACCATGGTTTTGATATGGGTGCTATCCAGGCGGCGATTGAGGAGGCTGAACGAGGAAAGCGTAGGCGAGGAGCCAGTACCATTTCGCAACAAACAGCGAAGAACGTCTTTCTGTGGCCTGGCTCAACGTGGGTACGCAAGGGGCTGGAGGCTTATTTCACGGTGCTGATAGAAGCCATTTGGTCCAAGCGGCGCATTATGGAAGTCTATCTCAACAGTATTGAGATGGGCGACGGCATATATGGCGCCGAGGCCGTTGCGCAGCAACACTTTGGAACTACAGCTGCGAAGCTCACGCAGGAGCAGTGCGCCTTGATAGCAGTTTCGCTGCCCAATCCCGTGAAGTTCAACTCCGCCCGCCTTTCCGCTTATATGCAACGGCGGCAGCACAAAATTCTTCGAGAAATGCGCAATGTCCGTGTCTGGATGCGCGACTTCTGAGCAAAAAGGCACGCCCATCGGCGTGCCTTTTTGCCTTTCAGAATTGCGGCGATTCCAATGGCATTATCTTGCTGCGGCTGATGTAGCCGCGCAGGGTGGCATTCTGAGTGTATACCCTTATCCACGCCTTGTCATTGTAGAGGTCGGCACTGCTGCATAGTATGTAGCTACCGTCCTTCACTTTGCTGGCGATGGCATAATTCGTACCAGCTCCGCGCCGTATGTTGGTGTAGCCGCCTTCTTCTATCACGAAGGCCACTTCTTTCCACTCGCCCTTGCGCGGCGGTGTTACCACTTTTGAGGCGCTGACGTAGCCGATAATATCCTGCTTGCTGCCGTCGGTGTAGCTGGTGTAGACGGTGTGCCAGCCGCGTGTGCCGCTGGGCAGATAGTATACCATGCTGCCGTCGGGAAACTTGTCCACAACAGCGTAGTTCGTGCCAGGGCCACGGCGGATGTTGGTCTGCCCGCCCTCGTCCTTGATAAGTCCCCAGCGCTGCGCGGCCATGGGCAGCGCCAGTAACAGGGCGGTGAGCAGTAGGAGTGTCTTTTTCATAGCGGTATGGGGTTTAGGTTAGTGTTTTCAGAAGCGGAACTCGAAGCCGACGCGTATGCCGCCCTTTTTGGTCTTGGGGTTGTCGAGGTAGGAGAGACGGCGGACGTACTGGATGTGGAACACCTTGAAGACGTTGTAGACGCCGGCGTATACCTCGACGTAGGGGCGGGAGTAGTCAATGGGGTGGGACAGCGCGGCGAAGGTGCCGTCGGCGTTCCAGCGTCCGGGGAAGTGGAACAGGCGGGCCTCGCCGGGGTTGTGGTAGGGGTTGTTGCGCTCGGACAGCGCGCCCCAGAAGACGTTCACGCCGAAGAGTTCGCGCCACTTCAGTTTGCGGATGAGGGGGATGCGGTTGAGCAGTTTGCCGCTGGTGTCCCACTGGCCGAAGAACTGCACGGAGCGGTCGGCCACGAACTCCATGTTGTCGACGAGCGAGAAGGAGTTGTCGGCGTGGAAGTAGGAGAGGTTGGTGGCGGGCGTGATGAGGAAGGGGTAGGGCACGCGGTTCCACTGCACGGCGCCGTTGAGGCGGAGGTCAATCTTGCCCCACGAACCCACCCAGAAACGCTTGTAGAGCATCAGTTCGGTGAGGTTGCTCGTGTAGTCGCTGCCCAGGAAACCCGCCGCGCCGACGGTGTGGCTGAGGCTGACGATGGGGGCGTCGTGGTTGGTGGGGAAGCGGCGCTGCTTGGTGTTCATCCACGTGACGCCGGGCTGGTAGGTCAGGCCCAGCTGGAGTTCGGCGCGGTTGAGGTGCTTCTTGTATAAAGCGGCGTCCTGCGACACGTCGCCGGTGGACAGCGGCTGGTAGAACATGGAGAGCGTGGGCGTGGAGCGCTCGCGGCTGGCCTCGGCCCACACCTGCAGGCCGTTGCCCCACTCGCGGTGGTAGTGCAGGCGCAGGGCGCGGAGGTAGTACATGTGGTCGCTCTCCGACCATTTCAGCGCCTTGAACGTGTTGTCCTTGTCGGCGCCGAGGAAGCGGTCGCTGGGCGAGAAGACGTCGTCGGTGTAGGTCAGCGTCAGGTCGTGGCGCGGGAACTCGTGCGGGCGGTAGGTCTTCGGCACGAAGGAGTAGGTGGTCTCCAGTTGGCCTTTCCACCGCCCGTCCTTGAAGCCGTAGGCCAGGTAGCCCTTGAAGAAGAGGTTGGGGTTGAGGTGGGCGGTGGTCTGCGCCGATGCGCGCAGGCGCAGGCCGTCGACCTTGTTGGTGGAGACGATGCTGAGGATGGGGCCTATGTCGACCTTGCCGGGCTTGCCCTCGCGCCCCGTCTCGATGAAGTTCTCGACAAAGGCTTGCAGGGCGACCATATAGAGCCGGTAGCCCTTCATTCCGCGTATGCGCGACATCACGCCCTTTACGCCCTCCTCGGTCTGTGTGATGGAGCCGGGGCGGTAGCGGTCCCAGTATGCCTCGTCGCGCACGGCGGCCTGCGCCTCGGTGCGCGTGTTGCCCTCGAACTTGAAGGTGCGCGCGGGTATCTCGCCGAAATCGTAGTGCGAGTAGGCCGTCGTGCGGCGTATCATCCACTTGCCCATCAGGTCGAGCAGGTTGAGCTGCACAATCATGTCGTCCTCCTCCATCACCGGCTCGCCCGTCGAGAGCTGGACAAACTGCTGGCGTATGCTCATGTTGGTCACCCAGTTCACGCCCGAGCCGTGGGGTATGCCCATCTCGACGCGGCGCACGCGCCACGACGAGTCGCCCACTACGACGTAGAGGTGGCCGCTGAAGCCGAAGTCCTGCGCGTTGTTGGGCGTGAAGGTGACGTCGACGCAGCGGTCGCCGCCGATGTCGGTGGTGTCGTTGAGGAAGAAGCGGTAGAAGTTTATCGCGCCGTTGGCGATGGGGCTCATAAACTGGTGGCGCAGGAGCATGATTTCGTTGTCGTAGATGTTCACGTCGGTGAAGCACTCGGCGAGCATCTGCGTCATGTTGTCGCCCGTGGAGAGGAGCTGCGTCACGCCGATGTTGCGCTTGCCGGTGACGATGGTCTTCTCGGCCTTGGGCTGGCGGCGCCACACCTGCGTCTCGGTGGTCTCGTCGACGGTGACGGGCAGGATGACGGTGCCGGTCTCCGGGCACACCTCCTCGCTGCCCTTGAGGAAGGCGAGGGGGCGCAGCGTGATGAGGTCGAACGTCGTGGGCGTCACCTCGTCGAGGGCGAACGTCATGCGGCGGTAGCGGTCGTAGCGGAAGTAGTCGTGCGTGTGGAGGTCGGTCTGTCGCTTGGCGGCGATGACCTTGCGCATCAGTTCGACGGCGGGGTTCTCGCGTCGGCTGTAGCGCTGCTTCTTGGCGCGGACGACGGCGGTGCCCATCTCGCTTTCGAAGGGCGCGAGTTCCACCTCCAGTTCGCGCTGGCGGCGAATGGTGATGATTTTGGCCGTGTAGCCCACGATGGCGACGTGGAGTTTGCCGCGCTGGAAAGGCACGGCGAAGCGTCCGTCGCGCCCCGTCAGCGTCACGTCGCCGCCGGTGAAGTATACGCTCGCCATCTCGACCGGCTCGCCCGTCGACGCGTCCAGCACCCGCCCGCGTATGCTGTCCTGGGCGAGGGCGGGGAGGGAGAGGAAAAGGAGGAGAAGGAGGAAGAGGATGTGGCGGGCGGGGATTATGGCCGCGCGTAGCAGATTTCGGCTGTCGCGCCTTTCGACGCTGGAAGCGTCGCCCCCTCTGTAACCGCGGGTGCGCGCAGTGGAACGGAGCGCACCTGCGGCTGCCGGGGGTGGGATGACGGACGCTGGAAGCGTCCCCCACGAGCGCGAAAAGCCTATATGATTGACGGTTCTAATCATCCAAGAGATACTTTTCATTGTATTCCACGCCGTTCTCCGCCAGCAGGCGGCGCAGTTCGTCGGCAAGCGGCGTGCGGCTGTGGTGTTCCTTTTGCGTCTTGATGTATTCCACTACACCCGCCTTGTCCTTGGCGCTGCACGTGAAGGCCGCATAACTGCGCGTCCAGCCCTCAAAGAACGGGAACTCCTTGTTGTGCTGTTTGAAAAAGACGTTGGTGCTTATCTTGAGGTCGTGTACGAACGTGGCGACACCCACCGTCGGCGGCAGCCCCACGAGCAGATGCACGTGGTCGGGCATCCCGCCGATGCGCACCAGCGTGTAGTCGTGGTTGCGCATATAGCCCAGCACGAACGTGTAGAACGCGCGCTCGTTTTCCTCGTTGATAGCGAGGCGCGAGTGCTTCGTGCGCAAAACGACGTGGTAGAGGAGGCGGGTGTAGGCCATATATTATATTTATAGTCCTTGGTGCGCCCGTGGGGGACGCTTTCAGCGTCCGTTCCAGTGTGGGCGGCTGCCGCAGGTTCGCTCCATTTCATTCCGCGAACCCGCGGTTACAGAGGGGGAGACGCTTTCAGCGTCTTGCGGAGTGGAAACAGCGTCGTGCAGGGTGGAAACGGCTATTTGCAGTGTGGTAAGAGCTTCATCATATTACCTTTGCCGTCCGTGGGGGACGCTTTCAGCGTCCGTTCCAGTGTGGGCGGCTGCCGCAGGTTCGCTCCATTTCATTCCGCGAACCCGCGGTTACAGAGAGGGAGACGCTTTCAGCGTCTTGCGGAACGATAACAGCGACGAGCGGGGTGACAACAGCGCCATCATATTTCGTTTGCCGTCCGTGGGGGACGCTTTCAGCGTCCGTTCCAGTGTGGGCGGCTGCCGCAGGTTCGCTCCGTTCCACTGCGCGAACCCGCGGTTACTGAGGGGGAGACGCTTTCAGCGTCTTGCGGAGTGGGAACAGCGTTTGCGGGTCTCGCACAACCATACATACACGCCCTCGCGCTTTCTCCCCCTCACTCCAACTCCTCGTCAGGCTCGTAGCCGCCGAGTTCGCGGAGGCGGTTCTTGTAGACGGTGTACTGCTGGAAGAGATCGTTGAGGGGCTGCTCGCCGCGCGAGGCGTCGTGCATGGGGCTCTTGAGGAAGAAGGCGAGCCACGGCTGGTTGCCCCACAGCCCGGCGCGGGCGGCCAGGTCGATGCTCAGCACGAGGTCGAGCACGACGGGCGCGGCCAATATGGAGTCGCGGCACAGGAAGTTCACCTTGATCTGCATCCCGTAGCGGCGGCCCATCCAGCCGAAGATGTCGAGGTTGTCCCACGACTCCTTGCTGTCGCCGCGCGGCGGGTAGTAGTTGATGCGCACCTTGTGGTAGACGTCGCCGTAGAGCTCGGGCTGCTCGTCGGGACGCAGGATGGTGTCGATGACGCCGAGTTTGGAGACTTCCTTGGTGCGGAAGTTCTCGGGCGCGTCGAGCACCTCGCCGTCGCGGTTGCCCAGGATGTTGGTGGAGAACCAGCCGTCCAGCCCCAGGCAGCGCGTGCGCAGCATGGGGGCGAGTACGGTCTTCATCAGCGTCTGTCCGGTCTTGAAGTCTTTTCCGGCTATCGGCACTTGTTTTTCCTCGGCCAGTTGCCACATCGCCGGGATGTCGATGCAGAGGTTCGGCGCGCCCATCACGAACGGCACACCCTCCTGCAGGGCCGCCCAGGCGTAGCACATAGAGGGGCTGACGGCCTCGCGGTCGTCGCGGGATAGGGCGGCGGCGAAGGCGTCGGCAGTGGCGTGGATGCCAGGCTGGTAGTCGATGAATTTCTCGGTGCTTGCGGCCCAGATGACCACCAGGCGGTCGCAGCCGTTGTCGGCCTTGAAGCGGCGCATGTCGGCGCGCAGTTGCTCGACGAACTCGCTGCGCGTGCCGCTCTTGAGGTTGCCGCCCTGCCCGGCGAGGCGGGTGACGAAAGCGGGGTCGAAGGCGGCGGGCATGGGGCGGATGGCTTCGAGTTCGGGGCGGACGGGGTCGAGGTCGTCGCGCTGCAGCACGGCTGCCTGGCAGGCGGCGGCGTAGGCGTCCTGCGGGAAGATGTCCCACGCGCCGAAGACGATGTCGTCAAGCCGCGCCATCGGCACGAGTTCGGCCACGGGCAGGTAGCGGCGCTCGCTGCCGCGCCCCACGCGTATCTTTGCCATCTGTGTGACGGAGCCTCCGGCCAGGCCGCGCCCCTTGCGGAGCGACAGCACGCCCGCTATGAATGTGGTGGAAACGGCGCCGAGGCCCACGCAGAGCACGCCGAGTTTCCCGTTTGCAGGTTTCATTTCCTTTTGTGTTTGCATTCTTCGAGTTGCGCCCGCTGCCGCATTGTCGCAATGTGGTTTGTCGAGGCGTATTATCGCGCAAAAATACGCTTTTCTTTCGTGGCGCGCCGCATATTCCGTGTTTTTTGACTTTTTGCACGCCTTGTCGGCGGGCGGCGCTTCCCAAGTAAATCGCGCCGCAAGCCGCAAGAATCGCGCCCGCAGGCACACAAATCGCTCCGCCTCCCAAGTAAATCTCCAAACTAAGCCTAAGTTTTTACAAATTAAGCCTAAGTTTGGCGAAATCAAGGCTTAGTTTGTACAAATTAAGGCTTAATTTGCAGAATTGAAAGCCACTGGGAGGTTTTTGCAGGGCGTGGGGCGAAAAAGAAGTCCGTTGCAAAACGTTTTGCAACGGACTTCTTTTCGTCTTTTTCCCGCCCGGTGGGGTGGGGTAGGGGAGTGGCGGCGCGGGGCGGCTCAAAGCTCGTTTACGACTGCTTGGCCGTTCTGCATCACGAAGCGCAGCGTCTGGTCGGCGTCGTAGATGACGATGTCGGCATCCTTGCCCTTTTGCAGCGAACCCTTGCGGTCGTAAATGCCCATGATGCGGGCGGGCGTTTCGCTGGTCATGCGGATGGCGTCGGCCACAGGGATGCCGGCTTGCTGCACGGCGGTGCGCACCAATCGGTCCATCGTGGCGATGCTGCCCGCCAGTGCCGAGCGGTCGGCCAGTTTGCACACGCCGTCCTCGATGATGACGCGCGGGTCGAACGCCTCCGTCGCGTCGCTCGCGGCCACGGCCAGCGCGTCGGTGATGAGCGCCATGCGCTCCACGCCCTTGATTTTGTATATCATCGACAGCAGCGGCGCGGGCACGTGGATGCCGTCGGCGATGACCTCCACGGTGAACGCCTCCTGCTCGTATCCGGCCTCGACGATGCCCACTTTCTTGTACTCGCGCTCCTTGTGCATCGTGCTCATGGCGTTGGTGAAGTGCGTCAGGTGGGTGAAACCGGCCTTCAGCGCGCGGATGGCGTCCTCGTACTCGCCCTTGGTGTGGGCGATGGCGGGCAGACAGCCGTGGGCGGTGCAGAAGCGTCCGAACTCCTCCGTACCCGGCAGTTCGGGCGCGGCGTCCCAGCGCTTGATGACGTTGCTCTCGGTGAGCAGCGGCTCGTAGTCGGCGGGAATAGGCGGTGTGATGTATTCCGGCATCTGTGCACCGGCCATCGCCGTGTTGAAGTAGGGACCTTCGAGGTGGAGTCCCATAATGGGGCTGCCCTCTTCCTTCATCAGGTTGCCGCACGCCTCGACGGCGGCGCGTATCATGGCGGGCGACGACGACGACAGCGTGGGGAAGATGGCCGTCGTGCCGTGGCGCAGGTGGGCGTCGACGGCCACGCGGAAGGCTTCCTCCTCGCCCTCCATGAAGTCGCGCCCGCCACCGCCGTGGATGTGGAGTTCGATGCCGCCCGGCACAATGTCGCCGCCGCGCGCGTCAATGCGCTCCGCGCCCTCCACGGGCAGTGCGTTGTTGGACACTTCGAGGATTTTGCCGCCGTCGACCACGACGGAGCCGCCGCAGAGCCAGCCTTCGGGCGTCAGGATGCGGCCGTTAAGGATTTGTTTCATGGATATAGCTGTTTTGGGGTTTCCGCCCGCAAACTTACAAACAAAAATACGGTTTCCCGTCAAAAACGGGATAAAACGGCGGGCGGGGGTGCGGTGTGCCGCGAAAGACGGCCGGAGGCGCGACAGACGCTGGAAGCGTCATAGTTACGTTTCGCCCCGGTCGCACGCCAGTTGGAGCGCAGGCGTCCCGCCTGCGACCGGCGCAGATGGTATTGAGGATAACGGCGTGAAAGACACCTTTACGCCTCCGTTAATTACGTCGCGACAGACGCTGGAAGCGTCTTCCCCTCTGTAACTGCGGGTTCGCGTAGTGGAACGGAGCGAACCTGCGGTGGCTGGGTACCACCGAACGCACGCTGAAAGCGTGCCCCACTCGCGAATATAGTTAGTTTTAGCCCGTCGTGGGGGACGCTTCCAG
>JAGBKI010000064.1 GCA_017933995.1 Bacteroidaceae bacterium | reverse complement strand
TCGTAACGGAACCCGGGATGGTTACGCTCGTCAGCCCCTTACAGTCATAGAAAGCATACTCCCCGATGGTCGTCACGGTGTTGGGAATGTCAATACTTGTCAGTCCCGTGCAACCAGAGAGCGCCCACTCATCAATTTTCGTGACGGAACTGGGAATAATCGTGCTTTGACAACCCACAATAAGCGTGTTGGTTGCTGTCTCAATGATGGCATTACAGTTTTCGCGGCTGTCGTACACCGTATTGTCGTTTGCCACGCTGATTTTTTTTAGAGCAAGGCAACCATTGAACACGGAGGTTCCGATGCTTGTCACAGAGTTGGGAATGTCTATGCTTGTCAGCCCCGTGCAATCACTGAACACAGAACTTCCGATGCTCGTCACAGAGTTGGGAATGTCAATACTCGTCAGTCCCGTGCAACCATAGAACGCCCAATTATCAATTTTCGTGACGGAACTGGGGATGGTCACATTCTTTATACGAGGAGCATCATAGAACGCGTATGAGCCAACTTCAGTCACAGTATAGGTGACTCCGTTATATTCCACTTCGCTCGGAATCGTGATATCACCATAGTAACTGCTCTCTTCCCACAGATCACCAGTATAGGTCACAGAGGCAGTATTATTATAAGTTCGCAGTATGTAATATATTTTTCCAATCTTTGTGCCAGCCGCCCACGCTCCAGTCGAAGAGAAGAGGCAGAGGGCGAGGAGGATGAGTTGTTTAATCTTGTTCATAGTTTTGCTGTGTTTTTTCTGTTTGTGTTTGGGTTTTAGGCAAGTACATAATGGGGGCTTGCTCTTCGTAAGGGATGTCTAACGTGCGCCCGAGGAAGCGGCGGAGTATGGCCTTTTCCTCCACGGCCTCGGCCTCAAACGTGAAGCAACCGCCGTCGGCGGTGTCTTCCTCCAGCCTCCAGCCTGAAACGTTGCGGAACAGGCCGACGATGATACCGTTGCGGTAGGCAGCCACATAGTCGGCCCCTTGCGCCCGCTGGAGGTCGAGACCCCAGCAGCGTTCCACGCGGAGCCGGATTTCGTCGATGTCCATCGAAGTGCCGTTGATGGTGATGACCACGACGCGCTCGCGGCGGTTCAATTTCACCACGGCGGGCTGTACCACCCAATTCGCTTGCATAAGGCAGTGCAGCGCATCGACGGAGGTTAAGCCGCGCTTGTTGTCATAGCCCGACTTGGTGTTGGTAAGCGAGGTAGGCTGGTTCACTCCGGTGAGGCTGAAGTTGCGGAACACGTCTATCAGCGCGGACTCTATCAGGAGCGCGTGCTCGTTGGTGAGGCCGTAGTGGATGAGGAAGATTTTGACCTTCCTCCTGGCCTTGTGTATTTCGCGGATGCGGCCTAACTTGTTTTCGTTGCCGTTCAGCACGCTGCCGGGTGCCTTGTCGGCATCGAAGATGTGGTCGAACGCGCGGAGCTTCTGCCCCTTCCCGATGTAGAAGACCTCGTCGTTGCGAGGGTCTACAAGGGCGTAGACGTAGTGCTGCAAGCGGTCGGGGTACTTCTTGATGAAGTTCTTCAGATGCTCCCTGTCGGTCTTGTAATGACTTCCATCAACGTGCGTGACGAATTTAGTGTTACGGTTGATGATTAACTGCATAGGCATTTATTTTTGATGATTTGTTGTTTCGGCTTTTGGGTTTTTAGGTTTTTAGGTTTTTTGGTTTTTGCGTTAGCGGAAAAACCTAAGAACGCAAGAACCTAAAATACTAAATGCGGGCGACCTGCCCGCAGCACCCCGTGGTGGGGGCTGCGGACAGGTCGCAAAAAATGCACGCCGCGCGCAGAAAAGCGTCGTTTTGTAATGTAGGCTTTACAAAACGGGGGGGGGTAAATTCGTTAATCAAGCCCGCAAGGCGAGATGCGGCAGGCTTGGTGGTGGTACGCCAGTACCCCGCACCGACTGCGCGGCTACACTGAGTTAATATGGAGGGGCTTATGCGGGGCATAGGGTAGGGAACGATGAATTTATAGTACAGCGACTTTTCCTACTGTCTTGCGAAGCGAAAGGGCCGGCCATCCCATACGGGAAATGAGGGTTGAGAAAGTGATGCGGTCGCGGGCGGGCACTTTTAGTTGGTAGGTGTCGGTGGCGGGGTCGGCCTCGTCGGTTAGGTCGGAGGCTTCAAAATAGTAGCCTGCTTCGGGTAGCATAGCCTCAGTGAGGTCGGAGGGTTGCAGGATGCGCGTGGCGGCAAGAGTCTCGTCATGCACCTTAACGACATACAGGGCGTTTTCTACCTCTGGGTGCTGGTAGGCATCGCGCAGGTCAAGCTGCCCGCCGATAAAGGCCATCAGGCGAGGCTCGGAAATCTGAACGCCCAAGTATCGGTGGCCGTCTGAGGTCTGCTCGTAGAGCGTGCAGAGGTAGCGCGTACCAGTGGCGTCGGCGGCTGTCAGAATCTGCGGAACATCGTAGTATTCGAGCGTGTCTATAAGCGTGAGTGGTCTCATAAGGGTAGCATTTGTAGGTTTGACATTCGGAATGCTGACGTGCGCCACCAAGTGTAGTGGGAGCGGTGGACACCAGTCTGCTTTACCACGCCGTCTGTCGGGTTTAGCGTCAGGGCAATGATGCCACGGAACTGGCGGAACATCGGTAGTTTGAGATTCTTGCGGGCTTTCTGCTCGTTGTCAATCACAGATAGGCCGACAGCTAATGGCAGCATCTCTCCCCAGTTGCGTTTGGGGTCGGTCTCGGCGTATGACTTGAAATCTTCGGCGATACAGGTGTCTTTGTGTGTTGCCAGGCGGAAGAAAGGATGTTCCGAGGGTACAAGCACGTCGTCGGGCGGACAGCCATCGGGCATGGTACAGGTCCACACAGGCTGGAACTCTTTCTTATAGTTTGATATCTTATATGGTGTCAGCATTGTCCTTAGGTATGTTCTACATTGCGCGTCTGTTCGCGGAAGAGCGTCCGGTCATTCATAGGCAAGTTGAGAGATGCCGTTCATACGTTTTCACGATGTGCTGAAAAACAGAAAAGTAGGCGACCTTTTAATTTGCAGCGGAAGCCCGAAACGTTTTCACGCTGCAAATTTAGGCTTTTCCTGCCGCGCGCGCCGCCCGCCAGTGCGATTTTTATTGGCCATTGACCATTGCCATCCGGCGTGGGGTCGTCGCGTAGCCAATGGTCAATGGTCAATGTTCAATGGACAATAAAAAATCCCCTCTACATTACAAATTGTCTGTAAAACGATGGCTTTTTGGCCGAAACGGGGGCAATCTGACTTTTTTGCTTCCAAAAAGTTTGCGTTTTTCGTATTTTTGCAGCAAGGAAACAGAGCAATTAAAAGGTAAAAGATAAAAAGTAAAAGTGGAGTTTGCGCCTCCGTTGACTATTGACCATTGACCATTGCCGTCCGGCACGTGTCTCTTCGTGTAGTCAATGGTCAATCATAAACTTATCCACTCATAAACTAACTCACCATCTAATCTTTTAGCTTATGCGAACAACTACCAAGTTCCTGGCCCTGCTCGCCCTCGTGCTGACGACGGCGACAGGCGCATGGGCGCAGAAACCCGCTGCCGGCAAGGCTTTGGCCGCCCCCGCCCGCGAGTTCACCGCCCGCCCCGTGACCAACCCCTTAGCCTCCGCCGTGCGCACCGCCGCACCGAAGAAGGCCCCGCGCCGCGCTCCCGCCGCCACCACCGTTGATGAGCTCACCGGCACCTACATCCTGCGCTACTACGGCTACTACGACGACGCCTATCTTTCCGGCGCCGTGACCGTTGAAAAGGGCGAGGAGGACAATACCATCGTAATCAGCAACTGGTGGACAGGCGGCACCTCGCTTACCGCCACCGTAGACCTTGAGGCAGGCACCGTCACCATCCCCTTCGGGCAGACCTTCCACAGCACCTACTCAATTTCTTTCGTCGACCCCACCGAGGGAGAAAGCGAAGCCCTTGTCGGACAGATTGACGGCACTACCATCACGTTCGAGGACTTCTGGGGCGCAAGCACCGACGAAGGCTTCTATGAGGTCGGTATGGGCGCCACATTGGCACGTCCCAACGGCGTGATGACCACCAGCGACGGAAGCTACGACGTGCTCATCATTCCCGACGAGGAGAACAACACCGTGACCGTCTGCAACTTCAACAGCGACGACCACGACATCGTCGTCCATCTGCGCGACCACACCTTCGCCATCGAGAGCCAGCTGCTCTACAGCGGCGGCAGCACTTACGGCGACTTCTACACCTATATGTATGAGGACGGCGGCGTGTACTCCACCATCTTCGGCGAGGGCACGGAGACCACGCTGACGTTCGAAGGCAGCTGGACGGCCTACGCCCCCTCCACCGGCTACTGGTACGGCGAAATCACCGGCACCTCCATCACGCTGACCGACGGCACCACGTTCACCTATCCCACCGCCTACGAAATCTCCGTGGGCGAGAGCGAACACGGCCTCATCGCCTTCTCTCCATACGAGGACTTCGTGGACAACAGTGCCGTACCCGGCGAGACCGTCACCATCTTCATCGGCCCCGAGGACTTCTACGCCGTGGAGACCGTCACCGCTAACACATACACCGTTGACGAAGACGGGAACATCGTGTTGCAGGACGAGCTGGAACTCACCGAGGACGAGGACGGCAACTTCACGTTCACCATGCCAGCCGCCAACGTGGTGGTTTCGGCCACCTACCGCGTGGACATCACCGACCTGTCCGAGAGCGAGAGCAACGCCGAGACCTATGAGGAAATCGGCGAAGGCACCGCCAACATCCGCCTTGACATCACGCTGGAGGCCGGTCAGTGGCACACCATCGCCCTGCCATTCGCTGTTGAAGCTGAGGACATCGCCGAAATCTTCGGCGAGGATACCGAAATCAAGAGCCTCGCTTCAGCCTCGTTCCTACTGGGCAAACTGACATTCGCCTTCGAGGACGCAGAGAGCATCGAGGCCGGCAAACCCTACCTCATCAAGGTGGCCGAGACCGTCGAGGAACCTGCTTTCCCGAACGTGACCCTCAGCACCACGCCCGTGCCTGCAGAGACCGACCAGGGCAACTTCGTGCCCACCTTCGGCCTGACCACCGTAGGTGCTGAAGGCGCTGACGTGAGGAGCATCCTCTTCGTGGGCGGCGACAACAAACTCTACAGCCCCGAGACGCTTCCTGCCGAGGTTAAAGGCTTCCGCGCCTACTTCACCGTGGACGAGATGACCCTCGCCGCCGTGAACGACATCGTGGCAACCATCGACGGCGAGGAGGTACTCACCGGCATCCGGGCCATCCCCGTTTCCGCCGCCGCTGCTAACGGCGCCGCCATTTACACCCTCGACGGCCGCCGTGTGGCCAAGGCCGCACAGCCCGGTGTATACGTTGTGAACGGCAGCAAGGTCGTTCTTTAGTTAAAAAATTAAAAGTTAAAAGTGAAAAGTTGAGTTTGGTCTTCGCGCACCATTACGCCGCGAAACCATTCTCAACTTTTCACTTTTAACTTTTAATTTCTAACTGAAAGGTCTTTTCAGAACCTCCAGTCGATGCCGAGGCCGAAGACGCGGTTGGTGCGCGAGTAGGTGTCGCTGCCCGCGAGCGTGGTGCCCGCATAGCCGGGGCTGCCGGCGGGCGTGCTCTTGGTGTAGTCGTCGTACATCGTCCAGAAGTAGCTGGCGTTCACGCGCAGTTTCGGCGTGATGTTCACCGCGCCGCCGAAGCCCACGCTCCAGCTGTCGCACGAGAACGACGTGTTCTGCTGGAACTCGTCCGAGAGGCCGTAGTCAGTGCGCTGCGCACCGGCACTGACGGTGAACGTCTTGTTGATGTCCCACTCCACGCCGCCGAGGTATTCGCGCGTGCCGTGGGTGAGTTGTTTCTGCCGTTCGCCCTGCATGTGGGCGTGGCGGTCGTCGAAGAAGTGGTACTCCAGCGTGGCGCGCAGCCCCGGGCGAAACTCGTAGCCCGCTGCCAGCACGAAGAGCGCGGGCAGGTCGTAGCGCGTCTTGACGCCGTCGCGGTAGGCCGCTACCTTGTCGCCCATCAGCGCGGTGGCCTGCTCCGTGGTCATACCGGCCACCTCCACGCTGAGGTCGTGTGTCTTGTTGGGTATGCTCATCTTGGCGCGGAACTCGTAGCGCGCGGCGAGCGTCAGGCCGCCCAGGCGGTAGTCGGCGGCCAGGATGGGGTTGAAGCCCCAGCCGCGCTGGTCGGTGCCCAGGCTGAGGCCGACGAGCTGCTGCGGCAGGCCGAGCGCGGCGGCTGCGCCCTCGGTGGGGCTGACGCGCACGTGGCCGCGGTAGTAGCCGTCGTAGTAGTTGGCGCGCAGCCCCACGGCGGCGGAGAGGTGGTCTGTGACGCGGTAGGCCGCCACCACCTGTGCGCCGTAGACGTACTGCTTGCCCTTCAGGCTGGCGTCGATGGTGTAGAGGTCGGGTGTCAGTCCCTTGGCCGCCAGCGAGGCCATTACCGGGGCGGTGAACATCGGCAGGCCCGTGCCGTAGCGCACATAGCCGCCGCTGCCCACGATGCCCACCATAGCACCGACGGCCCAGCGCCCCTTGTGCCACGAGGCGAAGAGACCCGGCACGAAGGGTGCGGACGCCTTACCGTGGAACGCCTGGCGGTGGTCGGGCGTAGCGAAGAGCGGAAAGGTGGTCTCGATGTCGCGGTCCTGGTGGGGCCGCTGCCAGTTGAACGACACCTGCCAGCCCTCGTGCGTCCACACCAGGCCGGCGGGGTTGCTGAACGTGGCGTCGATGTCGAACGTCGTGCCGCGCGCCATCATACGGTCGAAACCGATGTGGTAGTTCGTGTTGGTCAGGATGCCCCCCGCCCGCGCTGTGAGCGCAAGGACGAGGGCGAGCGTGGTGAGGAGCGTTTTCTTCATAGCGGGTTGTCTTTTCAGTGAAAAGATAAAAATTAATAGTGAAAAAGTTCTTTGCAGAGCAAAGCGCTTCGCGATTACTTGCCTTGCAAGCGCTTCGCGATTACTTGCCCTGCAAGCGCTTCGCGATTAGAGTTTGGCTATGCCCTTTTATGTTTTCCACGAATGACACGAATTATACGAATTTACACAAATCATTATTCGTGACCATTCTTTTCATTCGTGCCATTCGTGGTTAAAATTAAACGTGAACATTCGTGGTTAAAAACGAGAGCTAAAACGAAACTACACTTTTCGCTCGGCTCTGCCGCTTTGCTCTGCAAAGAACTATTATCTTTTAATTATTAACTGAACAATTGTTTCTGCCCGCAAAAGTACGCCCCGCAGCGTGCCTATGCGTTATCCCGCGCGTCCACTTCCTTGCCTGATTGTAAGAAAATGGCTAAAAACCGCGATTATGCCTCCCCGCCCCTTAACTTTCGCGTATAAAAAGCACAAACAACAGGTTCCTGGGAATTTAGGTTCTTGGGTTCTCGGCGGTAGCGCAAAACCCTATAAACCTAAGAACGCAAGAACCAAAGCACACAATCCCTTCCAAAATCCCACGTCAGCCAACGCTTATATCACCGTTACTTTGCCAAAATATGGCTCTGTGCTGAATTTTGTCGTACATTTGCAGGCAGAATCCGCAAGAAATGGTAAAGAACCCGTTGGCGGAATTACGAAAAACTTGTTCAATTTTGATATAAATTTTGATGAATTTCTGCGAGAAGCGCATTAATAGTAGTCGCCTACGGCGAGAAATTATACAAAATTAAATTCAAAATTATTCAAAATCTGCATTGTTGGGCTAATTCCGCCAACGCGTAAGAATACCTATACAAAGGAACTGGCTTACGCCTAATCCCGTTTCGATTGTAACACTGGGGTGACTGACAGCCTATGCTCATAGACCTTTTCAACCTTGAACTGGCGCGGCACGCGGGGCGCTGGGCCGCCGCCGGGGGCATACACGTCAGCGGCGACTTCTTCATGCTGCGCCGCTTCGCCCTGCACGACCGCCAGTTTCTGCTGCCCTCGCAGCCCTACCTGCTGCGCGAGGGGCGCGTGGTGCTGGTGCTGCGAGGCGAGGCCAGCTATAGTTTCAACCTCGTGGAGCACCGCTTCCGGGCGGGCGACCTCGTCGTGTTCAGCGCCGACACGCTGGTGGAGAAACAGGGCCACTCGCCCGACTTCGAGTTCTCGGCCTTCAACTTCCCCGCGCCGCCTCAGTCCGGCGACGACGCCCCGGCCTACATCCTCCTGCACCTCGACGAGACGACGCGCCCCGTCGTCGACGCCCACTTCGCCCTGCTCTGGCAACTGCTCAAATCCGAGGCGGAGTTCCCCGCCGGGAGCGTGGAGGGGCTGACGGCCTCGCTGCTCGACTTCGTGCGCCGCCACCAGGACGCCGCCCACCGCCCGCAGCCCTCCGGCAGCCGCCGCGAGGAGCAGCTGCGGCGTTTCGTCGACCTCGTGAGCCGCCACGCCCACCGCGAGCGCAACGTGGCGTTCTACGCCGACCGCCTCTGCCTCGCCCCCCACTACCTCTGCACGCTGGTCAAGCAGGCCAGCGGGCGCACCGTGATGCAGTGGATTAACCAGACGTGCGTCAAGGCCGTGAAGGTGTGGCTGGCCTACAGCGACGACACCGCCGCCGAGATTGCCCATCGCCTGGGCTTCCCCCATCCCGCCTCGCTGACCAAGTTCTTCAAGCGCGAGACGGGGCTCACGCCGACAGAATACCGCCGAAAGGCGTTTTTATAATTAAAAAGTAAAAGTTAAAAATTAAAAGTTGAGTTTGATAATACCCGCGTTTTTGTAACCACGTAATCGCGAAGCGCTTGCAAAGCAAGAATGACACGAATGAAAAGAATCGTCACGAATAATGATTTGTGTTAATTCGTCTAATTCGTGAAAATTCTTGCCTTGCAAGCGCTTCGCGATTACGTGGAGAAAACGAGAACGGCGCGAAAGCCAAACTACACTTTTAACTTTTACTTTTTATTTTTTCACTGAAAAACCACTTATGAAAACCCTCATCCTCGACTTCGACGGCACGCTGGCCGACACCGCGCGCTGCATCACCGCCACGTTCCGCGCCACACTCCGCGAGCACGGCCTGCCCGACGCCACCGACGCTGCCATCCGCCAGACCATCGGCCTGCCGCTGCGCGAGACGTTC
>JAGBKI010000063.1 GCA_017933995.1 Bacteroidaceae bacterium | reverse complement strand
CGTCTCGCGCACGGGGCGGCTGGAGCGGTCGTACTCCTCGCGCCGGTCGTGGAACAGTTTGGGCAGGGGGTTGGCCCCGGCCTCGATGTCGGTGCGCCGGTTGCGGCAGATGTCGACGGCCTGGTAGATGGCGGCGCGGAACGAGGCGGCGTCGGCGCGCCCCTGTCCGGCGATGTCGTAGGCCGTGCCGTGGTCGGGCGAGGTGCGCACGACGTCAAGCCCGGCGGTGACGTTCACGCCGTCCATCGACAACGCCTTGAGCGGTGCGAGGCCCTGGTCGTGGTACATGGCCAGCATGGCGTCGAAGTCGCGGTAGGCCGCCGCGCCGAAGAAACCGTCGGCGGGGAAGGGGCCGAAGACGGGCATCCCCTCGGCGGCGAGGCGCTCCACGACGGGGCGTATCACCTCGGCCTCCTCGCTGCCCACCAGTCCGTCGTCGCCGTTGTGGGGGTTGAGGCCCAGCACGGCGATGCGCGGCGCGGGCAGCAGGAAGTCGCGGCGCAGGGCGGCGTAGAGCAGGCGCAGTTTGCTCTCCACGCGCTCGGGGGTGACGGCGGCTGCGACGTCGCGCAGCGGCAGGTGGGTGGTCACCAGGGCCACGCGCAGCAGGTCGTTGCACAGTATCATCAGCGGCTCGCCGCCGAAGCGGTCGGCCAGGAACTCGGTGTGGCCGCTGAAGGGGAACTCCGCGCCGTTGATGGCGGCTTTGCTGATGGGTGCGGTGACGATGGCGTCGATGCGCCCGGCCTTGTAGTCGGCCACGGCGGCTTCGAGCGAACGGCGCGCGGCGTCGCCGCTCTCGGGCGTGGGTTTGCCAAATTCCACCTTCACCTCCTCGGAGATGCAGTTCACGAGGTTGAGCAGTCCGTCCTCGGCCTGCGCACCGTCGGGTACGATGTTGAACGTGCCGGGGGCGGAAAAGGCTTTCTTGTGGTAGGTGGCGACGCGCGCCGAGCCGTAGACGACGGGCGTGCAGAGGTCGAACATCTGCGCGTCCTCGAACGCCTTGAAAATCAGTTCGTAGCCCACGCCGTTGGTGTCGCCGTGGGTGATGCCGATGCGCAGGCGGGGCGCGGCGGGAGCGGGCGGGGCGGTATAGGTTTCGTTTTCGGGCATTTTTTGGGGAGTTAAAAATTAAAAGGTAAATGGTAAAAGTTGAGGATGTGGGGGCGGCGGGAAGTGGCAACTTATGCGGTAGCAACGTCGCGAAGCCCCATACCCCCAGCGGGGGTTACAGATGTTAGACCGGGGCAGCGCCCCGGGTTGGCGGCTACACTCTATTCAACCCCAACGGGGTTGCACATCCCTACGTCTGCCCTCGTTTTTGTGCAACCCCGTTGGGGTTGGTTTTTATGGGCGTCAAATCCGGGGCGTTGCCCCGGCCTATCCTCTGCAACCCCGCTGGGGTTGTGCGGCGGCGCATCCACACATTCGGACAGCCTCCTACAGGTTCCGAGCCTCTGTGTTGAGCAACCCGCAGGCGGCGCGGATGTCCTCGCCGCGCGAGGCGCGGACGGTGGTGTAGACGCCGTGCTGCGTGAGGTAGTCGCGCAGGCGCAGCACGTCGGCCTCGGAGGGGCTACGGAGCGGGCTGCCGGGAATGGCGTGGAAGCGGATGAGGTTGACGCGGCAGTCGAGGCGGCTGAGCAGCGAGGCCAGCGCGCGGGCGTGGCGCGGCGTGTCGTTCACACCGCCGAAGACGATGTACTCGAACGACAGGCGGCGTTGCATGTCGCGCCCCGGCGTGGTGCGCCCCCACGCTGTCTGTAGGGCGTCCACAATCTCGCGCACGGGGTAGGCGCGCTCGGCGGGCATCAGGGCGGCGCGCTCGTCGGCAAAGGGGTTGTGGAGGCTCACGGCGACGTGGCACTTGCACTCGTCGACAAGCCGTTGCAGCCCGCTGCGCAGCCCCACGGTGCTGATGGTGATGCGGCGCGGCGACCAGCCCAGCCCCCACGGCGCAGTGAGCACCTCGGCGGCGCGCAACACGTTGTCGAGGTTGTCGAGCGGCTCGCCCTGCCCCATAAAGACGATGTTGGTGAGCCGCTCGCGCTCGGGCAGCGACATCACCTGGTTGAGGATGTCGCCCGCGCTGAGCGAGGCTTCGTAGCCCTGCCGACCGGTCATGCAGAAGGCGCAGCCCATCTTGCAGCCCACCTGGCACGAGACGCAGAGCGTGGCGCGCGCGCCGTCGGGGATGTAGACGGTCTCGACGGTGTGGCCGGTGGCGGTGGGGAAGAGGTACTTGCGCGTGCCGTCGGCTGACTCCTGGACGAGGCGGTGCGCCCTGCGCCCCACTTCGTGGGTGTCGGCCAGGGCGGTGCGCACGCGGGCCGGTACGTTGGTCATAGCGTCGAGCGCGGGAGCGGCCTTGGTGTAGAGCCACTGCGCCACCTGCCGCCCGACAAAGGGCTTGGCGCCTGCCGCCACGCAGAGGGCGGAAAGTTCGTCGGGCGTGAGACCCAGCAGGGAGGGGAGGGGCATTGCGGCGGTGGAATGAAGAATTAGGGATGAGGAATTAGGATTTTTGCGGACGGTACCCGGAGAGGCCGCCCGCGCGCTGTGCCGAGGAGCGGTTACGCAAAGAGGAGCGGGGAATTAGGAGTTGGTTCGCACCGAGGCCGCCGCAGTTGGCTGCGAGGCCAAAATCCTAATTCCCCACTCCTTTTGCCTTATTCCGCAGGAGCGGTTCAGCGCTTCAGCAGCAGCCACGCGCCGGGGTACTTGCCCTTGAGCGTGTCGCGCAGGCGGGCTGCCTCGCTCTTCAAGTCGGTCGAGGAGGCCACGACGCGATACCAGCCGGTGCGCCCGTTGATGGTCTCGTTCGTGCGCACAACACGGGCATCGTAGCCTTGGCCGCGCAGAGTAGCCATCAGGCCGTCGGCATTGCTCTTGGTGATGAAGCTGCCCACTACGACGCTGTAAGTCTTGAGGGCATCGCCACTCACGACGTCGAGCTGGCCGTCAATGGTGCGCAGATCGGTCAGTTCAACCTCCTCTTCCACTACGGGCTGAACCGGCTGTATGGGCTGCACAGGCTGTGCGGCAACCACAGGCTGAACGGGCTGCGTAACCACGGGCTGCACAGGCTCCGTGACAACGGGCTGGCGGCTGTTCTCCTCGTCGAGCGCCTGCTGATAGGCCTGGGCGAAAGCGGATTCACGTGACTTGCAGCCGGTCAGAGCCATGGCTGCGGCGATGCAAACTAAAAAGAAACTGGTCTTTTTCATATCTATGAGTGTTGTTAGAAACGCTGAAATAGCACCGCACGCTGATTTTCGCGCGTTTTGCAGTGCAAATATAGGGGTTTCCGCCGGGCCGTGTTCTTAAAAAACATTAAAGAAAGGGTTTTAGGGGCGAAAAACATGTTTTTAGGCCGTCTTGTGACCGCATCTCGCAAGTTTTGCGTACATTTGGCATCGAAATAACACGTTTAACAATCAAAACACAACCACTATGAGAGGACTTAGCATTCTGGCCGCCTTCCTCGGCGGCGCAGCCGTAGGCGCTGCCTGCGGTGTGCTTTTCGCCCCGGAGAAGGGCACCGACACGCGCACCAAGATTGCCGAAGCGCTCCGCAAGCGCGGCATCAAGCTCAACAAGGCCGAAATCGACAGCCTGGCCGACGACATTGCCGAGGAGCTGGGCGCTGAATAACAGACAGACCCACTACAATTCCTTCACGGCCCGACGCAGCAATGCGCCGGGTCGTTTGCGTATGCGCCAAATCACCACAGCCTGTTTTTCGGAGCGGTACAAAAACGGCGCGTGGCTCGGTGCGGTTTCTTCCTCAGCCCACGAAAGTCCGTTTCAAGCCACGGAAAAACCATCTTACCCCACACAAAAAGTTTCCGAACCCACACAATTCTACAAATTAAGCCTAAGTTTCTACAAATTAAGGCTTAGTTTGGCGAAACTTAGGCTTAGTTTGTACAAACTTAGGCTTAATTTGCAGAATTAACCCGCTTCAAAAAAGAATGGAGCGGGTGTAATGGAGATTTTATGGGCTACAAGGGAAAAAGAAAAGCGCTACAAAAAGCACTCCAGCACCACGGGGCGGGCGCTGTCGCCGAAAAGGAACTCCGGGAGGCGGGTGGCGGCCTCACGGGGAGTGCGCGCGGCAAGATAGCGGGCGTTGTAGCTGCAACAGACGCCCTCGGCGGTGGCACTGTGGTGGGCGGCGATGAGTGCCTGCGCTTGGCTGTCGTGCAGACCGGGGAGACGGTTGAAAATGGCTCCCCCGCCGTCGTTCATCACAAGGACGCGCAGTTTCCCGTCAAGGCTTTCGTTCCACAGCGCATTGCTGTCGTAGAAGAAACTGAGGTCGCCGAGCAGGCAGATGACCAAGGAATTGCCGCCGAGCGCGTGGCCGGCGGCGACGGAAAGGCTGCCCTCAATACCGTTCACGCCACGGTTGCAGAAGAAATGCACGCGCGGCTGCCCTATGTCGGCCAGCAGGCGCACGGCGGTGGAGTTGCCTGCATGGAGGGCGTAGGGGCGGGTCGAGTGCGCCAACAAGCAAACGACCTCGTGCGCCACCTGGGCAAAAGCCGACGGCGCGGGCGATGGCGGGACGGGGATGTGGGAAAGTGTTGTAGGGACGGCGTGGCGCGGCATATTGGCTTCGTTCGCCACACTTTGGGATGAAACAGCACTGCCTCCCGCCAAGGCTGCCAACTGACGGAGTGCAGCCGACGTGTTGCCACGCACAAGGGCTGCGAGATGGCCAAAGGTGTCGGGCGCAGCGTCGGCGCTCTCCTCGATGCGGACAACGGGCGCGCCAAGGTGCTGAAAAGCCAGGCGCGTCTCCTTGCGCACCACCGTGCCACCGATGTGGACAAGCAGGTCGGGGCGACACGCCTCGTCGCCAAACATCTCGGCTGTGACACGCTCGCCGACAGCGGTGCCTATCCCCTCCCCTATCACGCGCAGACGGCCTCGGCGGCAGACTTCTTCGAGCAAAGTTTCGGGCGGAAAGTCCATGTGGCCCACAAAAATGGCGGGACGCGCAGCGGCCTCGACCATAGCCATGACTACGGGCGGAATGGGGTTCACGGCAGGCGGCGCGGGGGCGGTGATGTCGCTAAAAGATGGCAGCGAGGCGGTGGTGAACGAAAAGAGCGGCTCGGTGAGCGGCACGTTGATGTGGACAGGCCGTCCACCCTCGCTGCGCAGCGCGCACAAGGCGGCATCGGCCTCGCGGGCGGCGGCGACGGGATTGCCTTCAGGGAGTTGCCACGTGCGGGTATAGGGTTGCAAGGCACCCGTCTGCGGCAGCGTCTGCCCCCAGAGGTGTCCGATGGCTTCGGGAGGGCGGTCGGCTGAAATGATGAGCAAAGCGGCGCGGCGGTAATACGCCTCGGCCACGGCGGGGAGCGTGTTGAGCAGCGCCGAACCGCTCGTGACGCAGACGGCGGCGGGTGTGCGCGTGGCCAAGTAGATTCCGATGGCCACGAAGGCCGCGCAACGCTCGTCGGTGACGGGCCAGACGCGCAGCACGCCCCGACGCGAAAGTTCGCCAAAGTTGTGGGCCAGGACGGCGTTGCGCGAGCCGGGGCACACAACCACGTCGCGCACGCCGTGGCGCACCATCAGCGCGCAAAGTATGTTTACGGATGCTTTGTCGCAGTACATCGTTTCAAACCGGCGGGCTGGAGGCAGTTTTTACAACACCCCGCATACGTCCAGTGTGGGTTCGTGTGGCAAAGTTAGCGTTTTCCGAAAAAATAGAGGCACTGTCGCCACGCAGCAATACGTTGCCGCCCGTCCGTGGCTGGGCACAGACGGGCGGCAAAACACATGTTGGACTTTTCCTCAGAAGCGCACTTTCTTGCCGCCTACGATGTAGATGTGGCCGCGCTGGGGCTGGGTAACGCGGCGGCCTTGGAGGTCGTAGATGTGGCCGGAAGTGACGTTGCTGACGTTGCCGTCGGCCTCGATGAGGCCGATGCCGGTGGTGCCGTCATCGTCGTTGAGGACAAGCAGCAGGCGCGGGGCGGACGCAGCACCGTTGTTGCGAATGTAGAAACGGAACGGGGTGATGGTGCTGCTGGCCGTGGTGCGTGCAAAGGCCGTGCCGCTGCTGTTGAGCTTGAAGTAGCCCTCGCCGATGGTCTGCTTGGTGAACGCTCCGACGGCTGCGGTCTTGGCCGTAGGGGTGGTGGTGCGTCCCCTCATGGAGCGGTCTTCGCTGATGTCGAAACTCCACGCGCTTTCGTCGGAGTAGACGAGCAGCGGCGTACCGACGTCGATGTCGCCGCTGGGCTGTTGCGTGAACGTGACCTGGGCGTCGTCCATGCTCTCAAGCGTGTAGACCTTGGCGTTTGCGCCGAAGTCTTCCACCTTGACGGCGAAGGGCATGCAGACGGTGTTGTAGTTCAGCGTGTTGTCGCGCTGGTACTCAATGCGCTGGGCGGTGAAACTGTTGGAGGGGGCGTAGAAGTCCACCTTGTCGGTCAGCGCGATGTGGGGCGCCGTGCCGCTGTAGACGAAGTTCGTCTGGTTCTGAAGCGCGGCGGGTGTGGCGTCGTGGGTGGCGCTGACGGTGGTCATGGCATTGGGCGTCTGGCTGAGGTCGGGCATCACGAAGTCGCCCGTGGCGTAGAGGGCCAGGCTGCTGCTGCCCGTGGGCTTGACGGCGCCGACGGTGGTGTAGACGTTGCGGTTGGTGCTTGAGCCGAAATAGGTGGTCATTGTCACCGTGGTGCTGCCGGGACGGGGCAGGATGAGGTCCGTGCCGTCGCCGAGGCTGGCCACGAGGGTGTATGTGCCTCCGGCGGAGAGGCCGGTGGCGATGGTGCTGCTGACGGTGAAACTCTTGTCGTTGCTGGCAAAGACCATCTCGCCGCTGGCATCGTAGACCTTGAAGCCCATCGCGCCGCTGCCGGTGACCGTGACGGTTGTGCCGCTGACGGTGTACTTGAGGGTGTTGGCCTTGTTCGTGCCGAAGCCGGTGTACATGCCCAGCGCGCCCGCGTTGCCCTGCACGCCGGAGCTGAAGAGTTGCTGCGAGCCTTCGAGCGAGGGGTCGTACTTCAGCACGAGGGCGTCGGGGCGTATCTTGATGGCCTCTGTAGCGTCGCCGATGAAGAGGATGCCGGGCGCTTTCTTGGCGTAGCTCTGCATCTTCTCCCGGCACCAGGTGAGGTCGGCCTCGTCGGCGGCGTTGCCCTTGACCGGCATACGGACGTAGCAGACGCTGTTGTAGGAACTGAGGTTGTAGACGGGGGTGTTGTCCTTCGTGCCGCTGATCTTGACGTCGTTAGAATAGCGGAAGAAGCCCCATGCCTTGAAGTACTCGTAGAGGTCGGTCTCGGAGGCTGCGCAGGCGGCCAGCGCCAGGCGCATGTACTCGCTGCGCCAGTCGCCGGCGGTGGTTGTGGTGCCGGCCAGGTCGGTGGCGCGGCGCGAGGTGTTGGGCTGCGAAATGCTGCTGGAGTTGTTGCGCGTGATGCCGCCCATCTCCTTGATCTTGCGCACCCACTTGGGGAAGAAATTGGTGTCGTTGCCCTGCACGTGGAAGTAGAGGTAGAGCTGGTACCACAGCTGTATGCACATCGACTCGAACTGGCCGTAGTTCACGCCGTCGGGGATGGTGAAGGTGCCCTGGTTGTTGACGGCTGTAGTGTTGGTGCTGTAGACCGCGCCGCGCATGTAGTCCACCCAGCTGAGGCCCTGGTTGAAATCGGCCTGCATGACGTTAGGCTGCGAGCCGCGGCTGCTGCGGTAGCCGACGAGGTGGAGCATAATCTGGCAGAGGCTGTTGTTGCTGATTTCGCCCGCGCCGCTGAGCAGGAAAGGCGCCTGGTGGCCGTGGCCTATTTCGTGGGCGAGTTCCCAGAGCGTGCCGCCGCCGTCGCCGGGATGGGTCAGGACGTAGGAACTGAACGAGCCGTTGGTGTCGAGCGAGAGGTGGTTGGTGCCGTAGTTGCCCGCCCAGTGGGTGTACTGGCCCTCGCCGTCGTACATCTTGCGTGAGTTGAGCATCATGCGGTAGTAGCCGTCGTACTCGTCCTTGTAGGCGGTGGTGACGCCGAGGATGTACTCCTGCTCGGTGTCGAAGATGAAGTCCCAGACCTCCATCACCTGCTGGGCGTCCTTGGCCGACACGACATCGTCCTTCATGACGTTGAGCAGGGTGCTCACGCCCTTGACGTGGAGGTACTTGTCCTTGAACATGTTGTCGACCATCCAGTACCAGTCGGTGTTGGTGTGGCCGCGGCTCAGGTCGAAGAAGCCGTTGCACGTGCCGCCCTCGACGTGTATCTTGATGTCGGGCAGGGTGGAGAGCTTGCGCGAGCGGTTGGTGCAGTTGTAGGTGATGAAGAGTTCGCAGTCGCTGGCCACCTTGACGGCGTTGTATCCGCGCTGGAGGGTGGTCTGCGTGCCGGTCTGGTCGGTGCCCATCACGAGTTCGGCGTAGAGGTGCCCGTCGGTGGTGTTGGCCACAGCGTCGTTGACGTAGATGTAGGCAATCTGCCCGGCCTTGAAGCGTATGCCCGTGGGCTGCGTGAGGCGGGCGAAGGGACCGATGCCGTAGTAGTTCTTCCACGTCTGCGGCTCGGAGTATACCTGGTAGTCGTGTATGCGGAAGTCGCGCTCGTAGGCGTTCCAGGTGGCGTCGGCGTTCCACTGGTCGTTCTTGACGCGCACGGCCATGTCCTGCACGGCGGTGGGTAGGCTCGACATCGCGCTGCGCAGGGCGGCGTCGGTCATGTTCTTGTAGCTACTCTTGAGCTGCGTGCAGGCGTAGTCGTCGAAGAAGTTGAGTAGCGTCGAGTTGCTCACGCTGGGTGCGCTGCCGTTGAGCTCGGCCAGTTCGGCCTGCTGGGCGGCGGTGAGTGTCACCTCCTCCAGTCGCCAGTAGGAAGCGGTGGCGCTGGTGTTCCAGGGTACGACGTTGTGCGCGCTGTTGCAGTGGAGGGCGGTGTTGCTGGAAGAGCTGGCGCTGCCGATGCTGAAGGCGAAGACGGTGCGCCCGTTGCTGCTCTTCTTGGAAGCGGTGAAGTTCGTCGAGGACGTTGCGCTGGGCCACTGTTTGCCCGTGCCAGGATTGCTGCCGGCATAGCGGCCCGTGGCGGCGTTTTTCAGGGTGTAGTAGGAACCGTTGCTGGTTATAATCCAAAGTTGGCCGTAGTTATCTTCGTCGTATTCAGCGGTGGAGAGCGCGGTGCCGTTGTCGTACATTGTGCAGAGCGTGCCGTAGTTGTCGTTCACCAGGCGGTAGTACTTGCCGCTGGTGATGCTCGTGGCATAACTGTTGTCGTCGTCGACGCACTGGAGACTCCACTGCGATTCGTAGCCCATGCAGGAGGTGTAGGGCATCACAGGGACGCCGGGCGAGGAAAGAATGCAACGCCCGCCGTTCGTGGTGGTGGAAAGGGTGGAGGCGGTGGAGAGGTAGTAGTAAGGCACGCCGTCCACTTCGTCGGCCTTGTAGAAATACATCGTCACGGCGTCGCTGCTGGGCGTGCCGGGATAGGTGTAGCCGACTATTGAGCCGTTTACCGTGAAAGGCATACCGCTGTAGTACTGCCAGTAGGCGTTGCTGCGGTCGGTAAAGGTGTTGCCAGAGACGTAGGTGTTGAAGCTTGCGTTCTTGATGGTAAAGCCACTGCCGCTGGAGGTAAGCGTCCACTTCTGTTTGCTGTCGTCGGCGATGGAAGTGAGGATTTCGTAGTCGCCGCTGCCCTGGGCCATGTGGGAATTGAGTTCCATGGCCTTGCCGTTGGCGCGGTTCACGAGGCGGTATTGGCGCGAAGAGGTTACGCTGTTGCCCGTGGCGGACTTGAGGTTGCTGCCCGTCACCGGCGAGAGCGTTTCGACAGGTACGAAATACATGCGGCTGCCCCAGTCCGTGCCAGTCCAGTAGGAGAGGTTGCCGTCACGCACATTGGCATTGACCGTCTGACCGTCGCGGGAAAGGAAGAAGCCCGTGACGCTGCGGGTAAAGTTCCAGTAGGTGTTAAGTCCGGCGGCTTCAAGGTTGCCATTGTCCGTCACCATGTGTATCAGGGTGTTTCCGCCCGTGTTTCCGTCGTTCGAGGGGTCGGTGCTGCTGAGCACCATCGACGGGCCGGCTGCCTTGTTCACAATCTTGTGTTTGCCCGTGAAGGGGTTGTAGATGATGGCCCACTTATAGGCGTCGGTGTTCTGCGGGGCGGTAAATCCGCTGAGCACTATTTTGCTGGCGTTCGAAGCGTCGTAGTGCAGGTAGTATTTATCAAGGTCGTGAATGCTGAGGTAGACCCAGTTGGCCTCGGCGTAGCTGGGCGAGGCGGGAATCCAGAAGTCCTCGTCGAGCGCGCAGGCTATCTCCACGGTTTCGTCGCCGCTGACTTTCTGGCCTACGGGGGGCGTGCTCAGGAAGCGTACGCCGTCGGGGCGTTCGCTGACGGTGGGATAGCCTTCGCCAACTTGCGCCGTCTTGGTCTCGCGATACCATTCGGTGGCACCGTATTTATAGACGTAGGTGATTTCAGCCTCGCCGCTTGTGGCCCTCTCTGTGTAGACGACATTGATGTCCGTGCCGCTGATGCTGACGCTGACGCGATAGCCCTCAATGGCGGGTGCCGTGATGTCGCTGGCGGTAAAGGGGATGTGGGTGGTCAGCCCGGTGGTGAAGGATACGCCGCTGATGGTGATACGCCCGGTTTCGCCTGTGGGCAGGCCGGTGTATGTGATGGTGTAAGTGACGTTGTCGCGCCCCTCGAAGGCATAGGCGGCGTCAAGGGCGTTCCAGCGCGTGGTGGCCGAGAGCGCACCGGCCTCAAAAATCTTTATGCAGTTGCCACCGTCCTGCTTGCTGTTGTAGCGGGTGATGATGGGGTTGAGGTAGTTGTCGCTCAGACCGATGTCGTTGCCGCCCATTTGCAGTACATAGGGATAGCTGACATATGCACCCTCGGAACTTGCGATGGTCACGCCTTGGTCCGACGGCGTGTCGGAAAGGACAATACGGCCCACGTATGCCGCGTTGTCGGAGGTGAGGTCTACCCAGTGGTACCACTTCTGCGGCGTGGTCTCGTCTTTTGTGAAGAACTTGCCCGCGCCAACGCTGTAGAGGTAGGTGCGCGTGTCGGTGGTGATGAAGGCGAACTGCTGGTTGGGGTTGGTGGGGTCGAAACCCGTGGCGGCGTGGTGGGAACCGGTGCAGGTGAGGTAGACGAGCCCGTCGTCGTTCGTGTACCAGCCGCTGTCGTAGAGATAGGTTCCTCGGTTGTTGTCGTAGGGCAGGAAACTGTAGGCTTTTGTGTCGGTGATGTCGGCGGCGGAGGTGATTTCCGTGGGAGTCTCAGGAAAGGCAGATGATTCCACTATGCGCCAGCGGCAAACGGCCTCGTTGGTCTTGTCGCAAAAAACATAGTTGCCGAGGGCAAGCGCGTCGTCGTTGGGACCGAGGTACTTGGTGCCCTCAAGGGCGGGATTGACGATGTAGTAGACATCGGTCTGGCCGTCCACCGCCACGATGTTCCACACGGCGCTGCCGGTGTTGCTGGTGTTCCAGTTCCAAGTGGTGTTCGACGAGCGGCCCAGCGTCTTCGTGGCGTCGGCAGTGTTGGTGAACGTCCAGCCGCTGCCGCTGGCCTCGATTTTGAAAGTGGTGCCGACCATGTGGAGTGTCGTGGCGTCCACGCCGGCGGTTTCTGTATAGGAGTCGGCCAACTGCAAAAAGAAACCGGTTCTTACGTTTTGCAGTCTGTAGACTTTTGTGGGGTCAAAGCTGACGGCAGCGTTTGCGCTGACCAGTCCCAGCAATGTGATGCACAAGATGAGCAGGGGTGTTCTTGCTTTCATGGTTAGGTTTTTTCGATTTGCGTGAGTTTGTTTGTGCGAGCGTTCGCGGCGGGGCGGTCATTCATCCCAAAACGGGATGGATGCCTGAGCGTCCTGTTCGTCATCGAACACGATGGGGTCGCTTTGGCGACGCGTTTTGTCGGAGTCATCGTCGTCGCCGCTGACAGGCAGCACAAGACAGTCTGCGCTTAAATCGACGAAAACCCAATGGGGGGGGTAAAGTTTTTCTTCATTGCAGGTGGGTGAGTGTGAGTGGCTTTTACGCGCAAGCGGTTGGCCTGCAAGCAATGGAAAGAAGAGCAGGCAAATCGCTCACCGTATAAAGTGCATCGGCTGCCAGGGCTCGCGCTCTGGCAGGGCGGGGGCGACGGGGGCGTGCGTGCTTTGCAGCAGGTGGGCCATATTGCGAGCCAGCGTGCGCATGGTCTGCATACCCTCGGTGTCGAGGGCGGCCTGGCCGGGTTCGCGACCGTAGACGATGTTCCAGTACTGCGACGTGACAACGGGCATCGACATCATCTGGAAGGGCATGATGAGCGTCTGTAGCGCGGCTGTGGCACCACCGCGACGGCACACGGCCACGCCCGCAGCGGGTTTGCCGGCGAAGTGGGCGCCGCCGCTGTAGAGCATACGCTGCAACAGGGCGAGGGCGGTGGCGTTGGGCTGGCCGTAGTAGACGGGTGCGCCGATGATGAGGGCGTCGCAGGCGGCCATCTTCTCGACAGTTGCGTTGCAAAGGTCGTCGTCGAAGATGCAGCGGCCCTTCGTCTTGCACTGGTTGCAGGCGATGCAGCCGCGCACCAGCTTGGCGCCAATGGAGACGGTTTCGGTCTCGATGCCCAGCGCCTGGAGCGTCTTGGCGGCCTCGGCCAACGCAAGCGAGGTGTTGCCGCTGCGGCGCGGGCTGCCGTTGATGAGGAGGACTTTCATGGCTTCTGAATAAAAAAAATAAAAAGTAAAAGGTAAAAGTGGAGTTACGGCTTGCCATAGGTGCACTTAGATTGGTGCGTGTTAGACGCTGGAAGCGTCTCCCCCTCTGTAACTGCGGGTGCGCGAAATGGAATGGAGCGCACCTGCGGCAGCCACCGACCGCATAACGGACGCTGAAAGCGTCCCCCACGACGGGCGGGACTTTTTACCTTTTACTTTTTAATTATTACTTAAAACTCCGCCGTCCCCGTTGTGCGCGGGAAGGGGATGACGTCGCGTATGTTCTGCATACCCGTGACGAACATGATGAGGCGCTCGAAGCCCAGGCCGAAGCCGCTGTGGGGGCAAGTGCCGAAACGGCGCGTGTCGAGGTACCACCACATGTCTTTCATCGGGATGCCCAGTTCGTTGATGCGGTTGAGGAGTTTGGCGTGGTCGGCCTCGCGCTCGCTGCCGCCGATAATCTCGCCGATGCCGGGGAAGAGCACATCCATGGCGCGCACGGTCTTGCCGTCGTCGTTCTGCTTCATGTAGAACGCCTTGATTTCCTTGGGGTAGTCGGTGAGGATGACGGGGCGCTTGAAGTGGTGCTCCACAAGGTAGCGCTCGTGCTCGCTGGCCAGGTCGGTGCCCCACGACACGGGGAACTCGAACTTGTGGCCGTCGCGCACGGCCTGCTCCAGGATGGCTATGCCCTCGGTGTAGGTGAGGCGCACGAAGTCGTGTTCCAGCACGAAGTGCAGCCGCTCCAGCAGGCCCTTGTCAATCATACGGTTGAGGAAGTCGAGGTCGTCGGCGCAGTTGTCGAGCGCCCAGCGCACGCAGTACTTGATAAACTCCTCGGCCAGGTCCATGTTGTCGGTGATGTCGTAGAAAGCCATCTCCGGCTCAATCATCCAGAACTCGGCGGCGTGGCGCGGGGTGTTGCTGTTCTCGGCACGGAACGTGGGGCCGAAGGTGTAGATGGCGCCCAGGGCCGTCGCGCCGAGCTCGCCTTCGAGCTGGCCGCTGACGGTGAGGCTGGTCTGCTTGCCGAAGAAGTCCTGCGCGTAGTCCACGCGCCCCTCGTCGTTGCGCGGTGCGTTGTCGGGGTCGAGTACGCTGACGCGGAACATCTCGCCCGCGCCCTCGGCGTCGCTGGCCGTGATGATGGGCGTGTGGAAGTAGAAGAAGCCGTGTTCGTGGAAGAACGTGTGGATGGCCATGGCCATGTGGTGGCGTATGCGGAAAACGGCGCCGAACGTGTTGGTGCGCAGGCGCATGTGGGCGTTCTTGCGCATGAACTCGAAGCTCTGGCCTTTCTTCTGCATGGGGTAGTCGGCGTCGCACGTGCCGAGCACCTCGATGGCGGTGGCGTGCACCTCGCTCGACTGGCCCGCGCCCGGACTCTCGACAAGCGTGCCGGTGACGGCGAGGCAGGCGCCGGTGGTGACCTGCTTGAGCAGTTCCTCGTCGAAGTCGGCCACGTCGGCCACCACCTGCACGTTCTTGATGGTGCTGCCGTCGTTCAGGGCGATGAAGTTCACGGCCTTGCTGCCGCGCTTGGTGCGCACCCAGCCTTTGACGAGCACCTCCGTGCCGTAGTCCGTGCGGCGCAGGAGGTCGGTTATCTTGGTTCGTTTCATTCGTTTAATTAGAAAATAAAAAGTAAAAGGTAAAAGATGGGTTAGTCTAAGCCTTGGCCTTTAATCCCGAATGACACAAAGGCTACACTTGAGGTTTGTGCCTTTTGAGGGCTTTTATGCTTTTTGTGGTTTAGATATTCAGCCGCAAGTCGTAACTCAACTTTTACCTTTTACTTTTTAATTATTACTTATTCATACGCACCCATACGCAGGTAGTTCACCTCGTTCTCGGTGAGGAAGCGCCATTCGCCACGGCGGAGGCGTTTCTTGGTCAGGCCGGCGAAGAACACGCGGTCGAGTTTCGTGACGTGGTAGCCCAGCGCCTCAAACATGCGGCGCACGATGCGGTTGCGTCCGCTGTGTATCTCTACGCCCACCTGCGAGCGGTCAGCCTGGTTCACGTACTGGATGTCGTCGGCCTTGATGTCGCCGTCGTCGAGCGTGATGCCCTCGGCGATGCGCTTAGCGTCCTCCTGCTTGAGGTTCTTGTCGAGCCACACGTGGTAAATCTTCTTCTTGAGGAACTTGGGGTGCGTCAGTTTTGAGGCCATCTCGCCGTCGTTGGTCAGCAGCAGCACGCCGGTGGTGTTGCGGTCGAGGCGGCCAACGGGGTAGATGCGCTCGGGGCAGGCGCCGCGCACAAGGTCCATCACCGTCTTGCGGTTGTTGGGGTCTTCGCTGGTGGTGACGTAGCCCTTGGGCTTGTTGAGCAGCACGTATATTTTCAGTTCGGGCTTGATGAGCTGGTCGTGGAAGTGCACCTCGTCTGTGCGCAGCACCTTGGTACCCAGTTCGGTGACCACCTTGCCGTTCACCGTCACGACGCCTGCCTCGATGTACTTGTCGGCGTCGCGGCGCGAGCACACGCCGGCGTTGGAGAGGAACTTGTTGAGGCGCAGCGGTGCGTCGGGATCGGCCACGCTCTCTGCGAAAGCGGTGCGGCGCTTGGGGTTGTAGCGGTTGTTGTAGCCGCCCTGGCGGTTGTTGTAGCCGCCTTGCCGGTAGCCGCCCTGGCGGTTGTAGCCGCCGCGCTGGTAGCCGCCCTCGCGGTTGTACCCGCCCTCGCGGTTGCCGTAGCTGCGGCGCTGGTAGCCGCCTTCGCCGCCCTCGCGGTTGTAGTTGTTGCGGGGACGGTAGCCGCCCTCGCCGCCGTAGTTGCTGCGGCGCTGGTAGCCGCCCTCGCGGTTGTAGCTGCGGCGCTCGCCGTAGGAGTTATAGGAGGAGGTGCTGTTGTTGGCTTCCTCGTTCTGCTGCGTGTTTTCGCTGTCGTTCTGGCGGTTGTACTTGTTGTAGCTGCCGTAGCTGCGGCGCTCGTAGCCGCCCTCGCGGTTGCCGTAACTGTTGCGGTTGCCGTAGCCACCATAGTTGCTGCGGCGCTGGTAGCCGCCCTCGCGGTTGTTGTAGCCGCGCTGGTAGCCGCTGCGGTAGCCGCCGTAACTGTTGCCGTAGGGACGCGAGGGGCGCTCGCCGCCGTCGCCGTAGGAGCGGTATTCCTGGTTGTCGCTACCGCCGGTTTCGGAACTGTTTTCCTTTTTCTCGAATTCTTCGAAGTCTGCCATAATCGTGTTGGCTTTTTAATAGGTTTGAATTGTTGTTGGTTTGTTATTGAATCATTCAGCCTCGCGGCTGTGTCCTATATAATTATACGGAGTGATGGCCGAGAGTTCGGCGCGCACGCTGTCGCTCACGTCGAGGCCGGCGATGAAGCCGCTGATGGTCTCGCGCGTGATTTCGCCACCCGTGCGGGTGAGTTGCTTGAGCGTCTCGTAGGGCTTGGGATAGCCCTCGCGGCGCAGGATGGTCTGTATGGCTTCGGCCACGACGGCCCAACTGCGGTCAAGGTCGGCGCGTATGCGGTCGGCGTTGAGCACCAGTTTGCCCAGCCCCTTTTCGAGGCTGGCGAAGGCGATGAGCGCGTGGGCGAACGGCACACCAGCGTTGCGCAGCACGGTGCTGTCCGTCAGGTCGCGCTGCAGGCGGCTCACGGGCAGTTTCTGCGCCAGGAACGCCAGCACGGCGTCGGCCATACCCAGGTTGCCCTCGGCGTTCTCGAAGTCGATGGGGTTCACCTTGTGGGGCATCGCGCTGCTGCCCACCTCGCCGGGCTTGATGCGCTGCTTGAAGTAGTCCATCGAGATGTACTGCCACACGTCGCGGCTGAGGTCGACAAGGATGGTGTGCACGCGGCGCATGGCGTCGAACAGGGCGGCCAGGTTGTCGTAGTTGCTGATTTGCGTGGTGAACGCCTCGCGCTGCAGACCCAGCCGCTCGGTGACGAACTGCCCGGCCAGTCGGGGCCAGTCGAGGGTGGGGTAGGCCACGGTGTGGGCGTTGAGGTTGCCCGTGGCGCCGCCGAACTTCGCGCTCATCGGCACCTGCTCCAGCGCGGCGGCCTGCTGCTCCAGACGGTAGGCGAACACGCGCAGTTCCTTGCCCAGCGTCGTGGGCGAGGCGGGCTGGCCGTGCGTGCGCGCCAGCATCGGGATGTCGGCCCACTCGGCGGCGAAACCGTTCAGCGTGGCGACGATGCGGCGCAGGCGCGGCAGGTATTCCTCGCGCAGCGCGTCCTTAATCATCAGCGGGAAGGCTGTGTTGTTGATGTCCTGGCTGGTCAGGCCGAAGTGCACGAACTCCGTGTAGGGTGCCAGCCCCGGTATGGCGGCCATGGCCTCCTTGACGTAGTACTCCACTGCCTTGACGTCGTGGTTGGTCACGGCCTCCGTCTCTTTCACCTTTTGTGCGTCCTCGGGGCGCATCGTGGCGTAGAGCGCGCGCAACGCCTCCGCCTGCTGCGCCGACAGCGCGGGCAGTTGGGGCAGGCCGAGCGACGCGAGCCACAAGAAGTATTCCACTTCGACGCGCACGCGATAGCGTATCAGGGCGTATTCGGAAAAGTAGGGGGAGAGTGCCTCGGTCTTCGAGGCGTAGCGCCCGTCGATGGGCGTCACGGCGCAGAGCGCTTGCATCTGGAAACAGGTTTTAGCGGTAAGAGGAATAAGAGGAATTGACGGTCACTGGGTGTAGTGTCTGAGGCCGTTCTGTGTGAAACGTGGATAGCTTGAGCCGTCGGCTCATTTCTTCATTTTCGATGCGTAAACAGGGGCACGCGAACTGCCTCTCGGCAGTGGTATGTGCCATTTCTGCCCGCAAAGGTACGACATCTTTTTGTTTTTCAAGCGTTTTACCCCGTGTTTTTAGCTTTTCGGGATTGCGTGGCTGGGCGGTCTGGGCACGTAAAAGCGGGTCGGCGAGCAAGTTTTCGGCCACGACGGGCACTATATACGCCGCGAAAGGCGTACCTTTGACGCGAAAAAAATCTTACGGCAATGAGAAAGACTTTCATCCTTGCCCTGCTCGCCGTTTTTGCTGCGGGCATACGGGCACAGATTCCGCAACCCAAGCGCGAGTTTCGCGGCGCGTGGATTCAGTGTGTGAACGGCCAGTTCTTGGGAATGGGCACTGCGCAGATGCAGGCTGAGCTGACGCGCCACCTTGACGCCCTCCAGCAGGCGCGCTGCAACACGGTTATCTTCCAAGTGCGCCCTGAGGGCGACGCGCTCTACCAGAGTGCCATCGAACCTTGGAGCCGTTTCCTCACGGGCCGCCAGGGTACGCCCCCCAGCCCTTATTGGGATCCCTTGGCTTGGATGGTGACGGAGTGTCACCGCCGTGGCATGGAACTGCACGCTTGGATCAATCCCTTCCGTGCCAAGACGAAAGGCACGACCGAGCTTGCGGCGAACCATGCCTACTGGAAGGACAAGGGGCGCTTCGTCAGTTACGACGGCCTGCTGCTTTTCGACCCCGGGCGCCCCGAAAACCGCGACTACATTTGCCACGTGGCGGGCGACATCGTGCGTCGCTACGACGTTGACGGCCTCCACATCGACGATTACTTCTACCCGTATCCCGTTGCTGGGCTGCCGTTCGACGACGAACGCACCTACCAGCTCTACGGCCTTAGCAGCCAGTCGCGCGAGGACTGGCGGCGCGCCAATGTCGATGCCTTCATTGCCCAGCTCCACGACACGCTGCGCGCCGCCAAGCCTTGGGTGAAGTTCGGCGTTTCGCCTTTCGGCATTTACCACAACGCGAAGGCGGGCGACAACATCCCTGGCAGTGCCACGCGCGGCCTGCAAAACTATGACGACCTCTATGCCGACGTGCTCCGCTGGGTAAAAGCGGGATGGGTGGACTACATCGTGCCGCAGCTCTACTGGCAAATCGGCCACCCCACCGCCGACTACGCCGAACTTGTACGTTGGTGGGCGCGCCACTGTAGCGGTCGCCCGCTGGTCATTGGGCAGGACATCGAACGCACTATGCAGTATGCTGACCCGCAGAATCCGAACACAAACCAAATGGAGGCCAAGTTTCGCCTACAGCGCGAGACACTGGGTGTAGATGGCTCGTGCCTGTGGTACAGCCGCCTCGTGGCCGACAACTACAACGACTACACGCGTCGCCTCCAACTCACTTACCACCCCTACCCTGCCCTCCAGCCGCTAATGCCGTGGATAGAGAGTGCCACACCCGGAAAAGTGAAAAGTATCGGCACCAGCACCATAGCCGCTGGCACGTTCCTGCACTGGGAGGCGCCCAAAGCCACATCGTGGCGCGACCGCCCAGAGAAGTATGTCGTTTACCGTTTTGCCAGCAAGGGCAAACAGAACCTGGCCGACGCCTCCGCCATAGTGGCCATCACGACGCGCCCCTTCGTCAAGATTGCCGACCGTGGTGCCAAGGCTCCTGGCTATTACGTCGTCACGGCACTCAACCGCCTACAGAGCGAAGGTCCCGCCGCTGGAAAGAAAGTGCGCTAAAACCACTCCGTATTATATATATAGGAGGCAGAACAAAGGATTTGCCTTGCAGACCGGCCTGATATGGCATGACCGGGTGCTGCAAGGCAAATCCTTTGTTCTGTCTCCTTGTTACTGCCCGCCAATAGGCGCAGCGGGGCAAGCGCGCCGCACTTACATCTTTTTCCGCGTCTCCTTCTCCAACCGCGCTACGTGGTGGCTCTCGCCCACGACGTAGAGCACGTCGGTGGGGCGTATCTCGTAGTCGGCGGTGGGCGTGTCGAGCGAGCCGTCCTTGGCCTCGAAGCCCACGGCCATGCACTGGTAGCGGTCGCGCAGGCCGCTGTCGCGCAACTTCACGCCCGCCAGCGCGGGGTGCGTGGCGATGGCGATGCGGCGCATCACGATGGGCTGGCCGCTGTCCTCGGGCATGGCGTTCACCTCCGTGCCCAGGCGGTAGGTGAAGGCGGCCAGTCCGTCGTCGTCGGCGATGACCGTCAGCACGTCGCGCGGGTAGACCACGGTGTCGGCCACGGGGATGTTGATGACCATGTCGCCGCGCTTCACGGCGGCTATCATCACGCCGTCGCCGCCAAGGGCCAGTTCCTTGAGCGCCTTGCCGCCCCACTGCGAGTGGGCGGGTATCTCCACCTGCGAAGCGTGCATGTCGTGGGCGCGCAGGCGGCGGGCGTAGGCCGGGTGCTGGCTCTCGGCGGCACGCTCGCGCACGCCCAGGTTGTGCTTGAAGGTGCGCTCCATGCGGATGCTCCAGTACTTGACCAGGCGCGAGGCGCACAGCAGGCCCACCAGCACGGCAGCCACTACGATGTGGACAATCCACGACAGGGGCGAGAGGTAGTTCAGGACGTAGTAGACCACGCCCACGGCCAGTGCGTAGCGCACGGCGAAAAGGGCGGCCACGGCGGGGCGGTTCACGCGGCGGCGCCACAGCGTGCGGGCCGAGGCGGTGTGGTTCTTGCGCATCACGACGGCGCGCAACAGGGGCGAGACGACCGTCAGCGTCAGCACGCCGCACACGGCGTTGGCGGGCCAGTGGGGCAGCACCGAGCGGCACAGCGGCAGCAGCGTG
>JAGBKI010000062.1 GCA_017933995.1 Bacteroidaceae bacterium | reverse complement strand
TAGCACCTTCAGCGGGAGCGACGGCCACTTTGTGTTCCTGAGAGTGCCGACCTCGGCCAAGACGCTCGTGGTGAGCGCGCTGGGCTACAAGTCTAAGGAGATAGCCGTGGCCGACGTGGTTCAGGTGACGCTCGACCCCAGTGAGAGCGCGCTCGACGAGGCCATGGTCGTGGCCTATGGCACAACGACGCGCAACACGTTCACCGGCTCGGCCTCTGTCGTGAAGAGCGACGAAATCGGAAAGCTGCAAGTGAGCAATCCTGTCGAGGCGCTGAACGGGCGCGTGGCGGGCGTGCAGTTCCGCAACACCGGCAACCAGCCTGGTGCCAGCTCGCCCGGCATCCTCATCCGAGGCATTACGTCGATCAGTGCCAGCCCCACGCCGCTCATTGTGCTTGACGGCACGCCCTTCGACGGCGATATGAACCTCATCAATGCGCAGGACATCGAGAGCATGACCGTCTTGAAAGACGCTGCCTCGACCGCCCTCTACGGTGCACGCGCTGCAAACGGCGTTATCCTCATCCAGACGAAACGCGGCAAGAACAGCGACGGACACACCACGGTGACGGTCGACGCCAAGTGGGGCAGCAACTCCAAAGCCATCCCCGACTATAACTACATCACCAGCCCGGCGGCCTACTACGAACTGTACTACGCTGGTCTGCGGGGCCTGGCACTGAACAGCGGAATGAACGAAGCCCGCGCCCACGCCTGGGCGGTGGGCAATATCATCAACAACAACACCTACGGCCTGCAATACAACGTTTACACCGTGCCCGAAGGCCAGACGCTCATCGGCTTCAACGGCAAGCTCAACCCCAACGCTACGTTAGGGCGTGTGGTCAGCGCAGGCGGGCAGGACTACCAGCTCTACCCCGACAACTGGTCGAAAGCCATCTACGGCCATGGCCTGCGCCAGGAATACACCGTCACGGCCAGCGCGCACAACGGCGAGGGCTCGTACTACGCCAGTGTGAACTACCTTAACAACGAGGGCATCACCATCGGCTCGGAGTTCGAGCGCATCACGAGCCGCCTCAAGGCCGACTACCAGCTGAAGCCCTGGCTGCGCCTGAGCGCCAACATGATGTACGCTCACTATCGCCAGCAGTATCTTGACAACGATGGCGAGGACTCATACAGCGGCAACATGTTCAGCTACACGCTGATGGCTCCCATCTATCCCGTATTCCTGCGCGACGCACAAGGCAACACCATTTGGGACCCCACGAGCAAGTCTACACTCTACGACTACGGCGACGGCACGGTGGGCACACGCCCCTACCTCAGCAAGGCCAACCCGCTGTCGCAGGTACAGCTCGACCGCAACGAGCTTAACGGCAACACGTTCCGCGCTGAGGGCGTGGCCGAAATCACTTTCCTCAAGGACTTCAAGTTCACCTCGCGCAACACCGCCTTTGTCGTCGAGACGCGCGCGGGCAGCACCACCAACCCCTATTTCGGACAGTATGCCAGCTCGAACGGCTCGGCAGCCGTGGAACACGACCGTCGGTTCACCACCAATTTCCAGCAATTGCTCAACTGGGCGCACGTCTACGGCAAGCACAGCATCGCCGCCATGGCTGGCCACGAGTACAACAAGAGCCGCGACTACATCCTTTACGGCCAGCGCCACAACCAATGGAACCCCGACGACTACGAGTTGGCCAGCGCTGTCATCGTGGACGGTACGAGTTCTTCGCGCGGCACGTACAACAGCGAACGCTGGCTGGGACGCGCCGAGTACAACTACGCCGAGCGCTACTTCCTTGCTGCCGCCATCAGCCGCGAGGCCAGCTCTAACTTCCACCCCGACCACCGCTGGGGTACGTTCTACGCCCTCAGCGCCGCATGGCGCATCAGCCAGGAGAAGTGGTTCAACGTGAAGTGGGTGGACGACTTGAAACTCAAGGCTTCCTATGGCGAGAACGGTAACGACCGCATCGGCTCGTTCAGCTACGTCAATACCTACGCTCCGCAGAATGCCAGCAACACGGCGGCTCTCACACCCAGTTCGCTGGGCAACGAGAAGGTGACGTGGGAAACCGTGGGCAACTTCAACGTGGGTCTCGACTTCTCGCTGTTCAAGGGCGTGCTGAGCGGTAGCGTAGAGTACTTCAACCGCAAGACCACCGACATGCTCTACTTCTTCCCGCTCGCCCCGTCCTACGGCTGGAGCGGCTATTATACCAACGTGGGCGATATGCGCAACCGTGGTATCGAGTTTGAGCTCGTGGCCAACATCATCCGCCAAAAGGATTTCAACTGGAGCGTGAACTTCAACCTGACGCACTACAAGAACAAGGTGCTGCGTCTCGACGAAAGCCAGAAGACACTCACCGTGGACGGCCACCCAGGCTATGAGAGCGGAAGTTTCTTTATCGGCGAGGGGCTGTCGCTCTACACCTTCTACCTCAAGAAGTACGCTGGTGTGAACGAACTCGGCCAGTCCATGTGGTACAAGAAGGCCGACAACGGTGCGCTCGAAACGACTACCGAGTTTAACGATGCCGACTTCTACCTCTGTGGCACAGCGTTGCCTAAAGTCTACGGTGGTTTCGGCACCAGCCTTGAGTGGAAAGGCATCGACTTCAGCGTGGACTTCGCCTATCAACTCGGCGGCAAGGTCTATGACGGAGACTATCAAGCCTCGATGGGCATCAACCGAGGCAGGATGATGCACGCCGACCTGCTGAAGGGCGTGATGCTCGACGCGTTCCAGTATGACGCCAACGGCAACCTGCTCAATCCCTATACGGGCAGCATTCCCCGCGTGTTCTACCAGAGTACGCCCACGCAGAATGGTAGCAGCGACCGCTGGCTGACCAGCGCGAGCTACCTCGCCCTGCAAAACATCACGCTGGGCTACACCCTGCCCGACGCGCTCACCCGCAAGCTGGGCATCAGCAAACTGCGCATCTATGGCACTGCCGACAATGTGTGGCTGTGGAGCAAGCGCCAGGGCCTCGACCCGCGCCAGCAAACAGCAAACTCGCGCTTCGGAGATGCCAGCAACCAATACTACGCTCCCATCCGCACCATCAGCGGCGGCGTGACCGTGACGTTCTAATGTCTCACAAGAACTTGAAACGAAACAGCCATTATGAAACTATTTAAGCAATCAATACTATTCCTGGCTCTCGCCACAACGCTGACGAGCTGCATCGACGAGGTTACGCCCACGACAGGGGCCACGCAGGACTATGTGGACAACTCCGCCTCAGCACAGACGGCCATGCTCTACGGTATGCCCGCCGCGATGATTGCCACCAACACGGCGAACCATTTCCGCTTTGGCTACAGCAGCCTGATGCACGTCCGCGACGTAATGACGGGCGACATGGCCGTTGACCAAGCCAGCCAATATGACAAATATTGGTCGTGGGAGCAGAATGCCTATATGGGGCGCGACTACTACTTCGCCGGTTACATTTGGAGCTATTACTATGCGCTCATCAACACGGCCAACGGCGTACTGAAATCCCTCAACCTGGCCACAGCCGACGACGAACAGAAAGGCATCTACGGCGCAGCACTGGCCTTCCGCGCCCTGGCCTATCTTGACCTCGCCCGTATGTACGAGGTAAAGGCCAACGACATTCTGCCCGAGGTGGACGGCAAGATAATCAACGCCAAAGGCAACGACATCAAGGGGCTGACCGTGCCCATCGTCACCGAAGAGACCACCGAGGCGCAGAGCCACAACACGCCGCGCGCCACAAGCGAGGAAATCTTTGCCTTCATCGAAAGCGACCTGTTGCTGGCCGAAGAGCTTATCCCCTATCTGTCAGAGAGCGACAACGTGTTCCCCCACCTCGATGCCGTCTACGGCCTCCTGGCACGCCTCTACCTGTGGCACGGCGACTACGACAAAGCCTATGAAGCCGCAGCCGAGGCCATCGACAACAGCAGTACGGCTCCCATCAGCGCCGACCGAGGTCTGAGCCTCACCAACGGCTTCAACACGGCCAGCGACTTTATGTGGGCAGGCGAGTTCGTGAAGGAGAACCGCGCCGTGACCAGCGGCATCATCAACTGGACGTCGATGATGAGCAACGAAACCACCTTTGGCTATGCTGGCGGTGGGGACTGCTGGGTGATGATTGACGCTGCGATGTATAACCGCATCAGCGACAGCGATTGGCGCAAGCTACTCTGGAAAGCACCTGGAAACAGCCCCCTTGCTGGGCAAACGCCTTTCATAAGCGCTGGATGGAGCAACTACATGCCCACGTACAGCAGCGTTAAGTTCCGCCCCGGCTACGGCGAAATGGAGGACTACAACATTTCGTGCAGCGTGGCCTTTCCCGTGATGCGCGTGGAGGAGATGTTCTTCATCGCCGCCGAGGCCGCAGCCCATGTCTACGGCCCCGCAGCTGGAATGAACGTCCTGACCAGCTTCATGCAGAGCTACCGTGACGCTGAATACGAAAGCGGCGCCAGTTCTCTGGAAGACGTGATTGACGAAATCATATTCCAGAAGCGCGTAGAGCTGTGGGGCGAGGGCCTGACGATGTTCGACATCAAGCGGTTGAACATGCCCGTGACGCGCGGCTACAGCGGCTCGAACTTTGATCCCGACTACCAGTACAACACCACGACCTTCCCCGGCTGGATGAACTTCGTGCTGCCTCGGAGCGAGGAGAACAACAATCCCGCCACCGCCGACTACGCCACGCCTGATCCCTCCGACAAATACACCGCCGCCAGCAGCACCCGTCGCAACATGGTTCACAAGGTGCTCAAGTTAAAGTAACTCCCTCCTTTAAAAGCCCAAGAAAACGATGAAACAGTTACTCAAATACGCCTGCACCCTCGTGGCCACTGCGCTTGTGCTGGCCAGCTGCACGGACGAGTTCGACTACACGCCCGCCAGTTATGAAGGTGCGTACATCATCAGCGACCAAAGCAGCGTAACCTTCACGCCTGCCGACGCCACGCAGCAATTCACCGTCAAAATCGTGCGCCCAAACGGCGGCGCAGCCGAGACCATCGCCATCGAGAGCGACAACGATGCCTTCACTGTGCCCACGAGCGTTACGTTCGAGGCTGGACAGACGGAGGCCGAAATCACTGTGACCTGCGACCTCGTGGCCGGACAGCAAGAGACACTCACACTCAGCATTCCCGACGATGCCTGCGACCTCAACTGGTTCAGCGGCAGCTATTCCATCAAAGTGAAGTGCGAGTACTTGTGGGAGGAAGCCGGAAGTGCGACACTCCATAGCGAGTTGCTTATCGACGGATTCGGCTTAGCACCTCGCCCAGGCGTCGCCGTGATGCACGCCACTGGCACGAACCTTTACAAGCTCGTCGGCCCTTACACATCGGGCTACGACATCGAGTTTGAACTCGACGAGGACTACAACGCCGCTAATCTCCCCGCTGACCAAGACACTGGCCTTGTTTACAGCGGCAGCACGTTCCACCTATACTATTACCCGCAATACGGAAACAGCTTCACCAACGACAGCAACGTCTTCACAATGAGCGTTTACATCATGAACGCTTCCAGCGACTTCGGCGTATGGAACGAGAAGTTCGTTTGGGACGAAGGCTATCCTGGCGAGTAAAACAAAGGAAACGCTATACCGTATTATATATATATAAGAGGGCGGGGCGGCACACACGGGTGTCGCCCCGCCTTTTTCCCGATTGGACACTGCTATGCTCTCGCCTTGCAGTATCTTTGCTTCACGAAGATATGCGGCGGCTCGGCAATGGAAAGAAGCTGCGCTATTTCTCCATTGCACTCGTCTTGCAGTATCTTTGCTTCACGAAGATATGCGGCGGCTCGGCAATGGAAAAAAGCTGCGCTATTTTTCCATTGCACTCGCCTTGCAGTATCTTTGCACCCACAAAGCAACGGTATGGCCGCAAACACAGAATCGATGATACGCTATCGCGCGGAGCGCATCCCTATGGTTCGCATCGCCCTGCTCGGCGTGGGACAAAGGGGACTGAAAACGGTAGAACGGTACGGCGTGATACGCGGAGCGGAAATCCGCGTGCTTGCCGACGTGGACAGCGGACGCCTGGAGCAAGCCGCCGAAACCATAGCCAAAGAAGGCAAGCCGCGCCCAGAACTGCTGTGCGGCGAAGAAGCATGGCGTGAAGCCATCGACCGCAAGGACATTGACCTCGTGTACATCTGCACACCGTGGCAAACACATACGGCCATGGCCTGCGCGGCCATGGAAGCAGGGAAACATGTGGCCGTGGAAGTTCCCGCCGCTACGACGCTGGAAGAATGCTGGCGCCTGGTGGACACAGCCGAACGCACGCGTCGCCACTGTTTCATGACTGAAAACTGTTGCTACGACTTCTTTGCATTGGCCACGCTGGAGATGCACCGCGACGGGCTCTTCGGCGAGCTGACCCACATGGAAGGGGCTTATATCCACAACCTCCTGGCCGAAGAGAAGGCGAATGAATATGGTTGGATGCTGCGCAGCATTGCCGCACACGGTGCTAACGCCTACCCTACACACGGTATGGGACCGATGGGCTGGCTGTTGGGGCTTCACCGTGGCGACCTGATGGAGAGCCTCACGTCGGTAACCTCGCGCGGGCTGGGAGACGAGGGGCTGCGGGGGCGCGTGAACACCACCCTGATACGCACACGGCGGGGCATCACTATCATGCAGCAGTTGGACACAACCACTCCCCGCCCCTACAGCAGGCTGCAAACTGTGTGCGGCACGGAAGGATTTGCGCAGAAGTACCCCTTGCCCACTCTCTTCGCACGGGGTATGGAAAGGCCGCTTACAGGGCAGGCTGCGCTGGACTGGGCAGAGCGCTACAAGGAGCGTAATCCCGCCAGCCACTACTGGGAAGAGGGTCACAGCATCGGCGTGCCCAACGAGATGAACTACGCCATGGACTGCCGCCTTATCCATTGCCTACACTACGGTCTGCCGCTCGACATTGACGTTTACGACGCGGCTGAATGGAGTTGCATAGGACCGCTGTCTGCGCTCAGTGCGCAGGGAAACGGGCGCCCTGTGGACGTGCCCGACTTCACTCGGGGGCGATGGCGTAAGGCCGAGGGGCTGCAATTCTTCCAATAAACCTACGAGAAAGTCCGCCTTATGTCTATCAGAACGCTTTTTGCCACAATAGCCGTTGCCACGCTGCCCATTACAGGAATGGCACAAGCCACGATTGAACGCTTTTTCGTGGAGATGCCCGACAGCCTGCTCCTCGTGCTGCCTCGCAAGGCGAGGGTGGAACTGATGCAGCTGGCACAACGCGGGGCAGAACCCGTTGTGGACAATCTCTTCGGGTTGCCGACCCGCATCGCGCACAAGACAGACGATTTTTTGAGCATCCTGCTCACTCCTTCAAGCCGATTGGAAATACGCAAACTGCAAACCGACACAAGCGAGGTGTTCGCATCCATCTACACGCTCCTTACCCCTGCGCCAGACAGCCACATCGTCTTCTACACAGCCGACTACTGTACGGACATTCCGCAGTTCGCCATGCCCGACTTGGGTGACTTTATCCAGGCACCCGACAGCGTGGTTTACATAGAGCGCAAGCGCCTGTCCAGCATCCTGTTCCCCCTGCACATCGGCGCAAAATGGGCAGCCGAATCCGAAATGCTGACGCTGGAAGTTGGTACGCAGAACCTCAGTAAAGAGGAACAGCAGGACGCAAACGCGCTGTTGCGTCCTGTTGTGCTGGTATGGCAGCGCGGGAGCTGGAGGAAGAAGCGGCTCTAAGCAAGAATCGTTAAAAAGCAAAAGTGAATAGTTGGGTTACGGAGGCCGAAAGAATGCCAGCAAGCGTAACCCAACTATTCGCTTTTGCCTTTTAACAATCAACTATCCGCCTATAGGCTAACTTTGGCGATGCTGTCAAGGTAGTTGTAGACCCATCCAGCGATGCCGAGCAGCAGAACGCCAGCGGTGCAGATGGCCAGCGCGGCGCGCGTGTAACCGTCGCTCTTGAACGTGGCCACAGGGGTATCGCTCTTGCTGATGTACATCGCCTTGACGATGAGCAGGTAGTAGTAGAGCGAGATGATGGTGTTTACCAAGGCGATGAACACCAGCACCTTGAAGCCTGCGTTGAAGGCGGCCATGAAGATGAAGAACTTGGAGAAGAAGCCTGCGAACGGCGGGATGCCGGCCAGTGAGAAGAGGCAGAGCGTCATCAGGAAGGCCAGTTTGGGGTTGGTGCCGTAGAGGCCGTTGTAGTCCTTGATGGCGAGTTTGCCACTGTTCTGCTCCACGACGTTGATAACGGCGAAAGCGCCCATGTTGGCGGCGAGGTAAACGAGCAGGTAGAACACCAGCGCGGTCATACCCTGCGCCGAGCCGTCGGCGGCGGGTTCGGTGCCGCCCATAATGCCGAGCACAAGGTAGCCGGCCTGCGAGATGGCGCTATAGGCCATGAAGCGCTTGAGGTTGCTTTGGCGGATGGCAAAGAGGTTGGCAAGGGTGATGCTGGCGATGATGACCCAAAAGAGCGCCACCTGCCAGTCGAGCTTCACACCACCGAATGTAAACGCTTTGGCCAAAACAACGAGCAGAACAAAGGCGGCACTACCCTTACTTACAACGCTGAGATAGCCTGTGACGACAGTAGGTGCACCTTCGTAGGTGTCGGCTGTCCAAAGGTGGAAAGGCACAAGCGAAATCTTGAAGCCCATACCAGCAAGAAAAAGCGACAGACCGCAAAGCAACAACCACGAAGAAGAGGCGTCGGGCCAAATCTGGTTGAAATAGAGAGATCCCGTAGCGGCATAAATAAGACTCACGCCGTAGAGCAACAGCGCGCTGCTGAAAAGGGCGAGCAGAATGTACTTGGCTCCAGCCTCTGCGCTCTCGTAGCGATACTTGTCGAACGACACAAGGGCGACCATCGGGATGCTGGCCAATTCAAGACCGATGAAGAACATTAGGAAGTGGCCGCTGGAAATCATAAAGTACATGCCCAGGAGGGTGAATAGCGTCACGATGTAGAACTCGCCCTGCTTGACGAGGTTCTCGGGACGTGCGAGCCACTTGTGAGCCATCAGGAACGTGACGAGCGTGCCAATGTTGAGGGTGCTCTTCACGATGGTGTCCATCGGCGTGTGGTGGTACATGCCGCCCAATGCCTCAAACGGCAGGTTGCTGAGGGGCAGCAGGTTGAACGCCGTCAGGATGCCGAGCAGGATGACGGGCAGGGCGGTGTTGTACACGCCGCCGCGCTTGCTGTCCTTGCAAAAGAGCAGGTCGCACACAAAGAGCAGCAGGATGACGGCAAGCAGGCCCAGCTCTTCGTGCATATAAAGGAATTCTGTGTAGTTGGTCATGGGAACTTTAAGAGGTTTAAGAAGTTTAATGAAGTTTAAGAGGTTTAACGCCTTACGGCACGGTAGCCGGACAGATTAAACCTTATTAAACCTTTTCAACCTTATTAAACTTTACCCTGCCACAGCAAGGATATGGTTAACGATAGGCACGACGCCTCCGTTCACGAGGTGGGAGACGAAGAAGGGGGCGAGGCCGATGGCGGCGATGCAGCAGATGAGCACCACAACGGGGAAACGCTCGACGAGCGTGGCGTCGGTGAGCGCCAGGTGGTGTTCGTTGGTGCACTTGCCGTAGAGTATCTTGCCCACCATACGGAGGATGTAGACCGCCGTGGTGACGATGCTGGAGCAGGCCAGGATGGTCAGCACACGGTGGAACGTGTCGGCGTGCTGGAACGCGCCCACAAAGATAGTCATTTCTGCCACAAATCCGCTCAGGCCGGGCAGGCCGAGGTTGCCGAGACCGGCTATGACGTAGCCCACGGCGAGGAAGGGCATGATGCGCATCAGGCCGCTCAGCTCGCGGATGTCGCGCGTGTGGGTGCGGCCGTAAATCATACCGATGAGGGCGAAGAACAGGGCCGTCATCAGTCCATGCGACAGCATCTGGATGATGGCGCCGGAGCAGGCCGTCTCGTTGATCATCAGCAGGGCGAAGAGCACCAGGCCGCAGTGCGACACGGAACTGTAGGCGTTGATGTACTTGAGGTCGGTCTGCACGCAGGCGGAGAACGCGCCGTAGACGACGCTGATGCCGGTCAGGATGAGGAAAATCCAGGCCAGTTCGTGCGTGGCCTCGGGCATCAGGTACATGGCAATGCGGAAACAGCCGTAGCCTCCGAGTTTCATCAGCACGCCGGCGTGGAGCATCGACACGGCGGTGGGGGCACTGGCGTGGCCGTCGGGCGACCAGGTGTGGAACGGGAACAGCGCGCCCAGCACGCCGAAGCCCACAAAGGTCATCGGGAACCACACCATTTGCTCACTGAGTTTGATGGCGTGGGCGCCGCCGGTGTGGTTGGCTATCTCGACGAGGTTCATCGTCTGGCCGCCGGCGCCGTAGAAGATGCCGAAGATGCCGCACATCAGGAAGGCCGAGCCGCCCATGAGCATCAGCGTGAGTTTCATCGCGCTGTACTCCTTCTTGCCCGTGCCCCACACGCCGATGAGCAGGTACATCGGGATGAGGGCCACCTCGTAGAACATGAACATCGTGAACATGTCGACGCTGATGAAGAAGCCGAACACGCCGAGCGACAGCAGGGTGAACCACAGGAAGTACTCCTTGCACATGTCCCAGCTGACGAACGTGCCGGTGAAGACGATGACGCCGCTGAGCAGGAGCATGGCGACGCTGATGCCGTCGACGCCGACGCTATAGTATATATGGAGCGGCTCGAACCAGGCGAACGAGGCCGTGTAGAGCATCTCGGCGTCGGCCCCGGCGGCGCGGTCGGTGAGGAACGCTACGGTGAGGTAGACGGCCATGGCGAGCAGCGCGGTGCTGCCGGTGACCATCACGGTGCGGATGGCTTTCTGCCCCTTGACCAGCCACAGGGCCAGCAGCATCACCAGGGGTATCAGTACAAATATCGAAAGGAAGTTCATAGTCTGCGCTTAGATAATCATAATGAAGAACAACACGACCACGCCCAGCAGGAACACATAGGCGTACTGCTGCAAGCGTCCGCTCTGCAAGGGACGGATGGATTCGCCCACGTAGTTGGCGCCGCTGGCCAGGCCGTTGAGCGTGCCGTCGACGACGTGGCGGTCGAACCAGGCGATGGGGCGCGAGATGTAGGCGAAGATGATGCGGTGGGTCACGAACTGGTAAATCTCGTCAATGTAGAAGCGGCGGTATGCCCACTCGTGGAGGTGGGGCATGGCGGCCTTGAGGCGCTCGGCGACGGGCTGGCTGCTGCGGATGTAAATCCACGTGGCAAGGCCGATGCTGATGCAGGCGATGACGACGCTGGTGATGGCAATCTGCGGGTCGAGGTGGATGTTGTACGCCTGGCCGTCGGCACTGACGAACGAGCCGAACGAGCCGGGCAACGCCCAGCCGCAGAACACGGTGAAGAGCGTCAGCAGCACGAGCGGGGCGGTCATCACGAGGGGCGCCTCGCCGAAGTGGCCGTGCGCCTTGAGCTCCTCGTGCAGCTGCTTGTTCTCCGTGCCCCAGAAGATGCCGTAGTACACGCGGAACATATAGAAGGCCGTCATGGCTGCGATGCCGGTCATCACCCAGCCCATCACGGGGCTGTAGGCGAAGCTGGCGCTCAGGATTTCGTCCTTGGAGAAGAAGCCGCTGAAGGGCGGGATGCCGCTGATGGCCAGCGTGGCGATGAGGAACGTCCAGTTCGTCACGGGCATGTACTTGCGCATACCGCCCATGGCCGACATCTCGTTGCTGTGCACGGCGTGGATGATGCAGCCGGCACAGAGGAAGAGCGTGGCCTTGAACATGGCGTGGGTGAAGAGGTGGAACATCGAGGCCATATAGCCCACGCTGCCCACGTGCTCGTGGCCAGTGGTCATCTCGGTGCATACGCCCAGGGCCACCATCATAAAGGCTATCTGCGAAATGGTGGAGAAGGCCAGCACGCGCTTGATGTCGCTCTGCGCGCAGGCCACGGCGGCGGCGTAGAAAGCGGTGAATGCGCCTATCCAGGCCACATAGTGCAGCGTCTCGGGGGCGTACTGTATCCACATGGGGAACATACGGGCCACCTGGAACACACCGGCCACGACCATCGTGGCGGCGTGGATGAGGGCACTGACGGGCGTGGGGCCTTCCATAGCGTCGGGCAGCCAGATGTGGAGGGGGAACATCGCGCTCTTGCCGGCGCCGCCGATGAACATCAGGAACAGGGCGGTGGGCAGGATGAAGCCTCCGGCGGCGATGGCCTTGGCGGCGTCAGGGGCCACACCGTGAAGCGCGCCGGCGGCGTACTGGAAGTTCTCGGTGAAGTCAAAACTGAACGAGCCGGTGTAGTAGCCGAAGACGAGTATGCCCACCAGGAAGCCCAGGTCGGCGAAGCGCGTCACGATGAACGCCTTCTTGGAAGCGGCGATGGCGGGCTTCTCGGTGAAGTAGAAGCCGATGAGCAGGTAGGAGCACACGCCCACAAGTTCCCAGAACATGTACATCTGGAAGATGTTGGTGGCCACCACCAGCCCGAGCATCGACATCGTGAAGAGGCTCAGGAAAGCGTAGTAGCGCTGGAAGCCCCGCTCGCCGTGCATATAGCCGAAACTGTAGATATGCACCATCAGCGACACGGTGCTGATGACGATGAGCATCATCACGCTGATGGGGTCGAGCAGGATGCCCATGTCGAAGTGGAGGTTGCCGACGTAGAAGGGCAGCCACTCGAAGTTTATGGGTACGATGGAGGCGAACGTGCCGTCGGCCCCGCGCTCGGCGAAGTAGTGGAACGCCGTGTAGTAGGACAGCACGGCCACCGTGCCGATGCTCAGCGTGCCGATGAGCCCAGCGGCCTTGTGGCTGAGCCACTTGCCACCGATGCCCAGTATCAGGAACGACACGATGGGCAGGCAAAGGATGAGAAGCGTATATTGGTAGTCCATAAGTCTTTTAAGTAAAAAGTAATAATTAAAAAGTAAAAGTGGGGTCACCGTTTGCATTGAGAAGTTGAACTTCTCGCCGTCCTTTTACGCGGCTATACCATTCTCAACTTTTACTTTTTATCTTTTAACTTTTAATTTACGAGTTACCATTTGAGTTTCGAGAGCTTGTCGGCGGTGGTGTCCTTGAGCTGTCGGTAGATGTTAATCATAATGGCGATGGCCACGGCGCTCTCGGCGGCGGAGATGGCGATGCTGAAGAGCGTGAAGAAGTAGCCTTCGTGCCCGCCGGTGTGCATCAGGCGGTTGATGACGGCGAAGTTCAGGTCCGTGGCGTTGAGCATCAGCTCGATGGAGAGCAGGATGGCCAGCGTGCTGCGGCGCGTGAAGAAGCCGAAGATGCCGGCAAACATCATCACGGCGGAGACAATCAGGATGTATTCTATCTGTATCATTCGTGAGGTGTTTTTTTAAGAAGTTTAAGGGGTTTAAGAAGTTTAAGAGGTTTAATGCTACGCCACGAAACGCAGGCCGAGGCCGGACGGATTAAACTTTATTAAACCTTTTCAACCTTATTAAACTTCGTATTAGCGTTTGCGTGCAATCATCACGCCTGCCACGATGCAGGCCAGGAGCAGCACGCTGACGGCCTCGAAGGGCAGCAGGTAGCCGTCCGGGTCGGTGGAGAGCAGGTTCCTGCCAAGGGTCGACATGTTCATCACGCTCTCGTCGGGCGCGGTGATCACCTGGGCGCGCAGGTTGGCCGTGAAGATGATGAAGGCCACGAGGCCGAAGCCCACAAGCGACAGCAGCGCGCTGAGCGCTATCTTGGAGCGGGTGTTCTCGCTGATGCGGTCCTTCGTGCCACGCGTCAGCAGGATGGCGAACACGTAGAGCACGATGATGCCTCCGGCGTAGACCATCGTCTGCACCGCGCCGAGGAAGGTGTAGCCCATCAGGAAGTACATTCCAGCCGTGCCGAGCAGGGCGAAGAACAGGTAGGTGGCGGCACGCATGATGCTGCGCGTCACCACGGTGAGCACCGACGAGGCAACGATGATGCCTGCCAGCACTACGAACATGATATTGTAGGAGTCCATACGGCTTTACTTGTTTTCTTCGGGTTTCACTTCCCCGGCCTCGGCTGCGGCTTTCGCTGCGGCCTCGCGGGCGGCTTTCTTGGCCTTGGCGGCCTCAATCTTGGCCAGCATCTCGGGCGAGAACTGGCGGGCGGGCTTGGCGGCGGGTGCTGCCTGAGCAGGCGCGGCGGCCTCGGCGGGCGCAGCAGCGGGGGCGGCGGGAGCGGCCTCACCGCCTTCCTTGGCGGCTTTCGCGGCCTTGGCGGCGGCTATCTTGGCCTGCATCTCGGGCGTGAGGGCGGGCTTGGCTTTCTCGGCCACCTTGGAGCCGGGCTTGTTGAGCGTGAGGATGAGTTTGGAACGGTCGAAAACGGCGTTCTCGAAACTCTGGTCGAACTCGATGGCACCGTGCGGACAGGCCGTGACGCACAGGTTGCAGAACATGCACGAACCGAGGTTGTACTCGTAGCGCACAAGCTGTTTCTTCTTCTTGCCGTCGGCCTCCACCATCTCGCTGACCACGTTGATGGTGCCGTTGGGGCACTGCATCTGGCAGATGCCGCAGGCCACGCACTTGTGCTCGTTCTTCTCGTTGTGGGGCATGGTGAGCGAGCCGCGGAAGCGGTCGAACATCACCAGTTCCTTGCGGTTCTCGGGATACTGCTGCGTGATTTTCTTCACGAACAGTTCGCGCATCGTGGTCTTCAGACCCACAGCCACCGACTTGATGCCGCAGGCGAGACCCTCGAAGTATGATTTTTCCTTATATGTAGACATAACTGCGCCGTGGGTTTAGAAGTGAATGCCGAAGGCTACGACGAGCGCCATCACCACGAGGTTGACGAGGCTGATGGGCATCAGGTATTTCCATTCGAGCGTGAGGATGTGGTCGATGCGCAGGCGGGGCAGCGTCCAGCGCTCCCACATGAAGAGGAACACGACGAACAGGGCCTTGCCCACGAACCACACCACGCCGGGTATGTAGTCCATGGCGTGGTTGAAGCCGTCGAGGCCGGCGATGTGCAGGGGCGCCCAGCCGCCGAGGAACACGGTCGTGGCCAGGCCGGCGCTGATGAACAGGTTCATGTACTCGGCCAGGTAGAAGTAGCCGAAGTGCATACCGCTGTACTCGGTGTGGTAGCCGGCGGTCAGTTCGCTCTCGCTCTCGGGTAGGTCGAACGGGCCGCGGTTGCACTCGGCGTTGCCCGCTATCATATAAATAAGGAAAGCGACGACCATAGGCAGGTGGCCGCGGAAGATATTCCACCCCTCGGTGTACTGCTGCTCGACAATCTCGCTGATCTGCATCGTGCCGGTGAGGCAGATGACGGTGAGCATCGTGATGCCGATGGAGATTTCGTAGCTGATGATCTGCGCGCCGCTGCGCATGGCGCCGATGAGGGGGTACTTGGAGTTGCTGCCCCAGCCCGCGAGCAGGATGCCCACGACGCTGACGCTGCTCACGGCGAGGAAGAAGAAGACGCCGATGTTGAAGTCAAGGATTTGCGCGCCCTTGTTCCACGGCAGGCAGGCGATGGTTATCATCGAGGCCGTGATGACGAAGAAGGGGGCCAGGTCGTGCAGGAAGCGGTCGGTCTGGCGCATCTTGATGATTTCCTTCTGCAACATCTTGAACACGTCGGCGAAGAGTTGCAGCAGTCCCCACTTGCCCACGCGGTTGGGGCCGAGGCGGCACTGGAAGAAGGCGCACACCTTGCGCTCCATGTAGATGAGCACCATGGCGAAGATGGCGGCCAGCGAGATGATGACCACGGCCACCAGCACGCTCTCCGTCAGCACCGCCGCCCACTCGGGCAGCACGCCCACGAGCAGCGTGTGAAGCCAGTTTGTGATTATTGTGAAGTCGAACATAATTCTAATTAAAAGTTAAAAAATAAAAGTGAAAAGTTGAGTTTGCCGTGGCAGGCATTATTTCGCAAGCCTTTCGTCGTTCGGGCGGCCTTGGAAGCCGCAATACTATGCAGCCCGAACCCGCCGCAACATCCTAAACTTTTAACTATTACTTTTTATTTATTAATTGAAAGTTTACCTGTCAATATCCGGCACGATGTAGTCGAACGTGCCGCCGATGGTCACAAGGTCGGCGATGAGGTTGCCACGGCAGGCGGCGTTCATGGCGTAAACCAGCGGCAGGCCGGTGCTGCGGTAGTGCACGCGGTAGGGGCTCTTGTCGCCACGGCTTTCGAGGTAGACGCCGAACTGGCCGCGCGAGCCTTCCACGGCGCTGTAGTACACGCCCTCGGGCACCTTGATGATGGGCTTCATCTTCTCCTGGAACGGCCCCTCGGGGATGTTGTCGATGAGTTGCTCGATGATGCGCAGGCTCTGCTCAATCTCGTCCATACGCACCATGTAGCGGCTGAAGCTGTCGCCCTTGGTGAAGGTGATTTCGTCGAACTCCACGCGGTCGTAGGCGTCGTAGGGGCGCAGTTTGCGCAGGTCGTTGTGCCAGCCCGAGGCGCGCCCCGTGCCGCCGGTGCAGCCCATCGCGATGACCTGCTCCTTGGTCAGAATACCCACGCCCTCCATACGGTTGCGCGCGATGACGTTGCCCGTGAACAGGTCGTGGTATTCTTTCAACCCCTTGCGCATCACGGGGATGAACTCCTTGACACGGCTCACGAAGTTGGGGTGCAGGTCGTGCATCACGCCGCCGATAGTGTTGTAGTTCAGGATGAGGCGTCCGCCACAGGTCTCCTCGAAGATGTCGAGGATTTTCTCGCGGTCGCGGAAACCGTAGATGAAGGCGGTAGTGGCGCCGAGGTCCTGCGCCAGACAGGAGAAGAAGAGGATGTGCGAGTCGATACGCTGCAACTCGTCCATAATGGTGCGGATGACCTTCACGCGGTCGCTCACCTCGACGCCCATGGCCTCCTCGATGACCTTGCAGAGCGCGTGGCGGTTCTGCATCGCGCCGAGGTAGTCCATACGGTCGGTCAGGGCGAGCATCTGCGGGTAGGTCATGCTCTCGTTCATCTTCTCGATGCCACGGTGTATGTAGCCCAGCACGGGATCCACGCGGCGTATGGTCTCGCCCTCGATGGCCACGCGGAAGTGCAGCACGCCGTGGGTAGAGGGGTGCTGCGGGCCGATGTTCACGACGTAGTCGCTCGGCGCGAAGACGACGTTCTCGCGCTTGGTGAGCGTGCCGTCCTGCGAGAGTTCGTACTGCCACGTCGTGTCGCTCAGCGGCTCGTTGTCCATGCGCAGGGGGTTCTGCTCTTCGGGCTTGTCGTCCTTGCGCAGGGGGTGGCCCACCCAGTCCTCGCGCAGGAAGATGCGGCGCATGTCGGGGTGGCCGGTAAAGATGATGCCGAGGTAGTCGTAAGCCTCGCGCTCGTAGATGTTGGCGATGTCCCAGATGTCGCTCACGGTGGGCAGCACGGGACGCTCGCGGTCGGGCGTGACGCAGCGCAGGTTCACCTGCTTGCCCGTCTGCGTGCTTTCCAGCTGGTAGACCACGCCGAAGCCCTCCTCACCGAGGTCAAGCCCCGTGAGGAACACCAGGAAGTCCATCATCTCCTCCTCGCGCAGCCGCAGACATTCAGCGTGCAGCGCCTCGGGGGCGACGGGGGTGTATTGTAGGTTCATTGTTATTCTGATTAAATTAAAAAGTAAAAATGAAAATTGTGATGGCTGGGGCAAAGTGCGCGGCCAAGCCAAACACCACTTTTAATTATTATTTTTTCATTTTTACTTAGGTTAAGCCTCCTCTTGCTGCGCAAGTATCTTCTCGCTGCGCTCCTTGTACTCCTGTTTGAAGGGGTCGCGCTCCTTGCGGTTGGTGGTGCCGAAGAACTGCTCCACCTTCACCTTGCGCTGCAGCTGCATCATACCGTAGAGGAACGACTCCGGGCGCGGCGGGCAGCCGGGCACGTAGACGTCGACGGGGATAATCTCGTCCACGCCCTGCACCACGTGGTAGCTCTTGCGGAACGGGCCGCCGCTCACGCTGCACGCGCCGATGGCGATGACGTACTTCGGGTCGGCCATCTGGTCGTACAGGCGTTTCAGCACCGGCGCCATCTTCTTGACAATCGTGCCGCTCACCAGGATGACGTCGGCATGGCGCGGGCTGTTGCGCGTCACCTCGAAACCGAAGCGCGCGATGTCGTGGCGCGCGGCGCACACGGCCATAAACTCGATGCCGCAGCAACTCGTGGCGAACGTCAGGGGCCACAGCGAGTGCGAACGGCCCCAGTCGAACAGCCAGTCAAGGCTGCGCACGGCGATGTTCACACCGTTCTGGTTCAGTTCCTCGACGAGGCGCTCGAACGTCTCGTTGTCCTTGAACTCCTCGTATGGGATGTTCTTGATTGCAGGTCGTTTCAGCGCCATCTCAACGCTCCTTTCCTCCAGGCGTAGGCCAGGCCCAGAACTAAAATTGCAAGGAAAAACAGGACTGCCGTCAGTCCTGCCGGACCCATCGTCCTCATCACGACGGCCCAGGGGAAGAGGAACATCGTCTCCACGTCGAACATGAGGAACAGGATGGCGAAGAGGTAGTAGCCCACGCGGAACTGCATCCACGAGCCTCCGCGCGTGGGCACGCCGCATTCATACGGCTCCTCCTTCTGCGCGTTGAAGCTGCGCGGCGCCAGCAGGCGGGCCAGCAGCGTGACGATGGCCACGAAGCCCACGCCCGTCAGCACCGCCGCGACAAACAAAGTGAAATTCATTTGTTATTGTGTTTGTGATTTCTCTCAATAAGAGGTTTAAGGGGGTTAAGAAGTTTAAGAGGTTTAATCCGTCCGGCAAAAACCGCGCTATCGTGGCGCAGCATTAAACTTCTTAAACCTTTCAACCTTATTAAACCTTTATAAAGTTGCAACCGATTAGGCCGCGAAAATACGGCGTTCCGCCCAATCGGCCAAACGGCGTGAAACTTTTTTTAACTTTTGGCTTTCTGGGCATTCCCGCAATGCTTACCCGCTGTGCGAACATACTTTCAAAAGAGCTGCGAGGGGCTGCAATTTCCATCCGCAGTGGTTGCAAACGTTTCTGTTGGCTTTACAATCTCAAAACTAAGGCTTAAATTGCAAAAACTTAGGCTTAGTTTGTACAAATTAAGGCTTAATTTGGCGAAACTTAGGCTTAGTTTGGAGATTTGTGTGGATACAGAGAAGAATGACGGGCGCTCAGGGCGCTTTTGTGTGGGAAAAGATGAACCGCGAGGCGTTTGGCTGACGCTTGTTTTCATTGGTGGTTGTCGATATGCGACACTCATCCCTATCTCAAGGGGTTATAGGCTGTTTTAAGCGCGATTAAGGCTGCGGTTCGGCTTTTTTTCGTAATTTAGCGGCGCTTAACGCCCATCTGTCTACCAGCAGGGCGTTTCGGGCAAAGCCTTACGACAGCATTCACAAGGAATACAAAGCCACCTGCCATGAAAGCCGAAAACAGCAAAGCCCCGCTCGTGGAGCGGAAGTACCTCGTCACGTTTATTCTCATCACCGCGCTCTTCGCCCTGTGGGGCTTCGCCAACGACATCACCAACCCGATGGTGGCGGCGTTCCAGACGGTGATGGAACTTTCCGCCACAAGAGCCTCGATGGTGCAGTTCGCCTTTTACGGCGGCTATGCCACGATGGCCATCCCTGCCGCCCTTTTCATCCGCCGCTACAGCTACAAGAGCGGCATCGTGCTGGGCCTGGCGCTCTACGCAGTGGGTGCGTTCCTGTTCATCCCGGCGGCGGAGATGCAGAGCTTCGCCTTCTTCTGTGGTTCGCTCTATATCCTCACCTTCGGCCTGGCCTTCCTTGAAACCACGGCCAACCCCTTTATTCTGGCACTGGGCAGCAAGACCAACGCCACGCGCCGCCTCAACCTCTCGCAGGCGTTCAACCCGATGGGCTCGCTCTGTGGCATGGCCGTGGCCTCGCAACTGGTGCTGCCCCGCCTGCTGAGTGACAGGCGCGACATGGCAGGACAAATTATATTTCCCAGGCTCTCCGAGGCCGAAAAGGCAATCGTTCGCCTGCACGACCTCTCCGTCATCCGCGACCCGTATGTGGCCATAGGGCTTGTGGTGGTCGTGATGCTGGTCATCATCGCGCTGAAAAAGATGCCCGTGGGCGGCAGCGATGAGCGCGTGGCCAGCAGCCGCGATACGCTCGTGCGGCTGTGGCACAACCGCGTGTACCGCGAGGGCGTGGTGGCGCAGGTGTTCTATGTGGCCGCACAGATTATGACGTGGACGTTCATCATACAGTACGCCGACCACCTGGGCATCAACAAAGCCACGGCGCAGCGTTACAACATCGTGGCCATGTCGCTCTTCCTGTGTAGCCGCTTTGTGAGCACGTTCCTGATGAAGTTCGTCAATACGCGCGTACTGCTGGCCGTCTTCGGTGCCGGTGCCGCGCTGTGCGCCGCCGGTGCGGTGCTCATCGTGGGCGTGGCGGGGCTGTACTGCCTTGTGGGCATCAGCGCGTTCATGTCGCTGATGTTCCCCACCATCTACGGCATCGCCCTTGAGGACGTGAGCCGCGAGGACAGCACGCTGGGCGCGGCCTTCCTGGTGATGGCCATCGTGGGCGGTGCGCTGATGCCCCCGTTGCAGGGTATGGTCATCGACCTCGGCACCGTGGCCGGCCACCCGGCGGTGAACGTCAGCTACGCCCTGCCGCTGGTCTGCTTCCTTATCATCATCGTGTACGCCCTGCGCAGCCTTAACTACAGTAAACAATAAGCCGTGGAGCGCGAACAATCAGCCGAACTGCGCAACGCCTGGGACTTTGTGGAGCACACCGGGCGCAGCATCTTCCTGACGGGCAAGGCCGGGACGGGAAAGACCACCTTCCTCAAGCGCGTGGTGCAGCAGTCGCGCAAACGCAGCGTCGTCGTGGCGCCCACGGGTGTGGCGGCCATCAACGCGGGCGGCGTGACGATACACTCCTTTTTCCAGCTGCCCTTTTCGCCTTACGTGCCAGGCGCGCAGATGAAGAGCAAGTTTGACTTCAGCCGCGAGAAGCGCAAAATCATCGCCTCGCTCGACCTGCTTATCATCGACGAGGTGTCTATGGTCCGCGCCGACCTGCTCGACGCCATCGACAGCGTGATGCGCCGCTTCCGCGACCACGGCAAGCCTTTCGGCGGCGTGCAGTTGCTGCTCATCGGCGACCTGGCGCAACTCACGCCCGTCGTCACGCCCGACGAGGAGCAACTGCTCGGCCAATACTACTCCACGCCCTATTTCTTCGGCTCGCGCGCCTTGGCGCAGACGCCCTACGTCACCATCCAACTCACGCACGTCTTCCGCCAGCAGGACGAGGCGTTCATCTCCATCCTCAACCACATCCGCACCGGGCAGCCCTCCACCGCCGACCTCGCCGCCCTCAACGCGCGCTGCCAGCCGGGCTTCACGCCGCGCCCCGAGGACGGCTACATACGCCTGACCACGCACAACAACCTGGCCAACAACTACAACGAGGGCGAACTGGCCAAACTGCCCGGCGCCGCCCATCGCTATAAGGCGGAGGTGCAGGGCACGTTTCCCGAATATTCCTATCCCACCGCCGCCTGCCTGGAACTCAAGGTGGGCGCGCAGGTGATGTTCGTCAAGAACGACCCCGGGCAGGAACGCCTTTACTACAACGGGCGCATAGGCCGCGTCACCGCGCTCAGCGCCACGGGCATCAGCGTGCTGTGCCAGGGCGACGCCGAACCCATCAGCGTCGAACCGCTGCAGTGGGAGAACACGCGCTACACGCTCAACGCCGAGACGCGCGAGATTGAGGCCGACGTGCAGGGCACGTTCCGCCAGTACCCGTTGCGCCTGGCCTGGGCCATCACCATCCACAAGAGCCAGGGCCTGACGTTCGACCGCGCCATCATCGACGCCAACCTGTCGTTCGCCCCCGGACAGGTGTATGTGGCGCTGAGCCGCTGCCGCACGCTGGAGGGGCTTGTGCTGGCCGCGCCGCTGAGCGAGCGCGCCGTCATCAACGACCGCCGCGTAGACGACTATATGGCCGGGCAGGAGCGCGAGGCGCAGGCCGCCGTGGGGCAGTTGCCCACGCTCAAGCAGGAGTACACGCGCCATCTGCTGCTCGAACTCTTCGACTTCCGCCCCCTGCTCACGGCGCAGGAGGGCATGGTGCGTGTCTTCGCCGAATACTTCAGCCGCAGCCAAGCGCAGCTTTCACAACTCCACAAAGAAGCACTTGAGGCAACGCAACGCGACATTGCGGAAGTGGCACGAAAGTGGGCGGCGGTCATCAGCCGTACGCCTGCGACGGAACTTGCCGACTCCGTATTTATTACGCGCGCGCGTAAGAGTGCGGAGTACTTTGCCACGAAGATTGCCGAAATATATGAGCGGCCTCTTGCACTTTCGCGCGCGGTGGAAACGCAAAACAAAGAGGCCAAGAAACGCCTGCAAAACCGCTTGGCCGACACCACACAAACCGTCCTGGCGCGCCACCGCTTGCTTACAGCCATAAGCCAAGAGGGGTTCAGCGTTTCCACATACCTCCACGCCAAGCAAATGGCCTTGCTCGACGCGCTCGATGCCAGCGAGCTCAAGCCGGAAAAAAAACGCAAAGCAAAAACCAAGGAAGCCAAGCCACCTAAGCCCAAGACGCAAGAGATTACCATTGACCTGTACTTGCACAACCTCGGTCCCGAGGACATTGCACGCACACGCAGCCTTACGCTACAGAGCATCTATCGGCACTTGGGCTATGCCGTAGCCGACGGTCGCATTCCCCTGTCCGACCTGGTAACGCCCCAAGCGCAGACGGCGGTCAAAGACGTGCTCGACACAGTGGGCACAGACCTTCCCACCTCCACCCTAAAGGAGATGTGTCCGCCCTTCGTCACCTACAACGACCTCCACCTCGTCCTTTCCTGGTACACCAAACGGCCTATGTAGTCCAGGGGGCGATAGAAGTGGCTGCGGCTCGGGCAGAGCACATCAAAACTTCGTTTTGCTTGCTCTGCCGCTCGCCTTGCGCTATCTTTGCACCACAAAATAACACATCCATGAGAAACGTAATCCTTACCCTGCTTCTGATAGCGGCTCCGCTATGGCTCACCGCCCAGACCGCACGCGACGAAATCTTTGCCGACCTGCACCGCTCGGCTTCCAACTACTATGCCTACCCCGACCCTGTAGGCGTGTCCTATACGGCTGCGCCCAAGGGCTACAAGCCCTTCTACATCAGCCACTACGCCCGCCACGGTTCGCGCTGGCTCATCAGCAAGGACGAATACCCGGCTCCCGTGCGCCGTCTCCGCCGTGCACAACGCGCCGGTGTGCTCACCCAAGCGGGAGAACGGGCACTGGTAATCCTTGACAGCGTGGAGCGAATGTCGCACGGACGGCTCGGTGAACTCACCCCGCTCGGCCACCGCCAACATAGAGGAATAGCCCAGCGCATGTATCGCAATTTCCCAGAAGTTTTCGCAGGCAACGCACCCGTGGACGCACGTTCTACGGTCGTGATACGCTGCATCCTGTCCATGCAGGCCGAATGTATGGCCTTGCAGGCACTCAACCCAAGCCTCCGCTTTAAGAACGATGCCAGCCACCACGACATGTACTACATGAACTACGAGTTCGACGAGCGTCTCACGAAATACCGCAAGAACCCAGAAATCAAGCCCGTGCGCGATGAGTTTTGGCGGCAAACGGTGGACAGCCGACGCTTTGTGGCACAGCTCATCAGCGACCCCGTGTACATCCGCGACAGTGTGAACTGCGATGCACTTATGAACAGCATCTTCAGCGTTTGTTCCAACATGCAGAGCCTCGACACCGACCTTGACCTCTATTGGCTCTTTACACCCGAAGAATGCTACCAGCTGTGGCGCAACAGCAACCTCGGCTGGTACATAAACTACGGCACTTCGCCCCTTTCGGAAGGCAAGATTCCCTATCTGGAAGCCAACCTGCTGCGCAACATCATTGAGACCGCCGACACTTGTATCACACAAGCGCATCCCGGTGCCACGCTGCGTTTCGGCCACGAAGTTGTCATCTATCCCCTCGCGGCCCTGCTGGAACTGGGCGACTGCGGAAAAGCATACAACGACCCCGCAACGCTTGAGGAAAACATCCGAAACTACAAGATTTTCCCTATGGCCAGCAACATACAGTTCGTGTTCTACCGCAAAAAGGCCAACGACGACATCTTGGTCAAGGTTATGCTCAACGAGCACGAGATGACGCTGCCCGTACCCTCGAACGTAGCTCCTTACTATCACTGGAAAGACGTGGAAGCCTATTACCGCGCCAAGCTTGACGCGTTCCAAATAGGCGACTGACGCTTCGGATATGGCATTGTCCCTGCTACAGGCTTATCAAGCCCATATTCTGCTTGCAAGAGGGCTTTCGGAAAACACCCGCGAGGCTTACCTTCGCGATGTGTCCCGTTTTTTGGAATACATCGACACACAAGGCATCGCGGCAGAGGACGTGACGCTTGACACACTCCATTCCTACACGCTCTTGCTCGCAGACATGGGCATCTCACCTCGTAGCATTTCGCGTATGCACAGTGCGCTACGCTCCTTCTTCCACTTCAGGCAGATGGAGAACCACGACCTGCCCGACCCCACCGAACTTCTGGAATCGCCCAAGGCCGGACGGCGGTTGCCCGACGTACTGACGATGGAGGAAGTAGATGCCATCATTGCCGCCATTGACATGAGCCAGCCCTTCGGCCAGCGCGACCGCGCCGTGGTCGAGATGCTCTACAGTTGCGGGCTGCGCGTGAGTGAACTGTGCGGGCTGCGCATGAACCATCTCTACCTTGAAGACGACTACCTGCGCGTGATGGGTAAGGGGAGCAAAGAACGGCTTGTTCCCATCTCGCCACGCGCCAAGCAAGAGCTGGAACTGTGGTTCAAGGACCGCAAAGAAATCACTCCACACGAGGGAGAAGAGAGTTATGTGTTCCTTTCCCACCTGCGCAAACAGCACTTGTCGCGCATCACGGTGTTCCACAACCTGCGGCAGTACGCTCGCGCAGCAGGCATCACCAAGGCCATCAGTCCCCACACGCTACGCCACACCTTTGCCACCCACCTGCTCGAAGGCGGAGCGAACCTGCGCGCCATCCAAGCCATGCTGGGCCACGAAAGCATCGCCACAACCGAGATTTATACACACATAGACCGCAGCTACCTGCGGCAACAGATACTCGACTACTTCCCCAGAAACCAAGAAACACAAAATCCAAGAACCTGATATGACCGACTTCAAACGCACCCTTGTCACCGCCGCCCTGCCCTACGCCAACGGCGGTGTCCACATCGGCCACCTGGCCGGCGTATACGTCCCCTCCGACATCTACGTGCGCTACCAGCGCCTTAAAGGGCGTCCCGTGCTCTTCGTCTGCGGCTCGGACGAGCACGGCGTGCCCATCACCATCCGCGCGCGCCGCGAGGGCATCACGCCCCAGCAGGTCGTCGACCGCTACCACGCCATCATCAAGGAGTCGTTCGCCGCCTTCGGCATCTCGTTCGACATCTACAGCCGCACCACCAGCGAGACGCACCACCGCACGGCCTCCGAGTTCTTCCGCACCCTCTACGAGAAGGGCGAGTTCACCGAGCAGGAGAGCGAGCAGTACTACGACGAGGAGGCCAAAACCTTCCTGGCCGACCGCTACATCACCGGCGAATGTCCCCACTGCCACAACCCGCAGGCATACGGCGACCAGTGCGAAAAGTGCGGGCGCGACCTCTCGCCCACCGAACTCATCAACCCCAAGAGCGCCATCAGCGGCAGCCAGCCGGTGATGAAGAAGACGAAGCACTGGTTCCTGCCCCTTGACCGCCACCAGCCGTGGCTCACGAAGTGGATACTGGAGGACCACAAGGAGTGGCGCAGCAACGTCTACGGGCAGTGCAAGTCGTGGCTCGACATGGAACTGCGCCCGCGCGCCGTGACGCGCGACCTGGACTGGGGCATCCCCGTGCCCGTCGAGGGCGCGGAGGGCAAGGTGCTCTATGTGTGGTTCGACGCCCCCATCGGCTACATCTCGAACACGCGCGAACTGCTGCCCGACGAGTGGCAGACGTGGTGGAAAGACCCCGACACGCGCCTCGTCCACTTCATCGGCAAGGACAACATCGTGTTCCACTGCATCGTGTTCCCCGCCATGCTCAAGGCCGAGGGAAGCTACATCCTGCCCGACAACGTGCCGGCCAACGAGTTCCTCAACCTGGAGGACGACAAAATCAGCACGTCGCGCGGCTGGGCCGTGTGGCTCGACGAATACCTCAAGGAACTGCCCGGACGGCAGGACGAGCTGCGCTACGTGCTCACCGCCAACGCCCCCGAGACCAAAGACAACAACTTCACGTGGCGCGACTTCCAGGCGCGCTGCAACAACGAACTCGTGGCTGTCTACGGCAACTTCGTCAACCGCGCCCTGGTGCTGACCAATAAGTACTACGGCGGCGAAGTGCCCGCCTGCGGCGAATTGACCGAGGCCGACCGCGCCGTCATCGAAGAGTTCCGGGGCGTGAAGGCCGAGGTGGAGCGCCTGCTCGACGCCTTCCGCTTCCGCGACGCGCAGAAGGAGGCCATGAACCTGGCGCGCATCGGCAACAAGTACCTGGCCGACAGCGAGCCTTGGAAGGTGGTCAAGACCGACCCCGAGCGCGTCAAGACCATCCTCAACCTCGCCCTGCAACTTGTGGCCAACCTGAGCATCGCCTTCGAGCCGTTCCTGCCCTTCTCGTCGGCGCGCCTGCGGGCGATGATAGGGCTGGAGGCCGCCGACTGGGCCCGTCTGGGCGACACCGACATCCTGCCCGCCGGCCACCGCATCGGCCAGCCCCAATTGCTCTTCGAGAAAATCGAGGACGCCACCGTCGAGGCGCAGGTGCAGAAACTGCTCGACATGAAAGCCCGCAACGAGGCCGCCGCGTGGAAGCCCGCGCCCGTCAAGTCCGACATCGCCTTTGAGGACTTCGAGCGGCTCGACATACGCACCGCCGTCGTCACGGCGTGCGAGAAGGTGAAAAAGGCCGACAAACTGCTCTGCTTCACCCTCGACGACGGCAGCGGCACGCCGCGCACCATCGTCAGCGGCATCGCCCAGCACTACACGCCCGACGCCCTCGTGGGCAAGACCGTCTGCTTCATCGCCAACCTGCCGCCCCGCAAACTGCGCGGCATCGAGAGCCAGGGCATGATCCTCTCCGCCGTGGGTCCCGACGGCACGCTCTCGGTCATCACCACCGAGGCGCCCGTCCATCCCGGCAGCCCCGTGGCCTGAGACAAGACCATATTTCTCTTATATTATTGCTAACCGCTAAAAGTTAATTGAGCAGCATATCTCGTCCGCAATGCCGATGAATAGGCGTTGCGGATTTTGCTTTTGGAAAAGGGGCCAAAGCGGAAAAATCAAGAACGCACTGGGGCGCAACACTGTAAAAGTGTTGCGCCCCAGCATCATTATCGTGAGGACAAGTGCAGTTAGATGACCTCGCTCCAGTCTTCCTGGGTCTTGCGGACGTAGGACTGGTAGCGGCGCTTGGCGGCTTTCTCTGTCTCGGCGAAGAGTTCAGCAGCCTCTTCGGGGAAGGCTTTCGTGAGGCTGGAGAAGCGCACCTCGTGGGCGAGGTAGTCCTGGAACTGCGACCAGTCGGGTTCCTTGCTGTCGAGGGTGAAGGGGTTCTTGCCCTCATCGGCCAATGCGGGGTTGTAGCGCCACAGGTGCCAGTAGCCGCACTTCACGGCGCGTTCCTCCTCGGCCTGCGAGCGACCCATACCACCCTTGATCTTGAGGCCGTGGTTGATGCACGGTGCGTAGGCGATGACGAGCGAGGGGCCGGGATAGGCTTCGGCCTCGCGTATGGCCTTGAGGCACTGGGCGTTGTCGGCACCCATAGCCACCTGTGCCACATAGACGTAGCCGTAGGTGGCCTGCATGAGGCCGAGGTCTTTCTTCGTGACGCGCTTGCCGCTGGCTGCGAACTGGGCGATGGCGCCGACGGGCGTGGCCTTGGAAGCCTGGCCGCCGGTGTTGGAGTACACCTCGGTGTCGAGCACGAGGATGTTCACGTCCTCTCCGCTGGCCAGCACGTGGTCGAGACCGCCGTAGCCGATGTCGTAGCTGGCACCGTCGCCGCCGATGATCCACTGCGAGCGTTTTGCTAAGTGGTCTTTGCCCTCAAGCAGTGCGCTTTCGAGGGCGCAGCCACGGCACGGGCAGATGGGGCTGCCGGCTGCCTTGGCCTCCTCGGCCTCTTGCAGTTTCTGGGCGGCCACCTCGGCGCCATAGAGGTCCTTGCCCTGTCCTTTCCAGAACTCGATGGCTCCGTCGATGGGCAGGATGGCTTTCTCCAGGGCGGCTACGAACTCGTCGGTAGCCTTGCGGTTGGCGGCGGAGTCCTCGTAGGTGTCGAGCCACTTCTGCGTGGCCCCGCGCATCCAGTCGAAAGCGGTGGTCTTGACCAGTTCCTCGGCCAACAGACGCAGCTGGCCGCGTTTCTTCTTGTTGGCCAGTACCATACCGAGGCCGAACTCGCAGAAGTCCTCGAAGAGGCTGTTGGCCCAAGCGGGACCCTGGCCTTTCTCGTTCTTGGTGTAGGGCGTGGAGGGGATGGAGCCGCTGTAGATGGAGGAGCAGCCGGTGGCGTTGGCAATCATCTGGCGGTCGCCGAAGAGCTGGCTGACGAGTTTGACGTAGGGCGTCTCGCCGCAGCCGGCGCAGGCACCGCTGAACTCGAAGAGCGGAGTAGCAAACTGCGAGTTCTTGGGGTTGAGCTGGAGGTCTACGAGGTCTTGCTTGGACTTGACGTTCTTGACGAGGTAGTCCCAGTTGTTGTCCTCGGCTTCCTGTCCGGCGAGAGTGGTCATGGAGAGGGCCTTGTTGCCGCGCATTCCGGGGCATACGTCTACGCAGTTGCCGCAGCCGGTGCAGTCCATCACGCTGGTCTGTATGCGGAAGCGCATACCCTTGAGCGCGGCGGGAGCCTTGATTTCGAGCGTCGTGGCCTCGAAGCCAGCGGCCTCGGCCTCGTCGAGCACGAAGGGACGGACGCAGGCGTGGGGGCAGACGTAGGCACACTTGTTACACTGTATGCAGTTTGCGCTGTCCCAGACAGGAACGAAGGCTGCGACACCGCGCTTCTCGTAGGCGGCAGTGCCCTGCGGCCAAGTGCCGTCAATGCTCTCGGCGTAGGCGCTGACGGGCAGCAGGTCGCCGTTCTGCGCGTTGATGGGGCGCACCACGTCGGTGATGAAGGCGGGTTCTTCGCGCTTCACCTGCTCGTCGGCGGGCAGGCTGGCCCAAGCGGGGTCGACGGGCAGCTGCTGGTACTCGCCGCCACGGTCTACGGCCTGATAGTTCTTGTTCACCACGTCTTCGCCCTTGCGCCCGTAGCTCTTGACGATGAACTTCTTCATCTGCTCGATGGCAAGGTCGACGGGGATAACCTCGGTGATGCGGAAGAAGGCACTTTGCAGGATGGTGTTGGTGCGGTTGCCAAGGCCGATTTCCTGGGCTATCTTGGTGGCGTTAATATAATATACGGTGATGTTGTGCTCGGCGAAGTAGCGCTTAGCGTCGTTGGGCAGGTTCTTGGCCAGTTCGTCGCCCTCCCAGATGGTGTTGAGCAGGAAGGTGCCGCCGTCGCGCAGGCCGCGCAGCACGTCGTACATGTGGAGGTACGCCTGAACGTGGCAGGCCACGAAGTTGGGCGTCTTGATCTGGTAGGTGGAGCGGATGGGCGTGTCGCCGAAACGCAGGTGGGAGCAGGTGAAACCGCCGGACTTCTTGGAGTCGTAGGAGAAGTAAGCCTGACAGTACTTGTCGGTGTTGTCGCCGATGATCTTGATGCTGTTCTTGTTGGCTCCGACGGTGCCGTCCGCGCCGAGGCCGTAGAACTTGGCCTCGAAGATGCCCTCGCCGCCCAGTGCCATCTCCTTTTCGAGGGGCAGGGAGGTGAAGGTCACGTCGTCGACGATGCCAAGCGTGAAATGGTCTTTCGGCTCATCCTTCTTCAGGTTGTCGAAGACGGAGATAATCATCGTGGGCGTGGTGTCGCACGAGCCGAGGCCGTAGCGTCCGCCGATGATGAGGGGCTGCTGCTCCTTGCCGTAGAAGGCGCTCTTCACGTCGAGGTAAAGCGGCTCGCCCTCGGCACCGGGTTCCTTGGTGCGGTCGAGCACGGCGATGCGCTTCACGGTCTTGGGCACAGCCTCCAGGAAACGCTCCACGCTGAAGGGGCGGTAGAGGTGAACGCTGACCATACCCACCTTCTCGCCCTGGGCAATCATGTGGTCGATGGCCTCGCGTGCGGCCTCGGTGACGCTGCCCATAGCGATGATGATGCGCTCGGCGTCGTCGGCACCGTAGTAGCTGAAGAGTTTGTACTCACGGCCGGTGATTTTGGAGACGGCGGCCATGTACTTCTCGACGATGGCGGGCACGGCGTCGTAGTGGCTGTTGCACGCCTCGCGGTGGGCGAAGAACGTTTCGGGGTTCTCGGCCATGCCGCGAGCCACGGGGTGTTCGGGCGTAAGGGCGCGGTTGCGGAATTCGGCCAGTGCCTGCTGGTCAACGAGCGGACGGAGTTCCTCCTGGTCGATTTCCTCAATCTTCTGGTACTCGTGGGAGGTGCGGAAGCCGTCGAAAAAGTTGATGAACGGCACGCGGCTCTCGATGGTGGCGAGGTGTGCCACGGCGGCGAGGTCCATCACCTCCTGCACGCTTCCCTCGGCGAGCATGGCGAAGCCCGTCTGGCGGCAGGCCATCACGTCGCTGTGGTCGCCGAAGATGCAGAGCGAGTGGGTGGCCAGCGTGCGTGCGCTCACGTGGAAGACGCACGGCAGCAGTTCGCCGGCGATTTTGTACATATTGGGAATCATCAGGAGCAGTCCCTGCGAGGCGGTGAACGTCGTGGTGAGCGCACCGGCCTGCAGCGAGCCGTGCACGGCACCTGCCGCGCCGCCCTCGGACTGCATCTCCTGTACTTTTACGGTGTCGCCGAAGAGGTTTTTGCGTCCCTGTGCCGACCACTCATCGACGTGCTCGGCCATGGGGCTGGAGGGCGTGATGGGGTAGATGGCGGCTACTTCGGAGAACATGTAGGCTACGTGGGCGGCGGCCTGGTTGCCGTCGCACGTAATCATTTTCTTTTGTGTTGCCATAAGGTTATTGTAGTGAAAGATTTTTATTCGATGTAAGTGTAATAAGGTTTAAGAGGTTGAAAAGGTTTAATGAGGCTTAATCCGTCCGGCCTCGGAGCATTCCGACCCTTTGTCTTGCCGGACGGATTAAACCTCTTAAACCTCCTTAAACCACTTAAACCTTATCTTAGTGCAGGAACCCGAAGAACCAGAGCGGGATGTCGGGGCCACGGCCCACCTCAAGGTTGTAGCGGGCAAAAATGGCACCGTCGGGGGCTTTCACACGCTTGAGTTTGTCGCACACGCAAATGTCGTACTTATCATCCACGCGGAACTGGCCGGGGCGCTTGCCACGCTTGACGTCGTGGTGACGCCACAAGCAGTTCACGAAGAAGGTTTCGTAGCGATTCTGCTCGTCCATGTTGGGCACGTTGAGGGCGTACATCAAGTTGGTGTTGTGCAGGCGTATGGCTGCGGGCTTTTTGGGGAAACTGTCGCCCACGTGGTAAATCATGTTGATGAAACGCCCCTCTTCGAGATACTTGAGGTAGTTCATCACCGTGGCGCGCGACGTGCCTATCTCCTCGGCCATGCGGCTGATGTTGGGCGCGGCATCGTCGAAAACGGCCAGCACGTAGAGCAACTTCTTGATGCGCGAAAGGTACTTGAGTTCAATCTGCTTGGAGAGCAAGATGTCGGTCTCTATCATCGAGTTCATCGACTTGAGAAGGCTCTCCGTGAAGTTGCGGTTCTCTATGTAGAAGGGGTAATGCCCATGGCGCAGGTACGCTTCAAAGTATTCCCACGGCTCGACCTTATTGGTGATGTTGCGAATCAACATCTCGTGGCCGTCGAGTGCCTCCGACAACGTGTAGGCCTTGAACTCGTTGCCCGTCTGTTGGTTCAGGAAGTCGCGGAACGAGAAGCCGTGCAGGTGGTAGAAGCGGCAGATTTGCGAAAGTTCGCTGTTCTCCTCTTCACTGTCGGGTACGGAGGTGGTGGTGAAGATGATGCGCAGCAGGGGATAGCGCTTGTAGCATTCCACAAGCTGTTCTTTCCATCCCTGGAGCTTGAACATCTGGTCCATCAGCAACACCTGGCCGCCCTCGGCAAGGAAACGCCCGGCGAAGTCCACGATGCCGCAACCCTGGAAGTAGAAGTTGTTCATCGAGACGAATAGGCACTGGTGGCCGCCGCGTGCATAATGTTCGCGGGCGTATTGCAGGAGGAAGGAGGTGCGTCCCACGCCGCGCGGGCCGCGGATGCCGATGAGGCGGTAGCTCCAGTCGATGGAATCCATCAGGGAGCGGTGTACGGGAAACTTGGCATGCTCCATCCAGAAGTCATGCGTCTGGTAGAATTTGTCCATACGCCGATGTTTTTCGTTGGTATTTAGATGCGCAAAAGTAGTGAAAAAAAGGCAATAGGGGGCGCAAAAGGAAAAAAAATGCGTCTTGCGCAACGCTCGCCGACCTTTCGGCCACGCCGCTTTCGTGAGCCGCCGAGAGCCGCACGGACGGGGCGGCGCGCGGAACGGAGGCGAAAAACACTGCATAGGCAGGGGATGGCGCGCGGAAGCACGATGCAAACGTCGGTGCCTATGTTGTCGGCGACAGGAGTGCCTCTATATATAAATACGGAGTACCGGGAGCGTGCCGCACGCGCGCAAGGGTTTCACCGTGGCGCGCGCCAGCGCCGCCGCAGCCTTGTCAAGGCGTTTTTTGGCAGGCATACGAACTTTTATGGCCTATGGGACTTGTTTTTTCAAACTTTTGGCCTACCTTTGCACCGCTTTTGAGGCAAAGCCCATTGGGGCTGCGCCGTTCGGAAGCCGACATGGTGTCTGTAGTTCAGTTGGTTAGAGCGTCAGATTGTGGTTCTGAATGTCGTGGGTTCGAGTCCCATCAGACACCCCTTAGGAGTCCCAGCGACTCACATCTGTAAACGTCCGCCCCGCCTTGGGATGCGGACGTTTTTTCTTTGCCCTGTGAAAACCTCCGCCCGTGCGACACAGTTGCGGCATGGGCGGAGGCTTTTTTGAAATGGGATGGCGGCGCCCTTCAGAGCAGACGGATGATAGCAGCCTCGACCTCGCGCATGTCGGCTGTGGGCTCGAAGCGCTGCACGGGACGCCCCTTGCGATTTACGAGGAACTTGGTGAAGTTCCACTTCACGTCGCTCTTGCGCGCATAGTCAGCATCCTGTCGGCTGAGCATCGCGTGCATGGCCTGTCCCAGTTCGGTGTCGAGAGCAAAGCCACGGAACGGGAGTTTCTTTTTCAGAAACGTGAACAGCGGCGTTTCGTCCGCGCCGTTCACGAGTATCTTTGCGAAGCGGGGGAATGTAGTGCCGAATTGCGCCGTACAAAACTTGTTTATGTCGGCGAGCGAGCCGGGCGCCTGCCCGCCAAACTGGTTGCAAGGGAAGTCGAGCACCACCAGCCCCTTGTCGGCGTATTTTTCAAAGAGTTCCTGCAAGGCGGCATACTGGGGCGTGAAGCCGCACTGCGTCGCGGTGTTCACCACCAGCACCACCTTGCCACGGAAGTCGGCCATCGACACGTCTTGGCCCGCGCCATTGCGCGCCGTGAAGCCATAAATGTTGCGCTGAGCCGTGGCCGACAGGCACACAAGCGCGAGCGCGAGCAATAGGGTCCTTTTCATAAAAATGGTTTTTGGGGTTCGTCGTTCATCCAGCCAGCAGCGCGTCGCACAAAGTGCCGCAGGCATCTTCCAGCATGTCCAGCACCAGTTCAAAACCCGCTGCGCCTTCGTAGTAAGGGTCCGGCACGTAGTCGTAGTGTGGAAACAGCGTCAGGTAATCGGCCATCCGCACCACTTTGTCGCGCTCCTCCAGCGTCGGAGCCAGGCGCTGCAAGGTGTGGAGGTTGCTGTCGTCCATCGCCAGCAGGATGTCGAAACGGCTAAAGTCCTCCGTCGTCACCCTGCGTGCGCGGTGTGTCAGCCGATAGCCGCGACGCGCCGCCGCCTGGCGCATACGGGGGTCGGCCAACTGGCCAGCGTGGCCGCCATAAGTGCCCGCGCTGTCCACAACAAAGCGTCCGTCCGCACCGCGAGCCTGGGCAACGGACTCAAAAACGTGCTGGGCGGCCACGGAGCGGCAGATGTTGCCGAGGCAGACGAAGAGCACACGAACCGGGCGGGACTTGTCGGGAACGGAGGTGGGGCGAAGCGTCATTGTAAAGGCAGAAAAAAAGTTTTAGCGCGGATTTTGGGCAAAAGTAAACCCTTTTCCGCATACCGCCGCGCGCCCGAGGCGGTTTTTCAGCCCCCGCAATCCGAAAAGCCTCGGCAGAAAATGCCACCAAACCCACCAAAATCCCTCCCACAGCGGACTAATTCTGCAAATTAAGCCTAAGTTTGTACAAACTAAGCCTAAGTTTCGCCAAATTAAGCCTTAAATTGTAAAAACTTAGGCTTAATTTGCAGAATTAGTCCGCTATGGGCAAGAATCAATCGGGCTTGAAAAGTTTTTATGGCTTTCTGCCCGCGCCGCAACCCCTACCTAAGCACTTGGCCGTTCCGAAAGAAAGTTGCACCTTTGCACCCGTCTTACCCCCAACACGCTTATGAACAACCAAGAAAGCCTCGTCATCATCCCCACCTACAACGAGCGCGAAAACATAGAGAACATCGTGCGCGCCGTGCTGGGCCTGGAAATGGCCTGCCACGTCCTCGTCATCGACGACGGCTCGCCCGACGGCACCGCCGCCATCGTGAAAAACCTTATGGAGGGCGACTGCCAGGGCCGGCTCTTCCTCGTGGAGCGCAGCGGCAAACTGGGGCTCGGCACAGCCTATATCGCAGGGTTCAAGTGGGCGCTGGAGCGCGGCTACGACTACATCTTCGAGATGGACGCCGACTTCAGCCACGACCCCAACGACCTGCCGCGCCTCCTCGAAGCCGTCAAGGGCGGCCAGGGCGACGTGGCCGTCGGCTCGCGCTACGTCAGCGGCGTCAATGTCGTGAACTGGCCGATGGGGCGTGTGCTGATGAGCTACTACGCCTCGAAGTACGTGCGCCTCGTGACGGGTCTGCCCGTCCACGACACCACGGCGGGCTTCGTCTGCTACAGCCGCCGCGTGCTGGAGGCCATCGACCTCGATGCCGTGCGCTTCAAGGGCTACGCCTTCCAGATTGAGATGAAGTTCACCGCCCACTGCCTCGGTTTCCGTGTGGCCGAAGTGCCCGTCATCTTCGTCAACCGTCGGCTGGGCGAGAGCAAAATGTCGGGCGGCATCTTCAGCGAAGCGCTCTTCGGCGTGGTCAACCTACGCTGGCGCGCCTTGACGGGAAAGATTAAGGGCAAGCAATGAACCTGCTCATCCAACGCGCCACCGTCGTGACCGACGGGCGCAGTTTCCGCGCGAGTGTAGCCGTCGAGGACGGGTGCATCGCCGCCGTCAGCCCGCCGCCGCTGCCCGTGGAGGGCTTCGACGAAGTGGTCGAGGCCGAAGGGCTGTGGCTGTTGCCGGGCGTGATCGACACGCACGTGCATTTCCGCGATCCGGGACTGACCCACAAGGGCGACTTCGCCACCGAGAGCCGCGCGGCGGCGGCGGGCGGCGTCACCACCGTGTTCGACATGCCCAACACCGTGCCGCAGACCACCACAGCCGCCGCGCTGCTCGAAAAGGCCGCCATAGCCGCCGAGAAGAGCGTGGTGCGCACGGGCTTCTACCTCGGTGCGACGCACGAGAACGCCGCCACCATTGCCGACGTAGACCCCGCGCTCTATTGCGGCGTCAAGGTGTTTCTCGGCGCCTCCACGGGCGGTATGCTGCTCGACAGCGACGAACCCCTCGCGCAGGTGTTCCGCACGGCGCGCAAACCCGTCGTGGCGCACTGCGAAGACCAATCCATCCTTTCCGACCTCTACACCCGCGCCCGTGAGCAATACGCCGCCACGGGCGATGCCCCCATCGCGCTCCACAGCCGCTTGCGCCCCGCCGCCGCCTGCGTCAGCGCCACGCG
>JAGBKI010000061.1 GCA_017933995.1 Bacteroidaceae bacterium | reverse complement strand
GCGTTGTAAACCTCGCGCGGCATACCGCTATAGAGGGCGTGGTAGCGCGCGCCTTCGAGAAAGCGCGGCAGCCCGCTGCGCCCCGCCGTGCCACGGCTGACGAGCGACATGCCTCCGCCCAGGCGCACGGCGTCGGCGGTGACCACGCCGCGCCCGTCGGTCTGCGTGGAGAGTGTGACGCGCCCCTGGCGGTTCTGCCCGGCGTCGAAGTCGAACGTGCCGAGGTAGACCCACGTGCCGCCGCCCATCTGCTGGTTGACGCGGAAGGAGGTCTTGCCGCCGGTGTGATAGACGGTGTAGAGGGCGTCGGTGACGCTGTTGGGCAGGCTGGCGTAGGAAACGTAGACAGCGTAGCGCCCCTTGCGCGGCACGTTGGGCGTCCACGTGGCGAACGAGACGTGGGCGCGGCGGTTGGTGGTGCCGGTGGCCATACGCGCAGTGCCCGCCGCAAACGGGTTGTCGCCGTCGGTCAGCGCGCCCGCTGGGGAGGCGAAACCCAGTGCGGGGGCGTCGCGCCACACGGTTGTGTCGCCGCTCTCCTCGTAGGTGCCGCCCATGGTCGGCGCGTCGTTGTCCACAACCACCATGGCCGTCTGCATGTCGCGCTCACGCGCCGTGCCGACCACCGCGCCCGCGTTTTCGAGCATCGGGTAGAGGAACGGCAGCACGACGCTCTGCGTGAAGAGGTCTTCGGTGGTGCAGAAAAGGAAGGGACGCTGCCACTCCCATTTGCCCAGTTTGTAGTATCGCCCGTGGCTGGGCGTCACCATCAGGTGCCTGCCCTCCAGCCCTTTCGCGTGCTGCACGGGGCGCGACACGTTGGTCACCCAAGGCGCGCCTTTGTAGTCTATGCTGCCCCACAGGCGGCTCTCATCCTGGCCGGAGGTGCGCAGGTGGTTGGGGATGTACTGCTCCAGGCTCTGCCCCTTGCCGTCGACCAGTTCGAGGCGGTAGGTATTGTAGGGCTGGGGCAGGCGCAGTTGCAACTGGCGCGTGACGGACGTAACTACCTCGGGCGTGAAAGGCTGCGAGCAGAAGGATTCGTTGGCCGTGACGCGCACGAAGCGCAGGCTGTCGTCGACGCTCACGCCGTCGCAGCCCATGGGGCGCGTGGGGCGGAACCCGTCCACACGGTAGGCGGCGAACCACGCGCCGACGGCCTCGCGCACCTCGGCGGGCGCGGTCTGCGCCGTGGCCGTGGCGGCATATAATATAATAAGGAGTGGGAGCAGCAGTCGTTTCAGGGGCATCGGGAGTAACGGTTGGGGTTTAGTGTGCGTTAGTGTTTGCGACGAATAAGGACTCCTTGCGCGCTATTGATTTTACCAGCGTTCTCGTTATATCCTGTCGGGAGTGAAAAGACGCTGAAAGCGTCTCCCCCTCTGTAACCGCTGGTTCGCGGAATGAAATGGAGCGAACCTGCGGTGGCCGGGGTGTTTATGACGGACGCTGGAAGCGTCCCCCACGACGGGCAGTGGGAAATATGGCTTACCCTCGCCCCTCCGAAAACTCGCAGTTGTCCACGCGGAAATTCCCGGGACGGCGGGCGCAGCCCTCGAACTGCGCGTAGTAGTCCATAATCTCGCGCCAGTCGCGCTCGAAGTCGCCCGACGGCACCACTTCGCGCGTGCAGACGATGCGCTTGTGGCGGTAGTCGATGGCGAAGAGTTGGATGGGCAGCCCGGCCTTTTGCGCGATGAAGTAGAAACCGCGTTTCCAGCGGTCTACGGGCTTGCGCGTGCCTTCGGGCGTCACGGCCAGTTCGAAGCGGTCGGCCTCGCGCGCGGCCTGGGCGATGGCGTCGGTCATACTGCCGTGGCGGCTGCGGTCCACGGGGATGCCGCCCAAGGCGCGGAACAGCGCGCCCAGCGGCCCTACGAACCAGTCCTTCTTCATCAGAAAGCCCGCGTGGCGACCCAGCGCGGCGTAGTAGAGTTCGCCCACGATGAAGTCCCAGTTGCTCGTGTGGGGCGCAACGGCGATGACGCACTTCGCGCGGCGCGGCACGCTGACCTGCTCCTCCCAGCCCAGCAGGCCGAAGAGGAGTTTGCGGCAGAGGAAACGTATCATACGCCCGGCGTCAGAGCGTGACGATTTCGGCGGCCACGGCGTTGGCCTCGCGCTCGAAGTCGGCGCGCAGTTTCTTGAAGAAGTAAGGCACGTTGCCCGGCTCGGCGTGGCTGATGCGGGCCACGAAATCCTTTTCCATCGCCACGGTGCGGGCGGCCAACGCGGCCAGACGCTCGCGGTCGGCGTCGCCGGTGAGGCTGAGTGCTACGAGGTCGCTGAGCAGTTCCTGCGCAATGCTTTTGACAGATTTCTTGAGTGTTTTGCGGCTTGCCATAGTAGTAGTCGGTTTTGGTGATTTGCCGCGAAATTACGCTTTTCCGCCGACATAGCGTGCCGCCACGCGGGTTTTAGCGCGTTTCGCGTGCTTTCCGGCGGGTGCACTTGCCTTTTCTGGAATTTATTTGCACCTTTGCCTGTCAATACGAACCCAAACTCACACACCGATGAAACCACGATTCGTTTCCCTGCTGCCGGTGCTGTTCATCGCCGGGGCATTGGCGTGTGGCGCGCAGACCGTCTTGCCGCTTCCCGCCCCACAGTTCCCCGACGCCATGAGCCTCGCCGAGGCGCTCCACTCCCGCCGCTCCGTGCGCGAGTACGATGCCACGCGCGCCGTGCCCGACCAAGTGTTGTCCAACCTGCTCTGGGCCGCCTGCGGCATCAGTTCCGCCGACGGCAAAATCACCGCCCCCTCGGCTATGAACCGTCAAGACATTCTTGTCTACGTGTGCCGTCACGACGGTGTGTGGCTCTACCAACCCAAGGACAATGCGCTGCGCCAGGTGTCCGAGTGCGACGTGCGCAAGTCCGTGGCCAGCCGACAGGAGTTTGCCGCCACAGCCCCTATCTCCCTTCTGCTTGCGAGCGACTTGACCAAGTTTCCGCGCAACGCCGAGCGGATGGGCACGGTCGACGCGGGCTACGTGAGCCAAAACATCTACCTCGCCTGCACAGCCCTCGGCCTCAAGACCGTGGCGCGCATGACGATGGACGAAGCCGCGCTGCGCGAGGCGCTTGGCCTTCCCGAAACGACGATGCTGCTGCTCAACCACCCCGTGGGCTATTGATGCCCGCCTATCAACGCTGCGTCTTGACGCCCATGGCCACCTTGCCGCCCAGCGCTTGCGACCGGCCTGAGCAAAGCCGTATAAACAAACACTTAGCCCGCTCCGGAAACCAACCGGGGCGGGCTAAAAACTTTTTACAGCGGACTAATTCTGCAAATTAAGCCTTAATTTGTACAAACTAAGCCTTGATTTCGCCAAACTAAGCCTTAATTTGTAGAAACTTAGGCTTAATTTGCAGAATTAAAAGCTACAAGGCGGGATTTTCATGGCTTGCAGCGCTTGTTTCACAGCGTCAGCACGGTGTCCATCAGCGCGTCGTGTGGTTCTGAGGGGACGTGCGGCAGAATCTGGAACGGAAAGGCGTAGCCCAAGCGGCGTGGGCGGGTAGGGGAGGGGGGCTGTGCGTCAGCGCGGGCAAAGAGGCGGTCGTAGTAGCCGCGCCCACGCCCAAGGCGGTGGCCTTCGGGGTCGAACGCTACGCCCGGCACGACAATCAAGTCCAACTCCGCGAGGTCGTGGAGCACATCGCCCGTCGGTTCGCTAATGCCATAGGCTCCAGTGGTAAGCACATTATCGGGGCTGTAGCGGCGCACCTCGATTTCGTCGCCTACCACGGCGGGCAGAAAGAGGCGTTTGCTTGCGGCGAAAGCACTGAGGAGCGACGACGTGTCGGGTTCGTCGGGCAGGGAGGCGAAGAGCATCACGCTCCGTGCGGCCACAAACCAAGGGTGAGTGGCCAGGGCATCGGCCAACAGCGCAGACCACTCGCGCAACTGCGTAGCGGTCTGCCCGCGCTTCAGCGCGCGAATGTGGTGGCGCAAGGTGGGTTTGTCCAAAGGGGCGGCGGGCTGGGCGGTAGGCGGCATAAAATCGGGCATCGTGGCGGCTATTCCGTCGCGGTGGGATCTGCTTTGCCCTCGCGTATAATCTGGAGCGCGCGCTGCACGGCGGGGTCGTTGCCGTTGGCGTAGCGCACGGCATCCTGCTCGTCGAAAAGGTCGACGATGATGCCGGTGGTGAGATACTGCAACAGGAGGGAGCGGCTGCGGCCTATCTGCGCGGCGTTGGGCGCCAGTCCGCTCTTGTCGGCAAAGGCTGTGAAGAGGCTGACGAGGGGCTGGCGTTCGAGGTGGCGCAGCAGTTCGGACGACGTGGCGTAGGCGTTGAAGGCGCGGCGGTGGCTGTCGACGTAGCTGAAGGCAAAGCGTCCCGTGAGGCCGCGCATCACGGCCTCGCGCAGGTAGGGCGTGAAGGCGGTGGTGTCGCGCGGGGTGAAGACGTCGGGGATGATGCCTCCACCGCCGTAGACGGTGCGCCCGTGGCGGGTGGTATACTTATCCTCGGAGTGGCGTATGCTGTCGGGCGAGTAGTACTCGCCGCTGACTTCGCGCAGCACGAGGTCTTTCTCGTACTCGTCCTCATCGCCGGGCGTGTAGGGCTTTTGCAGGCAGCGGCCCGAGGGTGTGTAGTAGCGCGCCTTGGTGAGGCGTATCATCGAACCGTCGCGGAACTCGATGGGCACCTGCACAAGTCCCTTGCCAAACGAGCGGCGACCGACGATGGTGGCGCGGTCGTTGTCCTGGAGCGCGCCGGCGAGTATTTCGCTGGCCGAGGCCGACGTTTCGTCGACCATCACGACGAGTGGCAGCGACTGGTAGGCGCCGCGCCCGTCGCTGTTGTAGTCCTCGCGCGGCATGGTGCGTCCCTGCGTGTAGACGATGAGGCTCTTGCGGGGCAGGAACTCGTTGGCAATCTTGACGGCTGGCGACATATAGCCGCCGAGGTTGCCGCGCAGGTCGATGACAAGCGACTGCATCCCCTCGCCGCGCAGGCGTGCCATGGCGGTGATGAACTCGTTGTAGGTGGTTTCGGAGAAGGTGCTGATGCGGATGTAGGCCGTCGTTTTGTCGACCATATAGGCTGCGTCGACGCTTTGCAGTGGCACGTCGCCACGCGTCACGGTGACGTCGAGGCGGCGTTGTTCGAGGGGTCGCCACAGCGTGAGGCGCACGCGGCTGTCCTTGGGTCCTTTGAGCAGGCGCATGGTGGTGTCGTTGTTCACCTTCTCGCCGACGTATGGCCTGCCGTCGACGGCCACGATGCGGTCGCCAGCCTTGACGCCCGCGCGCTCGGAGGGTCCGCCCGCGATGGCGCGCACCACGCAGACGGTGTCGTCGTAGATGGTGAAGCGCACGCCGATGCCGCTGAAACTGCCTTTGAGTTCCTGCATGGACGCCTCGGCGTCGCGCGCGCTGACATAGGTGCTGTGGGGGTCGAGTTCCTGCAGGATTTTGGGCAGTGCCTTTTCCACGAGGTCGCCCACGTCGACGGTGTCGACGTAGTAGTCGTCGACGAGGTGGAGCAGGTCGTTGATTTTGTTGCCGGAGGAGTTGATGACGCTCATCCTGCCGCTGGCGAAGTGGTTGGCGTAGAAACTGCCGATGATGATGCCGACGACCACGCCGACGGCGACCATAAGGGGAACGAAACGGGGGGAACGGGGGGACATCAAGGGAAAGGGTTATGAGGGGAGTTAAAGAGGAGTTAAAGGGGAGTTAGAAGCCGAATGTGGGCAAGCGCGGTTTCAAAATGGAAAGTCAACAGCACCAACGGACAGCGACAGCCAACTGATTAACTAATCAACTTATCAACTGATTAACTTATCAACCCGCCTACTGATTAACAGAACAACTGATTTACTGATTAACTTCCGTCTGCGGCAGGGGGATGTAGACGACCTCGATGCCCGCGCGCTCCAGGAGGTCGAGGCCCTCGCGCAGGCGGTATTCGCGGCAGTAGACCACGCGGCGTATGCCGGCCTGTATGATGAGTTTGGCGCACTCGATGCAGGGGGCGTCGGTGACGTAGAGGGTGGCGCCGTCGCTGTTGTTGCCCGAGCGCGCTATCTTGGTGATGGCGTTGGCCTCGGCGTGGAGGACGTAGGGCTTCGTCAGGCCGTGCTCGTCCTCGCAGACGTTTTCAAAGCCGCTGGGCGTGCCGTTGTAGCCGTCGCTGATAATCATCTTGTCCTTCACGATAAGCGCGCCCACCTGCCGGCGCCGGCAGTAGGAGTTCTCGGCCCAGATGCGCGCCATGCGCAGGTAGCGCAGGTCAAGGTTGTGGTGCTTTTGCATAAAGGATAATCGTTTATTGTCGCTTTTGGGACAGGAGAAACTCCTCGCTGGTAAGGATTTGCATATCGCCGAAACCCAGGAAATCGCGCTTGTTGTAGGTCACAATCGTATCGCAACCATATGCCTTTGCCACTAGATACTGGAGGGTATCCTCAAAATCGGGAGCGGGTCTGGCTAAACCCTCCTTAATCTGTCCGTCCTCCAGTGGAAGGATGGTGATGTTATCTGCAAGATGCAGCAAGACCTCGTTTCGGGCAAATTGTGGCCACTTGCGCATGATATAGGCCGCATTAGCAAAGGATAGAGCGGACGCGCAAACTTCATAGTTCCCCTCAAAACCTCCCTGCCACACCTCGACGGCCTCTGCAAAATGCTGACGACGGAGAGTGATGTCAAGCAGGATGTTTGTGTCAAGAAAGACTTTCATCATCGTGTCAGCAGGCTGAATGTGCGCTCGTCTATGTCATCGGGTGTCAGGTTGAGGCGCTCGGCCAATGCGCGCTGGTCGTCGGTGAGTTCGTCCCACAAGTTTTTGTGGGTGTGCCAATCGGGGCGCAGGTCGTTCTCAATAAACCAGCGCAGGTTGGGGGCAGTGATGTTTGCCAGCGAGACGGGCTTAGCCTTGGGGGCGGTGCGGCGGTGGGCCTTGTCTCTAATGGCTTCTTGCAGGAAGGTGACAACTACCTGCATATCGCTGCGGCTCATACCCTCCATCAAAGAGACGTAGGGCGCCATCGGCGTGCGGTGGATGCGGTTGCGAGTGGCTGTGGTCATAACTGTGAACGTCTTTGGTGGCAAAAATAGCAATAATCCCTTTGACAGCGTGAAGCAAAAGGGAACAAAGCACGAACAAGTGCCCTTACACAATCCCGTCCCTCCTCATCAGGGCCTCGATGGTGGGAGCCTGGCTGCGGAAGTCGCGGTAGAGGTCGGCGGGGTGGCGCGTGCCGCCCTGCGAGAGGACGCAGCGGCGGAAGCGGGCGGCGGTGGCGGGGTTGAAGATGCCCTCCTCGGTGAAGGCGGCAAAAGCGTCGGCGTCGAGCACCTCGGCCCACTTGTAACTGTAGTAGCCCGCGCTGTAGCCGCCGGTCATGATGTGGCCGAACTGCACCGTCATGCAGCACTCCGAAGGGGGCGGCAGCAGTTGCGCGCGCTGCCACGCCTCGCGCTCGAAGGCGGCGACGTCGCCCCGGAAAGGTTCGGTGCGGTCGTACCACGCCATGTCGAGCAGTCCGAACGACACCTGGCGCATACAGGCGTAGGCCACGCCGAAGTTGCGGCTCTGGCGGATGCGGCGCACGAGGTCGGCGGGCAGCGGCTCGCCCGTTTCGTAGTGGCGGGCGAAGGTGTCGAGAAAATCCTTCTCCACGGCGTAGTTCTCCATAAACTGCGAGGGCAGTTCCACAAAGTCCCAGTAGACGTTCGTGCCGCTGAGCGAGGCGTAGCGCGTGGCGGCGAAGATGCCGTGGAGGGCGTGTCCGAACTCGTGGAGCAGCGTCTCGACCTCGCCGAGTGTGAGCAGCGAGGGCTTGGAGGCCGTGGGCGGTGTGAAGTTGGTCACGACGGCGACGTGGGGCCGGTGGTCGGTGCCCTCGGCGTCGCGCCACTGGGGCCGGTAGTCGGTCATCCACGCGCCGCTCTGCTTGTTGGGGCGCGGGAAGGGGTCGTAGTAGAACAGGGCGAGGAACGCGCCGTCGCGGTCGTAGACTTCGTAAGCCTCGACGTCGGGGTGGTAGACGGGCACATCGGCTGCGGGGCGCAGCGTGATGCCGTAGAGGCGTTCGGCCAGGCCGAAGACGCCGGCCTTGACGCGCGATAGTTCGAAGTAGGGGCGCAGCATCTCGGGGTCGAGGTCGTAGCGCTCCTGTTTGAGCAGGCGTGAGTAGTAGGCGTAGTCCCAGGGCTGCAGCGTGAAGGCGTCGCCCTCGGTGCGGCGGGCTTTCTCGGCCACGTCGTCGAGTTCGCGCAGGGCGGCGGGCTTGTAGCCCTCGATGAGGCTGTCGAGCAGGCCGTAGACGCTTGCGGGACGGGCGGCCATGCGGCGCGCCAGGGCGTATTCGGCGTGGTTTTTGTAGCCCAGCAGTTGGGCGCGCTCCAGGCGCAGGTTCACGAGTTCGGGCACCAGCGGCAGGTTGCACGTCTCGCCCGGGTGCGTGCACTGCGTCTGGTAGGCCATGTAGAGTTTGCGGCGCAGGTCGCGGCGCGTGCTGTAGGCCATAAAGGGGCCGTAACTGGGCGCGTGGAGCGTGACGGCCCAACCTTGTTTGCCCTGTCGCGCGGCCTCCTCGGCGGCGCGTGTGCGCTGGTCGGGCGTGAGGCCGTCGAGGTCGGTCTCGTCGGCGAGGTGGAGGGTGAAGGCGTTGGTCTCCTTGAGGTGGTTCTGCGAGAAGCGCATGGTGAGCTGGGCCAGGCGCTCGTTGATGGCTTTGAGGCGCGCCTTGCCGTCGTCGTCGAGCAGGGCGCCGCTGCGCACATAGCCCTCGTAGGTGTCGCGCAGCAAGGTGGCGTCCTCATCGTCGAGCCGGGGGCGGGCGTCATGGACGGCCTTGACGCGGGCGAAGACGCGCGGGTCGAGGGCCAGCTCGGTGTAGTGGCGGGCGGTGACGGGCGCGAGGCGTTCGGTGAGGGCGTCGAGGGCGTCGTCGGTGCAGGCGCTGAAGAGGTTGTGCAGCACGGCCTCGGCATCGGCCAGCAGGCGCCCGCTGCGCTCCAGCGCAACGATGGTGTTCTCGAAGGTGGGGGCTGCGGGGTCGGTGGCTATGCGCTCCACCTCGGCGCGGTGGCGGGCCATACCCTCGCGGACGGCCTCCTCGATGTCGGCAGGCGTGATGCGGTCGAAGGGGAACGCTCCGTGGGGCGTGGCGGGTGGGGTGAGGAGTGGGTTCATCGGTAGTGGTCGAAAATCAAGGCTTGACGGCGTAAATCGGTGCGCTTATTGGCCGTCGCGGGCGCGCTTCACTTTTTTTGCCAAAGCCAGGCAGACGTTTGCCAAAGCCAGGCAGGCGTTTGCCAAAGCCAGGCACACGGGGCGGATTAGGGACTGGGAGTTTGAAATCAGGCGGGCGGCAATGGCAGTCCGCCAATCAAGCGTTCTATCTCCTCAAACTCGCGCCCGAGGTTGAGGTTGAGGTATATCTTGTAGAGCATCGGCGCCCAGCGTTCCTGCTCCTCGGGCATGGCCTGGCGGAACTGCTCGACGTGGGGCCGGGCCTCGGCGTATAGGTCGGCCTGGCGCTGCTTGGCGGAGCGGTAGAGTGCGCTGCGCGTCTGGCGCGGCAGTTCGACGGCCTCGGCCTGCTGGAAATAGTAGTAGCCCAGGATGTAGTGGGCCTCGGCGGCGGTGCTGTCAACACTGAGCAGTCGTTCGGCGGCCACCTTGCTGTCGTCGAGCCGCCCCATGTCGAACAGGGCGAGGCAGCGGCTGAGCAGGTAGTAGCGGTTCATGGGGTCGCGCACCAAGAGCGTGTCGGTCATCGCCACGGTCTCGCCGTAGAGGCCGCGGGCGGTGAAGTAGTTGGCCAGCACGGCGAAGTACTCCATACGCCCGGGCTGCTCGTCAAGCCCTTGGCGGACGAGGCGTATGTAGTCGGCGCTGTCGCCGCGCTCGCGGGCTGCGGTGACGAGCATGTCGAGCACGCTCTGGTGGAGCGCGCTGTCGGCGAGCAGGGGCGCGGCGCAGGCGGGCATGTCGGCGTACTGTTTCAACTCGTACATACAGCGGAAGTCGAGGTAGCGGTTCTCGTGGTACGTTTTGGTCTGCGTGACGGCTGTGTCGCCTCCCCAGATGGCGTGGCGTGGCAGCCCGAAAACGTAAGCGAAGTAGCGGCGCGCCTCGGCGTACTGCCGCTTGGCGTAGTGGAAACGGGCAGCGGCACTGAGGTTGGGATAGTATTGCTGCAACAGGTGGCGGTTCTGCCGACGATAGGGGAGCGGGGAAGCGTCTGTGCCAGTGCGGCCTTGCGTAGCGGCGTTCTTCAGCTCGGCGGTGTCGCAACGGAGGATGAAACGGCAAAGCTCGTAATTCGCGGCAAAGAACTGCGCCGTGTCAATCTTTTGCGAGAGATACATCTTCTCGTTGTAGCTTTCGCAAAGCAGCTGCTCGGCATCAATGCCGTAGGCATAGAGCTTCGGGTCGCCGCAGTAGACGCTGTCGGCGGCCAACTTGTTGATGGCCGTTAGCGCGTCGGTAGCCTTGCCTGCCTTGAGCGCGGTGCGCACGGGCTTGTATGCTTTCTTAGGGCTTACCGTCTTTTGGGCTGTGGCCGTCAGGGCAGTGAATAAGAAGAATATGTAGAGGTATTTGCGCAAAGGTCGGAGTTTTTTGTGTGGGACGCCGCTCCTTCACACAAAGACGCGAAGCGACGCAAAGGGAACTTTGCGAGACTTTGCGTCTTTGTGGATAGGAGGGTAGGGGGAACGTGCCAGTTTACATGGCGTCGCAGATTTTGGTTACTTCGTCGTACTTCTCTTCGTACTGCTTGGCCACGTCTTTCTCGTCGAGGTTTTCATGGAGAAGACGCAGCTGCGCATACACGCCCTGCAGTTTGCGTCCCCATTCGCGCGGCTGGTCGGGCGCGGCGTTGCGGGCAGCTTCAAAGTATTTACACGACTCAAGGTAGAGGTCGCGGATGGTGCGTGTTTCTTGCATGAAGATGTCCTTTGTGTCGCGGCTGTACATGCCACGGTTGGCGTTGTCGAACTCGTGGTTGGCGGCACGGCGGGCAATCTCGTTGTTGTAGGTCACGCCCATATTGATGTTCGCGCGCAGGAATGCCGGGTCGATGGCCAGACAGTGGCGATAGGCTTCACGGGCGGCTTCGATGTCGTTGTTGAGGTCGTTTTCCACACAGCCTTTGATGTACCACGTCATCGCATCGTTGGGACGCTGCGCCGTCATGTTGTTCACAAGCGTCGTGGCTTTTTCCGAGAGATGGTTGGTGTAGTAGTAGCCTATCAGCTCGTCGGAGAAGCCTGCGTCGCCCTCAAGCGTGGCGGCGTCAATGAGGGTTTCTTCCCACTTGGCGCTGTCGCCCATTTCAAGATAAGCATTCTCGAGGGCTACGTATATGTCGTGGTTGTTGAAGTGGTCCTCAAGGGCTGCCGGGGCGTTGGCAAGGAGTTTCGGCCAGTCCTTCTTGGTGTAATAGAGCATACAGAGGTTGTAGCGCGTCTGGGCGTAGTTCTCCTTGTTGGCAAGGTTCAGCGAGTCGCGCTCTTCTGGGCTGAAAGCGGGATTCTTCGGGTAGTCCACATAGCTCTGGAAGTAGCGCAGGGCGTTGTCTTTGTCGCCGTTAGCATAGACAAACATGGCCGCATAGTTGTAGAAGTCTACCATAGCGAGAAGGCGCTGGTGCGTGTCCTCGGCAATCTTCTTGTCGGACTTGTTGGGCTTGCCTTTGGCGTCAACGCCTTGCGTGGCTTCGAAACTTTTGGTGTAATACTTCACGGCGCGATCCACACCAGTGCAGAACGTGAGCGTATCGAAAGGCATTCCCTGCGAAGCTTGTATGAGTTCGGGCGTGAACTGCATGATTTGCACCTGGCCCGCTTTGTTGTAAACTTCTTGGAACTTAGTCGTCTTGGGGTTGGCCAAGATTTCGTCGGCGAGCGAAGCAGCTGCACCAAGCTGGCCTTTCTGGATGAGTTCGTCTATCTTGTAGATAGCCGAGTTCTGCGCCGTGGCGGCGATGGCCATCACCGCAAGCGCGAGGGTGAGCAGTTGTTTTTTCATGGCTTTATGAGTTAATCAGTTCATCTGTTGCTGGGTTTATCTGTTGGCTGGGCGTTGCGTGGGGTTGCTACGATGCAGCAACAAACACAACAAGGAGGCCTTAGAACAGGGTGGGCTGTTCGGGGAGGGCGGGAGCCTCTGAGGCTTTGGCCTCGGGGGCGGCGGGAAGTGCCTCTATGCCCTCGGCGGACGCAGCCTCTGTGGCTTTAACGGCAACACCGTCGGCGGCCTCTGTGGTCTCGGTCTCTTCGTCCTCGGCGCGGGCTACGGGGCAGACGCTGCTGATGGTGTCGCCGCGCTTTTCGAGGTTGATGATGCGCACGCCCTGTGTGGCACGCCCGGTGGCACGTATCTCGTCGACGTGCATACGCAGCGTGATGCCGCTCTTGTTGATGATCATCAGGTCAATCTCGTCGATGACGACGCGCAGGGCGATGACCTTGCCGGTCTTCTCAGTGACGTTGAGCGTGCGGACGCCCTTGCCGCCGCGCCCGGTGAAGACGCGGTATTCGTCGACGTCGGTGCGCTTGCCGTAGCCCTTCTCGCTGACCACGAGGATGGTCTCGCGCTGGGGGTCGTTGACGGCAATCATGCCCACGAGGCCGTCCTCGCCGTCGTCGTCAATCCTCATGCCGCGCACGCCGGTGCTGACACGTCCCATGGGGCGCACGAGGTTTTCGTGGAAGCGTATGGCCTTGCCGTTGCGGCTGGCCAGTACGAGTTCGTTGTCGCCGTTGGTGAGGATGACGCTGACCACCTCGTCCTCGGGGCGAATGTTGATGGCCATAATGCCGTTGGCGCGGGGGCGGCTGTAGAGGCTGAGGCAGGTTTTCTTGACGAGGCCGAGGCGGGTGGCGAAGCAGACGAAGTGGCTGGCGCAGAACTCGGCGTCGCCCAGTTTGCGTATCTGGAGGCAGGCGCTGACGCTGTCGCCGGGTTCGATTTGCAGGAGGTTCTGGATGGCGCGTCCCTTGCTGTTCTTGGCGCCTTCGGGGATGTCGTAGACCTTGAGCCAGTAGCAGCGTCCGCGGGCTGTGAAGAACAGCATCGTGTTGTGCATCGTGGCGTGGTAGAGGTGCTCGATGAAGTCGCCGTCGCGCGAGGCGCTGCCGCGGCTTCCCATGCCGCCGCGCGCCTGCTGGCGGTATTCGGTGAGGGGCGTGCGCTTGATGTAGCCCAGGTGGGAGAGGGTGATGACCATCTCGTCGTCGGCGTAGAAGTCCTCGGGGTTGAACTCCTCGGCACTGAGCAGGATTTCGCTGCGGCGGGCGTCGCCGTACTTCTCCTTGACTTCGATGAGGTCGTCCTTCATCACCTTGCGGCACACGCTGTCGTCGCTCAGGATGAGGTTGTAGAACTCGATGCGCTTCATCAGTTCGTCGTATTCCTGGTGCAACTTCTCCTGCTGCAGGCCGGTGAGCTGGGCGAGGCGCATGTCGACGATGGCCTTGGCCTGCACCTCGTCGAAGCTGAAGCGTTCCATCAGGCGTTCCTGCGCCTGCTGCGGCGTGCGCGAGGAGCGGATGATGCGCACCACCTCGTCGATGTTGTCGCTGGCGATGATGAGGGCGTCGAGGATGTGGGCGCGCTCCTGGGCCTTGCGCAGTTCGTACTGCGTGCGGCGTATGGTGACGTCGTGGCGGTGCTCGACGAACTGGCCGATGCAGTCGCGCAGCGTGAGCAGTTTGGGACGGCCGTGGCACAGGGCGATGCAGTTCACGGAGAAGCTGCTCTGTAGGGCGGTCATCTTGAAGAGTTTGTTGAGCACCACGCCGCTGTTGGCGTCGCGCTTCAGGTCGACGACGATGCGCATTCCCTCGCGGTCGCTCTCGTCGTTGACGTTGCTGATGCCGTCAATCTTCTTTTCGCCGACCAGGTTGGCGATGTGGCGGATGAGTTCGGCCTTATTGACGCCGTAGGGGATTTCGGTGACGACAATCTTGTCGTGCGTGGGCGTGTTCTCAATCTCGGTCTTGGCGCGGATGACGATGCGCCCGCGCCCGGTTTCGTAGGCGTCGCGCACGCCCTGCATACCCATAATGTAGCCGCCAGTGGGGAAGTCGGGGGCTTTGACGAACTGCATCAGGCCCGGCACGTCGATGTCGGGGTTGTCGATGTAGGCCACGCAGCCGTCGATGACCTCGCTGAGGTTGTGGGTGGGGATGTTGGTGGCCATGCCGACGGCGATGCCGCTGGCGCCGTTCACGAGCAGGTTGGGGATGCGCGTGGGCAGCACGGTGGGCTCGGTCAGGGTGTCGTCGAAGTTGTTCTGCATGTCGACGGTCTCCTTGTCGATGTCCTGCATCATGGCCTCGCCGAGCAGCGAGAGGCGCGCCTCGGTGTAACGCATGGCGGCGGGGCTGTCGCCGTCCATCGAGCCGAAGTTGCCCTGCCCGTCGACGAGCGTGTAGCGCATGTTCCAGTCCTGCGCCATACGCACCAGCGCGCCGTAGACGCTGCTGTCGCCGTGGGGGTGGTACTTACCCAGTATCTCGCCCACGATACGGGCGCTCTTCTTGGTGGGTTTGTCGTGCGTGTTGCCGATTTGGTCCATACCGTAGAGGATGCGGCGGTGCACGGGCTTGAAGCCGTCGCGCACGTCGGGCAGGGCGCGGGCCACGATTACGGACATGGAGTAGTCAATGTAGGAGGAGCGCATTTCCTCCTCGATATTGACGTTGATGATTCTGTCGTCTAATGCCATATTGGTGTATGAGATGTTACTACGGAATGCTTAAAAAGCGCACAAAAGTACGAATTTAGTCTGAAATACCGCCAAAATCCCGCTCTTATCTTTCTTTTTCCCTCTTTTGTCGTGGCTGGCAGGGCGTTCTGCCGACCGTCTTTCGCCGCCATTATCCTCCATTTCCTTGCTCTCTGCATCTTGCAGCCTTTCCAATCGCCACGATCTTCCCCGCAACTCCTATCTGTGGGCTTGCAAAAACTTTCTTTCTTGGGCTAATTCTCCAAATTAAGCCTAAGTTTCTACAAACTAAGCCTAAGTTTGGCGAAATTAAGCCTTAGTTTGTACAAATTAAGGCTTAATTTTGAGAATTGAAAGCCACGGCGGAGTTTTTCAGTGGGGTTAAATACTATCTTCTTGGTGTACGCCGAAAATTTACAAGCCACAAATTGATGATGCTGCTCAGGAAACATTTTTTTCCTAACAGAAAAACGCACATGCACGCCCGCTCGGACTGTCTTTTGAAGGCTCCTTTACCATTTTTATCCCCGTTAGACCTTGTTTCTTAAAGAGTTTTGTCTATTTTTGCTGCGTGATGGCATTGGCCGCGCCCACAGCCCGCCATTTGCTGTCCACAACCAATAACTGATAACCCACAACCCACACATCCTGCAACCGAAACCCTTTCGTCCGCAGGCGGCAAACGACAACTTGCCACCTGTATTACGCGTCGGCGATGCTAACCCCGCGTAAAAATTCGCGTTTAAGGCTGTTCCGGCGCTTGCTGTTGGTTAAACGCCAGGTGGAATGCGATTTCCCCCCCCCCCCCTATAGTAAAACGCTCAAACACAACAAAATGCGCGCCTTGAGCAAGGTGCGCTGGCGGCACGTCTGTCCTCTCTAAAATAGAGGGCGGACGTGTCGTATTTTATAATACGCACGCGCGCGAGAAGTTCTTTTTGCAAACATCACTTTATAGCTTTATGAAAAATTTCTTCACCCTCGCAGCCTACGCGCTGTTGGCCGTAGCCCTGCCCCTAACGTTCACCGCCTGCGGAAGCGACGATGACGACAAAGAGTCCTTTGACAAAACCCGCTTCAAAGAACTGACGTACAGTTCCCAATGGATGACGGAAAGCCCTGATAAACTCTTCGAGGGCAAATTTGACCACGAGTACGTCACCATCCGCAATCTCGACCCTCTCAATCCTTCTAAGATTAACATATACGTCTTGCACGAGGTGGACCACGAAATCGTCACCGAAATGTATCCTAACTACGAGGGCACGATCAAGCAGAATGCCAAGCGTCCCTGGCTCGGCACCGTCACCCTGCGTAACCTCCACAACAACGAAGACATCGGCACGTGGAACTGGAATTTCCCCGCCGACGAAAATGGCAACCACGACCTCAACCGCTTTGCGCTCCAGCGCCCTGACGGAACGACCTACACTTTCACCCTCTTCACGGGCGACGACGAGTGACGCCAAGTGCGCGTATATATAATATGGAGCGCCCTCGTTCTTTTCCTAATTAACAATGCTGCACCGCCGCCACATACCGACACAAAGTTCCCTTGGCGCACGGCCACGGCCTTTCAGGCCGTTTTCCCGCGTAAGAGCAAGCTAAGAAACTCAAAAACACTCCCTATGAAAAAGTTCCTCACCCTCGCAGCCTACGCGCTGTTGGCCGTAGCCCTGCCCTTTACGTTTGCCGCCTGCGGCGGCGATGACGACGACACGCCCGACAACCCCGACAACCCGGCCCAGCCCGAACAGGTGCCCGGCACGATGCTCGTCGCGGCGGGCCACCTCACCGGCACGGACGGAGCGGACTACCTGCTCAAGACTGTCAAGGAACACCGTGGCATCAACACCAACGGCGGTGACGCGAACGATGAGCCGGAGATAAGCCTGGCCTACGCCGACGCCGATGCCAACGGATACCGCAGCCTCAGCACCATCTGGTACGAGGACGCGGCGAAGAACGACATGACCGTCATCAGCCTGAAAGCCTCGAATCTCTTTGTGGACTTCTGCGACAACAACGGCAACCCGCTCTACGACGGCTACCGCTACCGCCCCACCTACGAGTGGAACGCGCAGGGCCTGCTCTCGCGTATGCAGTTCACCAAGACGGAGCGGAACGGCACGAAGGTGGACCACGACATCACGGCCTCCTACAGCGGTCAGCACCTCCAGAAGTTCGTCGTCAGCCAGACGACGGTGGGCAGCAGCGCAACCGAGACTTACACCTACGTACTCACCTGGAGCGGTGACAAACTTACCCGCGTGGCCTACACCCAGACGCACAAGCAGAACGCATTGGAGCGCACGATGTTCGAGTGGCAGTACGACGTCAACGAAATTGGCGCCTCGGACAGCAACCCCGCCGCCCAGTGGGAGCCGCAGGCGCTCTACGGCTTCGAGACGCTTGCGGACATCGACCTCGACTACCTGCGCGGCTTCTTCTACGCCGGTCTGCTGGGCAAGGGCAGCAACAGCGTGCCCTACGGTTGGTCGAAAACCGGCTCGTCTGTCAGCACAGGCATCACGCGCGGCGGGCGCAGCCTGACCGTTTTCGGCATGCTCGACCGTGCCGGTTCCTCCAGCCCCACCTACGAAGCCAACTACACCTACGTTTATGGAGGCACGGAGGAGTGGAAGGGCACGGGCACGGCTCCCACCTCCAGCGTGCTGACCAGCACCAACAACTTCGCCGAAAAGAGCTTTGTCTACGTGCTGACGCAGGAGATGAGCGACGAGGTGACAGGCAACATCATCCCTAAGAACAACAACGCCTTCTACGCCGAACTCGTCAAGTGTATGGACCAGCCCTTGCGCCTGCGCTTTACCGCCACGGGTGAACGCACGATGAAGCCCACGCTGGTGATGCACATAGGCGACGCTGCGAAGGACAGCCCGCTGCTCAAGGACAAGAAACTTCAAGGCAAGTGGGTCAACGTGGATCTGAGGTACGTGAACCTCCCCACCGCCGCCATCACCTTCAACGTCAACAGCACCTGGGGCGACCCCTCGCAGGGCACCATCACCTTCACCATCGATGGCCCGGAGCAAAAACTCCCTAAAGTTATCCAATACACGCGCCATGGCAACGTGGGCGTCTACATCAAAGTGGTGGACGAGGAGGATGCCAGCCAGCGCAACGACGTCAACCCTACCGGCTGGACTTTCATCCACCGCTCCAACCACCAATACGTAGACCCCACTTCCGTCGACGTCTCCGCCGACCTTGAGGCATACCACAACTGACCATAAAACCAAACGTTTGGCTATTTTGCAATGAAGGTTTCGGCACGGCCACGGCCTGAAAGGCCAACAGCTGTTAGCCCAGGGCAGCGCCCTGGGGAAGCGGCACACACAAAATCCGCCCTGTAAGGGCAAAAGCATTTCATGCAGCACGCTTTTGCCCTTACAGGGCGGGGATAGACATCCGTCCCGCCCCAGGGCGTTGCCCTGGGCTGTGCGCTCGCTGGCCTTTCAGGCCGTTTTACCCGCGTAAGAGCAAACTAATAAAACGCGTTGGCGGAATTAGTACAATAATGCGGATTTTGAATAATTTTGAATTTAATTTTGTAAAATTTCTCGCCGTAGGCGACAACTTTTTATGCGCTTCGCGCAGTAACCGAGTTCTACTCGCTTCGCTCGTCGAAGAAATTCATCAAAATTTATATCAAAATTGAACAAGTTCAATAATTCCGCCAACGGGTGATAAACTAACAAACCAAGAAACTCAAAAACTCATAACAATGAAAAAATTCTTTACCTTCGCAGCCTACGCGCTGTTGGCCGTAGCCCTGCCCCTTACATTCACCGCCTGCGGTTCGGACGATGACGACGAACCCGAAACGCCCAGCACCCCCGACCCCGAAGACACCTGGGACCCCACCACCGAGACCCCGCCCCACGCCACCGCCCTCAGCGGCCTTAGGAAAGGCACCGACGGGAAGTACTACCTGCTGACGCACTACGAAGGCATCGGCAAATATGGCACCTATCCCTACGACATCACCTACAACGGCCAGTGGGTTGAGTACTACGGCGACTACGAATGGAGCGCAAGCCGCCTCAGGAGCCTCACCGACGACTACCAGTACAACCTCAACGACAAAGGCCAGCTTACCACTATCTACCACACCTGGAAAGACAGCGATTCAGAGGGCTACGCCAGCTACATTATCTCCTACGGCGCCAACGGCATAGCAGGCTACAAATACACACAAACTTCGAAATCATCCGATGAGACCAGAACCTACGAATACACCTACACTTACACCTGGAGGGACGGCGACATATCGAAGATTACCCGAAAAGGTACGTGGAGCAGCAAGTATACCGACGGCAGAACCTACAGCGGTACGTACGACGATGTTAGAACGTATAACTACTTAACCGTTGAAAACACCGACGGACGCCTCTACGACGAATTTCTCCCCGGCAACTTTGAAGCCCTCAATTGGGGCATGAAGGGCACGAAGCACCAGCTCAAGAGCCGCAGCTATGTGGACAACACCAACAGCGACAATAATCAAACCCGTTCCTACGGCCTCACCCACAACGCCGCCGGCCTGCTCACGCAGTACAAGTACCACGACTCTACCAACTACGAATATACCACCAACTACAGCTACACCGAGTACAAGAAGAAGTAATGACCCGCCGCCACACCCCCACCACGCAAAACTCCCCCGCCCTTCAGCGAGGGCGGGGGAGCGTGTGCGGCGCAGCGGGGAGCGGACTATCGGTCTTCGTAGTGACCGTAGGCGGAAAGCACGAGGACAACCACTTCCGTGTCCAGTATCTGATAGACAAGGCGGTGCTTCTTCGTAATCCTTCTGCTCCAGCGGCCTTCGGGCGAACCCTTCAGAGGTTCAGGGTGTCCGGTACCCGTGCGCGGAGAGGATTGCAGTTCGGCCAGCAGGCGCACAGCCTTCTTGAAGGCTTTTGGCTCGCTCTTGCGGAGCTGCGCAAGGCCGACGTTGGCTTCGGGCGTGTAGCGGAGACTATACTGCATAGCCGCAACGCTTTAGCATGTCCTCTACGCTCTCACCCGGCAACTGCTCGGTATACTCGCCACGGCGGTACTGCTCTTCGGCGCGGTCAATCTTCGCGAAGAACTCCTCGCGCGTCATCAGCGTCGGGTCATTCTTCTCCTTCACAAGGCGGCGCAGGTACTTCGCCACACGGCTCATCAGTTTCTCGCTGTCGGAGAGCTCGGCCATATCGTGCCAAATCTGCGTGTTCATCGCTTGTAGTTGTACGGCAGTCATAACTTATCCCGTTTAGGTTTTACGCCTGCAAAGTTAAACAAAATACCACACAACGAGCAAACTCACAAACTAAGAAACTCATAAACCCACGACAATGAAAAAGTTCCTCACCCTCGCAGCCTATGCGCTCCTCGCCGTAGCCCTGCCCGTGGCTCTCGCCGCCTGCGGCAGCGACAAGGACGACGACGATACGGAAAAGGTCGCCGTGACCCAGATCATCCTTTCCGATACGGAACTGACTCTCACCGCCGGCAGCGATGAGGGCGGCACAATCTGCTTATACAACCCTTCTACAGCCACCGACAAGACGATGCTTGTCAGCAGCAGTGCCCCGTCCGTCTGCACCGCCCGCTTTGACGCCGAGGGTGCTAACGAACTCGTGGCCGGTGCTGTCTACATCAAGCCTCTTGCCGCCGGCACGGCCACCGTCACCGTCTCCTCCCGCAGCAATCCCGACGTGAAGGCCACCATCGCCGTCACCGTCAAGGCCGCTGGCGAGGTGAAGCCCGATGAGGAGCCGAGGATGAAGTACGTGGGCTTCTACGTCACCTATCCCGACCGCTCCCACAAGACGTTCCCTGCCACGGGTGGCGAGGCCGAGGCGCAGGCAGGCACCACCCTCGACGTCCACCTGCTGAACTATAGCCGGGGAAGTTTCTCCGTCTATCAGGATGCCGTCACCGGCGCCCGCTGGGAAAGTTCGAACACCTCCGTGGCCACCGTCTCCGATGCCGCCAGCACCAGCCGAAACACCATCACCCTGCGAGCCGCAGGCACCACCACCATCCGCGTCATCGCCCCCGACGGCTCCCAGTCCTCCTTCACGCTCAACGTCACCAAGCCCGAACAGCCCTACGCAATCACCGGCACCGACGGCAAGAAGTACCGCCTTACCAAAGTCGGCAACTACGCCGTTGAGTACGACGCCGAGGGCGAACTGAAAACCATCGCCGGTCTGCCGCGCCTCGCCGACGGGCGTTTCCGTGGCGGCGACTACACCCTCGCGCTCACCTTCAAGAGCGGCACGCACCTCCTTGAGCGGCTGGTGCTTGAGAAAGAGGGCACCCAAAGGAATATCACGACGCTCAATTTCCAATACGACTCGAAGAACCGCCTGGTGAGATGCACCGACGATTGGGAGAGCAACGGCGTGAAGGAGGGCAACACCAAAGTCATCACCCTGACTTGGAACGACGAGAAACTTCTTAGTACTTTTGCCACGGGACGCTACAGCAGCGCGACCGACATGCAATTCACCCTCTTCTATAGCGGCAACCGGGCCAACCCGACGAAGCGTATGGGCATCGCCCCGGTCGTGTTCTCCGGCCTTTACACCAATAACTTCTCCGTGCAACTTTGTGCCGCCCTTTCCGCCCTCGGCTGCTTCGGCGAAGGTCCCGCCTTGCTCCCCACAAGCAGATCCCTCCTCTACTACGGCAACACCACTTCCCAGAACGTCACCTGCACGCTCAACTCCGCCGGCCTGCTCACGACGGAGGACTTCTCGCCCTATTGGGAAAGCACCTCGCAGATATCCTACCAGTACACTTCTTTATAACCCTCAAAAAACGCAAACGCAACAATGAAAAAGTTCCTTTCCCTCGCAGCCTACGCCCTGTTGGCCGTAGCCCTGCCCCTCTCGCTCGCCTCGTGTGGCGGCGACAAGGACGATGACGACGAACCCGATAAGCCTTTCGGTTTCGTCACTTCCCTTGCTTTCACCCAGAGCACGCTTGAATTGAACGTGGGCGACGAACCGGCTGTCGCCACCTTTAAGGCATCGCCCGCCGAAGTCAGTTACATAACCCTTTCCAGCACCTCGTCCGACAAGAGTGTCTGCACCGTCGCTTTCATCGACGACCAGTCCGTGCGCATCACCCCCGTCGCCGCCGGCACCGCCACCGTCACCATCGCCTCCGTGCTTTATCCCGACGTGAAGGCCACCATCGCCGTCACCGTCAAGGCCGCCCCAGAACCGGAAGAAGAACCCTCGTCCGTCTTCTCCATCAAGGACAAGGACGGGCACTACCACCTGCTCACCGCCGTGGGCAGCAAGCCTGTGGAGTACGACGCGCAAGGCCGCTTCACCAACATCTGCGGCATGACGCGCATCAGCGAGGGTCGCTACCGTAACGGCAACCAAACGCTCACCCTCACCTTCAAGAGTGGCACGCCACTGGTGACGCGCCTCGTCACGGAGTATGAATACACAGGCGGGCGCAGCTCCTACACCCACACCTTCACCTACGACGCCCAGGGCCGCCTCACCCGCGCCGCCTGGACCGAAATCAGCGCACCCTCCATTGTCGTGGCCTACGACCTGACGTGGGACGAGGAGAAGCTCCTCTCAGCCAAAGGGACTTTCCACGACAATCCCTCCACCTATACCTTCTACTACCAAGGCAACCAGTCCACCCCGCTCCAGACGCTGGGCTATATGCCCCTGGGCCGCATCGTCACGAACCCCAACATCGACGATCAAGTATGGGCCGCCCTCTGCCTCACGGGCTGCTTCGGCAAGAACCCCACGCTCCTGCCCACCAGCGTCGACGTCAAGAATGCCGTAAGTGGCTCCGACGGCACCTACCAGCTCACCTACGACTTCAACGACGACGGCACCACGAAGTCCGACGGCATCAAACCCAGCATTGCCGCCGTCTACGGCTTCAGCTACAAATATCGCGACGACAAATGAGCCTCGCGCGCGTGTATATATAATACGGAGTATTCTGAGTACTCCGAGAACTCCGAGTATTCCGAACACTCCGATAACCCCCACTCCCTAAAACGATGAAAAAGTTCCTTTCCCTCGCAGCCTACGCCCTGTTGGCCGTAGCCCTGCCCCTCTCGCTCGCCTCGTGCGGCGGCGATGACGACGACGACACCCCCGACGACCCCACCAAACCCGAAATCCTGCCCGGCGAAGCCGTAGACCCCGCCGTCATCGCGGCGGACTACCTGCCCGGCATCTGGTACCAAGCCGAAAGGCAGGAAGACGGCAGCACGCGCTACACCTACGTTGAGTACCGAGCCGACGGCACCTACCGCAGCGTCAGTGACCTCACCCCCACCGACAAGGCCACCGAAGACACCGAGTTCACCAGCGGCACCTGGAAGCTCACGCCCGTCACCGCCACCGACGGACGCTCAGGCACCCTGCTCGTCACCGTCGACGACGCCGAGGAGGACGAAGAGGCCGAGCACACCATGCTCTATGCCTTCTACACCAAGGATTGGGTGCGCCTCACCTTCGTCTACACCGACGAAGAGGGCGAGCAGCACACCGACATCGTCGACATGGCCCGCGCCACGCGCACGCCCCATCCCTTCACCACGGGCTGGGAGGACACCGGCGACCACCCCACCGGCCTTGAGAGCGCTCGCGCCATGATGCACGGCCAGTGGGAAACCACCGACGAGACCCAGGCCGCACTGTTCGCCTCGCTCACGCAGACGGGCCTCCCCGCCGCGCTGCTCTCCATCGCCGACGACATCGACCAGCCCCTGCGCCTCGACTACCGCGCCGAGGAGGACTTCAGCCTCTACGTCGTGGCCCACGTCTCCCGCGATGCCAGCAACTTCCTGCTCTCCGCCTACGCCGGCCAGTGGGTTGGCCTCTGCGTGGGCAAGGTGGGCTTCTGGCCCGACACCTACGAGCGCACCGCCGGTCTGCTGACCGTGGCCGAAAGTTCCTTCAGCGCACTGGTGGGCCGCACCGCAAAGTACAACCGCCTCGGCACCACCGGCGTCTACGTCGCCCCCAACTACAACCGCTTCAACCTCGTCGACCCCTTCGGCTGGTACCTCCTGCGCCGCCCCGCCTCCGACGTGCGCTATCAGGAGATAAAGTTCTAAAGTTCTAACCCGTTGGCGGAATTACCACAATTTGTTCAATTTTGATATAAATTATGATAAATTTCTTCGACGAGCGAAGCGAGTAGAACTCGGTTACTGCGCGAAGCGCATAAAGAGTTGTCGCCTACGGCGAGAAATTTTACAAAATTAAATTCAAAATTATTCAAAATTCGCATTGTAGGGCTAATTGCGCCAACGCGTTAAAGTTCTATATTACCACTATGCCCACCCCACACCCTTGGACAGCCGTGCGGCGCAATGTCGTCACCGACTACTACGACCCGCCCGCCGCCCTCCAGGCCGAGGCCGACGACCTCTTCGCCCGTATGGACGCCCTCGCCGCCGAGTGCGCCGACCAGGGCGAGTTCGAGACGCGCCTAGCCGCCTCGCCCCTCACGCAGCAGTACAACGACCTCCTGGCCCGCCTCGGCCCCCACTTCCGCAAAGACCCCGAGCAGGAGGCCGCCCTGCAGCGCGAGCAGGCCAAAGGCCGCCGGCAGAACGTCATCGACAACGTGAAGCGGCAGACGCGCAGCGCCGTGCTCCACGAACTCAACAACCGCCTGCCCATCGACGACTACAAGTGGGGCGAGCCGTGGTACTACGCCATCCCCGTTGTCGGCCCCATCCTTAAACGCTTCTTCGGCACCGTCCGCCAAGTGCGCAGCCTGCAGACCTACGTCCGCCGGGTGCAGCCCGAAGAGCCGCCTGCCGCACAGCAGGACGGTGTGAAGCCGCAAGAACCTAAAAACCAATGAACGCAAGAACCTACGAACCCATGCCCCCGCAGCAGCCCCGCACGTCCGGCTGCCTCAACGGCTGCCTCGCCACGGGCGGCTTTGTGTGCGTCGCAGTCGCCCTGCTGATGATCGTCTACGGTGTCGTCTACGGCTACACCGAGGACAAGGCGTTCTACCAGCGACAGGACGACTGGCACGCCCTCGACGACCAGCGCGAGGCCCTCACCGCAGAACTCGACTCGCTGCGCCTCCTCCTCGCCGATGCCGAACCCGTCGTTGACGAAGAGGCCGATGAAACCGAGGCAGTCTCTGCGCCGCAGGGCGACACCCTCCGCGCCCGCGAACTGCGTGCACAGATTGACAGCATTGAAAGCAGTGACCTCTACGAAGACCTCTACGGCATTCCCGAACCGCCGCGCGGCTTCTCCGGCGCCTACATCGTCACCATCATCGTTTGCGTTCTCGCCCTCCTGCCCCTTGGAGCCGGCATCGCCCTGCTCGTGGCTTGGGGCGTGCGCAGGAAGCACAGACCGACCGAGAACTTTTAGAAACTTTAGAGTCCATAGAGCCTTTAGAGACTATAGAACCTCTAAAATCTCTAAAATTTCTAAAGTCTCTATCATCTCCACCCTCCCCTCCTATGAAAAAAGCACTTCTTCTTTTCGTCCTCCTGCCCCTCTGCGCCGTGGCGCAGATTGACATCAACAACTTCCAGGAGTACGTCCACGGCACCTACGACATCGCCTCCGGCGGCGGCGTAGAGACCGACCCCAAACAGTACTCCCGCGTGGAAATTCTCGACGACGTCTTTGGCCACCGCATCACCATCTACGGCCACGACAACGAAACCGGCAAGGACTTCGCCGACGAGTACACCATCACCAGCATCAAACACAGCGGCGTGAGCAACTGGCGCACGGGCTTCATCTACTGCTACAAACTCAACGAGAAGCGCGACACCGTCAAGCGCAACTTCTGCTACAAGAACCTCAAGCCCGAGGGCCTCTCCCTGACCTATATCAACAAGGGTTTCAAACTTGAGCGCACCGACGCCGCACCCGCCGACCAGCCCGTCCTGGCCCAGCAAATCTCGCGCGAGGAGGCCCAGCGCCAGCAGGCGTCGCGACAGCAACTTTCCCAGCACCAGCAAGCCCAGCAGCCCGTGCAGCAAGTGACTGAGGTGCAGCAGCCCGCGCGCCCCTCCGTCACCGCCGCCGATCCCGCCCGCCCCGCTTCCACTATAACTCCTGCTACGGGCAACACCACCATCAGCGGACGGCGCGTCACCACCGACACGCAGGGTACACAGGCCACCCCGACCACTCCCGCCACCGGCAACACCACCATCAGCGGACGCCGTGTGGAAAGCACACCGACCACACCGACCACTCCATCCCAGCCCGCCGACCCCAACGTACCCACCACTACCGAGGAAGCCCTCGCCATACTGGCCGACCCAGGCTACGCCTGGATGGTGGACGACACCGAGCACTGCTGGCGCATGGGCGGCAAGTTCCCCATATTCGCCGCCTGCCAGCCCCTCTATTACACCCTCAAGCCCTCCGAGAACGGGGTTGAGATACGGGGCCGCGCCAAGCCCGCCACCGTGGCAGGCCAAGTGCGCGCCGGCAACGTCTACACCTCCGACGCCGTGAGCAAGATTACCTTCGCCGACGCCACCAGCGGCAACTTCACCATTGGCACTCTCGGCTACGCCATGGGTTTCCGCAAACTCACCAAAGACAGCGCCGAGTTCTTCCTCAACTTCCACGGCAAGTGGGTCAAGGCCCGCCGCGTCCCCCGCAGCGAACTGCCGGTTAATCACTATTAAATACATCCTCAAAAGGTCATTAGACTTTATCAATGATTGTTTCGGCAAAGAACGGCCTGGCATAACCAACAACCCGATGAAGAGCCACAAGACTGCTATATTATGGTGGGTAGGACTCCTGCTGCTCGCCCTCATCCCCGTTCTCGCCACAGCCCAGGTGACTAAGGAAAACGTCCTTGGTTACCTCCACGGCACGTTCGACATCACCTCGGGCGGCGGCGACGCTACCAGTCCCAAGCAGTATCTCCGTGTAGAGTTCCTCGACGACGTCTTCGGCCACCGCCTCACCGTCCACGGGCGCGACAACGAGACAGGCAGGGACTTCGCGGAGGAGTACAACTACCGCACCGTCCGTGGGCTGACCAAGAGCAACTTCAAGGACGGCTACATCTACTGCTACACCCTCGATGCCCGGCGCGACACCGTCTCCAAGAGTTTCCAGTATCGCGGCGTAAGCGACAAGGGCTATACGCTCTATTACCTCTCCGGGCGCGCCTTCAAACTCGCCCGTACCGATGCCGCGCCCACCGACCAACCCACTGTGGTTCAACAACAGACACAGCCCGTACAGCCTGTATACCAGCCGGGCAAAGCCCCCTTCACACTGCCCGACATACCGAACGTCATCCCTGAAACGCTAAGCGGGGCGAAGGTGACCTTCACTGTGGGCGGCGTGACGTTCAACCTCATCCGCGTGGACGGCGGCACGTTCCAGATGGGTCACCCCGGTGCCAAGGACGGCTCGGCCTACGACGAGGAGCGCCCGCAGCACGCCGTGACGCTCACCACCTACTATATGCTGGAAACCGAGGTGACGCAGGAACTCTTCGCCGCCGTGATGGGTGTCGCCAAGTACGAAGCCCTCTACAACCGCCACGACGACCTGCGCGACCGCCACATGAACGCCCGCTATCCCGTGAAACTCCTCACGTGGCAGCTCTGCAACGAGTTCTGCAACAAACTCTCGCAACTGACCGGCCACAAGTTCCGCCTGCCCACCGAGGCGGAGTGGGAGTATGCCGCTAAGGGCGGGCAGAAAAGCCGAGGCTACCGATACGCCGGTTCCGACAACGCCGACGCTGTGGCATGGTACGCTGGAAACTCGCGCGGCACGGAGCATGCCGTGGCGCAGAAGCAGCCCAACGAACTCGGTCTGTACGACATGAGCGGCAACGTCTCCGAGTGGTGCTACGACCCCGACGGTAGCTACACCGCCGAGGCGCAGACCGACCCGCAGCAGAGCGGCATTGTGATGCGCAACGGCAAGCACCAGGTGCGCGGCGGTCGCTACAACTCGCCCACCGACGGCACCGACGTCTTCGACATTCGCGTCACCGCCCGCGAGCAGGACAAGGACGCGCAGGTAGCCATCCTCGGCCACGGCTTCCGCTTCGTCGTTTCCGCACCCGCCGCGCCCCCGCAGCCCGGCACTGGCAACACCACCATCAGCGGGCGGCGTGTCCGTTGAACGAACATAAATTCACTTTATGATGAAGTAATTAATTAGTCGCCTTTGGCGAGAAATCCAACAAATCTTTTCAAATCTCACAAATCTTTTCTGCTTCATTGCGGCCAATTCATGATTTGAAAGATTTGTATAGATTTGTAAGATTTCTACCCCGATAGGGGTACTCCTTAATTGTCGATACTTCAACAATAACCTAAACAACCATAACAATGAAGAAATTCCTATCCTTCGCAGCCTACGCGCTCCTCGCCGTAGCACTGCCACTCTCCTTCGCCTCCTGCGGCAGCGATGACGACGAAGAAGACAAAGACAAGACTGAGAAGCCCGAAAAGCCTTCGACCGACACAAAGACTAAGACGCCCAAGACTTCCGCCGAAGCCCAGAAGATGCTCTGGGGCGCATGGGAGCGGGAGGAAGCCATGCTCGGCGATGAATACTTCGACGGTATGCTAACCTATTATTCGGAGGCGAAGTATTTCCACCTCTATCATATCCGCGAGGGTTCTAAGCAATATCTGGAATACGTCGGGAAATGGGTGAAACTGCTTAAGGCGAAACACATCTCCAGTGTGGAACTAACAAAGACAGACCCCAGCTGCGTCCTCACAATCATCATTAAGGAAAATGGCCCATCAATGCCGTTCTACATCTATGAGTTCACCTCCGACAGTTATGTGGCAGGCAGCGAAAGCATCCACTACCGCAAGCTCGAAGCCCTCCCCGAATACGTAGACCTCTCTGGAGAATAATAACCTATAAACAATACAACCTATGAAAACCCTAATGACTGCCAGAACGTGGACGGGACTGTTGCTCCTGCTCGCCCTCCTGCCCCTCGGCACGCGGGCGCAGGTGACGCTCGACAACTACAAGCAGTACCTGCAAGGCACGTTCACGCTGCACCCCGCCTACGTCCCCAGTGGCGCGACGCGCACCGCCACGCGCCTTGAGGTGCTCGACCAGACCGGCCACGTGCTGCGCCTCCACTACCGCGACAACGCCACCGGCAGAACCGAGGTGCTGGAATACACCGGCTGGGACATCCGCCCGCTCGACGCCCGCACCGAGGTGAAGCGCGGCTACATCAACGCCAACCGCCCGGGCGAGAGCTTCGGCTTCCGCTACGAGCGGCTCACGACGGACAGTTTCCAAATCACCGTCCACGACAACGCCCGCTACTGGGCCGTGCGCGAAAACCTCCGCACGTCCGGGCGACGCCCCGCGCAACGTCCCTCGGCCGGCCAGGCAAGCCGTCCCACCGTAGCCAACATTAGCCCCGGCTCAACAGTTGATCCGGTAAGCGGTCGCCCCATTGACCCAGCAACCGGTCGCCGTGTGGACCACCCTACACCCGGTGGTGGCTCAGGCACTACAAGCACATCCACGCTCGCCCTGCCGCCCAACTGCTACACCAACGGCACCACCATCACTTACGGGCGCAGCACGCAGAACAGCGCACCCAAGCAACTCACCAAGGCCAAGGAGACCTTCACCGTCAAAGGCGTGACGTTCAACATCCTCCGCGTGGGCTACAACGAGTTCGTGATGGGCACGCAGCGGGACTACAGCGGCATCAACGTGCACTTCGCCAAGGTTGACCGCGACTTCTACCTCGGCGAGACCGAGGTGACGCAGCAACTCTATATCGCCGTGATGGGCCAGATGCCCGCAAGCAAGTACACCGGCGCGAAGCAGCCCATGACCTTTGTGACGTGGCAGGAAGCCTTGGAGTTCTGCCAGAAACTCAGCCAACTCACCGGCATAGAGTTCACCCTGCCCACCGAGGCGCAGTGGCAGCTCGGCGCCTACGCCGCGCAGATGGCCGGCGGCGTCGCCCACGACTACGGTGCCTACGACGACTACCACGAAACAGCCTGGGCCAAGGACAACTCCGGCGGCAAGCCCCACGACGTGGCCACGAAGAAGCCCAATCAGATCGGCCTCTACGACATGAACGGCAACGTGTGGGAGTGGTGCCGCGACGACTACGGCCTCTTCACCGCTGTGAACAGCCACGCCAGCCTCGACGGCCTCAGCACCATCCGCAGCGACAAGAAAGTCATTCGCGGCGGCAGCGCCATCAGCGACATCGAGTGCCTCAAGTACGACTACCGCCAGGGCATCGACCCCAACAGCTGTGACGGCTTCATCGGCTTCCGCGTCTGCGCCCTCGCGCCATATAATGAAGAATAGAGTTTCTATAGTCTCTATAGTTTCTATAGTCTCTAATCCCCAAGCCCCAACAAACAATCCACCTTTTTTATTCACCAAAACCCTTTTCAACACAATGAAAGCAATCAAGTTCATTGCTCTCCTGGCCTTCATGGCCAGCACCTTCGCCTTCACGGCCTGCGACAGCGAGGCCAAGGACGGCGACGTACCCGATAACCTGGCCGCCTCCCGTCAGATGGTCATCGGTCTATGGAAAGCCCCCTATGGCATTTCTTTCCTCCACCACAAGGACTACGATGAGTACTATCGTGAAGTTACGACGACACAACTCACCATTATCGGCCACGTCAGCAAGTATGCCACCACCGAAAAGATGAAGCCCTACGCCGACCAGTACGTGTTGCACCACCAGTACCCCATCACGGCCATCACCATCGACAGCAGCGACCCCACCAAGGGCACCATCACGTACACCAAGGACGGCAAGTCCGAGACGCTCGCATTTGAGCGTTTGACCAGCACGAGCATAGTCTTCACCGACGATGGCGACCTGCGTTCCTCCAAACAGGAACAGACTATCCAGTACGTCAACCCCAAATAACAGGCGTAGCTCTTTTCCCCTTATAGGGTGAAACTCTTGGCTTTTAACTCTAAAAACAATCCTTCTAACTTCAAAGTTAAGCGGGTTGTTTTTAGAGTTAAAAGCCAGGAGTTTCTTTCGGAACCTTGCAATTTGGAAGGAAAAAGGGTGGGGGAAGGAATATAAAGCGCGGAAATACGTAATTTTGCGCGCATTACGCCCTCGGGGGCGTCCTAAACTTGCAAACCTTATACCTTATTTATATATGTACAGAACCAGAACCTGCGGCGAGCTGCGCCTCGCCAATGTGGGCGAAACCGTGACGCTTTCCGGCTGGGCGCAGCGCGTGCGCAAGATGGGCGGAATGACTTTCATAGACCTGCGCGACCGCTACGGCGTGACGCAGCTGGTGTTCAACCAAGAGACCGACGCCGCACTGTGCGACCGCGCCAACAAGATAGGCCGCGAGTTCGTCCTTCAGGCCGTCGGCACCGTGTCCGAGCGCTACTCCAAGAACAAAAACATCCCCACGGGCGACGTGGAAATCATCGTCAGCGAACTGCGTGTGCTCAACGAGGCGCTCACCCCGCCCTTCACCATTGAGGAGAACACCGACGGCGGCGACGAACTGCGCATGAAGTACCGCTACCTCGACCTGCGCCGCGAGCCGGTGCGCCGCAACCTCGAACTGCGCCACAAGTTCTGCCTCGAAGTGCGCCACTTCCTCGACGGCGAGGGCTTCCTCGAAATCGAGACGCCCGTGCTGGTGGGTTCGACGCCCGAAGGCGCGCGCGACTTTATCGTGCCCTCGCGCATGAACCCCGGCCAGTTCTACGCCCTGCCCCAAAGCCCGCAGACGCTCAAGCAACTGCTGATGGTGGCCGGGATGGACCGCTACTTCCAGATTGTGAAGTGCTTCCGCGACGAAGACCTGCGCGCCGACCGCCAGCCCGAGTTCACGCAGATTGACTGCGAGATGAGTTTTGTGGAGCAGGACGACGTCATCAGCGTCTTCGAGCGCATGACGAAACACCTCTTCCGCACGCTGCGCGGCGTGGAACTGGGCGACGCGCCTTTCCTGCGCCTGTCGTGGCACGAGGCCATGCGCCGTTTCGGCTCGGACAAGCCCGACATGCGCTTCGGTATGGAGTTCGTGGAACTCGACGGCGTGCTGAAAGGCACGGGCGAGTTCGGCGTGTTCAACGACGCAGCCTACATCGGCGGCATCTGCGCCCCCGGCTGCGCCGTCTACACGCGCAAGCAGCTCGACGAACTGACCAACTTTGTGCGCTCCCCGCAAATCGGGGCCAAGGGTCTTGTCTACGCCCGCGTCGGCGACGACGGCACGGTCAAGTCCAGCGTCGACAAGTTCTACACCCCCGAGGTGCTCCAGCGGCTCAAGGAGGCGATGGGCGCCAACCCCGGCGACCTCATCCTCATCCTCAGCGGCGACGACGCCAACCGCACGCGCAAGCAGCTCTGCGAACTGCGCCTGCTGATGGGCAGCCGCCTCGGCCTGCGCGACAAGAACAAGTTCGCCCTGCTCTGGGTTGTCGACTTCCCCATGTTCGAGTGGAGCGACGAGGAGCAGCGCCTCATGGCGATGCACCACCCCTTCACCGCGCCGAAGCCCAGCGACGTGGCCAAACTCGACACCGACCCCGCCAGCGTGCTGGCCGACGCCTACGACATGGTGTGCAACGGCATCGAGGTGGGCGGCGGCTCCATCCGTATCCACGACGCAGTGCTGCAGGCCAAGATTTTCGAGGTGCTGGGCTTCACGCCCGAAAAGGCGCAGGAGCAGTTCGGCTTCCTGATGAACGCCTTCAAGTACGGCGCACCGCCCCACGGCGGCCTGGCCTACGGCCTCGACCGCTTCGTGTCGCTCTTCGCCGGTCTTGACAGCATACGCGACGTCATCGCCTTCCCCAAGAATAACGCCGGACGCGACGTGATGCTCGACGCACCCGCCCCCGTTGCACCCGAGCAGTTGCAGGAACTCAAAATAGCACTGGCCAAGCAGACGGATTAGGGTTCACAACAAACAAGCTCCCAATGATTGACCGCCCGACCATAGACCGCGTGCTGGCAGCCACCGACATCGTCGACGTGGTGCGTCAGTTCGTGCCGCTGCGACGGGCGGGTGTCAACTACAAGGGCCTATGCCCCTTCCACGACGACAAGACCCCCTCGTTCTACGTCTCGCCAGCGCGCCAGGTCTGCAAGTGCTTCGCCTGCGGACAGGGAGGCGACGCCGTCGGCTTCCTCATGAAGCACGAGCAGCTCACCTATCCCGAGGCCATCAAGTGGCTGGGCCGCAAGTACGGCATCGAGGTGCACGAAAAGGAACTCACCGCCGAGGAAAAGGCCACGCAGAACGACCGTGAGGCCATGTTCGTCCTCAACGAGTGGGCGCGCGACTGGTTCGCCGAATGCCTGCGCACCGACCCCGAGGGCGTCTCCGTCGGAATGGCCTACTTCCGCTCGCGCGGCTTCCGCGACGACACCATACGCAAGTTCCAGCTCGGCTTCTGCCCCGACCGCCGGGGCTTCTCTATGGGCGCGCAGGCAATGGCCAAGGGCTACAAGGAGGAATACCTGCTCAAGACCGGCCTCTGCTTCAAAACCGACAGCGGACGCCTCGTCGACCGATACCACGGGCGCGTCATCTTCCCCGTCCACACCGTCAGCGGGCGCGTCGTAGCCTTCGGAGGACGCATACTCGGCGAGAAGACCAAGAACGTCGGCAAGTACGTCAACAGCCCCGACTCCGAAATCTACAACAAGAGCCGCGAACTCTACGGCCTCTTCCTCGCCAAGCAGGCCATCGCCCGCCACGACCGCTGCTTCCTCGTAGAGGGCTACACCGACGTGATGCAGATGCACCAAAGCGGCATCGAGAACGTCGTGGCCAGCAGCGGCACCTCGCTCACCGAGGGGCAGATACGCCTGCTGGGACGCTTCACGAAGAACATCACCATCCTCTACGACGGCGACGCAGCAGGCATCAAAGCCTCCCTGCGAGGCATCGACATGCTGCTGGCCGGCGGCATGAACATCAAGGTCCTGCTGCTGCCCGACGGCGAGGACCCCGACAGTTTCGCACGCAGCCACACCGCCGACGAGTTCCGCACGTTCATCGCCCAACACGAGACCGACTTCATCCGTTTCAAGACCGGCCTCCTGCTCAAGGACGCCGGCACCGACCCCACCCAACGCGCCGCCCTTATCGCCAACATCGTGCAGAGCATCAGCGTCATCCCCGACGCCCTCGTACGCCAGATGTACGTGCGCGAGTGCGCCGCCATGATGCAGGTGGGCGAGCAACTGCTCCTGACCGAAATCGCCAAACTGCGCCGCCAGCGCATCCAGCGCGAGCGGCAGCAGCGCGAAAACGCCGCTACGGCCCCCACCGGCCAGCCCTCTCGCCCCGCCACAGCCGCCCCCGCGTCCGACGAAGGCCCGCGCCCGCCCCTCACGCCCGAGGAGGAAGAGATGCTCGCCGCCGAAGCCGCCGAACGCGAGATAGCCCGAGCCACCTCAGCCGCCGCCGACACCAAGGCCGCCCGCCAGGAGATGCAGGTCGCCGCCCTCGTCGTGCGCTACGGCGAGTGCCTCATCGACGACGCCCCCCCGCCCCTCACCCTCGCACGCTATGTGGCCGACGACCTCGCCGCCGACGGCATCGTCCCCTCCAACCCCGTCGCAGCCACCATCATCACCGAGGCCGCGCGTATGGCCGGCACGCCCAACTGGCGCGCAGCCACCTATTTCATGCACCACGCCGACACCGCCGTCAGCGCGTTCGCCGCACAGCAGGAGAGCGACTTCGTGATGCTCAGTCCCAGCCAGCTCGCCGGGTATGTGGAAGAGAAAGACCGCCTGCCCGAACTCGTATCCCTACAGCTCAACACCCTCAAGTACTACATCCTCTCCGAGCGGCTTGAGACTTTGCGCCGAAGGCTTCTTGCGCCCGAAGCGCGGGCAGACATGGGGCGCACCATGCAGATTCTGGGGGAAATAAAAGAACTCTCTGGTATAGTGGAGCAGTTCGGAAAGGCACTCGACCGTGTGGTAAAGCGCTAAGGGAAACAATCGCGTCGTTTCCCTTTTATTTATTGTTTTTATTCCAACTTTTCATCTATCTGGGGCTATGATTATCTGCCGCCGTCCCAGCAGCGGTGCCAATAGTCCGCAAGTTTCTTTTCCCCGGCACTATTGTCGGCTGGTTGCCAAAAACGCACGTCTTTCAACGCATCGGGCAGATATTGTTGCCGCACAAAATGGTTGGGAAAATCGTGGGAATACTTGTAGCCATCGTGATAGCCCAATTGCTTCATCAACTTTGTGGGCGCATTGCGCAGGTGAAGGGGTACGGGTTGGTTACCAGAACGTTTCACCTCTGCCAAAGCGGCATCAACGGCGAGATAGGCCGTATTGCTTTTGGGCGAAGTGGCGAGATAGACCGTAGCCTCAGCCAGTGGGATACGTCCTTCGGGCCATCCAATTTTGTTCACAGCGTCAAAAGCCGCATTGGCCAGCAGCAAGGCGTTAGGATTGGCCAAGCCGATATCTTCGGCAGCGCTGATGACCAGCCTCCGGGCAATGAATTTCGGGTCTTCGCCACCAGCAATCATCCGTGCAAGCCAATAAATGGCTGCATCGGGGTCGCTGCCGCGAATACTTTTTATAAAGGCGGAAATTATGTCGTAGTGCTGTTCGCCGTCCTTGTCATAGGCTACGGGGTTTTGCTGTAGACGTTCGGTGACAGCCTTGTCGTTTATGATAATTTTGCCTTCGGGTTGCGCGGATTCGATGAGTTCTAAAATCCCAAGGAGTTTACGGGCGTCGCCTCCGCTGTAGCGCAACAAGGCTCCCGTCTCCTTAACCTCAATGTCACGCTGCGAAAGCACCACATCCGTTTCAATGGCGCGGCGCATCAGCCCCAACAGACTTTCGGCCTCAAGCGGTTCGAGCACATAGACCTGACAGCGTGACAGGAGCGGACGTATGACTTCGAAAGACGGATTTTCGGTCGTCGCGCCAATGAGCGTCACCGTTCCGTTCTCAACCGCGCCCAGCAGGGAGTCTTGCTGGGATTTGGAGAAACGGTGGATTTCGTCAATAAAAAGAATGGGGCTTGCGCTGTTGAAGAAACGGTTGCTTCGCGCCTTTTCTATGACCTCGCGCACCTCCTTTACGCCGCTGGTCACGGCGCTCAGCGTATAGAAGGGTACTTGCAGCGTCTCGGCCACAATGCGTGCCAGCGTAGTCTTGCCCACGCCCGGCGGCCCCCAAAGAATGAAACTTGTGATCCGTCCCGAATCGATCATGCTGCGCAACACTGCGCCTGGACCGACGAGGTGTTCCTGCCCGATGTATTCTTCGAGCGAGGTGGGGCGCATACGTTCGGCAAGTGGTTTCATGGCTTTTAAGGGATTGAAAAGCGGGAACAAGGTCTTAGGGCAAAAGCGGATGTGGTTCGCTGGTGTCCGCTTGGGCGTGCTCTGTGCCGCCTGTCCCTAATACCTGGTTCCCGGCTGAAAAGAAAAAGACCGCATCGGTGATGTGATGAAACTCCGGGAAAAACAAGTTTTGAGCGCCGTCCAGTCTTTGTAATCCGACCCCACACCTTTTACAGTGCGTATCGGCACGCCATTGAGCAGGACAAACCTTCTCGGAAATTCGATTCTATTTGATGAGTATCCCAATCGAACCTTTGCGGCCTTATTGTCAAAGTAACGCTGGTGCAAACGGGCTACAGCCAGTGAGCAATATGGGTTGCCCTGTTATGGTTTGGAGACCGTTGTCCGCGTTTCGTAGTGCAAAGTTATGCATTTGTAACGGAACTGCAAACGATACTAAGTTTTTTGTGCCCTCTAACAGCGTATTCGTGAGGACCAAATTAGAAAAATTAGACAAAAACCTCCCCACGCTCATCGCATCTTGTGGAAAATCCCGCCCATCGTCTGCGGGTCGAGGGGCTGCATCGTGGGCAGGGCGAGAGACTTCACCATGTGGAGCGTGCCTTGCTTGTAGCGCTGGAAGTGGGCGGTCTGGATGTGATGCTGATACGCTTCTTCAGAGGCGTATATCTCGAGGATGCGAATCTGTGTAGGCTCGTCGGCACTCTGCATCGGGAAGAGGCAAATGACGCCGGGTTCTTGGGCTACGCTGGCGCTGTCCACTTCGCGGGCGAATGCGAGATATTCTTCAAGGTACTGCGGATAAACTTCCACCTCGGCAATGCGCACTATCATCTGCCCGCCAGTCGAGTCCGCCGTGGGTTGCCCAGCGGAAAGACCGAAGAGACGGCGGGCGTTCTCTGAGAGAATCATCCTCTGGAAAGGCGCGAGGTCGGGCTCGTCGGCAAGGTACTTCCGCATACGGGCGATGCCGTCGGTGAGCACCTGCGAGGCGACGTAGGGATAGTCGGAGCCATAGAGCAGGTGGTCGGGCGTGGTGACGGTGAGCAGCGTGCGAATGGCTTGCGGCGAGTGCGCACCGGCCAGGTCGTAGTAAAGCGCGGCAAGGTTGGCCTCCCAGTCGATTTCGCCCACAAGTCGATTGGCTTGCATCACGGGCGTGAGCGACTTCATACGCGGCACGGCCAGCGGCAGGTAGGCTCCGCAGTGGGGCACGACCACCTTTATACTGCTGTAGCGTGCCAGCACGTTGCGCGAAATCATGTTGCTGACGGCACGGGTGGTCTCGGAGAGATACTCCTGCATGGCCAAGGGCGTTTGCGCCATCACCTCGCGGCTGACGGGTTCGGGGCGGTGGGGGTGGAGGATGACGACGGCACGTCGTTCGTTGAGCACGGCGAAGAGCGTGTCAAGTTCCGCCGCGCCGAGGTACTGCCCGCGTGCGTTCGTGGCCAGTTTGATGCCGTCGGCTTTCAGCGTGTCGAGCGCATAGACGGCCTCGCGGACGGCGGCGTCCACGTCGGGTAGCGGCAGGGCGGCGCAGAAGAGGAAGCGACCGGGATGCTCGCGCTTCAGCCGCGCAGCCTCTTCGTTGGCAGTTCGCACGGCCTGTGCGTCGAACGGCTGCGGCGCGGCCAGTGTCAGCACGGCGGTCTCCACGCCCGCCTCGTCCATCCAGCGCAGGTGTTCCTCCGCGTCCCATCGGGGCAGCGGGAAACCCTCGTCCATCAGCGCGCCGTGCTGCCGCAAATGTTCAACAAAAGTCGGGGGAATGATGTGCGCGTGTACGTCTACCGCGCCCTGCGCCAAGAGATTTAGCGTTGTGGTCATAGTCAGAATAAAAGCCAGAGGGGTCCTCATTATCAATGTTGGTAGTTCGCCGTGACCCAAGCTTCGCAGGAGGTGGCGTGGTTCTCTGTGAGACACGTGGGCAGCTGCTCGCGGCGGGAAAAGTCCAATAGGTTTACGATTTCTACGTTCGCGCGGATTTTTCTATCTTTCTTCGTTGCAGATGTTACAGCGTGCGGTTGAAAAACTCTATAGGTTGGGTGCGCCCAGTTTCTATTCTCATCGGAGTATATATAAGAATGACTTGCTACGAGCTTTGAGTGCCTATTGTTTATTCTTTTCACTTCATTGCAAAAGTTTTCTGTCCAGCACTTCGCTGACATCGGGCGAAGACGGTTGCGGCTGCCAACGGCTTAGGAGTTCGCAAACCGTTACTCCGTCGGCATTGGTGAGTGTATGGAGATAAGAACCTTCCTCTGTGCGTGCCATGCGGCAAAGGAGCGTGTCGTCAAGATACGTTTCCCGCAGCCAGTGGACGGTGAGCGTGGCGAGCATCTGCGACGCCAGTACTTCTTCGGGCATAGTGAGCAGGGCGAGGCTGACGTAACTGCGGTTGCTGACGTGGTTGTTGAAATCAAGGTCAAGGCGTGTGGCGCGGTGCTCGGTCTGCAGGTCATACGACGGCACTTTCGGGAAACGCATTTTCTTGTGGCCGCCGCACATCAGTTCGGGCACTACGGTCACCCTTTGGGCAAAGAAATCCGTTGCCTCCAAGCGCTTGGTGTCAAGGTTGAGAATGTTCCACTGGCTCGTGCCTGAGGCTATCAACTGTTCGTTGTCTTTACGCACAATGCGGAAGTCGCAGTAGAGTCGGTGCGAGGTCAGTTCGCTCACCCACACCTCCACGGTGAAGTCCTCCGCCCAATAGGTGACCGTGGGCTGTATGTCCATCCGCACCTCGGTGACCACCCACATGCGCCGCTGCTTCACGATGTCGAACGCCGCGAAGCCGTGAATGGTCATCAGCCGAGCGAAACTGTCTTGGAAGTACATCAGCATCGCGTTTGGCGTGAGCCTGTACTGCGGTGTGATGTCCGACGCCGTCGGTGTGTAGGTGTGTCGGTATTTTCCGTCTTGTAACATATGCTTATCTTCTTAGGACCGCAAAGATAAGCAATCTGTGCTGGCTGACAAAGGAGGCGAATACCGTCTGTCAGTGTATGGCGCGGAAGTTGATAGTCGCTTTGCCTTTCGCAGTGGTATGTATGTGGGAGAACCCTGCGGCTGTGAGCAAGGACTTGATTTCTTCTACGGGAAGTAGGTGCATCGCCTCCACTTGTTCTTCCCAATAGCGCATGGCAGTATCGGTCTTGAGTCCGTATGAGAAGGTGAACGTGGCGCCGGGCTTCAGCACGCGCCCTACTTCCGCGAAAGCAAGTGGCAGATCGGGCCAGAAGTAGACGGTTTCATAAGCCGTTACAACGTCAAACATCGCGTCGGTGAAAGGCATGGCGTCGGCGCTACCCAGTTCCACGACGCACCGACCGTTTTTGATGGCGTGACTATTTTTGCGGCGTGAATAAGTCACGCTGTCCTCAGAAATGTCAATGCCGTACACCTTTCCCTTTGGGCAAAGCCGCAGCAGACGGGCGAGGTTCCGCCCACCGCCGCAGCCCACATCAAGCACAGTCCAGGCAGGTTGCCACGCGATGAGGGAAAGGTTCCAACGCGCCATTGGCGTGTGTGCAATGTTCATAAACCGCAGGTTGAGCCGTCCCAACCTACCGTCGGGACGCGCACTTGTGTTCCAGAATTTGTTCAGTAAGTTCATTGCTTTTTTTGTCTGCGTTGTTGCGCTGCAAAAGTAGGCGTAACAGCCGTGCACGGCAATACCCAAAACTGGGTGTTTTCGGTGCTTACGAAGTTAGCAGACCACGTTTATGTACTGCGGCGTGATGTCTGGAGCCGTTGGTGTGTAGGTGCGTGGGCTTTTTCGTCTTGTATCATGAAGCTTTGTCTATGGGCAGACGCGCTTGTGCTTGCCGCTCATCGTGGCGATGCGTAGGGGAAGAATGGCGGTGTGGGGCAGCGGTTGCTCGGTGTGGCTGTGCCCCGACCCATATCGCCTGGCGAGAGTTTCCGAAGCAGGAGGCGGAGGGCTTTGCAGCGCTCTTCGTTGCTTTCGCAGATGGAGGCGTTGGCACGGATGACGTGGCTTTTGTACTCGGTGGCGAACTGCGAGGGGTATAGAACGGCTTCACGGGCATCGGCCTCCACTTTGGGCTGAAGCGGGGCGGTGCTGAAAAAGAAGCGTCTGGCATTGCATGGGAAGCGGATTGCGTCTGCCGTGCTTTTTTATAGGGGTGGATAAGTCCTTAAATGCGGTTCGCTTCTTGCCAGAGGCGTTCCACGAGGCGGGGTAGGGGATAGCGGACGATGCTGTCGAGGTCGGCCCATTCGTAGCCCGTAGGTAGGCAGACGGGCGGGGCGCTCAGTGTGACGATGTAGGCATCGGCGATGAGCAGGCGGTGGGTGAGCTGGTGGCGGATGCCGTTTGCGACGTGGCGCAAAACAATCTGGTCGGCACTGATGCCAAGGGCGTCGCTTACACTGCGGACTATCTCGTCGGCGGAAACGCCTTGCTCACGCTCAATGAGCCATGGTTCGTAAAGCCCCTGCCAAATGTCGCCCGCAGCGCGGCGATGGAGCAGCAGGCTGTGGGCATGGCGTATATACAGATAGGTGAAGCGGCGCGTGGTGACTTGCTGGCGACGGCTCTTCACGGGATAGGCTTCGGGCTGTCCCTCGGCGCGGGCAGCGCAGGCGTCCTGGAGGGGGCAGTCTGCGCAATGCGGTGAGCGCGGGTTGCAGAGCGTGGCACCGAAATCCATCAGCGCTTGATTGTGTGCGGCGCTGTGGCGAGGGTCAAGCAGTTCGTCGGCCAGCGCCTTGAACTCGCGCTTTCCTGCCGGGGTGTCAATGGGCGTGGCGATGGCGAAGAAGCGCGACAGGACGCGGTAGACGTTGCCGTCGACCACGGCGTAGGGCAGTCCGAAGGCCAGCGAGGCAATGGCGCTGGCGGTGTAGTCGCCCACACCGGGCAGGGCGCGCAGCGCGTCGTAGGTGTCGGGAAAGCGGCCTTGGGCGGCAATGGCCTTGGCGGCTTTGTGCAGGTTGCGCGCGCGGCTATAGTAGCCCAGCCCTTGCCACGCGGCGAGCACTTGCTGCTCGGTGGCGGCGGCGAGGTGGGCCACAGTGGGAAACAGTTGCGTGAAGCGTTCGTAGTAGCTCCGCCCTTGCTCCACGCGCGTCTGCTGGAGGATTACCTCGGAGAGCCAGATGCGGTACGGGTCGGCTATGCCGCGCCAAGGCAGTGTGCGTCCGTGGCGCGCGTACCAGTGCTGGAGGGTGGGGGAGAAGTCCAACTTTAAGGTTTAATGAGGTTGAAAAAAGGTTTAATGAGGTTTAATGAGGTTTAAAAAGGCTTAAGAGGTTTAATCCGTCCGGGAGGAAAGTGCATAGGAAGGGCAGGGGTAATGGGGTTTAATGGGGTGAATGGGATACGTGCCGAATGGATTAAGCCTCTTAAACCTCTTAAACCTCTTAGACCTCCTTAAGCCTCTTAAACTTCTTAAACCTTGAATCAGTGGAACAGCCTGATGCGTTGCTCTTCACTGAGTTTGCAAATCATCAGCACGCCGTCCTTTTCGGCCACGATGTAGCCGTCGAGTCCTTGAACGACTACCCTGCGACAGTCAGTGGTATGGACGATGCAGTTGTTGGTGTCGAACACGGCTATGTCCTTTCCGATGAGGGCGTTGCCGTGTTCGTCGCGCTGCGTCTGCGCCAGCAGTGAACCCCATGTGCCGAGGTCGCTCCACCCCACGTCGGCGGGGCGCACAAAGACTTCCTCTGCCTTCTCCATAATGGCATAGTCGACCGAAATGCTCTCGCACTGGTCGTACAGCTCGGCAATGGCGGCTGTTTCCTGGGGCGTGTCGAGCGTTGCCAAAAGACCTTCGAAGCCTCGGTTGGTCTCAGGGCAGTACACGCGGAAGGCGTTGACGATTGTGCTGACACTCCAGACGAAAATACCTGCGTTCCAGAGGTAGCCAGGCTGGCTGAGGTATTCCTTAGCGGTGTCGAGGTCGGGTTTTTCCTTGAATCCGTCGACGCGGTATATGTTTTTCTTTCGCGGTGTGCTGTAGGCAAGGTCGGCCTTGATGTAGCCGTAGCCTGTTTCGGGGCGTGTGGGACGGATGCCGAGCGTCACGATGGCATCGGTCTCGCTGGTAAATTCGAGCGCCTCGGCTATGGCCTGACGGAAACCCTCGATGTCGGCCACGAAGTGGTCGGCGGGCGTGACCACCATGTTGGCGCGCGGGTCGCGCTTCTTTATCTTCCAGCTGGCGTAGCAGATGCACGGGGCGGTGTTGCGGCGGGCCGGTTCGCAGAGTATGTTGGCCGCCGGCACATCGGGCAGCTGCTCGCGCGTGAGGTCGGCATATTGTTCGCCAGTGACCACCCAGACGTTTTCCTTGGGCACGAGAGGTGCGAAGCGGTCGAACGTGAGTTGCAGGAGTGTGCGCCCGCAGCCCAGAATGTCGAGGAACTGTTTCGGGCGGGCTTCGCTGCTCATCGGCCAGAAGCGGCTTCCCACGCCGCCAGCCATGATAACGAGATGATTGTGCTGGTTGGTCATCGTACCTGAGGGGGTTAATGATTTAGTTTATGAGTTCTTGAGCAATCGCGACTACTTAGAAACTCTGGTAACAGAAGGACTTACAACGTTATAAAAAGAGTGTGGGGAGAGCTAAGCGCTCTCCCCGCGTTTCGTGAGCCGCGAAGCAGTGACTGAGGTGGGTGAAAAACATGAGAAAATCTACCAGCAGCCAGAACTCTGCCTCAATTTTTAACCATGTTGCCCTCAATAAATATGGCTCACGAAGTTGGTAGGCGCGCGTTGGTGCGCGTGTAGGTTTATTTTTTGATGGTGCCCTCGATGGTGAGGCGCACAATGGAGTTGCTGGCGTTGGTGCGGACGGTGATGGTCTTGGTGAAAGTGCCGCTGGTGGGGTTCTTGCCGTCGAATTTCACGGTGACGGTTCCTTTTGCGCCCGGTGCCACTTCGGTTTTGGTGTACTCGGCGGCGGTGCAGCCGCAGGAGGTGAAGACCTGCTGCACGATGAGCGGACGGTCGCCGGTGTTCGTAAAGTTGAACGTGACGGTCTGAGCCTGTCCGGGGGCGATGGTGCCGAAGTTGTGGCTGGTCTTGTCGAATTTTGCCACGGCCTGCGCGCTGGCGGCAATGCTGAACAGCACGGCTGCGAACAGCAGTAGAATCTTTTTCATGACGCTTGTGTGTGTTTCTTGGGGCTTGATGCGCGCTGCTGATGCGGCGCGTTGCAAGCGCAAAAGTACGCCAAGCGGTGCGAACGGCAAACTTTTGCGCGCTTTTTTTGGCCGCCGCCGCCCGAAAAGCGACTTTTCGCACGCCTTTGGCGCGTTTTGGTGCGGCGCCATCCGCGCGACGTGCCGGCTATGTGGGTTGTGGCTGTCGGCGCAGGTTTTCCGTCTTGTCCGCCGCCGTTTCGCCGCCGTTTGTGTACTTTTGCAGCGTTTTTCCCAACCGTTTCCTTTTTTTCCGATGGCCACCACCGCTTTGAAAACCGCGCCGCGCGAGCGCATTATCCTGGGCATAGACCCTGGCACGAACGTCATGGGCTACGGCGTGCTGAAGACTGCTGGTTCTGAAGCCGAGATGCTCGCAATGGGCGTGATTGACCTGCGGCGCGTGGCCGATGTATATTTAAAGCTCGGGCGCATACACGAGCGCGTGATGGGCTTGATTGAGGGTTTCCTGCCCGACGAACTGGCCATCGAGGCTCCGTTTTTTGGCAAAAACGTGCAGAGTATGCTCAAGCTGGGACGCGCGCAGGGCGTGGCCATTGCAGCCGCCATTAGCCGCGACATACCCATTCACGAATACGCCCCGATGAAAATCAAGCAGGCCATCACGGGCAATGGCAATGCGAGCAAGGAACAGGTGGCGGCGCTCATGCAGCGCCTGTTGCACATCCCCGACGAGCGTATGCTGCCCCACCTCGACGCTACCGACGCGCTCGCGGCGGCCTACTGCCACCACCTGCACACGCACCGTGCCATGCCGGGCGGCGGGAGCGGCGGCGGTTCGTGGAAGAGTTTTCTCAAGAACAACCCAGGGCGCCTGCGCACCACGCTGTAGCCCCACGCCCGCTGCTGACACGGCCTCCGTTTGCACAATGCTTGCGGAGGCTTGCTTTTTGCGCGGTTTCGGACGGCTCTTGTGTGCTTTTGCACGCAACGGGGTGGTTTTCTTTACATTTTTCTTGCGCCGTGGAAACTTTTATTTGAGCCAAAGAAAATTTTCTTTAAGCCAAAGAAAAAATTATTCAGGCCAAAGAAAAAATTCTTCAAGCCATAAAAAAGTTTTATAAGCCCATCAGCCTTTCACGGTTTGCGGATAAATGCATACCTTTGCCGTGATTAGCGAAAACCCAATCCGCCAAGGAAACACACGATGTCCGCCATAACACACGACAGTAGCGCCGCAGCCGCGTCGGCAGCCCCCGATGTCCAGGCCACAGAGCCTGCCTGTCGCGACGCGAAAGCCACGAGAGCCGCCAGGCCGCTCAAGATTTTCGTCCGCGCGGCTTTCCTGCTGTTCCTCATTGCGGGCACGGTGTGGGCAGTGCGCCGCCACGCCAACTTGCCTTGGCAAGCTGACGAAGGGGCAGCCTTTGGCACATACTATCACGCCACCTACCGCTGCGCCGACAACCTGCACGACGCGCTCAAAGCCGAGTTGGCGCGCATCGATGCCTCGCTCTCCTTGTTTAACAAGGAAAGCCTGCTGACGCGCCTCAACAGCAACGCCACCGACGAGACCGACACGCTGTTTCGCACCGTGTTCCGCCGCGCCTTGCAGGTGAGCGAGGCCACCGGCGGCGCGTTTGACATCACCGTGGGGCCGCTCGTCAAAGCGTGGGGCTTCGGTCCCGACGGGCGCAAGTCGCCCACCGATGCCGCCGTCGACAGCCTGCGCGCCTTTGTGGGCTATACCAAAGTGAGCCTCGTCGGCACACGCCTCGCTAAGGCCGATCCGCGCGTGCAGATAGACCTCGGCGCCATTGCCAAAGGCTTTGCCGTCGACCGCCTCGCGGCCGTATTGGCCGCCCATGGCGTTGAAGACTATATGGTAGAGATTGGCGGCGAAATCGTGGCGCGCGGCGTGAACCGCGACGCAAAGCCGTGGACGGTTGGCGTGGTCAGGCCCACGACCGAGGACGCCGCAGCCGGGGCTTTGCAGACCGTAGTGGCGCTCGGCACGGGTGCCGTGGCCACCAGCGGCAACTACCTCAACTTTTACAAGGCGGGCGGACAACGTGTGGCCCACACCATTGACCCGCGCACGGGACGGCCCGCCGCGCAGACGCTTCTCTCGGCCACGGTCGTGGCTCCCGACTGTGCCACAGCCGATGCCTTCGCCACGGCCTTCATGACACTCGGCCTCGACAGCGCGCGCGCCATCACCACAAGCCATCGCGGCCTCGAAGCACTCCTCATCCATGCCGCCGCCGACGGCACCATGCAGGTGTGGCAAAGCGACGGATTTCCCCGCGAAGCCAATAGACATCCCTAAATACAACATAAAACTATGAAAAACATCGTAGAACGTTTTCTCACCTACACCACGTTCGACACCCAGTCCGCCGAAGACGCGGGCAAAACGCCCAGCACCGACAAACAACTCGTTTTCGCCCGTTTCCTGACCGAGGAACTCAAGTCCGTTGGCCTCGAAGACGTCGAGATGGACGAGCAAGGCTACATTTACGCCACGCTGCCCGCCAACGGAAAGCCCGACGCGCCCGTCGTTGGCTTCATCGCCCACTACGACACCAGCCCCGATTGTTCGGGAGCCAATATCAAACCGCGCATCGTGGAGAACTACGACGGCACGGACATCGTGCTCGACGCCGAAGCGGGCATCGTCACCGACACGGCCACCTTCCCCGAACTGCGCCGCCACATCGGCGAGGACATCATCGTCACCGACGGCCACACCCTGCTCGGCGCCGACGACAAAGCAGGCATCGCCGAAATCGTGCAGGCCATGGTCTATCTCCAAGAGCACCCCGAAATCAAGCACGGCACCATCCGCGTGGCCTTCAACCCCGACGAGGAAATCGGTCTCGGCGCGCAAAAGTTCGACGTCGCGAAGTTTGGCTGCCAATGGGCCTACACGATGGACGGCGGCGAGGTTGGCGAACTCGAATACGAGTGTTTCAACGCCGCCGCCGCCAAGATAGAAATAACGGGAAAGAGCGTACACACAGGCTATGCCAAGGGAAAAATGATTAACGCCGCTCGCATCGCCGCCGAACTTGTCAGCCGCATCCCCGACACCGACCTGCCCGAAACCACCGAGGGCTACGAAGGTTTCTACCACCTGCTGGCCATCGAGGGAGGCTGCGAGCGCGCCACGCTCTCCTACATCATTCGCGACCACGACGCCCGCAAGTTCCACGAACGCCAACGTTTCATGGAGCAACTTGGCGAGGAACTCAACGAAAAGTACGGCGAAGGCACCGTCAAAGTCACCCTGCGCGAGCAATACCGCAACATGCGCGAGCAAGTCGAACCTGTGCCCCACGTCATCGACATGGCGATAAAAGCAATGGAATCTGCCGGCGTCTCGCCCCGTGTTCAGGCCATCCGTGGTGGCACCGACGGCGCCCAGCTCTCGTTCCGTGGCCTCCCGTGCCCCAACATTTTCGCCGGCGGCCTCAACTTCCACGGCCCGCACGAGTTCCTGCCCATCCCCAGCCTTCACAAAGCCATGCAAGTCGTCGTAAACATCGCCGAACTCGCCGGGCAATTCAACGACTGAGGCACGCAATAACTTTCAACAAGCCCTGGCTTCACCTTATAACAAACCCTTGGGGCTTTTATAACAAGACTTGTTCCCCTTATAACAAGGTTTAGTCCCTTATAACAAGGCTTGGCTTCACCGAACGGACATTCCGTCGTGAAGCCAAGCCTTTTGCAGCAGATAGAGACGCTTCAGCCAAATAAGTAGGCAGGGTATGAACTTAACAAAGTTTCCCTTTAGGCGGCCTCTGAGGCCGTCCAAAGGACGCAAGGCCGCGCGAATAAAGACGTCGAGAACGGAAAATTAACTTTTGATTATTAACCGAGAAAGCCTCTTAGTATTCCTCCCAACTCTTGACCTCGATGTCGTCGGGGGTGAGGGTGCAGAAGGCGGAGATGAAGGCGGAGGCGAGGCGGGCGTTGGTGATGAGCGGGATGTTGAGGTCGACGGCGGTGCGGCGCACCTTGTAGCCGTTGGTCAGTTCGCGCGGGGTGAGGTCTTTCGGGACGTTCACCACGAAATCCACGCCGCCACGGTGCATCAGGTCGAGGACGTTTTCGGGCCGGTCGGCGTCGGTGGCGGGTGTGCCCTGGGCGTCGCTGGGCCAGCTGACGAGCGTGTTCTGCACGCCGTTCTCGGTGAGGTAGCGGCTGGTGCCGGGGGTGGCGTAGAGGTTGTAGCCGTGTTTGACAAGCGTGCGTGCGGCAGGCAGCAGGTCGGCCTTTTGCAGGGCGTTGCCGGTGGAGAGGAGGATGTTCTTCTCGGGGATACGCTGGCCGACGCTCAGGAGGGCTTTCATCAGCGCGTCCTGGCTGTCGTCGCCGATGCAGCCCACCTCGCCGGTGCTGCTCATGTCGACGCCCAGCACGGGGTCGGCGTTTTGCAGGCGGTTGAAGCTGAACTGCGAGGCTTTGACGCCCACATAGTCGAGGTCGAAGAGCGAGGCGGAGGGCGGCTCGACGGGCAGGCCGAGCATCACGCGCGTGGCCAGTTCGATGAGGTTCACCTTGAGCACCTTGCTCACGAAGGGGAAGGAGCGCGAGGCGCGGAGGTTGCACTCGATGACCTTGATGTCGTTCTCGCGGGCAAGGAACTGTATGTTGAAGGGGCCGCTGATGTGGAGTTCGCGGGCTATCTGGCGCGAAATCTTCTTGATGCGGCGCACGGTCTCGACGTAGAGTTTCTGGGGCGGGAACTGTATGGTGGCGTCGCCGCTGTGCACGCCGGCGAACTCGATGTGCTCGCTGATGGCGTAGGCGATGACTTCGCCGTCGCGCGCCACGGCGTCCATCTCAATCTCCTTGGCGTGCTCGATGAACTGCGAGACGACGACGGGGTGTTCTTTCGACACGTTGGCGGCCAACAGCAGGAAGCGTTCGAGTTCCTCCCAGTTGCTGCACACGTTCATGGCCGCTCCGCTGAGCACGTAGCTGGGGCGCACCAGTACGGGGAAGCCCACGCGGTCGATGAAGCCGCGTATGTCGTCCATCGTGGTGAGCGCGCTCCACTCGGGCTGGTCCACACCGATGCGGCGCAACATTTCGCTGAACTTCTCGCGGTCCTCTGCGTTGTCGATGTAGCGCGCCGCCGTGCCGAGGATGGGCACCGCGTTGGCGTCGAGGCGCATGGCGAGGTTGTTGGGTATCTGCCCGCCGGTGCTGACGATGACGCCGCGCGGCGTTTCGAGTTCGATGATGTCCATCACGCGCTCGAAGGTCAGTTCGTCGAAGTATAGGCGGTCGCACATGTCGTAGTCCGTCGAGACGGTCTCGGGGTTGTAGTTGATCATGACGCTGCGCAGCCCCTCCTTGCGTATGGTCTCCAGCGCCTGCACGCCGCACCAGTCGAACTCGACGCTGCTGCCGATGCGGTAGGCTCCGCTGCCCAGCACGACGACGCTGCGTCGGTCGCCCTCGTAGCGCACGTCGTGGGTGGTGCCGCTGTAGGTGAGGTAGAGGTAGTTGGTCTTGGCGGGGTATTCGGCTGCCAGCGTGTCGATGCGCTTCACGACGGGCAGTATGCCGCGCCGTTTGCGCTCGGCGCGCACGTCGTCGCCGCTGGGGGCGTGCGCGGGGCTGCCGGTGGCTACGGCGCGGGCTATCTGGAAGTCGGTGAAGCCCTCGCGCTTGGCCTGAAGCAGCAGGTCGTCCGAGAGGTCGGCGAGCGTGGGGACGGCGCGCAGGCGGGCGTTGGTGCGGAAGATGTTCTGAAGTTTGTAGAGGAACCACTTGTCAATCTTCGTCAGTTCGTGGATGCGCTCCACGCTCATGCCGTCGAAGAAGGCTTTCTCTATGACCAGCAGGCGCTTGTCGGTGGGTGCGGCGAGCGACGCCTCGACGTTGTCAATCTTCAGCTCGCGGTTGCCCACGAAGCCGTGCAGCCCCTGGCCTATCATACGGATGCCTTTCTGCACGGCCTCCTCGAACGTGCGGCCTATGGCCATCACCTCGCCGACGCTCTTCATCGACGAGCCGAGTTCGCGGTCCACGCCACGGAATTTGCCGAGGTCCCAGCGCGGAATCTTGCACACGACGTAGTCCAGCGCGGGTTCGAAGAAGGCGCTCGTGGTGCGCGTCACGCTGTTTTTCAGTTCGAAGAGGCCGTAGCCCAGACCGAGTTTGGCCGCGACGAAGGCCAGGGGATAGCCTGTGGCCTTGCTGGCCAGCGCGGACGAGCGCGAGAGGCGGGCGTTCACCTCGATGACGCGGTAGTCCTCGCTCTGCGGGTCGAAGGCGTACTGCACGTTGCACTCGCCCACGATGCCGACGTGGCGCACGATGCGTATGGCCAGTTCGCGCAGTTTGTGGTACTCCGAGTTGGTGAGCGTCTGCGACGGGGCGATGACGATGCTCTCTCCGGTGTGGATGCCCAGGGGGTCGAAGTTCTCCATGTTGCACACCGTGATGCAGTTGTCGTAGCGGTCGCGCACCACTTCGTACTCGATCTCTTTCCAGCCCTTGAGACTCTTCTCGACGAGCACCTGTGGCGAGAAAGCGAAGGCTTTTTCAAGGATGGTGTCGAGTTCCTGCTCGTCCGCCGCGAACCCGCTGCCCAGTCCGCCCAGGGCGTAGGCGGCGCGCACAATGACGGGATAGCCCAGTGTGGCGGCAGCGGCGCGCGCAGCAGCGGCGTCGGCGCAGGCTTCGCTCTTGATGGTCTTCACGCCGATTTCGTCAAGGCGGCGCACGAAGAGGTCGCGGTCCTCGGTGTCCATAATGGCGCGCACGGGGGTGCCGAGCACTTTTACGCCGTATTTCTCGAACACGCCGCTTTCGTAGAGCTGCACGCCGCAGTTCAGCGCGGTCTGTCCGCCGAAAGCCAGCAGGATGCCCTGCGGGCGTTCGCGGGCGATGATTTTCTCGACGAAGAAGGGTGTGACGGGCAGGAAGTAGATGTGGTCGGCCACGCCCTCGCTGGTCTGCACGGTGGCGATGTTGGGGTTGATGAGCACGGTCTCTATGCCCTCTTCGCGCAGCGCTTTGAGGGCTTGCGAGCCGCTGTAGTCGAACTCGCCCGCTTCGCCGATTTTCAGCGCGCCGGAGCCGAGCAGCAGTACTTTCTTTATCGTTTGGTCTGTCATAGGTCGGGGTGGGGTTGTGTCTGTTGCTGCACTGCGGCAACAGACAGGACGGCGGGGAGGCTTAGAGCAGTTTTACGAAGTCGTCGAAGAGGAACATGGTGTCGGTGGGGCCGCCGCAGGCTTCGGGGTGGAACTGGGCGGAGAACCAGGGGCGCGCGGTGTGGCGGATGCCCTCGTTCGAGCCGTCGTTCATATTGACGAAGTAGGGCTGCCAGTCGGCGGGCAGGTTGTCGGTATTGACGGCGAAGCCGTGGTTCTGGCTGGTGATGAAGCAGCGGTCGGTGCCCACCTGGCGCACGGGCTGGTTGTGGCTGCGGTGGCCGTACTTGAGTTTATAGACGGTGCAGCCGGCGGCTTTCGAGAGCAGTTGGTTGCCCATGCAGATGCCCATCAAGGGGCGCACGCGCTCCTGCCCGAGGAACTTGCGGACGTTGGCCACGGTGCGCCCGCAGCGGTCGGGGTCGCCGGGGCCGTTGGCGAGGAACAGACCGTCGAAGTCGAGGGCGTTGAAGTCGTAGTCCCACGGCACGCGCACCACCTCCACGCCCCGGCTGACGAGGCTGCGCAGGATGTTGTGCTTCACGCCGCAGTCCACGAGCACGACGCGTTTCTGTGCGCCTTCGTTGTAGCGGATGACCTCCTTGCACGACACGCGCTCGACGTAGTTCACCTCGCCGTAGTTCTCCTCGCGCACGTCCTCGGGGCGGTCGCCCTCGACGACGAGTTTGCCCATCATCACGCCGTGGCGGCGCAGCACTTTGGTCAGTGCGCGGGTGTCGATGCCCGTGATGCCCGGCACGCCTTCGCGTTTCATCCAGGCGTCGAGGCTCTCCACGGCGTTCCAGTGGCTGTGGTCGGTGCTGTAGTCGCTCACGATGAGCGCGCTGGCGTAGATGCGGTCGCTCTCCATAAAGTCGGCCAGGCCGTCGGGGCGCACGCAGAAGGGCGGCACGCCGTAGTTGCCCACAAGGGGGTAGGTGAGCGTCATCAGCTGTCCGGCGTAGGAGGGGTCGGTGAGGCTCTCGACGTAGCCTGTCATGGCGGTGTTGAACACCACCTCGCCGCCCACGCTCACGGGGGCGCCGAAACTGCGCCCGGCGAACGTTGTGCCGTCTTCGAGGATTAGGGTGGAGTGCATATAAAAGGGGAGTTTAGGGGAGTTAAAGAGGAGTTAGAAGCCGTTTGTGGTGTTAGTGAAATGTGTGGAAGAGGGAGGCAGGGAAGCCAATGGCCTTTAACTCCCTATAACTCCTCTTTAACTTCTTCTAACTCCTTTTTCTTCAGTGTCTCTTGCTCTCAAAGAACTTGATGAAGGCCTCGTTCACGCGCTTGTTGCCGCCGGGGGTGGGGTAGTGGCCGCTGAAGAACCAGTCGCCGGGGTGGTCGGGGCAGGCGCGGTGCAGACCTTCGAGTGTCTGGTAGACGAAGTGAATTTCGGTCTTGACACCCTCGGGGCGCAGCATCTCGACCATCTTCTCGCTGATTTCCTCCTGCGTGAGGCCGTTGTAGAGGTCGCGCACACAGTTCTCGACCTGCTCTTTGGGCAGGTGCTGCTGCGCCTTGCAGCGGTTGTAGATGTCGTGCAGGCGCTGCCACTGTCCGCGCTCCACGAGTAGCTCGACGGCGGCGCGGAAGGCGATGAACTCCTCCATCGAGGCCATATCGATGCCATAGTAGTCGGGGTAGCGCACCTGCGGGGCGCTGCTGACGATGACGATGCGGCGCGGGTTGAGGCGGTCGAGGATGCGCAGGATGCTCTCGCGCAGCGTGGTGCCGCGCACGATGCTGTCGTCGATGATGACGAGGTTGTCGCGGTGGGGACGCAGCGCGCCGTAGGTGATGTCGTAGACGTGGGCGGCCATGTCGCTGCGGCTGGCGCTGTCGCTGATGAAGGTGCGCATCTTGATGTCCTTCCACGCCACCTTTTCCGTCCTGACGCGGCGCGAGAGGATGCTGTCGATGAGTTGCGTGGCCACGGCGGGGTCAGCGGGCGGGTTCTTGAAGAACGCCTCGATTTCCTCGTGCTTCTGCCGGTTGAGGTGTTCGTTGAAGCCCTGCACCAGACCGTAGAAAGCGGCCTCGGCAGTGTTGGGGATGTAGGAGAAGACGGTGTTGGCCACGTCGCCGCCAATGGCTTTCAGCACGGGCTGCACCAGTTGGCGGCCCAGTTCCTTGCGCTCGCGGTAGATGGCGGCGTCGTTGCCCCGGCTGAAGTAGATGCGCTCGAAGGAGCAGGCGCAGTGGCCGCGCGCGGGGATGATCTGCTCGATGCGCAGTTGGGCGTCTTTGCTGACGAAGAGCGCTTGTCCGGGTTGCAGTTCGTTCACCTCGTCGGTGGCGACGTCGAATGTGGTCTGTAGCACTGGGCGTTCGCTGGCCACGGCCACCACCTCGTCGTCGGCGTACCAGAAAGCGGGGCGTATGCCCCACGGGTCGCGCAGGGTCATCATTTCGCCGCTGCCGGTGGCACCGCAGACAACGTAGCCGCCGTCCCACGACGGGGCGGAGGTGCGCAACACGTTGGCCAGGTCGATGTGGGCTTCGATGTAATCGGTGATGTCGCGGTCGCGCAGGCCGTCGGCGAAAGCCTGCTGGAAGAGGCGCTCGCTCTCGCGGTCGAGGCGGTGGCCTATCTGTTCGAGCAGGATGAACGTGTCGGCCACCATGCGCGGATGCTGCCCCTTGGCGGCGATTTCGGCGAACACCTCGTCGACGTTGGTGAGGTTGAAGTTGGCGCACAGAGCCATGTTCTTCGCCCGCCAGTTGCTGCGGCGCATAAAGGGGTGGACAAACGAAAGGCCACGCTTGCCGGTGGTGCTGTACCGGAGGTGGCCCATATAGATTTCGCCCGCAAAGGGGATGTGGTGCTCGGCGAACGCCGCGTCGTGGCGCTGCTCGGGGCTGAAGGCGTCAATCTGACGGCCCGCTTCGCGCAGCACAGCCTCGATGCCTTGTGCCCCTTCGGCGCGCTCGCGGAACATGAACTCCTCGCCTTGCGCCGCGCGCGTCTTGATGCAGGCGATGCCCGCGCCCTCCTGACCCCGGTTGTGCTGTTTCTCCATCAGCAGGGCCAGTTTGTTGAGGCCGTAGCGCCAGGTGCCGTACTTCGCGGCGTAGTGGGCGAGGGGCTTGCGCAGCCGCACCATCGCCACGCCACATTCGTGTTTGAGTGGTTCCATTCGCGAGGGGGAAGAAGTGGTGTAAAACCTCGTTAGGAAATTCCGGGTGACCGGGTTTGTGAGAATTGCTTTTGGGGCAAAGATAGTGTTTCGCAGTTGCAACGAAAAATTATCCGCCAACATTTTTGCAGGGTTGCCATGCTTCTTTGCGCTGTTGCAAAGCCCGTTTTCCAAATGCCTATATCCGCAGATGCACCGACGCACTCCCGTTTGGGAGCGTTGTCGGTGCGTCTGCTTGTTTGTGCATAGGGCTTAGAATTCGTCGTTGGCGTAGGTGGAGAGGCGGTTGTTGGGCGTCCAGTCGTAAATCTCCTCCGGGCGGAAGAAGCGGGCCACCTCGGCGCGGGCGGTTTCGGGGCCGTCGCTGGCGTGAACGATGTTCTCCTGGAAACTCATGGAATAGTCGCCACGGATGGTGCCGGCAGGGGCCTTGCGTCCGTTGGTGGGGCCAGCCAGGGTGCGCACCACTTCGATGGCGTCCACACCTTCGAGACACAGGGCCACGACGGGGCAAGCCATCATGGAGTCCTTGACGCGCTGGAAGAAGGGCTTGTCGGCCAAGTGGGCGTAGTGCTCCGACAGGATGGCGTCGGTGAGTTGCATCATCTTGAGACCGGCAATGCGCAGGCCCTTGCGCTCAAAGCGGTTAATCACTTCGCCGACAAGCGCACGCTGCACGGTGCCGGGCTTCAGCAGTACGAGTGTTTTTTCGAGTGCCATAGGTTTTGAGTTGGTTTTTAGTTTATCAGTTTATAAGTTGATTAGTTAATCAGTTGGCAGGGGGTGCTGAGGGAGATGGGGCTGATGGGCGCAGTGGCAAACAACTTATCAACAGATTAACTCATCAACAGATTAACTCCCTCACTGCACAAACTTGCGGACGGCCTCGTGCGCACCTATATGTATACGGAGTATGTAGACACCGTGCGGGAGGGCGTTGGTGGAGATGTGGAACGAGGCGGCCTGGGCGGGGGAAGGGTGAGCGCCTTGCAAGAGGGTGCGCCCGCCAGCGTCGCAGATGCGCCACTGGAGCGCAGCCTCGTCGCGGCAGGCAAGGACATCCCAGCCGCTGGGGGTGCGGCGCAGGGCGGCAGGAAAGTCGCTCTGCCGTGTGCGCTCTATGCCTGTCTGCGCGGCAATGTCCAAGGCGGCTTTCAGCCCCTCGTAAGCGTCGATGCGCCCGTAGCCCCAGCGCAGGGCGTCGGCTTCGGGGCGACTTGTGGTGCGCAGGATTTCGAGTACGTCGGCCTGTGTCAGCGTGGGGCAGGCTTCGAGCCATAGGGCGAGAATGCCTGTCACGACGGGTGTGGACATCGACGTGCCCGACTTGTAGCCGTAGTAGTACGCCTCGCCTTCCACAGTCTGTTTCTCGACGAGCGTGGAGGCGCGGGCTGAGAAGTCGGGCGCGGCTTTCGACACCGCCGAGCGCACCACGGCACCGGGCGCAACGACTGTAGGTTTTGACTCACTGCCCAGGTAGGGGCCGCTGTTACTGAACGGGCAAATTTGCCCCACGGTGTACTGGCTGAACGACACCGTGCCGCCGTTTAGGCGCGCCGTGGTGTTGGCGGCGGTGTACGCTCCCACGGCGATGGCCGACGGCACGCAGGCGCCGCCCTCGCAGACAAGGTAGTGGTCGTCGCCCGTGACGAAGCGCGCGTCGGGGCTGCTGAAGACGCCCATGCCGTCGTCTGTCCAGGCGTGAACGCTGATGCCCGACGCGCCACACACTTCGATGCCGACAGGGCAGTATGTGCCGCCGACGGAAAGGGCACTGCGCCCCACAAGCAGGCCGCCATGCTGCTTGCGATTGTCGGGGCTGATTTCTTCAAGGAATGCTGTCGAGAGGTCTACGGCTGTGTAGTCGACCGCACCGTCGACAAGCACAAACGGACGCATCGTGAAATGGCGCAAGGAGTCGTCGGCCTGCGCCCAAAGGTCGATCATCGCTTCCGCGCCCGTCGGCGTGATGAGGAAACGCAGGGTGTCAGTGGGCGAAGCGGGTGTGGCGGCGGCGTGGAGCTTGTCGCCGCCTTCGTTGCCCATTGCGGCAACGAGAAAACCGCCGCTGGCGCGCAGCAGACTGTCCATCGTGCGGCTGTAAAGGTCGAGGCCGTCGTGCGAACCCTCGTGCGAGCCAAAACTGATGTTGATAATCCACGGCACACCCGCCTCGCGCGCCACGCTGGCCACGTATGCCGCGTCTTCGAGCAGTTCGGCGTTGTCGAGGTTCGAGGGAATAAAGACGAGAGCGGCATCGGGAGCCATGCCGTAGTAGGCCGATGTGCCTGCGGCGCGTCCGGCAGCAATGCAGGCCGTGTGGGTGGCGTGTCCACCCGTGCCGCTGTAGCCGTCGCCGCCCGTGGGGATATCGGCGGTGGGCACGCTGCCCTCTACACGGCGGTTCCACACGCCGCGCACGCGACTCTGTCCGTCGGCATCGAGGAAGGCGGCGTGCCGATACTCAAAGCCCTCGTCGATGACGGCAATCAGCACGCCGCGTCCCGTGAACGGCGCGTCGAGTGCCTCGGCGGCCTGCACGCGGTCGGCTCCCGTCGCTTCGCGCGTGCGGTCGGTGAGGAGGCGGTGGCGCGTGGAGGCGGCGAGACGCACCACCGAGGTGTCGGCAGCCAACGCAGCCAGTTCGGCGAGGCTTACGCGCGCGGTGTAGATGTCGCCACCGATGTGTATGCAACTGGGTAGCAACGAGCGTGTGCCGTCTTTCTGTCGAATGACCACATTGTGCAAGTCGGCAGCGGTGCTTTCTGCGCGTGTGGCATAGGCGGCGGGAGTGCTTCCCGCCAATGCGCGGCGCAGTGCCAAGTCCACAGCAGGTTGCCCCGCCACAGTCAAGGCGGCGGCAAAGGCAACGGTGAGCAGAACGGTACGCATGAGCGGGACGGAGACAGGGTGGGGGAGTGGCTATTCCTCGCGTGGGCAATGAGCCGCGCGGTATTGGTTGGGCGTAAACTCATAGTAGCGGCGAAAAGCGGTGTAGAAAGCCTGGCGGGAAGCGAAACCGGCGGTCAGACCCACATCCTCGGCGGTGATATGGGCGCAAGCGGGGTCGGCAAGCATGGCACAGGCGTCGCGCAGACGAAGACGGTTCACAATGTCGTTGTAGCGCACACCCGCACTCTGTTTCACCGCCGCCGAAAGCGTGTAGACCGACACGCCGAGATAGGCCGCCGCCTCGTCCTGCGCACACGCCCCGGTGCGGTAGCGTGCCTGCTGCGTGAGCCACGACAGCAGTTGCACATAAAGGTCGTCGGCCCTGTTGCTGTTGATGCGCTTTCTGCTTTTCACGGCTGCAAAGATAATGAATCCGCTCTTGCCATTCCATCCTCCCCACCCGTTTTTTTGCGTCGCCACATTCCACCTCGCCAGTTCGCCGCAGCGCTATACGTTCCTCCGCCAAAGCCCAGCGCATCGCCTGCACGCAGTCTTTGACCGCGCCATCCGCCCGAAGCAGTGCCCGCGCACAGCCTTTAGCCCACCGAATGCGCCCGCCCACACAGCCCGACTCCTGCATTATAGCCACATCACCCGCCCGCAGCAGCACCCGCATACAACGTTTAACCTCCCCGCGCGCCCGCCCATAACTCCCGTTCCCTTATTATAGCCACATCACCCGCCCGCAGCATCACCCGCGCACAACGTTTAACCTCCCCGCGCGCCCGCCCACAACTCCCGTTCCCTTATTATAACCGCATCACCCGCCCGCAGCAGCGCCTGCATCCCCTCTCGCATCACCTTTCCCCGCATTTAACCTCCCCGCGCGCCCGCCCATAACTCCCGTTCCCTTATTATAACCACATCACCCGCCCGAAGCACCACCTGCACCCCCTCTCGCATCACCTTTCCCCGCATTTAACCTCCCCGCGCCCCCCCAAAAATCGCCCGCGCATCGGATTCATTCTTTTCTACAACGGACTAATTCTCCAAATCAAGCCTAAGTTTGTACAAACTAAGCCTAAGTTTCGCCAAATTAAGCCTTGATTTGTAGAAATTAAGCCTAAGTTTGGAGATTTTAAAGCCAACAAGAAGTTTTCTTGGCTTTTTCGTTCTTTCATAAGTGGACTTGGTGGCGCGGTATCCCATGCCCCGATTTACAAACTCTGATAAAAAAATATCAGCTCAAAACTTGCTTAATTCCAATAAGCCACGTACTTTTGCGTAATCAATTACGTTATTTCGTTACGCAAAGCTATGGACTTCTATAGAAAGACGGGCCAGATGGCCGTCGGTAGCCGCCTGCGCGCGCTGACCGAGAAGGTGACGGCGGATGCCGCAGACATTTATGAACTCTACGAGGTGGAACTGCGCCCGAAGTGGTTTCCCGTGTTCTTCGCGCTCACGGAGGGCGAGGGCAAGACGGTGACGGCCATTGCCCGCGAGATAGGCCACACGCACCCCTCGGTTTCCAACATTCTCAAGGAGATGAAGCAGGCGGGGCTGGTGCGCTTCCGTCAGGGACGCAGCGACGCACGGCAGACCGTAGCCTCGCTCTCCCCGAAGGGGCGCAGTATGACCGCCGCCATTATGTTGCAGTATGAAGACGTGGCGCGCGCCATCGACGAGCTGCACCGCGAGAGCCGCCATGACCTCTGGGCGGCCATTGCCGAGTGGGAACGCCTGCTGGGCGAGAAGTCGCTCCTGCAACGCGTGGCAGAACTGAAGGAGGCGCGCGAACGGACGGAGGTGGAAATCGTGCCCTTCGACGATGCGCAGCACCACGCCGCCTTCCGCGCGTTGAACGAGGAGTGGATTCGCGACCTCTTCGGCGTCGTGGAGGAGGCCGACTACTACGAGTTCGACCATCCTGTGGAGAACATTCTGGAGAAAGGCGGCTACATCTTTATCGCCCTGCTGCGCGGCGAACCAGTGGGGACGTTTGCAATGATGCGCTGCGCCAATCCTAAGTACGACTACGAGCTGGTGAAGTTCGCCGTCTCGCCCCGCGCGCAGGGCCACGGCATAGGCCGCCGCCTCATCGAAGCCTGCATTGCCCAGGCGCGCCGCACGGGTGGCTACCGCCTCTTCCTCGAAAGCAACTACAAGTGCGCCGCCGCCGTACACCTCTACGAGCGCTACGGCTTCCGCCACCTCAAGGGGGAAAACTCCCCCTACGCCCGCTGCGACGTGCAGATGGAGCTGGAGTTGCAATGAGAGGGCGTTCGTCTGAAAGTTCTTGAATTGTTCTTTGTTCGCAGTACTCTATTCTCTGTACTCATTTTCAGCAGTCCTGTAGTCCCCACTGCCAAGGTGCGTTACTTTTTCTTAAAGAGTTTGGAATGGTGATGCCCGTACGGGGTATAGCTTTGCTCCCTACTCCCTGACGGGCCTGCCATGGTCTCAATGGTGTAGCCGAGGTCGCGGAGGGAGTGGAGCAGGCCGGGGGTGCCGGCGCGGTCGAATAGGTGGCCGAGGCCTACGACGACAAGGCTGGGAGCCTCTTGGAGCAGGGCGGGCAGGCGGCGCATCCAGAGAGCGTTGCGCTCGGCAAAGATGCGCTGTTCCAGTTCGCTCTGCATGGGTTGCATAAGGGCGCGGCCACGGTATTGGAAGTAGTTGGCGCAGGAGGTGCGCGTGATGTTCAGCATCAACGAGTAGTAGTAGACGGCGGGCGTGAAGAAGCTGGCGGCGTAGAAGTGGCGGTCGTGCAGGCTGGCGGCTTCATCGGCGAGGAACTTGGTGAGGGTGCTGTCAGGACTGCCGAGCACCCAGGTCGTGTCGAGGTCGCAGATGACGACGCCGCGCGGGCGGGCAATGGAGTCGGCCACATAGAGGTCGAGCGGGCAGCCCGTGGCGCGGAGGGGTACGCCCATCTCGGCGGTGATGCGACCGACGGCGGCGGGGTATTGCTTCTGAAGGAGCGTGATGTTGCGCGGCGGAGAGTTTCGGTAGAAGTCTGGCAGGTTGAAGTCCTCGGTCATCGTGCGAAAGACGAGGCGGTAGGTGGCTGCGTCAAGCTCATCGGCGTAGGGGTTGTGGTCGGCATCGGCACCGTCGTAGCGGAAAAGGCTGTCTGCGCGCTGGGCGATGGTCTTTTCCGTGAGGCTGTCGAGCTGTTGCAGGACGCCCGTCTGCTGGAACGCTCGCCTAAGGTCCTTCTCGAAGACGAACTGCCGCACGCTGGCCGCAGCCTCGTCGAAGTGTGGGATGTGGTGGACGAAGTCGCCGGGGATGGTGTGCAGGCTGCCGAGGATGTACGACGGCTCCGCCAGCCCCCCGCCGCTGATGCGGAAGAAGATGCCGTCGGGGATGGTGTCGGCGGGGGTTACGGCAAGGGCGGATCGCTGTGATACAGCGACAAACAAGACAAAAAAGGCGAAGAGGGCTTTTGGGTGAGGTTTCATTGCGCGATGGTTCCTGGGGTTATTCCTCCCCAAACAGCGGGGCGAGGTATTCATCGATTTGCGCGCCGCGCATACCACGGGCGAGGATTGTGCCGTCGGGGGTGAAGAGGATGAGGTGGGGGATGCCGCCGAAGCCGTAGAGGTCGTAGGGCGTGTGGCCGGCGTCGATGAGTTGGGGATAGGGTATCTGCATCTGCGCGATGGCGGCGAGGGTGGCATCGGGCTCGTCGTCTACGGCCACGCCAAGTACCACGAGGCCGCGCTCACGGTAACGTTCGTAGGCGGTGATGAGGTTGGGGATTTCTCGCCGGCAGGGGCCGCACCACGATGCCCAGAAGTCCACGAGGACGTACTGCCCGCGCCCCACGAAGTCGGAGAGGCGGGCGGGTGTTCCGTCGGGCTGCTTGCCGTCGAAGTCGCGAAAGTGCTGACCCACGCGCAGGTAGTTCTCGCGCCGCGCGTCGAGGGAGTCGGGTGAGAGTCCGCTGTCTTCAAGGTCTTTCTCCGTGATATTACAGGGCATAAATATCTGTAGCGGCCCTTGTTTCGGCGTGGTGAGGTTTACTTCCATTACGGCAGCGGTGGTGACGGTGTGCGTTTCCACCTCGCCACGGATGAAGACGCAGCCTTCTGCTGCAACGATGCCCATCTGCTGCCGCGTGCCGAGGATGCTGTCCACGACGAACGCGCTGTCAGCCCTTAGGCCGTCGTTCAGCGTGAGTTCCATATCGAATACGATAGTGTTTTGGGCGGTGGCGGTAAGAGCAAGTGCTATAGCAGCAAGTGTTGTCGGTATTTTCTTCATATTTAATTTTCGCTGTGCTTATTTGCTAAATTGGAATTTAGTGTTTATTACAGGGCTTACCATTGGCTCTTCAGTTTGCCGATGGCCTGGAGCGTAGCGGGCGAGAGGGCGGGGATGTTGTGCCGCGTGGCATAGTCGGAGAGTTGGTCGAGGGTCATTGTCGAACCGTAGTCGGCCTTAATGGCCTTCTTGCGGGCTTTCCACTCCTTCTCGTCCATGTAGTAGTGGTCGGTGGCGTAGGTCTCGATGAAGAACTTCACGTGGCCCTTATGGTCGTTGTACTCCCAGTGGTTCATCTCCATCAGGAAGTTCTCGGCACCGAGGGTTCGCTCTTCATTTTCTGCCCAGGCGATGGTGTACTGATTCTCGTAGCCCATCATTTGGCGCTTTTCGAGTTTCTCGGTCTCTCCATTGGCCTCGTTGGCATACATCTGCATCTTGCCCGCATCGAGATTGACGCGCACCTGTCCGTCGGTACGGGTGAGATAGCTGATGATTCCCTGCGGGTTGCTGTAGGTCGAGCGCGATGGGCTGTTCACTGTCGTTGTCACGAAAAGATTGTCTTTCATTTTCTTCTCCATCCGCTCCAGCGACGGAATGATTGTTATCTGTCCGGCATCGTATTTCTGCGCCCTTACACTCCAAGTGGCAGCGGCACCGAGTTTGTTGCAGTATTCGGCACGGGCATTGGAGTAGCTGCCGTGTTCCAACTTCTTGTTCTTCGCATCGTAAGCGTTGGGCATGATGCCGCTCGAGAAGTAGCAGAGCGAGTCGTTGCGATAGACATAGACGCGATAGAGGGTCTCGACGTAGATGTAGGGCTTGGGCTTGACCACCACTTCGGCGAGACTGTAGTCCAGGTCTTCCATCGTCACCTTGCCCTCTGCGAGCGATGCCACGGTGACCGTCTGCGACTTGAAGCCCACGAGTCTCAGTGTCACCTTCGCATTGCCCTTTACGTCGCTCAGCACGCCGTTGATGTCGGTGACGCCAATGAGGGTGCCGTCCTCGGTCAGCACGACCACTTGGGGTATGCCGTAACCATCGGCATCCACGACTTCAATCTTCTGCGCCAGCGCACTCAGGGCAGTCATCATGGCGACTGCGGCCATCAGTAGATTCTTTTTCATAATCTAATTGTATGTGATTTTTATTATTGCATAAATTCCGCTTTATCTGTTTCTCGTCAGAAAGTCGCGCATCAGGCGGGCTATCTCCGCGTGATGGCTTTCGAGGGTGAAGTGGCCGCTGGGGACAAAGTGGATTTCGGCCTGCGGCACGTCGCGCTTGAAGGCCAAGGCGCCGGCGGGGATGAACGAGGGGTCGTTTTCGCCCCAGACGGCGAGCAACGGGGGCTGATAGGTACGGAGGTACTGCTGGAACTGCGGGTAGAGGGCCACGTTCGTGCGGTAGTCGAGGATGAGGTCGTTCTGCATCTCGGCGCGACCGGGGAGGCTGATATAATAGTAGTCGAGGCTGTAGCCGTCGGGGCCTACGGAGCCTTCGGGCGTACCGTAGGTGTACTGCCCGATGATGGTTTCCAACGCATAGGCAGACGAGAACTGCTGGCGAAGTTCGGGCGTGGGATTTTTCCAATACTCCTTGCGAGCCTCCCACTTCTTGCCCAGCCCCTCTTCGTACATATTGCCGTTCTGCGAAATGATGGCCGTGATGCGTTCGGGGTGCCACATCGCCAGTCGGTAGCCGATGGGCGCGCCGTAGTCAAAGACGTACATCGCGAACTTCGTCAGCCCGACGGCCTCAGTGAACTTGTCGACTATCTTTGCCAGGTGGTCGAAAGAGTAAGAAAAGTGCTCGCGGTCGGGACTTTCCGTCTGCCCGAACGATGGGAAGTCGGGGGCAATCAGATGGAACTCGTCTGCCAGTTCAGGCATCAGTTCGCGGAACATGTGGCTGCTGGAGGGGAAGCCGTGCAGGAGCAAGACGGCAGGCTTGTCCTTCGCGCCTGCCTCGCGATAGAAGACCTGGCAGTCTTCGACTTGGATTTTGTGGTACGTTATCATTGTTTCGTTTGTTTTAGTCTGCGCCATAGCCGTAAGAGAAAGTGCTATGGCTGCAAGGAGTGTTAATGTTTTATGCATATCCGGAATTTCCGATTTAGTTGTCTTGGTTGATAAGGTTCACGACGACTTTAGTCTTTGTGTCATATGGTTGAACTTGTGCAATAATTGCACAGGTTGCTTTTCAGCAAAGGAGTCGGGGGCTGTGTAAAACGCGCACTATTAACGTGTAAAAAATGCACGTCAATCTGCGTGCTGCCGTCCTCGGCTTGATAAATTATGATTTGGTTGTTGTCCATTGTAGTAAGCGTCGTTTTCCGTCTGCATAGTTACGACTTTGGTATTGTAACAATAGCGGGTGTTATGCAAGATTTGCATATCACTCCCCGCCTATCAACTTTCATAACGCCTAAATCAGATATTCTCCACATCTATCTCACCCAGGAGGAAGGGGATTACGCCCACATAAGTAATGCCATCTTCGTCCGTCCACGGTTTTCGGTTGCCGTCCAAAAGGATGATTTTTCGGAAGGAATCTCCCGTGTGCTTCATTGAAAACGTTTCCTGCGCTCTCTTTTCGGGGGTATCAACGTTCAATGCCGATTGGATGTAAATGCGCTTGCGCGTGGTGTTTATCACAAAGTCTATTTCATACAGTGATGCCGTGCGTTTTCCGTCTGTCTGCTTCCTGACCTCAACAATTCCCACATCGACGCTGTATCCGAGGCGCACCAACTCAAGGAAAATTAGGTTCTCCATCAGATGAGACCGCTCCTGCTGTCTGAAATTCAGTTTGGCGTTTCTGAGTCCGATGTCCATAGCATAGTATTTCTGTATGCTGTCAAAGTAACGCCGTCCCTTAATGTCATACCGGCTTGCTGCGATGAACAGGAACGCATCTTGGAGAAAGTCCAAATAGTTCTTCACCGTATGGTTGGAGGTGGCCTTACCCATCAACGAACTTGCTGTATTGGCAAGTTTTGTGGGGTTGGTAAGCGAACCTACGGATGACGACAACGCATCTACCAAGGCGTCAAGCACGCTGTCGTCTTTCAGCTTGTAACGCTCCACGATGTCTTTCAGATATACATTGCGGAAAAGTCCTGAAAGATATTTCCGCTTTTCCGTTTCGTTCTTTTCTAAAACCGCCAGCGGCATCCCGCCGTATTCAAGGTATTCTTCAAAAGCGTCCGCCTTATCCATGTCTCCCATTCCGTAAAATTCTCGGAACGAAAGCGGATAGACTTTCACTTCCGAACCTCGGTCGCGGAAATTGGTCACGATGTCTTTTGATAGCATCTTGGAATTTGACCCCGTCACATAGATGTCGAGGTTTTCCTGCATCCTCAAGTCGTTGAGTACGTCGTAGAAAGTAGTATAGAGCAGGTCGCGGTCTTCCTTCGGCACGGCATTCTCATCCAAGTCGGTGTTCTTCACTTTATACGACAGTTGGATTTCGTCAATGAAGACATAATACTTCCTGTTTCGCCGCTTTGTCCGTTCCTTAACGTAAGTCAATAGCGTACGGGGATTCCTATATGGAGAGTCTTCATCCTTGTCCAAGGCTATTTCTATGATACAGTCCTCCCGCACACCTTCCGCCATAAGGGCATTCTTATAGAGGGTGGAAAGCAGGAAGGATTTGCCGCAGCGCCTGATGCCCGTTATAATCTTAACCTTGCCGTTCCATCGCTTGCTGAAAAGTTCGTCAAGCAATCGTTTGCGTTCAATGATTCGTGCCATACGCTTAGTCGCTAGTTCAATTTAATAGCCAAATGCCACTGTTTTGGAAGTGCAAAGTTACGAAAAAGCGAGTGCAAAGCAAGCGGAAAACTTGTTTTCGCACTTGCTTTGCCGAGTATAATTAACTTCGACGAAGCCAAAGCCAGGGAATTATGTTGGCATAGAGCAAGAAAATTGGGATGAAATAAGCGGGGCTGCCTCGTCACTCCCCGCCCATCACTTCCTCCAGCCGTGCGGCGAGTTGGGCGGCGGGGAGGTCGGTGGCGAGGACGGTGCCGTCGGGGGCGATGAGGACGAGGGTGGGGATGGCGGTGACGCCGTAGAGGTTGGCGGCGTCGCCTTTGCGGGCGGGGCTGCAGAGGGATGTCCAGGGGAGCTGGTGGCGGTTGACGGCGGCGAGCCAGGCGGCGCGGTCGGTGTCGCAGGAGACGCCGAGGAGGGTGAGGCCACGGTCTTTGTAGGTGGCGTAGATTTCCTTCAGGTGGGGGATGGAGGCGATGCAGGGGCCGCACCACGATGCCCAGAAGTCTATCAGCACATATTGGCCTCGGTGCGTGTATTCCGAGAGGCGGTGCACGCTGCCGTCGGGGGCATCGGCCTCGAAGTCGGGCGCGGGTTTGCCCGTGATGTCGCGCTGTTGCAGTTCGCCCCAGTACCGCCTCCACGGGCGTTCCATCGCGGGGTGACGGGCGTAGGCGGCGTCCTCGCGCATAAACTCGTGCATTTGCTCCAGTCGCAGGCTGCCGAAATGCGTATGGAGATAGTAGGCGGGGATGAAAACCGTTGTCAGCGCACGGCTCGGAAATTGATGCTCGCCGCACCTTTCGTGGCGGTCTGAATGTTAATAAAGCCAGCAGTGGTGAGGAGGACTGTGATTTCCTCTGTGGGCAGGAGGTGCATCGCCTTGACTTGCTCTTCCCAATAGCGCATGGCGGCATCGGTCTTGAGACCGTAGGAGAAGGTGAACGTGCCGCCTGGCTTCAGGACGCGGGCCACTTCCGCAAAGGCTCGCGGCAGGTCGGGCCAGAAGTAGACGGTTTCATAGGCCGTCACGACGTCGAACATTGTGGCCTCAAAAGGTAAGGCATCGGCGCTGCCTTGCTCCACGAAGCAGCGTCCGCTTTCAATGGCGCAGCGGTTCTTGCGGCGCGAGTAGGCAACGCTGTCTTCCGCGATGTCAATACCGAAACTTTTCCTTCTGGGCATAGCCGCAGCAGTCGGGCAAGGTTCTGCCCACCCCCGCAGCCGATGTCAAGCACCGTCCACGTCGGTTGCCACTGTATGAGCGAGAGGTTCCACCGTGCCATAGGCGTATGAGCGAGGTTCATAAATCGCAGATTGAGCCGCCCCAGCCATCCGTCGGGTCGCGCGCTCGTGTTCCAGAATTTGTTCAGCAGGTTCATATTATTCTTTATTAGAGTTTCCAGCTGCAAAAGTAGGAAGAAGCATTGAGCGTATCAATACCCTAAAGTGAGTAATTTTAGACCACGAATAGTACTGGAATATATTGTATTTGCATCTTTCAGTAGAATATAACCCGCGCATTTCCCGCATTACGGAGTGCAAAGTTCCCGCTCCGTAATCTGTGCTTTTCACACATTATAATCTGTACGTTTCACACATTATAATCTGTACACTGTACAGATGCGCATCTGTGCAGTGTACAGATACGCATGTGTGAAAACGGCGGATTTGCGTGTGTGTAACACGCTGATTATCAGTCGGCAGCCTTGCCGCGACGCTTGGCCTTGGCTTCCTTGTCGAACTTCGTGGCGGGGACGAACTTGGTGTGCTGCATCTCCTCGCGGAACTTGTCGGCGAAGCGGCACTGCACGTTCACCTTCTTGATGTTCGCCGCCGTGCACTCCTTGGCGGTTGAGGAGCCGTTGCTGTTCACCGTGAGGTGGAACGAGGCCCAGTCGCCCAGCTCCACGCTGCGTCCGTCCTGGAGCAGGCGTTTGAGGATTTTGCCCAGTTGCGCGAGCGCCATCTCGGCTTCCTTGGCGTTGAGGGTGGTTTCGTCGGCGATGAGTTCGGCCACTTCGTGCTGGCCCACTTTCTCGATGGTGTTCACGCTGGCGTAGTAGCGTACGCTCTTGTCCTTCGGACTTTTGCGGGGGATGACGTCATAGATAACTGACATAGTTTTTCCTGGTTTTGCGAAACCGCCTCGCGTTGTGCGGCGCGGCTTCCGGTGAGTAATGGTGTGAATTGTCTTTTCCGATGCCCGCTTTGGCCGTGGCATCGTGCTGCAAATTTACAGAAATCATCTGCAAACACGGCATATCGGGGGATATATTGTGCGCTACTCCCTCCCCAGTGCTTTGAGGACGGCTTCGCGTACAGCATTGGAGTTGTAGGGCTTGGGCTCGCGGTCGGGCGGGGTGGCGCGGGTGCCGTCGGGACGGAAGAGGATGTAGGTGGGATAGTGTTCCACTTGGAGGTACTTTTCAAGGGCTGCCTGCTGGGCGGCGGGTAGGTTGTAGTTGGAGCGTGTGGGGCTGGATGAGGCCGTACTCGGCTATGCAGGAGCGCCAGGCGGCGTCTTCGCTGCGGTTGCAGAGGTAAACATAGGTGACGGGCAGATCGGTGAGGGCGTTGTGTAAACTTTCGGTGAAATTTTTGAGGGCTTGCTTGCAGGGGCCGCACCACGTTCCCCACACGTCCACATAGACGGCGCGGCCACGGAGCGGCTCCATAATCTTCGCCCATATCGCCTCGCCGTCGGTCATACCCTCAAAGGGAGCGTTCGGTTGCAGGCAGTCGGCTTCGCTGGCCGTCGCGAGGGAGGCGGCGAGGCGTTCTAATTCGTCGCTGCGCTGGAGTATCTGTTGCTTGTAATAATCGCCCAGGAGGAATCGGCTGGCGAGGTCTCGCACGGCGGGCGAGAGGGCGGTGTGCGTCTGCGTCAGTATCTCGTAGAAATGGGCGGCAAGGGCGGGTTCGCGCAGGTCGTCGGGCATCTCCGGCATCGTGGCAACCTGCTGGATGCTTCGCTCCAAGATGCGCTCTTCGATGGCAGCACCTTTCACAACGTCGGCCAGCACGGGGTCGCCCGCTTCTTGGAACATCGTCTGCACCTGCTCCACGGCAGGATGCGTGAGGAGCGCGCTGTCGGTGGCGGTGGGCAGGATGCGTTCGTAGTCGGTGAGGATCGTGCGCAGGTCGCCGATGCGCTGCATTGCCTCGCGGGCTTGCTGGTCGGAGCGCGTGGCATAGCGTTCCTCTGCCAGGTCGAGGGCGATGTGGATGTAGGGCAGGTTGAGGCCGCGACGATAGGTCTGGTTGATGATGCCGCTGGCGTAGTTCGTGAGCAGGTAGGCCAGTTCGTCGGCGAGCGTGTAGGGGCGCGGCAGTTCGTCGAGAAGCGTACGGAGATAAGCCCACAGCGTGCCGTCGTTCTGCCGCACGTCGGGGCGCAGATAGCGGCGTACGACGAGGCGTTCGGTAGCCTGATTGCGGACGTGGCCGTGGCGCAGAGCGCGGTAACGTGGGGAGAGGTCAGTATGCTCGGCATAGAGCGCGGCCTCTATGCTGTCAAGGCGGGCTATCTCGGCGCGAGCGGCGCGCAGGGCTTCGGTGTCGGTTTTGGTGTTCATCTGCTGTTTGTCCCACTTAAAGCTGGGCAGCGGATAGGCGGCGAGTTCGCTGTTGAGTTGCGTGTCGTCGCCCGCAAAAGAACATAGCCCCGTGGCTCCGTCGATGGTCACGTCGTAGGTGCGCCCCGGCTCCAGCACGACCAGTTGCATAACGAGCATAGCGAGGGTAGTGTTTGCCAACTGTGCGCGCACCTCGAAGCGTCCCGCACTGTCGGGACGGAGGGGGACGACCGTGCCCTCGTAGTTGTCAATGGGGGAGCTGTAGCGCAGGGCAAGAGCTTGGTCTATGTGTTCAGGCGGAATGCCCAGCGTGGCGAAGTTCGTGATCTGTCCGCGCACGGTGACTGTGCCGCCCGTATAGCCGTTGTCGGGGAAGACTTGTGCAAGGGTGGGATGCTGTGATACAGTGACAAATAGGACTAAGAGGAGGGCTTTTAAGATGGGTTTCATTGTTGTTGATAGCATTTGTTGAAAGTATTATGCGATTGCTACTCCCTCCCCAGCGCTTTGAGGACGGCCTGGCGGACGAAGTCGGGATGGTGGGGCGCGTCGGAGAAGCCGGGGACGATGTGACCCGTGGCGTCGGCGAGGCGGTGGGTGGGGAAGGAACCGACGGAGAGGTGGCGTTCGAGGGCGGACTGCTGGTCGGCGGGCAGGTTGTAGTGGACGGCTTCGGGGAAGTTCATGCCGAGGCGTTCGCGCGTGGTCTGCCAGGCCTCATCGCTGCTGCGGTTGCAGAGGAAGAGATAGACGACGGGCAGGTCGCTCATCTCCTGGCGCAGGCCGGGGAGGTAGTCGGCTATCTCGCTGCGGCAGGGGCCGCACCAGGTGCCCCAGAAGTCGATGTAGACGGCGCGGCCACGGAACGGCGCGAGGATGGCGGCGAGTAGTTCTTGTGGATAGGAGATGCCAAGGAGGGAGTCGGCTGGCACGGCAAGTCGCGAGGCAGGCAGTGCGTCGGAAGAGGCTGCGAGGCTCACGGCCTGCGCCTGCTGCGCCGAGCGCTGCTGGTAGGCGATGAGGCTGTCGTTGAAGGCTTCTATGCCGTGCAGGAGCAGGGGCGCGTGGACATTTTCGCGCACGGCCTGCATCGTGCGGGGGCCGAATGCTGTGCCCTCGCCTTCAAGAGCTTTGTAGATGAACTGGGCTGCGGCAAACTCGCGCAGTTCGGGGCTGAGGCCGATGCTGTCGATGGCGGCGAGGTAGCGGCGCAGGTGCTGGGAACGGTCGAAGTCCGCTACCTCGGGACGCAGGTTGAACGGAGCGAGGTTGAGCGTGTCTGTGGCCGTGAAGCCGTGCAGCATATAGCCGTTCCCGTCGAAGTCGCGGTAGGTGGCGGTGGGCAGTGCCGCTACGGCGGGCAGTTCGTTGCTAACGAGGGCGCATTCTTCCTCCGTAAGGGGCAGACGTCCCGCTTCGGCTTCGCGCAGCATTTCCTCGTAGTAGGGCGTGCCGCTGACGAGGGGGAAGTGGAGGTCAGCGGCGATGCTGGCAAAGTTGGTCAAGGCATACGGCAGGCGGTCTTGCAGCAGGATCGGTGCGGCGGAGGTCGTCAGTCCGCGCTCGCGGGCGGCTTGCAGGAGGTCTTCGCGGGCGGGCTTGGGATGGTTGAAGAGCATCTGTCCGAGGTCGTAGGCGTAGCACGACGAGAGGCGTGCGCGCCAAAACTGCTCATAGCGGGCGGAGAGCGTGGGGCAGGCGGCGAGGGTGCTGTCGAGGCGGGCGGTGCACTGCGCCTGCCAGGGGTCGTAGGTGGCGATGAACTGCGGCAGCGTCATCTGCTCGCGCTCCGTGTAGTCGATGTGTACGGCAGTGAGCGGATGTACAAGGAGTTCGTTCACGAGGCGCGCACCGTCACCCATCGCGTAGATGCGGTTGCGCACGTCGTCCACATAGATGAGCAACTTGCCCGCAGGGCGCAGGGCGACGGGAATGTGCGCCATACCCATCGGGCGGAAGACGTCGCGCGTGGTGCCAGTGAAGAGGAGCGCAACCTGCTCGCCCGCCACCCCGATGCGCTGCTCGTAGCGACCGCGCGCGTCGGTCTCGGCTTCGTAGTTCACGCCGGTGGTCGTGAGCGGATGGATGATAAAGTTGTACACGCTGATGCCCGCTTTGCCCGAAGCGTGGGCGATGCGCAGCGTGGCCTCTTGCGGCGCGTCGAGGAGCGTAGCGTCGAAGGGGGCGTCGTCGCGCTGGGGATAGTCGGGGAGGTACTTGTCGCGGAGGGCGGTGGCCGTGCCTTTCAAGGGCAGCCCAGCGGCGGGCTGTATGCTATATTTATATATGTGTGCGCCGCGCCGCTTCTTTTGCTGGAGTTCCACGCTGAGCCGTTCGCCGCTGCTGCGGCTGAGGACGTAACGGTGGCGCACGGTGTCGGCAGCCTCGTACTGCCAATAGTCCGCGCCGTAGACGGCATAGTCGTCGAACAGCCCGATGAGCCATTCGCCCGTCACCTCGTCCCGCAGGCAGAGGTCAAGGCCTGTTCTCACTTGTGCGTGCCCAGCCACAGCGCAGAGGGCGAGCAGGGCGGCGAGGATGAGCCTCACCCTCTCCCAGCCCCTCCCTCTCCAAGGGGCGAGGGCGGGGAGTAGAATGTGTCTAATGCTTGTTGCCATTATGGTTTTAAGTTTTATGTTTGCTTATTCTTGCGGTCGGGGGAGCAACCCCTCTGTCTTCGGTGGTGGCGAAGTCGAAGCGGAAGGCGCGGCGGAGGATGGAGTTGGTTTTCATTGTTTTGCGGGTTTTGTTTGATGTTGTTTGTTGATTTGTTTGCGGTTGTCGGTTGGGGTGTTTTAGGGTTTCGGCGGATTATCTCCTTGAAGATAAAAAATTATCTCCTTGGGGATAAAAGTTTATTTCCTTGGAGATAAAAAATTATTTCCTTGGGAATAAAATGGTATTTCTACGGCGGGACGAAAGTATTTCCTTGAGAATACAAAAGTATTTCCTTGGAGATACAAAAGTATTGGGTGTCGCTGGCTGTGCGCGTCTGCTGGCGCAGGATGAAGTCGCCCGCCTCGTCGGTGCGCTCAAGGGTGGCGTCGCTGCGGGAACGTCCGCGCCGCAGGTTGCCGCTGAAGTTGAGCGTGAAGGTGTTCGCGCTGTCGGGGCGCAGCACGAGGCGGCCTTTGAGGTTGGGCTGGAGCGTGTGGCCGTAGCCGGTGCGGGTGGAGAGCGAGCGCAGGTAGGCTTGGTCGGGGAAGAAGGTCTCTGTGAGCGAGCTGTTCCACGAGGGCAAATCCCAATGGTCGAGGTCGGCATTGATGGCGAAGGTGCTGTGGTCTTCTCCCTTCGCGCGCGGCATCATCCACATGCGGTACCAGCCGCCCGCGCCGTAGGTCTGTCGGCCTATGCCGTAGCGGCTCTCGGTGGTGCTATGCACTTGTCGGGAGTAGCGGTGACCGATGTTGTTCCAGTCGGCAAAGGCCATCGCCTGCGTCTCCGTGGCGAGGCGCGTGGCGTCGAACTTGGCTTGCGCGTGCTGGGAAGTCTGCGCCGTGCCTTCCAGCCCGGCGTACCACTTGTCGAGCCAGCCCGGCTTTATCTTCAGGTCGAGCACCATGTCCTCCGCGCCGTCGTCGCGCCCCATCTTGCGGGCCGATTCGCTGCGCTTGTTGTAGCCCTTGATTCGGTCCACAGCCTCGGCAGGAAGCTGCTGCAAAAGTTCGCCGGAGAGGCTCTCCTGCCCCTCCACGAGGATGCGCACGGGCTTGCCGTTCCAGAGCAGTTCGCCGTCCTTGAGCTGCACGCCGGGGAGTTTTTCTTCAGGAGGTCTTCGAGGCGCGCGCCCTCGTCGAGGCGGAAGGCGGCGGGGTTGAACACGACGGTGTCGCCGCGCATCGTGAAGCGGCGGGCGCGGGCGGTGACGACGGCCTCGCCCAGCACCTCGGAAGGCCGCAGGGCGATGTCGCCCAGGGCGAGCGTGTCCTTGCCGTCGCTACAGGCGAAGACGCGGCGCGCGCCGTAGTAGCCCGGACACTCCACGCTGAGCGTCACGCGCGGGCAGTCCGTGCCGAACCAAATTTCAAGGCAACCGAGCGAGTCGGTCTCGCAGCCGCTCTGACGGCCAATGCTGTTGTTGTCCCAGCGCAGCTCGAAGTCGCAGACCGCGCCTTCAAGCGGCTCGCGCGTCTGCGCATCGATGACGCGGAAGGTGATGACGTCGGCAAGAGCGGGTTGCTGCGGTACGGCAACAAGCAGAACGAAGATGGTGAGGAGGCGGAGGGTGTGTTTCATCGTATAAAGGGTGTGCTTCCACCCTTATATACGCACGCGCTGCCGCAATCTGTCGCAGTTTCGGGAAGAAAAAAAGATATTCGGCTCACGGGGATCGTTCCCTGTGGGCCGAATATACAATGCAGGTGGTGCGCTTAGAAAGACACGTGGCCGCTCACTTCCTGCCATGACGGAGCCGCGTGGCGGGACGAGGAGCTTTCCAGCTCGTATTGTGTCTCGTTGTCGTTCGCCATAAAGTCTGCGAGGGAATACGCTTCGCCCACGGTGGTCTTGATCCGCTTGTATATCAGCCAGCGGCTCTGGGCGTTGAAGTAGGGCTTGTTGTTCTTCATACAACTGTCCCACGAGGGACGCCACACGCCTTTTGCGTAGTTCATGCCGCCTTCATACATCCCAGTGCCTTGGTCAAGGTACTTCTGAACAGCGAGGAACTGCGCCCAGGGGGAACTTTCGGGCGAAGCGCTGAAAGCAAGGTTCCATCCGAAACCAAGCGGTCCGTATCCCCGGAGTTCCTGTAGCTTCCCTTTCACAGCTTCCGGGATAGTGCCCATGGCCGAGAAGGCGTACTCGTCGGCGAGCATACCGATGCCGTGACCGCCAAGTTCATGCTGTATGAGGCTTTCAAAGGACTGGCGCGCGTTGCCCAGCGGTATCATGGAGACGGTCTTGAGGCCAAGCCCGCCGTAGTGCGTCCCCGTGAGGTCTTTCGGCAACACCTCCACAGTTCCTGCGCGTATCTCTTCGTTGATGATGACGCATATCGGGGCGTAAGTCTGCGCTGCGTCCGTGGCAAGACCGGGTATTTTTGCCCAAACCTCTTTCACGGCGTCCATGTCTCCCTCTATGAGCGTAGAGGTGACGCCGCTTTCGTCGAGGTTCTCCCAGATACACTTGAATCGTGTGTCTTTGTAGCGTCTCACCGGCCTTTTCACAGAGACGCCCGCCTCGTTGGAATAGGCTGCAATCTTATATACCGTGAAATAGTCCCTATAGGTTTTGTAAGGCTCTATGCCGAACAGGTATTCTATAGCCTTGTCCAGGTCTCTGTCGAACTTGCCCGTCTCTTTCACGAACATATCCTCGGTGTATCCGTCGCCCGTGAACACCAGGACGAAGGGATTGGGCTTCGTGCTTTGCTGGTACACCGCATATTCGTTGTCCGCATAAACACTTGTCTGTGGCGGCTCCACGGGTTCTTCGCCTCCGTCCGAACTGTCGCTACAGGATAGCATAAGGACTGCCAGCAAAGCAGTCCTTATGGTGTTCTTAAACAATACGTCGCTGAACATGACAGTAACGTTTATTGCGGTTCAACAATCAAAGCCGGATAGCCCCACATGCCTTCGTCGTAGACATACTGGAACTCGTAAGGCACTTCGGCGTCGTTGTTGATGAACGTGGGATAGAGCGAGGAGCCTTCCTTGTAGACGCAGCCGTACTTGCCCGTAATGGTCTCCCTGATGGACAAGGCGCGGAGCACGAGCGAAGTTTCCGCGAAGACGATGCCCGAAGCATAGAAGCCCTCGTCGTCCATCAGCACAACGTAGGGGAATTCCGGGTACTTGGTCTTGAACATCGGCCACACGTCGAAGTAGTCGGCTTCGCGGCCAGCGTACCAGCTCTGACCCTCGACCCATTTAATCGCCTCGTCGATGGACATCTGATAAACGTTCGTGGGAAGCCAGGGGAAGTCCACGGAAAGCGGCGGCAGGTTGTTTTCCATGTTCACTTCCGTGAACTTGATGCAAGGCAGGAAGGTTCCCTCATAATTCTCTGGCTTTGAGTAAGCGACGTAAATCGTTTTCTTCGCATCGTAGTCAAAGAAAATCTGGCTTTCGTCCGTACCGTCGATGCTGTATGTATAATGGTAGCCCAGCTTGCCAAGCATCTCGATAATTCTGGAACTCTCCGGCATTTTATTGCTATCGAAGTAAAGGCGCGTTTCCACCAGCTTTGTCTTCGTTTCCTCGTCAAGCCAATAGGCCACGGCAGGGAACATGGCGTCCTTGGTCTCGTAGAAATAGAAACCCTTGGCCTCGTCCGTGTTTTTGTGTACGATATGGCCCGCGCGCGCTTCATAGTCTTTTATCAGCTCAGCATTGCAGCCATATCCCAAGAGCGGGGTGAGCATACCGAGGTCGGACTTCAGCGTGCCGAGACGCGTCCATGAATAAAGCGACTCGTCGTAAGGGCCAAACAGGAAGTAGTCGTTCCCTGCCTTCGCGCTTCCAGTTCCGCTGTAAATGCTCACAAAAAGTTTGCTTGCCTGGTTCACCAAGACCGTATAGGATGCGTTGAAAGAATAGTCCGCCTGCTCGGCATAGCCCTTGCCTATCAGATAAGCCTTCAGCTGGTCTGCGAAACCATTTGCAAGCATACACTTGGCATAACGGTAGTTGCCGTCGGCATCACCGACGTACTCCCACGCAAACGGCACCGACTCAACGGTCTGTAGGAGGCTCAGCTTGTTGCCATTCTGGGACACGGAAAAGCCTCTGGCCGCCTCAGTCGTGGCGACGGACTTTAGATTTGAACCGAAGTCCGTGCTGGGCATCATCCAGTACTCGCTCATTTCGAGCTGTCGGGGCACGTTGTCGTCGTTGCTGCACGACGTAATTGCGACCATTGCGGCACACAAAACCAATGAAAGGGAAAGTCTTTTCATTCTCTTTGGTATTAAGTTAAACATGTTATGTCTTAACGGGGGCTTCTTAACGGGTTAAGAAGCATCGGGAAAGCAGATAAATCTCTAAATAAGCGGTGCAAATTTACTACTTTCCCGCAAGCCACAAAGCCGCTGGCCTTTTAATTTCAAGCCTGACGCGCAAATGCGCCATGTTGTTGCGCCTGAAGTGCCACGTGAATGATGAATAATGTGTAGCTTTGCACAAGCAAATTACGAGTATTAACCACATTGTACAACGAACGATATGGATGAAGTAAGAACACAACGGACACTGCTCTGGGCGGTGGTGGCTTTCGTCGCGGCCTCCGTCGTAGCGAGCGTAGACAGTTTCTGCACCGCGCGTGGCCGTGTGCACAGTGACATGGAGCAGGCGTTGGCGCTGACGCTGCGCCAGCAGGGCAGCGATGTGATTACGCCCGACACCATTCGCACCTTCAACAACCACCTTCAAATCACCGACCTGCGCGGCAAGGCTACGCTGGCTGTCGACACCCGTGGCAGCGGATTCCGCGCCTATGCCCAGTGCTCCGAGGCCACCGTATTGGGGCTTTCCGACCAGCGTCCGGCGGCAGTGCTTTGGACGGTGTCCATCGTTCTTTCACTCCTGCTGTGGCGGCGCAGCGTGGCGGGACGGCTGCCCGAACCAGTATCTATGGATGTAAAAGGGCAAACACTCGGCGGCCTGACGCTCTGCAACGCTTCGGGCGACTTCCATGACGCTACGGGATGCGCTGTCCACTTCACACCGATGCAGCGCCAGTTGATGGAGATGTTTTTCCATAGCGGTACGCACACGCTCACCAAGGCCGAAATCTGCGACACCCTCTGGCCGCGCAAGCCCGACGCCAGCGAAACGCTCTACACCCTTGTGCGCCGCCTCAAGCAGACCCTCGATCAGCATTCCTCCCTCAAGATTGAGGCCGACCGGGGGCGGGCATACAGATTGGTGGAGTAGCTTTCTAAGTTTTTCTTGACAAGAAGCAAAGGAACCGTGAGGCTTTATGCGCAATTTTCGGCCTCTTATGGTAAATGCGCTGCTATGATTGCCTATTGTTACAGCCCATTCACAAAGCAACAAGAAAGCCTGCAAAACCAACTGGTGGCTTTGCAATCTCCAAACTTAGGCTTAGTTTCTACAAATTAAGCCTTAATTTGGCGAAACTTAGGCTTAGTTTGTACAAACTTAGGCTTAATTTGCAGATTTAGGCCGCAACGGGCAGGAATTTGTCGCGAGCATTTGTGATTCTGCGGGCGTATGGGGGAGATTTGGTGCGGGTTTTATGTATGACAAAAGAAGAACCGTTGGCCGCAGAATGCTGGCCAACGGCTCTTCCTGTCATAGAGGGCTCGTTATATTAGGATTTGAAGGGCTTGCGGAAGGTGCAGCCCTCGCGCCAGCGCGAACAGCCGTAGGCGGTGTGGCCCTTGATGACCTTGCCCTGGCCGCAGACGGGGCATTTGCTGCCCACTCGGATGCGCTTGGCGGCGGGGGCATTGGCGGCTGCTGGCGACGCAGCAGCGCTTTTCTTCGAGGCAGACGCAGGCGAGGCGGAGTTGGCTGACGATTTGGCGGGTTTGGCGGTCTGCGCGGCTTCGGCGACGCGGCGGTTGCTGTTGTCGGCGAGCACCTGTGTGACGATGCCGGCGACCATTTCCTTGAGTTCGGCAATGAACTGCGGCGCGCTGTACTCGCGCCGCTCTATCTCGCGCAGTTTCTTCTCCCAGCGACCGGTGAGTTCGGCACTCTTGAGGAGATCCTCGCGTATGAGCGAAATAAGTTCGGTGCCGGTGGCGGTGGCGAGGAGCGACTTGCGCTGCTTGACAATGTAGCCGCGCCGGAAGAGCGTCTCGATGATGGCGGCGCGGGTGGAGGGGCGGCCTATGCCGTTCTCTTTGAGAGCGTCGCGCAGTTCGTCGTCGTCGACGGTGCGCCCGGCGGTCTCCATGGCGCGCAGCAGGGTGGCCTCGGTGTAGTGCTTGGGCGGCTGGGTGAACTTCTGCGCCAGTGAGGGTTCGTGGGGGCCGCTCTCGCCCACGGTGAAGGCGGGCAGCACGCGCTCCTTGTCGGCGGCGGGGTCGGTGTCAGCAGCCTCGGGAGCGTCGCCGCCGGGGTTGATGACGGTGCGCCAGGCGGGTTCGAGGATGACCTTGCCGCTGACGCGGAAGGGCACGTCGGCGGCCTCGGCCAGCACGGTGGTGGTGGCGAAGCGGCAGTCGGGGTAGAAGTTGGCGATGAAGCGGCGCGCCACGAGGTCGTAGACGCGGCGCTCGGCCTCGGTGAGGTTGTTGGGCTCGACGCCGGTGGGGATGATGGCGTGGTGGTCGGTCACCTTGGAGTTGTCGAACACCTTTTTGCGCTTCAGCAGTTTGGCGCCGCGCAGGGGCTGAAGCTCCGTGGCGTAGTACTTGGCGATGCCGTTGAGCGTGGCCTTGCACTTGGGGTAGACGTCGTCGGGCAGGTAGGTGGTGTCGACGCGGGGGTAGGTGGTGACTTTCTTCTCGTAGAGCGACTGTATGGTCTTGAGCGTCTCGTCGGCGCTAAGGCCGAACTTTTTGTTGCACTCCACCTGGAGGCTCGTCAGGTCGAAGAGGCGCGGCGGGGCTTCGGTGCCATTCTTCTTCTCCACCTTGGTGACCGTGAGCGGCACGCCGCGTATCTTGTCGAGGGCGGCGCGTCCCTCCTCCTCGGTGGCGAAGCCGCGCGGGGCGGGGGCTTTCTTGCCCTTGCGCCCGTCCTCGTCGGGTTCCTCGTCGGCGTCGGGCTGGGCCATCACGGCGCTGAACAGCGTGTCGCGGTAGGTGGTGGTCAGCACCCAGTAGGGTTCGGGCGTGAAGTGGGCTATCTCGTGGTCGCGGCGCACGATGAGGGCGAGCGTGGGGGTCTGCACACGCCCCACGGAGAGCGGGGGCTGGCCGTATTGGCCGGAGCGGTACTTGAGGGTGTAGAGGCGCGTGGCGTTCATGCCGAGCAGCCAGTCGCCGATGGCGCGGCACAGGCCGGCCTCGTAGAGCGGGCGGTAGTCGTCGGCGGGGCGCAGGTTCTGGAATCCCTCGCGTATGGCCTCCTCGGTGAGCGAGGAGATCCAAAGGCGCTTGACGGGGCACTTGGCACCGGCCTTCTGCATCACCCACCGCTGTATGAGTTCGCCCTCCTGCCCGGCATCGCCGCAGTTGATGATTTCGTCGGCCTGCGCCATCAGCGTGCGTATCACCTCGAACTGCCGCTCGACGCCCTGGTCGGCCTTGAGACGTATGCCGAAGCGCTCGGGCACCATAGGCAGGCTGCCCAGCGTCCAGCGGCGCCACATCGGGGTGTAGTCCTCGGGGTTCTTGAGTTCGCAGAGGTGGCCGAACGTCCAGGTGACCTGGTAGCCGGCGCCCTCCATATAGCCTTCGTGCGACGTGTTGGCACCCAGCACGCGGGCGATGTCGCGCGCCACGCTGGGCTTCTCGGCGATGCAGACTGTCATTGTGGGGAGAGATAAGCTTTATAGTTCTTGAGTTTATGAGTTTCTTAGTTCTTGAGTTTATGAGTCTGCGCAAACTCATAAACTTAAAAACTCTCAAACTTATAAACCCAGAAAAGTGAGGAGTTCGGGCGTGCCGGTGCGGAGGCCGTTGTCGGTGAGGTGCCAGATGCGGTCGGCGTGGCGCGCGGCGCACTGCAGGTCGTGCGTGGAGAGGAGGATGAGTTTGCTGGCATCGCGGGCGAGGCTGTGCAACAGGGCGAATACCTCCTCGCGCGCCACATAGTCGAGGAAGGCCGTGGGTTCGTCGAGCAGGATGGCGGGCGTCTGTTGCGCCAGTGCCTTGGCTATCATGGCGCGCTGCCGCTCGCCGTCGCTAAGCGTGGTGAGGCGGCGCGCGGCCAGGCTTTCGATGCCCGCCAGCCGCATGGCCTCCTCGACGGCAGCGCGGTCGGCGGCGGAGAGGCGGCCCGTGGCGGGCGTGTAGGGCATACGCCCCGTGGCCACGACATCACGCACGGTGAGCATCGCCGTGTCGGGGCGCGCGGTGAGTACCACGGCGACGCTGCGCGCCAGTTCGCGCCGCGTCATCACCCGCACGTCCCGTCCGTCCCATTCCACCGTGCCGCCCAAGGGCTTCTGTAGGCCGCAGAGCGTGCGCAGCAGTGTGCTCTTGCCCGTGCCATTGCGACCCACGAGCGCGCAGAGGCAGCCAGCCGGAAGCGTGGCCGAAAGCGGCGTGCACAGCGGAACGGCGCGGTGGCCGATGAGGAGGGAGGAGAGGGTGAGCATCGTATATATATATTATAATACGAGTGATTAAGGCCGCCCGCCACCGAGGAAGCGGGTGCGATAGTAGTCAGAGCGGAGATCGTCGACAACGACGCCGCGCCGGGTGCTGGCGTGGATGAAGCGCTGGTCCTTGAGGTAGACACCGACGTGCGAGCAGCGGCCCGTGCCGTTGGTGGTGAAGAAGAGCAGGTCGCCCTGGCGCGGCGTGGCGGTGGTGGCGTGGGGCACGTCCTTCTCGTGCTGGTCGAGGCTGCGACGGTGGAGGCCGATGCCGTAGACTTCGCGGTAGATGGCGGTGGTGAGGCCGGAACAGTCGATGCCCTCGCGGTCGTTGCCGGCGTATTTGTAGGGCGTGCCGAGATAGGAGGCGCAGACGGTGAGCAGGCGCGCGTCGTCGGTGGCGTCGGCCTCGATACCCAAGGCGCGGGCGGCGGTGGCGGTCTGGGAGGCAGTGGGGCGCGGCTGCGATGCAGCCGCCGCCACAACGGGCTGCGCAGTAGCTGGAAGCGAGGCGGTGACCATGCGGGCGCGGGCGGGGAGGTAGGCACCGTCGGGCAGGCGCTGCGTGGTGCAGGCCGTCGTGAAAAGCAATGCGACGACCAGCGCGGTAGCAAAAAGGAAGCCCCCCTTGCGGGAGGCTTCTGTGGGGCAAGGGATATGTCGTCGGGCTGGCGTCATTTCAGTCCCTTTTCTACGAGGTAGCGTTCGGCTTCGAGGGCGGCACGGCACCCGGCTGCGGCGGCTGTGATGGCCTGGCGGTAGAGCGGGTCGGCCACGTCGCCTGCGGCGAAGACGCCGGGGACACGCGTCGTGGGGCGCGCGCCGTCGGTGACGATGTAGCCCTGCTCGTCGGTCTCCACCCAGGGGGTGAAGAGTTCGCTGTTGGGGTGGTGGCCGATGGCGAGGAAGAAGCCGTCGATGGGCAGGTCGTACTCGCGCTCGTCGGCCTCGCCGCGCCGGTGTACGAGGTGTGCGCCCTCCACCACACCGTCGCCGTAGAGGCCGAGGGTGTTGGTCTCGAAGAGGATTTCAATCTTGGGGTTGTCGGCCACGCGCTGTTTCATGGCTTCGGAGGCGCGCAGGTAGGGCTTGCGCACTATCATAAAGACCTTTTCGGCCAGTCCGGCCAGGTAGGTGGCCTCTTCGCAGGCGGTGTCGCCTCCGCCCACGACGGCCACGCGGCGCCGGCGGTAGAAAAAGCCGTCGCACGTGGCGCAGGCGCTGACGCCGGCGCCCTTGTACTTCTCCTCGTCGGGCAGGCCGAGGTATTTGGCCGAGGCGCCGGTGGCGATGATGAGCGTGTGGCACTGCTCGGCGGTGCCGTCGTCGAAGGTGACGGTATAGGGCGCCTGGGCGAGGTCGCACTTCACAGCGATTCGCGGACGTATCTCGGCGCCGAAGCGCTCGGCCTGGCGGCGCAGGTCGGCCATCATCTGGTTGGCGTCGATGCCGTCGGGATAGCCGGGGAAGTTTTCGATTTCGGTGGTGGTGGTGAGCTGACCGCCGGGTTGCAGCCCCTCGCATACGACGGGGGCGAGGCCGGCGCGGGCGGCGTAGAGGGCGGCGGTGTATCCGGCGGGGCCGGAGCCGAGGATGAGGCAGGAAATCATAAAGGGAAAGGGTGGGGAGGTGGGGAAAGCGCTATCGCAAGTCAATAACTTCGTAGTTGGGATAGCGGGCGGTGTCAAGCTGGAAGTCGCTGTCGCTTACATGGATGCCCGTGCGCAGCGAGGTGATCATTATCTTTGTCCAGTTCTTCTTGCCATTGCGGAAACGTATACATGCGGGCAGCAAGTCTTGTCCCACAGTGATGTAAATCTCTTGTATGGGGTTCTTGGTGGATTTCGAGAGCATGTGAACCTCTGTGACGGGCTTGTTCTGATAGGTGTCGCTGGCTGTGCTCAAGATAAAACCCTGCTTGTAAAGGTCTATGAAGTTGTAGGGGTTTATCTGCTGCAACTCCGTGCGGGTTGGCTTGCTCACATAAATCTCGTCGCTTCCGGCTTCGAGCGCCCAAAGGGTAGTCCCGTCAAACCATTGCTGCATTGCAGGGCTTACAAGTTTGAACTTTCGTCCTTTCAGCGTGAGTTTTCCGCTGGCTTCGCCCACCACTTCTTGGCCACTGTAGGCCGTGGTGCTGAATTGCGCCTCAAGCGAACCGATTCCCTTGAGTTTGGTGGCTACGCGGTCAACGAAAGTCCTGGCTTCGTCCTCTTGCGCATAAAGTGTAGAAAGTGATAGGAAAGAGAAGGATAGGGCAAAAAGCGCCAGAAGCGCAAAGCGTGTCTTTTTCATGGCAGATCGTTGTTTGGGATGTGGATGCGGGCTGCAAAGAATAGAGAGAAAGGAACACGTCAAAAGGTGTTCGGAGGGGCTAAACCGCATCACATGCCCGATTAAATATGATGCAAAAGTAGTCTTTTCCGTGTTTTTACGCCCGTGCAAGCAGATGCGATGCGCGTATATTAAGGATTTTTAACCGTGATAAGGGAAAACAGCGGTGCGGGCAACACCACGGCTACAGGTTTAGTTGCTATGCAACGAGGCGAGCAGGGCGTCGAGTTGGCCGAGGTCGGTGATGAGCACGTCGCGCGGTTTGCTGCCCTGCGCCTGGCCCACTATACCAGCCTTGCAGAGCTGGTCCATCAGACGTCCGGCGCGGTTGTAGCCGATGCTGAACTTGCGCTGTATGAGCGAGGTGGAGCCTTGCTGCTCGACGACAATCATACGAGCCACTTCGTCGAACATCGAGTCGAGGTCTTCGTTCATCTGCGCGCCACCGCCGGTGCCCGCCCCGTCGCCGGCCTCCACCTCGGGCAGGTAGTAGGGCGGCAGGTAGCCGGGCTGGTCCTCGATGAACTGGCAGATGCGCTCCACCTCGGGCGTGTCGACAAAGGCGCACTGCACGCGCACGGGGTCGGCGCCGCTCATGCCGCTGAGGAAGAGCATGTCGCCCTTGCCCACCAGCTGGTTGGCGCCCGTGCGGTCGAGGATGGTGCGGCTGTCAATCTGCGACATCACCTTGAACGACATGCGGGCGGGAAAGTTGGCCTTGATGGTGCCGGTGATGATGTTGGTGGTGGGGCGCTGGGTGGCGATGACCATGTGCATGCCCACGGCGCGCGCCAGCTGGGCGATGCGGGCGATGGGCAGCTCCACCTCCTTGCCGGCGGTCATGATGAGGTCGCCGAACTCGTCGATGATGATGACGACGTAGGGCATGAACTCGTGGCCGTCGTTGGGGTTGAGGCGGCGCGAGCGGAACTTGTCGTTGTATTCCTTGATGTTGCGCACCTTGGCGCGCTTCAGCAGATCGTAGCGGTGGTCCATCATCTTGCACAGGCTGTTGAGCGTCTGCACGACCTTCGACACGTCGGTGATGATGGGGTCTTCTTGGTCGGGCAGCGTGGCGATGAAGTACTTCTCCAGCGCGGCGTAGATGTTGAGTTCCACCTTCTTGGGGTCGACCATCACGAGCTTGAGCTCGGCCGGGTGCTTCTTGTAGAGCAGCGACGTGATGAGGGCGTTGAGGCCGACGGACTTGCCCTGGCCCGTGGCGCCGGCCACGAGCAGGTGGGGCATCTTGGCCAGGTCGACCATAAAGACCTCGTTGGTGATGGTCTTGCCCAGGGCCACGGGCAGGTCGTAGCGGCTCTGCTCGAACGTGCGGCTGTTCAGCACGCTCTCCATCGAGACGATGCGGGGCTTGGCGTTGGGCACCTCGATGCCTATGGTGCCCTTGCCGGGGATGGGGGCGATGATGCGTATGCCCAGGGCCGAGAGGCTCAGGGCGATGTCGTTCTCCAGGTTGCGTATCTTGCTGATGCGCACGCCGGGGGCGGGAGTGATTTCGTAGAGCGTGATGGTGGGGCCGATGGTGGCCGTGATGCGCGTGATCTGCACGTCGAAGTTGGCCAGCACCTGCGTGATGCGGTCGCTGTTGGCGCGCTGTTCCTGCTCGTCGATGTTGATGCCGTCGTCGGCGTACTGCTTGAGGAGGTCGAGTTTGGGGAACTTGTAGTTCTCCAGGTCTTTGCGCGGGTCGTAGGGTTCGAGTTCGTCGGGCAGGGCGCCGATGGTGTTGCGCTCGGCCTGCTTGTCGTCGCCGGGGCGCTCGAAGGTGATGGGAACTGGCGTGTCAATACCACTTTCGGCAAGAGCTTCATCTTCGTCCGTCACTTCGATGACGGGACTTGCGGGGCGCTCCTTCTTAGGCTTAGTGGCGAGAGCCGCAGGTGTGAAGTCCATCGTCCACGTCTCAGCGCGCGGCGTGTCGGGCGCATGTTCGTCCTCGTCCGGGCGAGTGGGAGTAGTGTCGTCTCCGCTCTCTTTTTCGGACACGCTGAACAGGCGCTTCCACCACGGCGTCTTGGTTGGTTCGTCTTCGGGAGCATCTTCGGCAAAAGGCGGCACGTCCTCAGCCTGCGCGGCATTCTGGCGCAGGTAGTCCTTCGGATTGGCAGCCAGACGCACCAGCACCTTGGTGCGCTGCGACAGGTAGACGAAATATAGAATTGCGGTGACAAGCAGCACGGCGATACAGCCCGCCATACCCAGGTTGGTCACAAAGTATTCGCGCAGTTGGTCGCCGTGGTTGCCGCCAACGGGGAATGTGAAGAGCCCCTTCAGGCCGTCAAAGAACTCCGCAGCCGTGCTGAGTGCCACGCTTCCCCACACCATCAGCAACGTCTCGTGGATAAAGTATTTCACGCAGTTCACCTTGTAGGCGCGAATAAGGCGCATACTGAGTTGTACGAGGAACACGGGAATAAAAAACGAGCAGATACCAAAGAGCCTGTTCATCATGAAATACGACAAGTAGGCTCCGAGCGTGCCCGCGTAGTTTTTGGCCTGCGTCAGCGTGTGTGCCTGCACGCCTGCTTGGTCGGCGCGTCCCGTCTCAAAGTTCGACACCATGGACAAGAGCATCACCAGCGCGGCGGCCAGCAATATAAGCCCGATGGTGAACATCACCGTGTCGAGCGAAATGCGTCCCATGGCCTGCGCCATCTGCGAAAGAGCCGACGGACGGGCGTTCTTTTTCTGCTTGCCTGCCGTCTTGCGTTTTTTTGAAGGCATAAATGTGCTTACAATGTCTTTTCCCGAAGCGCCTGCTTCCCACGTGGCCAAAATTGCTGCGCGTGGCGGCACTCCGCTTCTTTACTTAATTCCTTTGCGTTCTTGCCACAGTCGTTCCTTTTTCCTTTTTGTATAGCGACAAGACGCTGCAAAATTAGCCTTTTCGGCGTATTTAGCCAAATTTAACGCATCGTTTTCCGCGTGCAGGTGCCAAGGTTTACAAATAGTCGGCCACGGTGTCGTTGATGAAGTCCATGAAGGGCTTGCCCAGGCGGCAGAGGTCGGCGGCGCGGTCGGCCCACGAGGCGTCGAGCAGCTCGTCGTCCGAAAGGTTGTGCCACACGGTGTAGGCGCGGGGGCGCAGGTACTCGGGGTGGGGGTAGTCCTTGGGGAAACCCTTGGGCAGCGTCTTGAGGCAGTCCACGCCCAGTTCCGTGCCGAACGCCTCGCGGAAGGCCGGGGCTTCGACGATGGCGCGGAAGCGGTCGGTCTCGGCCACGATGCTGTTGCGCACAGCGGCGAGCATCTCGGGCGTGAGCCAGTAGCCGCCGCAGGCCACGAGCGACGCGCCCGGCTCCACGTGGAGGTAGTAGCCCAGGTAGGCCGACTTGGGGCCGTGGGGGGTGATGAACGAGCCGAGGTGGGTCTTGTAGGGCGACTTGTCGGCGCTGAAGCGCGTGTCGCGGTTGATGCGGTAGACGGTGCTCTTGGGGGCGATGCCGCCTATCTCGGGGTCGAACGTCGCGATGCGGTCGATGAGTTCCTGCGACATGTCGAGGAACACGTCGCGCGCCTCCTGGTAGAGCGGGCGGTTGGCGTTGAACCACACGCGGTCGTTGTGGCGCTTAATCTGGCGGAGGAATGCGAACACCTTGCGGCGTTGGGAGGTTGTAGTGGGCATATTTTCAAGAAACTATAGAGACAATAGAGACTTTAGAGACAATAGAACTCGGCGGGCGCGGCGGTCTCGTCAATCTCGCGCATCGCCTGTCGGGTGGCGGCGAGGGCGTGGAGGAGGTGCTGGTAGTGGCGGATGTCGTCGAAGGAGAGGGTGCGGGCGCGGCGGTCTTTGAGCCACTTCTGCGCGGGCTGGTAGCCGCCGATGTAGTGCTGCCACACGTCCGGGGAGACGCCGCCGAAGTACTGCTCCGTATTTATATATACGCGCGCGCGTGCGTCGTCGTAGCTGACGGCCTCCACCGTGTTGCTGCCGGCGACGGGGAACGTGGTGCCGTCGGCGGCGGGGGCTTCGGCGGCGGTGCCGGTGTGCAGCTCGCGCAGCCGCTTGCCGAGGGCGGCGAGACGGTGGTAGAGGGGCGCGTCGGCGGGGTAGGGGATGCGCGGGAAGTCTATCTTGAGGAACTCCTTGTAGCGTGCGCGGTAGGCGGGGCTGTGGAGCACGGCGTAGATGTAGTCGAACAGTTCCTGCGGCTCCGCCTTCTCGCCAAGTCCTTTCTCTATGCGTTGTACTACCTCTGAATTAAAGTTCGGCACAAGCGACTGCCCAGTCCCTTCTAACATCGACTGCCCCTCGTCCGACGGAAGAACATATAGAGGCATTGCGTAGCTGCCATCATACGAGTCCGCTATTTTATGCTGCCCTAAAGGAACGCTTGCGACAAATGCCGAAGTTCCCTTGCGTCCTTGCTTTGTAACTATCAGCGCAACGTTATCAACAAGCAGATTGTCGTTCAGTTGCGGACGGTGATAGTCGAAAGCATAATCTCCGTAAAGCATATAGCGGAAGTCGAAGGGACGATAGAGGCATTTGGTTGGGCTTGCGTTGGCGGGTATCCGCTTTCTCGCTGCGTCCACTTGCCAGTCGCGGGTATCTTTAAGCCCATATCTGCTTTTTATCTCCTCGTTGGAAATAGCGGGGTTCTTGAAGTCGTCAATGTGTTGCTGGGCTTCGTCCTGTGAGAAGCACACTGCAAAATCGTCTCTATGGGAGTTCGGGCCAAGCAAGCACAGCGGAAACAGTTCATTAACCGCAAAGCCTTTGTTGTACTCCTCTTCAAGCGCGAAGTCCTTTGGCACGAAGAAGTACATCGGGGCTTTGGGGGCGACTTCCTCAAAGTGGATGTCGGCGAGCGCGGAGTTTTGCAGCACCTCGTACTTGTATTCGCGCAGGCCGTAGAGGTCGGCGTGGAACACCTGGCCGAGCGCGCCTTTTTCCTTGCGACCCGTCTTGACAAAAAGGTTGATGGAAACGCCCTGCATGATGTCGAAGACGTTCTCGTCCTTTGAGCCGTCGGGGCAGGTCTCCTTTTTCTTGGCGTTGCCGTGGAGGTCGAGGGTGTAGATTTTGTCGAACGTGCGCAGCAGTTGCCAGCGCATACCCCGGAACGTGGGGTTGTCGAGGTAGCCGTGGGGATTGATGAAACCTATCACGCCCACGCCGTTCCGTTCGATGTAGTGCTGGCCGAGGCGGATGAACTTCACGTAGTCGTCGTTGAGCCACTTGGGGTTGCGCTCGTTGAGGGGCTGCTTGCCGCCGGGCTCGCGCTTGTAGTCGTTCATCAGTTTCATAATCCACTCGCCCTTGTTCTGGCTCGCGCCGCTGTAGGGCGGGTTGCCGATCATGACCATGACGGGCGTTTCGCGCTTGACGGCGTTGGCCTGGTTGGCCTCTTCGGTGAGCCACTGGGCGAAGAGGTCGCGCACCTGCCCGGTGCCCTCTTCGAGCGAGTTGGTGAGGAAGACGCGCAGGCGGCGGTCGGTGCGGTGGCGGTAGCCGGTCTGCTGGAGCGTGAGGTCGAGTTTGAGGTGGGCTATGGCGTAGGAGGCCATGAGCAGTTCGAAGCCGTTGAGGCGCGGCAGCAGGTGGCGCTCCACATAGTCCTGCCACAGGCCCTGCTGGTCGCGGAACTTGGCGTGCACCTGGCGTATGGCCTCGGCGAGGAAGGTGCCGGTGCCGGTGGCGGGGTCGAGCAGGTGGGGGGCGCGCGGCACTTCCCACTGGGCGAGGCCCCAGGGCATGTGGAACTCCCGTTGCAGGATTTCGTCGACGGCGCGGACGATGAAGGCTACGACGGGCTGGGGCGTGTACCACACGCCGCGCGAGCGCCGCAGGGCGGGGTCGTAGGCGGCGAGGAAGTCTTCGTAGAAGTGGATGAGGGGGTCGCCGTGGCGCGGGTCGTGGGTGTAGTGGCCAAGGATGCGCTCCATGTCGGTGGCGGCGAAGAGGCTCACGAGGTCGTCGACGAGCCACGAGATGCGTGTGTCGAGGTCGAAGGTGGCGATGCTCTGGAACACCTTGCGCAGGAAGGGGTTGGTCTGCGGGATGAGTGTGGCGGCCTCGAAGCGCGAGAAGTCTTCGGGCGTGGTGTCGTGTATGCGTGCGGCGAAGAGGCCGTAGGCTATGGTCTGTGCGTAGATGTCGGCGAAGGCGGCGGGCGTGAGGTCGTGGATGAGGAGGTTGCGGAAGGCGCGCCACTGTCCGGCGAGGTAGCCGTCGGCGTGGTCGGCGTCCTGGCCGCTGAGGGCTTCGCCGATGACGCTGGCCAGCAGGCGTGCCTTGGCCGCCATGGCCTCGGCGAGGCGGGCGGGCGACGTGACGCGCTGGGGCGTGGCGGCGGCGAGGTGGGCCATCAAGGCGCGGAACTGCTCGTCGGCGCCCGCCACGGGGACGGCCTTGCCATCGCGCAGTTCGGCCAGGCGCACGGCGAGTGTCGGCTCGCCGTATTCGTAGAGGCGGAAGTCGAGGTAGTCGGTGAAGACGATGCGGTCGAGCGACTGGCGGTAGCGGCGGAACTGCTCGCGGTGCTGCCGGCGGCCTTCGAGGTCGGTGTCGCCGATGTCCTTGGCCTCGGCGAAGAAGAGGGGGAGGCCGGTGGTGCGCTGGGTGACGATGAAGTCGGGCGCGCCGCAGGCGATGCGGGCGGGTTCGTTGGTGACGGTGCAGGCGGGCAGCAGCGTTTGCAGCAGTTGCTGGAGGGCGGGGCGGTAGGCGTGCTCGCGGGCGTGCCCCGTGCGCAGCTGTTCGTTGATGGCGCGTAGGTAGGCGTGGATGGGCATGGGGGGAGGGAAAATGCCTTATACGTTTGCAATCATGCGGCGGAACGGCCTGAAAGGCCGGCAAGCGAACAGCCCAGGGCAACGCCCTGGGGTATGAACGGCGTTAGCCCCCGCCCTGTAAGGGCAAAAGCGTTAAATAGAAATGCTTTTGCCCTTTCAGGGCGAATTTTTGTGTGTGCGCCTTTCCCAGGGCGCTGCCCTGGGCTGTTTGCTCGTTGGCCTTTCAGGCCGTTTGTTGCCGGAACTGTCATAGGTAGAACCGCCTGCAAGTATCAGTCCTCTTTCCAGAAGGCGGGGATGAAGGGGAGGAGGATGGCGAAGATTTCGAGACGCCCGATGAGCATCAGGAGTGTGGCGAGCCACAGCCCGGCGTCGGGCAGCAGGGCGAGCGAGCCGGTGGCGCCTATCTGGTGGCCGATGGCGGGACCCACGTTGCTGAGCATCGAGACGGCGAGGCCCACGGCGTCGAGGGGGGCGAGGCCCATCAGGAGGTAGGCGACGGTAGCCAGCACGGCCAGCAGGACGTAGGCCACGAAGAAGGCGAAGACGGTGCGCAGCACGCCGTATTGCGCGGCCACGCCGCCGATGCGCACGGGCAGCACGGCGCGTGGCGAGAGGATGCGGCGGAACTCGGTGGCCATCACCTGGAGGGCGGTCTGCACGCGCACGCACTTGACGCCGCCGCCGGTGCTGCCCGCCATGGGGCCGATGAGGCCGAGGAAGAACAGCAGCAGCCACACCAAGGGCGAGTAGGCTTGCATATAGTCGGTGGTGATGAAGCCCGTGGTGCTCTGTATGGAGACGGCGGTGAAGAGGGTGTCGAGCAAGCTGCCGAGCAGTGTGCCGCCGCTGGCCACTTTCTCAACGAGCATCACGAGGAAGACGCCGCCGAGCAGCCACACCATCAGTCGCAGTTCGTCGCTCTGGACGAGGGCGCGCAGGCTGCGCTTGACGACGAGGCCGTAGAGCAGCGTGAAGTTGATGCCGGCCAGGAACATGAAGATGGTCGTGACCACCTCGATGGGCACGCTGTGGTAGAAGCCGATGCTCTCCTGGTGGGTGGAGAAGCCTCCGCTGGCGATGGTGCTCATGGCATGGTTGATGGCGTCGAAGAGGGGCATACCGGCCAGCCACATCGCGCCGACGCAGAGCAGGGTGAGCGAGAGGTAGATGCCCCAAATCCAGCGGGCGGTGGTGGAGACGCGGGGGTGGAGTTTGCCGATTTTGAGGCCGGTGCTTTCGGCGGCGAAGAGTTTCACGGTGCCGCCGCTGATGGATGGCAGCAGGGCGATGGTGAAGAAGATGATGCCGAGGCCGCCGAGCCAGTGCATCAGCGAGCGCCAGAAGAGCAGGGAGCGCGGCAGGGCGTCAAGGCCGGTGAGGGCGGTGGCGCCGGTGGTGGTGAAGCCCGACATGGCCTCGAACACGGCCACGGACAGGCGCGGCGTGTCGGCGAGCATCAGGAAAGGCAGCGCGCCGATGGCCGAGAACATCACCCACGAGAGTGCCACGCTGAGGTAGCCGTCGCGTCGCGTGATTTTCTTGGGGGCTGTGCGTGCGTAGTAGAGCAGCGCGCCGCCTGCCGCCACGGCCACGAGGGTGGTGACGAGGAAGGGGTAGGTGTGGGCCTCGTGGTAGAAGAGGCTCACGCCCCACGCGGCGAGCAGCAACACGGCCTCGAAGAAGGCCAGCAGGCCGAGGATGCGGGCGACGATGCGGAGGTTGATCATTATTAGGGAGGGTGGGTTGCCGCAATGCGGCAACAGACACAACATTGGCGGCGGGCGGTGCGCGCCGTGGGTGCGTTTATTTGAAGAAGCGCTCCAGTTTCTTGAGCGTGTTTTGCAGGCAGAAGGCGACGACGGTGTCGCCGGGGAGGATTTGGGTGCGTCCGTTGATGAGTATGCCGCGCCCGTTGCGCACGATGCCGCCGAGGTTGACGGTGGGCGGCAGGCCGAGTTCCATCACGGGGCGGCGCGTGACGCGGGCGTCCTCGCTGACGGGTATTTCGCACACGTCGGCGTTGGCCACGGTGAGGCTCTTCACGGTGGTGAGGTCGGCGCGCAGCAACATGCGGTAGATGTGGCTGGCGGCGATGCTTTTCTTGTTGATGATGGTGCCGATGTCGAAGTTTTCAGCCAGGCTCACGTAGTCGGTGTTTTCGACGATGGCCACCGTTTTGCGCACGCCGTGCTTCTTGGCGTTGAGGCAGGCCAGGATGTTCTGCTCGCTGTTGTCGGTCAGCGCGGCGAAGGCGTCGACGCGGTCGATGTTCTCGTCTTCGAGGAGGTCGATGTCGGTGGCGTCGCCGTGGAGCACCATGGCCTGCTTGTTGGTGAGCAGCGTGGCGAGGCGGTGGCAGCGGTCGAGGCTTTTCTCGATGATGCGCACGCGGATGTGCTGGGGCAGGCGGTTGACGGTCTGCACGGCGGTGTCGCTGCCGCCCATCACGATGAGGTTGGACACGTCGGGGTAGCCCGTCTTGCCCGCCAGTTCGCGTATGTGCTGGATGTACTCGGGCGTGGTCATGAAGAAGACGATGTCGAGCGGGCGCACGACGTCGTTGCCGTGGGGTATGAGGGTTTCGTCGCCGCGCTTGACGGCCACGATGTGGAACGGGGCGTCGGGGCCGCAGAGTTCGCGCAGCGGCTTGCCGTCGCTGACGATGGGGGCGGCCTCGCGCACTTTGACGCCGAGCATCACGAGCGCGCCGTTGCCCACCTCCCAGTACTGGCGTATCCAGCTGCGCTTGATGCTGCCCGCAATCTCCTGGGCGGCGAGTTGCTCGGGGTAGATGAGGCTGTGTATGCCAATCTCCTTGAAGAAGCCGGCCTGCTCGGTCTGTGTGAGTTCGCCGTTGTCGACGCGCGCCACGGTCTTCTTCGCTCCGAGTTTGCGGGCGAGGATACAGGAGGTGAGGTTGTGGGCCTCGTCGGGCGTGACGGCCACGAAGAGGTCGCACCTGTGCGCCTCGGCCTCGCGCAGCGTGGTGAGCGAGAGGGGGTTGCCCACCAGCGTCTTGAGGTCGTAGGTGACGGTGAGCGATGCCACGCGCTCCTCGCCCTCGTCGATGAGGGTGATGTCGTGGCGCTCGCGCGTCAGGAGTTTGGCCAGGTGGAGGCCGACTGCGCCGGCGCCGGCGATGATGATCTTCATTAGAGTTAGGACTTAGGAATTAGGAATTAGGAATTGGGCTGCGCGTAGAAAGGCGACGGACTGTGCCGGATGGCCATTCCTAATTCCTCATTTGAAAAACCTCATATATTGCAAAGCGCGCGTATCTGCCTGACGATGCTGTCGTGGTCGAGGCCGGTGAGTTTGCGCTCCTCGGCCACAGTGCCGTGCTCGACGAAGCGGTCGGGCAGGCCGAGGCGCACGATGCGGGGCGTGTAGCCGTGGTCGGCGAGGAACTCCATCACGGCACTGCCCATTCCGCCCATACGGCAGCCGTCCTCGATGGTGAGCACGGCGTTGAAGCGTCGGCCCACCTCGTGGAGCAGGTCCTCGTCGAGCGGCTTGAGGAAGCGCAGGTCGTAGTGCGCCACACTGCCCTCCAGCCCGCTCTCCTGTTCGAAGTGGGCGATGGCCTTGGCGGCGTCGGTGCCGATGGGGCCCAGCGTGATGACGGCCAGGCGGTCGCCGTCCTTGAGGCGGTGCCCACGGCCCACGGGTACTTCTTCGAGGCGACAGTGCCAGTCGGTGAGCGAGCCGCGTCCGCGCGGGTAGCGGATGACGAAAGTGCCCTTGCCGTCGGTCTGCGCGGTGAACATCAGGCGGCGCAGTTCGTGCTCGTCCATAGGCGAGGCGATGGTGAGGTTGGGCACGGGGCGCAGGGCGGCGAGGTCGAACGCGCCGTGGTGGGTGGGGCCGTCCTCGCCCACCAGGCCCGCGCGGTCGAAGCAGAAGACGACGGGGAGGTTGAGGATGGCGGCGTCGTGGATGATGTTGTCGTAGGCGCGCTGGGCGAAGGCGGAGTAGATGTTGCAGAAAGGCAGCAGCCCCTCCTTGGCCAGCCCGGCGGCGAAGGTGGCGGCGTGGCCCTCGGCGATGCCCACGTCGAACGTGCGGCTGGGCATCTCCTTCATCATGATGTTGAGCGAGCAGCCCGAGGGCATGGCGGGCGTGATGCCCACGATGCGCGGGTTCTGGCGTGCCAGTTCGAGCAGCGTTTCGCCGAAGACGTCCTGGAACTTGGGCGGCACGGGGCGCGTCTTGTCGTCGGCTATGCGCTCGCCGCTCTCGGGGTCGAAGCGCCCGGGGGCGTGCCAGATGGTGGCCTGGCGCTCCGCCGGTTCGTAGCCCTTGCCCTTGACGGTGTGGATGTGGAGCAGTTTGGGGCCGCGCATGTCCTTGATGGTGCGCAGCGTGTGGACCAGCGCCACGACGTCGTGGCCGTCGGTGGGGCCGAAGTAGCGTATGTCCATGCCCTCGAACATGTTGCGCTGGCGCGTGATGAGCGCTTTCATCGCGTTGTTGAAGCGCAGGATGGTGCGGCGGCGGCGTTCGTTGAGCACGCCCCAGCGGGTCAGCGTGCGCGAAGCGCTGTCGCGCAAACGGTTGTAGGCCCCGCCGGTGTGCAGGCGCGTCAGGTACTGCTTCATGCCGCCCACGCTGCGGTCGATGCTCATGTTGTTGTCGTTGAGGATGATGAGCATGTTGTTGGGGCTTTCGCTGGCGTTGTTGATGCCCTCGAAGGCCAGTCCGCCGCTCAGGGCGCCGTCGCCGATGACGGCCACGATGTGGCGGTCGGCCTCGCCCTTGCTGGCCGCCGCGACGCTCATGCCGAGGGCGGCGCTGATGGAGTTGCTGGCGTGGCCGCAGGTGAACGTGTCGTACTCGCTCTCCAGCGGCGAGGGGAAGGGTCGCAGTCCGCCCAGTTTGCGGTTGGTACTGAACGCCTCGCGGCGGCCGGTGAGGATTTTGTGGCCGTATGCCTGGTGGCCGACGTCCCACACGAGGCGGTCGTAGGGCGTGTTGTAGACGTAGTGGAGCGCCACGGTGAGTTCCACCACGCCGAGGCTGGAGGCCAGGTGGCCGGGGTTGACGGCCAGTTCGGCGATGATGTCCTCGCGCAGCTCGCGGCACACCTCGGGCAGCGCCTCGACGGGCAGCCGCCGCAGGTCGTCGGGGAACTCTATCTTGGAAAGGTACTGGAAGTCCATCGGATATATAAAAAGGCCATGAGCCTACCGCCATTCCACAATGTAGCGACAGGAAAAGCGGAAGGCGGTCGCAAATAAAGCCAATTGGGTAGGCAAAAATAATAAGTTCCCGCTTGTTATATGCTGCAACCAGCTATTTTTGCGGCGTTTTGGCCGTGTAAAGGCGCAAATGCTACGTTTGTAGCGCGTTTTTTGCTTATTTTTGCACAAAAAGCGAAGATACGCTGCGGCTCGGCATAGAAAAAGAAAGCGAGCTTTCTTTCCTCTACGCTCGCCTTGCAGTATCTTTGCGGCGAAAGCGATTGAAAGTTATGAGCAGACAGCAGGTAGCACACCAGGTAGCCGACTATTTTCGCACCCGTCCCATAGAGCGAGCTTGGCTTTTTGGTTCGTTCGCGCGTGACGAGGAAACGCCCCAAAGCGACGTGGACTTGCTTGTGGAATTTGACCACTCGCAGCCCATCGGGCTCTTTGCCTACGCGCGTATGCGCCGCGAATTAGCAGAGCGCCTTGGCCGCAAAGTAGACTTGGTTGAGGCGGGAACACTCCTGCCTTTTGCTACGGCATCTGCCGAACACGACAAACGTTTGATTTATGAGAGAGAAAATAAGGGACGTTGAACGCCTCGTCCACATCCGCACAAGCATTCAGAACATCTTTTCCTATCTTTCGGGAAGGGACAAGCCCGCAATGAAAGCCGACAAGATGTGTTACCACGCTGTGGTCTACAACATCATGATTATCGGCGAAGCGGCAAATATGTTCACGAAGGAGTTTCGTGACACGCATCCCGAAACCCCGTGGCGCGACATCGTGGACATGAGAAACGTACTGGTTCACGGCTACTATGTGGCCAGTCCAGAATTTATTTGGGAAACCTATGAAAAAGACCTACCGCCGCTGCTCGAACAAACTGAACGCTACATCCAAGAACTAACCCCCTAATCTCTATGCCCCGCATCCTCTTTTCCTTCCTCCTGCTGCTCCTTTCGTCAGCCACATCCTTGTCCGCCGCCAAGGCCGTACGCTACGACGACTGGTTCGCCGACGCCACGCTGCGCCTCAACTACATCCTCAGCGGCACCAACACGACGCAGGACATTGCCCTGCACACCATGGCGCGCACCCCGCTCTGGGCCGGACGGCGCGTGAACCTCGACAAATTGCTGCTCGAAGGCAACGCGCAGGTCGAACTCACCGACTCGGCCACAGGCCGCCGCATCTACATCGCCTCGTTCAGCACACTCTTTCAAGAGTGGCAGCACAGCGAGGAGGCCACACAGGTGCGCAAAGCGTTCGAGGTCGTGCAACTCGTGCCTATGCCCCTGCGCACGGCCTACGCCACGCTACGCCTCTACGACAGCCACCGCCGCACAGTGGCCGAAATGCGCCACCGCGTCAGCCCCAACGACATCCTCATTCGCCAAGGCAAAGCCGCGTCCAAGCACTTCGTCACCCAGTTGCACGGCGGCGACGCGCGCGAGGGCATAGATATCGTCTACATCGCCGAGGGCTACACCATAGCCCAGCGCGAACTCTTCCTCAGCGACGTGCGCACAGCCATGGAGGCGCTTTTCGACCACGCCCCGTTCTCCCTTATGCGCGACCGCTTCAACATACGCGCCGTCTTCGTGCCATCCGAGCGCGAGGACGTCAGCGTGCCGCTCGAAGGCAAGTGGAACGAAACGCCCTGTGGCTCGCACTTCTCCACGCTCTACAGCGACCGCTACCTGATGACCGAAAAACTCTTCCAGGTCTACGACCTCCTGGAGGGCGTACCCACCGAGCACGTCATCATTCTGGCCAACACGCCCGTCTATGGCGGCGGGGGCATCTACAACCTATACGCCATGACCAGCGCACGCCAGCAGTGGTTCCGCCCCGTTGTCGTGCACGAATTTGGCCACAGTTTCGCGGGACTGGCCGACGAGTATTTCTACGACGACCAGTTTGAAACTTTCTATCCCGCCGGCATCGAGCCGTGGGAGCCTAACCTGTCCACGCTCACCGACTTCGACAAGAAATGGGCGCGGCTGATGGGCAATCCCTCCGCGATGAACGAAGGTATCGGCGTTTTCGAGGGCGGCGGCTACCAGAGCAAGGGTGTCTACCGTCCCAGCCTCGACTGCCGTATGCGCACCAACGAATACCCCGTCTTCTGCCCCGCCTGCCGCGAAGCCATCGAGAAGGCAATCAAGTACAACACGGAGACAATCAAGTTGTGACAGGACAAACGGGCGCACACATTTGAACGAACTACTTCCCCCTTCCGTCCATTGCCCGGGTTTCCAGCCCGGCCCACCCCGCGACAAACAGTAACCCATCTTTTACCTTTTATTTTTTATCTTTTTATTAAAAGAACCATGATCCTCGCCTCCCTTTCCGACGCCCCGCGTTACGCCGCGCTCCATCCCGCGCTGCCCGCGCTGTTCGACTATGTGAAGTCGCACAACCTGCTCACCGCGCCCACCGGATGCCTTTCGCTCGACGGCGACGCGCTGTTCATCAACGTCAGCGACGCGACGCTGAAAACCAAGGAAGCCCTGAAACTCGAAGCCCACCGTCGTTACATCGACATACACCTGCCCCTGTCAGCCCCCGAAATCATCGGCGTGCGCCACCTTTCCACCCTCGGCCAGCCCGACGTGCCTTTCGACGAAGACGGCGACTTCGCCCTCTGGACTGCACCCGCCGACAACTATTTTGTGGTGCACCCCGGCGAGTTCTGCCTCGTATTCCCCGAAGACGCCCACGCCCCCGTCATCGGCACGGGGCGCTTGCGCAAACTTGTCGCCAAGGTGCTGATTTAAGCCCAAAACGATAAAGGCTTTTACCACAAAGCGCACATAGAACGGCCTGAAAGGCCAACAAGCACTTAGCCCAGGGCAACGCCCTGGGGAATGAATGGTATTACCCCTCGCCCTGTAAGGGCAAAAGCATTTAGATTTAACGCTTTTGCCCTTACAGGGCGGGTATTGTGTGTACCGCTCTCCCCCAGGGCGTTGCCCTGGGCTATGTGCTTATTGGCCTTTCAGGCCGTTTAACCGCATTTATATTCCAATGGCCGATGTGGGGTTATCTACGAAGGAAGGACACAAATCCGCAAACGCATTCATTTCGTGGCGATTGCGGATGTTTATTCACCTTATTATTCATATCTCCGCGCCCACTCCATAAACTTTTCTACGCCCGCCGCGCCAAACTTGGCCAGGCTGCGGGCAGCCTCGTCCACCCTTTTGGTGCGTTCGGGGTGGGACTTGGAATAGAACTTGTCGGCATAACAAATCACCCGTTCCTCCTCCGTTTCTGGGCAGAAGTCCTGCGGCGGCAGCGGCAGCCCCTGCTGGACGATTTGTGCAGCGGTGAGCCCCGTGCCCGTGTGGCGCTCGCACACGCGGGCATAGGCTTCCAGCCCCTCGCGACGCAGCAACTCGGCTCCGAGGCGACCGTGGAGCAGATAGGGGGCGCTGCCGTGGCAGTGTATGCCAGGTGCGTCGCAAAGGAAAATGCCGATGTCGTGAAGCATCGCGGCGTGGAACAAAAAGTGCGTGTCGAGGCGCAGTTCCGGGTGCCTTCCGGCAATGCGCAGCGCGCGGCGCGCCACACACAGGCTGTGCTCCACTAACAAGCGGCGCAGCGGGCCGTCGGCGGGATAGTGCTTGCGGATGAAGGCAAAAGCGTCCATAAAAAGTCGGTGGCAAGTATGAGGCTGATTTAACTTCTGCAAAATTAGTTTTTTCCCCTCACCAGGCAAACGCAAAGTCGCATAACGTCGCAAGACAGCGTGTTTTTGTGTACTTTTGTGCGCACTTCACACAAATCCGCCTCCTATGCCCAAAGAAACCGTCAGCCCCGCGCCGTCCGCTCTTGCGGCCAAGCCCCATTACATAGTCCTCGACGGGCTGCGCGGCGTGGCCGCACTCGTCGTGCTGGTCTACCACGTATTCGAATGTTTCGCCGCCTCGCCCGTGCCCCATGGCTACTTGGCCGTGGATTTCTTCTTTGTGCTTTCGGGTTTCGTGATTGGCTACGCTTACGACAACCGATGGGGCACGATGGGCGTGGGCACATTCTTCCGCCGTCGCCTTGTGCGTTTGCACCCGATGGTGTTGGCCGGAGCCGTGGTGGGCGCAGCGACTTTTCTCGTGCAAGGTGGCGTGAGGTGGGACGGCACCCACATGCCTCTCGCCACCGTAGCCGCAGCTTTGGCGCTGTCGATGCTGATGCTGCCGCTTCCCGCCAGTTCTACGCTCGATGTGCGCGGAAATGGCGAGATGTTCCCGCTCAACGGACCCGCTTGGTCGCTGTTTTTCGAGTACATCGGCAACATTCTCTACGCCCTGCTGCTGCGCCGCCTCGCCGTGCGCTGGCTCGCCGCCATTGCCGTCGTCACGGGCGTGGCGGTGGTCGGCACCGCCGTGTCCGAGGGTCAGCTTGGCGTGGGCTGGACAATGGCTGGATGGGGCTTCTGGCAGGGGCTGGCGCGTATGCTTTTCCCTTACACCGTGGGAATGCTCATCGCTCGCACCTTCCGCCCGCGCCGAGTGCGCGGCACGCTGTGGATGTCGGTCTGGCCATCATCGCCGTGGGTGCCTTCCCGTCGCTCACGGGCGAAGCCGTGTGGCTGAACGGCTTGTTCGATGCCGTCTGCGTCGTAGCGGTGTTTCCCGCCCTGGTGTGCCTCGGCGCATCCGATGCCCTCACCACCCGTCCCTCCACAGGCCGCGCGCCCTTCACCCTGCGCGCCAGCCACGCCCTCGGCGAACTGTCCTATCCGCTCTATGCCGTACACTACCCCCTGATGTACCTCTTCTACGCCCACATCGGTTTCAACGGCGAAGCCTCCGTGAAAACCATTGGCGACGTTTGGCCCGAAGCCATCGCCCTTGTGCTGGGCAGCCTGTTGCTGGCCTGGCTCTTCCTGCGCCTTTACGACCGCCCCTTGCGCCGCTGGCTGTCGCGCAAATGGTGCTGAAATCCCCACAAACACCCCTCAAAAACTTTTTCCTGCGGACTAATTCTGCAAATTAAGCCTAAGTTTGTAGAAACTAAGCCTTGATTTGTACAAACTAAGCCTTAATTTGTAAAAACTTAGGCTTAATTTGCAGAATTGCGTGGGAGCGCGCGGAAATAGGGTGGGGGAGCGCGGGATTTATGTGGGGATGGTTGGAAATAGCGTAGGAGTTGGTTGGAGTTTGTGTGGGAACGGTAGGGGGATGTGGAAATCGGATTTAGAAATCACAGCACGGCAAGACGTTGGAAGCGTCTCCCCGTCTGTAACCGCAGGTACGCGAAGTGCAACGGAGCGCACCTGCGGCAAGGGAAAGGCTGATAACGGACGCTGAAAGCGTCCCCCACGACGGGCGGAAGTAACTTTTTGCGCCGCTGGGGCACGCTTTCAGCGTGCATTCGGTGGTATGCCGCCTGCCGCAGGTGCGCTTCGTTCCACTTCGCGCACCTGCGGTTACAGAGGGGGTGACGCTTCCAGCGTCATTTGTCGGTTTGCCGTCTCGAATGTTTTAGTGGACGAATCAAATTAAAACTCCGTTTTGTTTGCTTTGTCACTCGCCTTGCACTACCTTTGCATCACGAACCGCCAGCCCGACGGGCGGGCGGGTCACGACATCGACGGACAAGGACTTGTTTCTGCCATGCGGCACCGACGCCTGCGAGCGGATGCAATCCTTAAAAGGACGTTTTTCGAAACGCACTCTTCCACTGTCCCAACTTCGCAACTTGGTTCGGCGTTAAGCCGCCCGGCACAAGCCGGGTTTATCCACTGGAAGATACGGCAACGAGGCGTCCACTGCCGGGTGTATTATATCCGCCCGCCATACACAAAGTTGTATGGCGCGCGCGTGCATATAATATGTCATGGCGTGGGCTGGCGGCGTTGTCTATCCTGTGGATAAGGGCAATGCGAAGGCTCGGACAGAGGGATAGGCACGAGAATGGCATCCCACGTCTTTTTTGTTGTCCGGCGCACAAGCACCCTCCCCCTTACCTATCATTCTCCTTCACCCCGGCTGCAACGGGATGCCGGCAGTCCCAAACCCTCCAACAAAACGTTATGGGACGTACCAACTACATGCGGCTCGTATGGATAGCCGCCTTCGCCGTGTTTGCGGGCATCAGTTGCTGGGCCACAGCCGAGTCGCTCCACCTGCTGCTCAACACGTGGCCCATCGTGATGGCCTATGCCGTGGCCATCGGCTTCTTCATCATCGCCTCGCTGGGCACAAAGATGATTGTGGACAGCCTCAACCGCAACATCTACCTCGAACGGCGCGGCGCACGCCTCATGGTCGGCGTGGTGCTGCTCGTGGTCTTCTGGCTGGGCTTCTCGATGCCCACCAACACCCACACGTTCTTCTACCGCACGTCTATCAACGACATGGTGACGAACGACATCGCGGCCACGACGAACTACCTCGGCCAGATCCAGGGCAACACGCACAACAAGGCACAGGCCGAGCGCAAGGTGAAGGAACTCGAAAACAACGTGGACGTGCTGCTGGGCAGTCTGATGAACGAGATAACCAACGAGGCGAACCCCGGAAACGGAAAGAAGTCCAAGGAAATACTGCGCCACTTCGCCGAACTGCTGAGCGTGTCCAAGATTGAGCCGCTGTCATATGTAGGCACGTCGAAACAGGAGCGCGAGAAGATTTGCGACGCCTACCGCAAAATGGTCTACGACCTTGCCGCAATCAAGGCGCAGCACATCAGGGCCGCCGTCGAGAACCCGCCCGCCGACCTGCTCAAGGATGTGAAGCGCGACACAGAGGAGCTGGACAACATCAAGAAGTCCGTCGAAAGCGGCAGGCTCGACCTGAACGACGCTGACGACATCAAGGACATCTGCGGCAGGCTCAACACCGCTTACAACACCGTCAAAGCCGGGCGCGACTTCGTGAACTTCCAGTCGAAACAGGACGAGGCGGCCTACACCGCCGAGCGCCCCGTGACGAAGGTGACGAGGATGCTCAGCGTGTGGCACGTCTGGGGCGACTACATCGCCGGCGCATTCTCGGGCTACGGCGTAGGCTTCTGGATTATCGCCTCCATACTCGTGGACATCGCGGCCTTCATCTTCTTCGACCTCGCCTTCAGAAAGACGGAAGAATAACCCCCAATTACCCACCCCCAAACACCGATTGACTATTATGGCTGAAATCAAAATTGACCCGCAGGGCGCGGGCACTTTCATCCCCACCCCCGGCGATGTGCAGCCCGCCCCGCTCGGCGACAGCACGGCAACCGCGCCTGCCAACGACGTGTACAGCGAAGAGGAAGCGAGCGACCCCGCGAAAATCCGCGTGGACGTGGCCGACACCGACAGTCCCCTCGTCGTGCTGTTCGGCCCCAAGTCGTGCGGCAAGACAATGACCGTGGTGCGCCTCACGCGCTACCTCAAGAGCAAGGGCTTCAGCGTAGACCCCGTGCCCTCGTTCCGCCCCACCTGGGACAACAACTACAAGAAACTCTGCGGCGGCTTCGACGCCCTCATCTACAGCGACGACGCGGCGCAGGCCACCGACCGCATCAACTTTATGCTTATCAAGGTGTCCTACCAGGGCCGCCCCATCTGCCAAATCCTTGAAGCGCCGGGCGAGGGCTACTTCCAGCCGGGCGAACCGCGCCACCAGCCCTTCCCGCCCTATGTGGACGCCATCATCAGCAGCAGGAACCGCAAGATTTGGTGCGTTATGGTGGAACCCGACGACACCAACCCCGTGATGACCAAGGAGGTGCGCGCGCAGTATGCCGACAAGGTGGCGCAGCTCAAGTCGAAGATAAAGGCGCGCGACAGGGTCGTCTTCGTGCTCAACAAGGTGGATGCCACGCCCTTTGTCGTAGCCCCCGGCGTGGTGAAGTACGGCCTGGCCAAACAGAGCGTGGGCTACAACTACCCTAACATCTTCGTGCCCTTCACCAACGTGAACCCCGTCACGCGGCTGTGGCGTCCATTCGACTTCGACTTCATCGCCTACCAGACGGGCACCTACTACACCGCCGGCGACGGCACGCTCACTTTCACCGAGGGCGACGACGTGTACCCGCGCAACCTGTGGAACCTGATTCAGAAACGTGTTAGAGGCTAAGGGCTATGGTTATCGACGCAAAACTCATCGTGCACGGTACACCGCTGGGCCACGACACGTGGAACGCCAGGCCCGACGAGAAGACCTACATCGAAGGTTTCTACAGCAACAGCCGTGCCCGGGGCACCTACCTCCGCATAGAGACGCGCGGCGGAGCGGAGCCCGTGGTGTATTACCACTACTTGGTTTACGCAACCGACGGGCAAAAAGTCATCGAGCAAAAAGGCCGGACATCGGATGCCCATTATGTGGGGCTGACGCTGCGGCTCGAAGGCGGCTTCAGCGACGACGTGCAAGGCGTGTACCGACTGCTGGAAAGCGTGTTTGAGACCCGCATCGCCGGAAAACTGCTGGAACGCACCCCAAGTGCGCTCAAATACCGCGTCGCCACGCTGGCCGACGGCTGCAACGGCGCGCTGAAAGAGGCCGAGAACTATATGATGAGCCTTATCAACAGCGGCTTCATCCGACTGTCCGGCCTGCCAGCCGGAACGTCGAGCACCCCAAACGGCACTGCCGTGGAGAGCAACCTCTACGAGGCGGGCGTAGAAGCGCTGGCACACAACGTGCTGAAAGGTACGGCACTGCTGCTTTCGCCCCACTTCACCACAAAGCGCGAGCGCGCTGCCGGGAAAGCCGCGCAGGAGGCCGCCGCGCGTATGCAGGCCGATTGCGCACAGAAAGTGCAGCAAGCACAGCAAGCAGAAACCAAGGCTTCTGAAAAAGCGCAACGCCTGGAAAGCGAACTGTCACGAACCAAGAAGGAGAAAGACGACCTACAGCGGCAACTACAGACGAGAACCCCAAAAGGCAGCGTCGGCGATCGGATTGACGAAGTAAAGAGGGAGTTGGTAAAACTGACGGCCTCTGTACAGGCATTGCAACAAAAGGCCGACGGACAATCGCCTGTTGTGAAAAACTCCTACAGCCTTCATAATTCAAACAGTGGCAGTGAGAAGAAATATAGTCTGCAAAGTTGCCTCGTCTCTCTGTTTGCCGTCCTGCTATTACTCGCCCTGATTTTTGGCGGCGGCTATCTGCTCCGTTCTTGCATAGGTTGCAGTTCGGACAAAGCGCTGGCCGACACGACGCAGGTTGCAGAGCGGACGGGCGACGCCGGGCTGCAAAACGACAGCACAACGACCACGGGCAATGAGGCTGTGGACGACAGCAAATGGGAGGAGGCCAAAGAAGTGGACGGCAAGGTCTTGGACATAAAAAGCTATCAGGGCGGCGAACTTCACATCAACGAGACCTACACGGTCAGTGCAAAGGAAAAAGGCTCCTCTTTGGTTTGGAAAGTTTCAGGCGGCAAACTCGAAAGCACAAATAACGATGCAGCAGTATTTGCGCCAAGCGGAAGCGAGGTTGTCATCTATTGTGAAATCAACGGTAAAGCGTATAAGCGGACGCTTAAAGCCAAACAGAAAGAATGAATTGCCAAACCTATATTTTCGGAAAGCTGCCGTCGGGCTATACGGCCTATCCCGACGACTATGCCGCAGATATCTTCCGCGAGTTCGCCAAGCGCGTCTACGCTGATGGGCAAATCACGGTTCACCGCGACGGCAGCCTGATGTACTACGGCTATGTGCGCCGCCTCGGCACGCCTGGCGAATACATCGCCTTCTGCATCCTGCTCAACGACGCGATGTTCGCCCACCCCACCGCCCTCTTCCCCGTGTTCGAGAACCTCGTGGCCGAGGCGGCGGAGCGGGGCAAAATCCTTACCCTCTCCGACAGCGGCAGCCTGACAGCCGCCACCGGCGCGCTGGCCGACCAGTTGCCCGAGGCCGAGCGTATGGCTCAGGCCCTGAAACGTGCCGTACAGCCGCTGGAGCGCGACGTGGAGAAACTGCCGCCCGTGAGCTACGCCACGGGGACACACGAGACCAAGGATTTCGCTGCCGACGATGACGACGAACCTATTGCCGAGGCCACGGCGCGCTACAGCTATACTTGTATCTACAAGTTCAAGAAGAACGACACCGCGAACCTTGCGGGCTACCGTGCTGTGCTGAATCGGGTAAACCAGCGCAACGTGGAACTGGAGCGCAAGAACCGCACGCTGACACGGCAGAAGAAACAGTTGCGTCTCGTAGCCGTCCTGGCCGTCATAGCTGTCGTGTTCATCGGCGCGACAATCGGGATTCAGAACACGCTTAATGAGACGCGCGAAGACCTGAGTTCGACAAAGGACAAGTTGTACAACACCGAGTCAGACCTTGAGACGGCGAAGCACGAGATTGAGGTTAAGAACGAAATGATTGACAGCCTCAACACAGTCAAGAACCGGCTGCAATCCCAACTTTCCAGCAAGGAGACCGAACTGACTAAGACCAAGGCCGACCTTGCCAGCAAGAAAGCCGAGGTGTCGCGGTTGCAGAACAAAGTGTGGGAATACCAGCAAGAACTGCCCCGCTACTTGTGGTAGACAGAGGGCGTTTATAAGAAAGGTTTAACCCGTTCGGCGCGGCTTGGCAAAGGCAAACGTCTCGCTACGAACGGATTAAACCTCTTTTTGTCCGCGCTGCGTAAGACCTTTTTACTACCTTTGCAAGCCTAAAACGAAAAGATTATGTACAGAATCGGATTTGGTACGGACGTACACCGCCTGGTGGAAGGGCGGAAACTGATAATCGGCGGTGTGGAAATTGCCCACGAGAAAGGATTGCTTGGACACAGCGACGCCGATGTGCTCATCCACGCGGTTTGCGACGCCCTGCTCGGGGCGGCGGCCTTGCGCGACATCGGTTTCCACTTCCCCGACACGGGGGCGGAGTATGCGGGTATTGACAGCAAAATCCTTTTGCGCCGCACCACCGACCTGCTGCACGCGGAAGGCTACGACATTGTGAACATCGACGCCACCATCTCGGCGCAGCGGCCCAAACTGTCCCCGCACATCGACGCGATGCGCAACACGCTCGCCCCGCTGATGAACGTTGAAACAAATTGCGTGTCCGTCAAAGCCACGACCACAGAGCATCTGGGTTTCGAGGGACGGGAGGAAGGCATTTCTGCACAGGCCGTGGCGCTCATCAAGAAGCGCTAACTCCCACAACCCGCCATTTCTCGCCTTCGTCCACAGCCGACTTACGTCTTCCCAGCGTGGCACAAAAACTCAGCGGCGCAACCCTTGTGGGCTGCGCCGCTGTCGTAATGATGCGGAATATCGGGATCAGTGAATCTCGAAGCGTACGGGGAGGCTGAACCAAACGCGAACGGGTTCGCCGCGTTCGTTCTTGGCGGGCGAGAAACGCGGGGCGCGTTTCAGCACGCGGATAGCCTCGGCGTCGCACTCCTTGGAGAGGCTCTTTATGACGCGGACATCGCCCACGCTACCGTCCTTCTCCACCACGAAGCGGAGGTTCACCGTGCCTTGCAGGTCTTGCTCGACTGCGATTGCAGGGTACTTGATGTTCTTGCCTAAGTAGTCAAGCAGGGCTTTTTCGCCGCCAGGGAACTGAGCCATTACGGCTACACCACTCTCGGAGTAGATTTCCGTATCGACCTTGCGCACGGCTTCAACACCCGTGCTGGTTCCCTTGCCGCCGATGACACCGCGCCCGGCATTGGGGTCGTGGCTGGTGCCGCCGACATTCATGCCAGCGGTGGCCACAACCGTACCGCCAGCATCGCCATGATACGTGCGGTTGGAGAATGCGGCGCGGCTGTCCTGCAAGTTCTGCTGGCTGGAAAGCTCACGGCTCTCGTCCACCTTGTCCACAATGGCGACGGTGGTGAAGGTCTCCGTGGCTCGCGCGGCTACGGCCTCAACGGCTGCGGCAGGTGCTTCCTGCGGAGTGTTCTCCTGCGGAGTTTCTTCCTTCTTCTGCTCGGGCTCGGGCAGTTTCTCAGGCTTCTTCTCCTCTTCCTTCTGCTCCTCCTGCTCTTCCTCTTCAAGTTGGGAAAGTTCGGTGGCGCTTTCGTCTTCAAATGCCTCAACAGCGGCTTGACCCAGCTGTACGAGACCAATGAGGGCGAAGATGGCGAGGATTAAAGCACAGAGCGTGAAGAACGCATAGAGGTTGCGCTTGCCGGCGTTGGCACGCAGGCGGTAAGCACCGTAGTCCTTGTTGCGGCCTGCGAACACGAGGTCGCACCACTGCTTGGAAATCAAATCAATCTTTGCCATAGCTATGTTTACGGTGCTTTACTGAGCCGCTGCGCCGCCACCTTCAACGGTGTCGATGTAGCCTTGCTCCGTGGGGGTGAACTTGTCTATCACATACTTACCGATGCTGCAAATCTGCATCTCGTCCAATATGCTCATCAGATTGTCATAGGTGGCCGCATCGCTGGGGCGAATGATGACGCTGGGCGTCTCCTTGCCTTCCTTGATTTCTTTGAGAGCCGCCTGAAAAGCCTCCTTGTTTTTCTTGAAGGTTTCAGGGTCGGAACTCTGCTCAAGGGCGAACTTGTCCTTCAACTCCTGCACCTTTTTGAGCGCCTCGGCGTTCTGTTTCATCAGAACCTGGCGGATGCCGTCTTTGCCATAGGTGGTTTTCTTAAAAGGTGCTTCGGTGGGATTGCCTATGCAATAGTAGAGCGTGTTGTCTCCTCCGAGCAGCACGGTGATAGCCTTGTTGGCGGCCACCTGCGTCTGGTTCTGTGCGTCGGTCTCCACGTCAGAGGGCATGGCGATTTCCATCGTCTGCGGCTTGATGAGCGTGGTACAGAGCATAAAGAACGTCACGAGGAGCATTATCATGTCCACCATCGGCGTAAAGTCGACGCGGGCATTCATCTTTTTCTGTTTGCTGTTACCTGTCTTTGCCATAGCTTACTCTTCGTTTTTAAGGGCGGTGATCAGGTTGTAACGGTTCTCGTGGATGCTGCGCAGCGAGTCCATTACTTTCTTGATTACGGCGTAGGACGTGTTCTTGTCAGCCTTGATGGCGATGCCCATGTCCTCTCCGCAGGCGGCGCGCGCCGCGCCCACCCAGTCTTTCAACTCGTCGTTAATGCTATCGCAAGGTATGCCGGCCTTGGGGTTGTCGTTAAGGTAACTGTTGCGCTCGGCGCTCTCCAGCTTGAGCCAGGAGGCGAGCTGCGACTTCGAGCTTCCGAACATCGGAACCTGTATAAATTCCTTTGTCTGTTCGTTGGTCAGGCGCAGGCCGTGGCTCTTCTTCATCTCCTTCGCGAGACGCTCCATGCTCTTGGGGCTGTCCATATTCATGAACACCTTGCCATTCTTCTGCACGAAAATGGTGAGCAGGTTGCTTTCGGGAATCTTGATTTCAGACACGGAGCCAGGGGCTACGACCTTGACGGGCTCATCCTTAACGAAAGTGGCGGTAAGCATAAAGAAGGTAAGCAGCAGGACCATGACGTCGCTCATCGGCGTCATGTCGATGAACGTGTCTTGTTTTTTGACTTTAAATCGTCCCATTGTCTTTCAGTTTACCTTGTGGGTTTATGCTTGTGGGTTTAGTGCGTAGCGTTGAAGGTCTCTACGATGCTGAAGCCTACCTCGTCGAGGCTGAAGGTGAGGCGGTCGATCTTGTTGGTGAAGTAGTTGTAGGTGATGGTGGCTACAGCACCGGTGGCGATACCGGAAGCCGTGTTCACAAGAGCCTCGGAGATACCCGTTGCAAGTGCTGCGGAATCTGCGCCGCCTTCACCAGCGTTCATGGCGCCGAAGGAGCGGATCATACCGAGCACCGTTCCGAGAAGACCGGTCAGCGTACCGAGGCTGACGATGGTGCCGACGATGGGCATGTTCTCCTGTAGCATAGGCATCTCAAGTGCGGTGGCCTCTTCCAATTCCTGACGGATGGCGAGGAGTTTCTGCTCCTTGGTAAGCTTGTCGTTCTTGTCCATCTCCTCGTACTTCTTCAGCGTAGAGCGTACCACGTTGGCCACGCTACCCTGCTGCTGGTCGCAAATCTGATTGGCCTTGGCCATATCGCCTTTAGCAAGGGCGGCCTTCACCTGCTCGACGAACTTGGCGAGGTTCTGCTTGCCGTAAGCCGTGCGGATGGCGAAGAAGCGCTCGATGGCGAAAGCGATAACGGAGAAGAGGAGCGTCCAGATGATAGGCACAACGAAGCCGCCCTTGTAGACTGTACCGATGAGGTCGGCGGGGCTGAGTTCCACGTCACCGCTGGTGAACACGGAGAAAGCGGCACCAGCCTTGTCGCCGCCTTGGAAGTGGCTGATGTGGCCGAACACGAAGAGGTAGATGCAAACGGCAAGTACCGCGCAGGCGATAATCACATAGATACCCTGCTTGATACCCGTGAAACCTTTGCTAGCCTTCTTGGCTTTGGGAGCTGCCTTGGGGGCAGGCTTTGCTGCACCCTGAGGTGCGGCATTCACTTTGGTAGTTTCCATGATTTGGTTTTGGTTGTGTAAATAAAAGTAATGAATTGGTTGGTTTATGTCTTTGCTAAAAAGATTGCCGTTTCCAACACCGTTTATATGGGATTTCTGATGGGCTATACCGTATTATATATATAAGGGCCATAACCACACTTTCTTGTAACAGCAAACTTGCCACAAAAGTAAGTAGAACGCACGATGTACCAAAAAAATGCGCGGGAAAAATTGCATTTTGCGCCCTTAAGTTGGCAAACGGGGGCGCAAACGCTGCATTTTGCACGCGCTGTGGCCGCGTGCGCGCTTTCTTTTGCTATTTTTGCGGCGGCTAAACCAAAACACACTTTCCGCTATGCAACAAATCGACTGGGCGAACCTCTCTTTCGGCTACGTGAAGACCGACTACAACGTGCGCTGCTACTGGCGCGACGGCGCGTGGGGCGAGATTGAGGTGTCGTCGTCCGAGACCATCAACATACACATCGCCGCCACCTGCCTGCACTACGGCCAGGAGGCGTTCGAAGGCCAGAAGGCGTTCCGCTGCCCCGACGGCAAAATCCGCATCTTCCGCATTGAGGAGAACGCGGCGCGCCTGCAAGCCACGAGCCGGGGCATCATGATGCCCGAGGTGCCCACCGAGCTTTTCGTCGAGATGGCCAAGAAGGCCGTCGCGCTCAACGAGCGTTTCGTGCCGCCCTACGAGAGCGGCGCCGCGCTCTACATACGCCCGCTGCTCATCGGCACGGGGGCGCAAGTGGGCGTACACCCGGCGGACGAGTTCATGTTCATGATTTTCGTGACGCCCGTCGGCCCCTACTTCAAGGGCGGCTTCGCCACGAACGACTACGCCATCGTGCGCAGCTACGACCGCTCGGCGCCCCTCGGCACGGGCTGCTATAAGGTGGGCGGCAACTACGCCGCCTCGCTGCGCGCCAACCAGGTGGCCCACGACGCGGGCTACGCCTGCGAGTTCTACCTCGATGCCAAGGAGAAGAAGTACATCGACGAGTGCGGCGCGGCCAACTTCTTCGGCATCAAGGACGGCACCTACGTCACGCCCGCTTCCACCAGCATCCTGCCCAGCATCACCAACGCCTCGATGATGCAGTTGGCACAGGATCTTGGGATGAAGGTGGAGCGCCGCCCCATCCCGCTTGAGGAACTCAGCACGTTCGAGGAGGCCGGCGCGGTGGGCACGGCGGCTGTCATCAGCCCCATCGGCAAAATCGTCGACCTGGAGCGCGGCACGGAGTACGTCATCGCCCGCGACGGCCAGCCTGGCCCCTGGAGCCGCAAACTCTACGACACGTTCCGCGCCATCCAGTACGGCACCGCCCCCGACCGCCACGGCTGGGTCACCATTCTTTAACCGCCCCGCCCCGATGAGAACCCCGATACTCCCCTACCTGCTGCTCGCGGCCCTGCTCGCGCTGCCCGTGTCGTGCCGCCAGAAGACGGACGACGCCGCGCCCACCGCCAACGACTCGCTGGCCGCGCGCTACGCCAGCGCGCAGGCCGAACTCGACGCGCTGCGCGAACTGGCCGAGCTCGACCGCCGCGAGATGGAGACCGAATACGAGGACTACGCCGAGCAATACCGCGTGCTGCGCGTGCAGGTGAAGGACACCACGCTGCAACGCCAGCTCGAAGAGAAAGAGCGCGAGGCGCAGCGCCTGCTGGCCGAACTGCGCTCCGTGCGCGAGGGCAACGCCGCCGAGATACGTCGCCTGCGCGAGGAACTGGTGACTGTGCGCACCGTGCTCCAGGACTATGTGCGCCAGGTCGACTCCCTGCAACGCCGCAACGAGACGCTCGAAGCCGAACGCGACGAGGCGCGCCGCCAGGCCGGTGCCGCCAACGAGCGCGCCGAGGAACTGACCGGCGAGCGCAACCGTCTGTCGCAGCAGGTGGCCGTGGCCGCCCGCCTCAACGCCACCGGCGTCAGCGTCACCCCGGTGAAGAAGAACGGCAAGGCCGCCACGCGCATCAAGGACGTGAAGAGTTTTGACGTCACGTTCACCATTGCGCGCAACTCGTCGGCCAAGACGGGCAACCGCACGGCCTACGTCCGCCTGATGAAACAGGACGGCACGGTCGTGGCCCCCGCCGGGTCGTTCCAGTACCACGACAAGAGCATCCAGTATTCCGCCAAGCGCGCCGTCGAATACACGGGCGAGGACCTGCGCGTCGCGCTCCACATCGCCGCCGACGAGTTCCTCACGCCCGGACGCTACGCCGCCTACATTTTCGTTGACGGACAGCAGATAGGCAGCGGCGTCGTGACACTTGAGAAATAGCGAAATCGGAGAGGTCGGAGTGCTCTGAGTACTCTGAATACTCTGAGTGCTCTGAATACTCTGAGTACTCCGAACACTCCGACAACTCCCCCATTCCCCAAACCTCCCCCACAATGTCCAAAATCATCCTCACCGGCGACCGTCCCACAGGCCGCCTGCACATAGGCCACTACGTCGGCTCGCTGCGCCGCCGCGTGCAGTTGCAGAACGAGGGCGGCTACGACAAGATGTTCGTCTTCATCGCCGACGCCCAGGCCCTGACCGACAACGCCGACAACCCCGACAAGGTGCGCGAGAACGTCATCGAGGTGGCCCTCGACTACCTCTCCGTGGGCCTCGACCCCGCCAAGACGTGCATCTTCATCCAGTCGCAGATTCCCGAACTGTGCGAGCTGTCGTTCTACTATATGAACATGGTCACGGTTTCGCGCCTGCAGCGCAACCCCACCGTGAAGACCGAGATACAGCAGCGCGGCTTCGGCGGCGAGAGCATCCCCGTGGGTTTCTTCACCTACCCCATCAGCCAGGCCGCCGACATCACGGCCTTCGACGCCACCACCGTGCCCGTGGGCGAAGACCAGAAGCCGATGCTCGAACAGACCTGCGAGATTGTGCGCCGCTTCAACCACATCTACGGCGAGACGCTCGTCGAACCCGCCATCCTGCTGCCCGACAACGCCGCCTGCATGCGCCTGCCCGGCACTGACGGCAAGGCCAAGATGAGCAAGAGCCTCGGCAACTGCATCTACCTTAGCGACGACTCCGCCACGCTCAAGAAGAAGGTGATGTCGATGTACACCGACCCCGAGCACATCCACGTAGAAGACCCCGGCCACCTGGAGGGCAACGCCGTCTTCACCTACCTCGACGCCTTCTGCCGCCCCGAGCACTTCGCCGAGTTCTGGCCCGAATATGAGAGCCTCGACGCCCTCAAGGCGCACTACACGCGCGGCGGCCTCGGCGACATGAAGGTGAAGAAGTTCCTCCTCAAAATCCTTGACGCCGAACTGGCCCCCATCCGCGCGCGCCGCAAGCAGTACGAGCAAGACATCCCCGCCGTCTACGAGATGCTGCGCCGTGGCAGCGAGGAGGCGCGCGCCAAGGCCGCCGAGACCCTCGCCCGCGTGCGCCGCGCCATGCGCATCGACTACTTCGACGACCAGGAACTCATCGACGCCCAGGCCAAGAAATACAAGCAACAAGCATAGGGGAGTAGAGTTTTAGAGATTTTAGAAACTTTAGAGACTATAGAAATTCTAAGAACTCTAAAAACTCTAAGAACTCTAAAGCTTCCCCCCCCACAAAAACCTCCCACCCATGAAAAAGACACTCCTCCTTGCGCTCGCGCTGTGCTCCGCCGCAGCCCTGCGCGCCGAAGTCACCCCCGCCGACCCCGAGACGCCCGTGCAGCCCGACAGCGCGGCTGTGGCCGAAACGCCCGCCGAGACCGCCGTTGAGACGCCCGCCCAGAAGTCGCCCGTCGCCACCGCCGTCGAGGCCGTGCAGAACGCCCTCGCCGCCACCGGCAGCGACATCAAGTTCGGCGGCTACATCATCGGCAAGTACTCCTACACCTCCAAGCACGGCGAGAAGTCCAACAGTTCGTTCGACCTCCGCCTCGTGCGCCTCTACGTCGACGGCCACGCCTTCAAGGACTTCTACTACAAACTGCAACTTCAGGTGAACGGCCAGCCCGGCGAGGACAAGGGCGCGCGCATTGTCGACGCTTTCGTCGAGTGGCAGCACTTCAAGGAGTTCCGCGTCAAAATCGGCCAGTTCAAGCGCAGCTTCGGCTACGAGAACCCGATGAACCCGCTCGACGTGGGCTTCGGCGCCTACTCGCAGGCCAGCACCAAACTCATCGGCTTCAACGACCGCGTGGGCGAGCACGCCTGCAACGGGCGCGACGTCGGCCTACAGTTCCAGGGCGACTTCTTCCCCATGGCCGACGGCCACCGCTTCCTGCACTACCAGGTGGGCGTCTTCAACGGCCAGGGCGTGAACCACACCGACAAGGACAACTTCAAGGACCTCATCGGCGGCCTGTGGATTTCGCCTGTCAAGGGTATGCGCGTCGGCGGCTTCGGCTGGAACGGCAAGTACACCAACGAGAACTACACCGGCGCGCCCGGCACCCTGGCCAGCACCGACCGCGTCCGCTGGGGCCTCAGCGCCGAGTATATGGGCGACTGGCAGGCACGCGGCGAATACGTGTGGAGCAAGGGACGCAGCGTCAAGAACGCCAGTCTCTCCAAGTACGCCGACGCCTGGTACATACAAGGCGCGCTGCCCAAGTGCCATGGCTTCCAACTCGGCGCACGCTGGGACTGCTACCGCGACACGCAGTCGTGGAACTCGCTGAAGCAGATCTACGAACTCGCCCTGACCTACTACTTCAACAAGAACCTCTTCATCCAGGCCGAGTACGACTTCACACACGACAAGACCCTCGCCTCCCACCGCAACTACAACACCCTCGGCGTACAGGTCTACTGCCGCTTCTGACGGCAGCAGTCGTTCGTTCCACAAGGCTGTGGCGCTCGTGCGTCACAGCCTTTTTTTGTTGCCGTGCCTTTAGAGGTTGGCGGGAGGGGAAAAATCCTTGCGCAAGCCCAAGAAAATCGCGTCGCGTCCCAGTCTGTTTTTTGCGCACAGCCCAGTAAATCTGCAAATTAAGCCTTAAATTGTAGAAACTTAGGCTTAGTTTGTACAAATCAAGGCTTAGTTTGTAAAAACTTAGGCTTAATTTGCAGATTTAGGCCGCTTTTGGAAACTTTTTGCCCATGCGCCGTGCGATTTTTCCCATAGAAAATCAAAACTTTGCGGCTTTCCAGGGAAAGTGATGAACGTTCCGGGGAAAGTAATGGGCTTTCCAGGGAAAGTGACGGGCGTTTTTGGGGAAAAACTGGGCGTTTTTGGGGAATATTTGGGCGTTTTTGGGAATATCTGGACGTTTTGGGGAAATCCGGGGGACGCGCGAGGCGGGACGGAAGGCTATAAAAAGTGCCCGCAGCCCTGGTGTGACGGACGATCACGGGGGCTGCGGGCGGATATTCAGGCCAGGGAGAGGGGCAGGGTAGGGGAGTGGGCCTTCTCAGTGGGCTTGGCGTCAGTGCGTGCCTGCGGTGTTGTCGAAAATGCGGTTGAGCACGTCTTGCGCAATGTTGATGTCGGCAAGACTGAGGCCGCGCAGGGACTCGCGCTGCGTGATGAGCGCAATTTTCTCAGCGCGATCCTTCACGGCGCGTCCGTGGGGCGTGAGGTGTATAAGGTTGCTGCGCCGGTCGGCAGGGTTGTCGTGGCGTTCCACGAGGCGGTTGCGTTCCATTGCATCGATGATGCGCGTCATTGACGGCTTGTCTTTGTAGACCTTGTCGCACAACTGCCGTTGCGTCATCATATCCTGTTGCGACAGATAGAACAACACGGTCCACTGTTCGGGTGTGATGCCCAGTCCGCTGCGGGTGAAGTTGCGCTGGAGCTTGCGGTTGATGGCTGTGAAAACCTTGCCGTTCAGAATGGCGAATATCAGACTAACGTCGAAGTCCATGACTTTGTGAAGTTTAAGAAGTTTAATGAGGCTTAAGAGGTTTAATCCGTCCGGCACGATGCGCGGTCGGGGGCGTAGGAGACCGTATGAGGCCGGAAGGATTAAACTTCTTAAACCTCATTAAACCTCTTAAACCTTTTTGACCTTGTCACTCCGCCGCCGCGAGTATAAGTTCGGAGAGGGTGGGGTGGGCGTGGATGGCAGTGCGGAGTTGCTCTACGGTGCCGCCTACGGACATCAGCACGGCCACTTCGTGAATGAGGTCGGCGGCGTGCGCGCCCAGCACCTGTGCACCCAGTATGGTGCCGTCCTCCGCGCTGACGAGTTTCACCAGCCCCTCGTCGCTGCCCATGGCGAGCGACTTGCCGTTGGCGCGATAGAAGGCCTTGCCCACGTGGCAGGGCGTGCCAGCGGTTTTCAGTTCGTCCTCGCTCTTGCCGACGGTGGCTACTTCCGGCACGGTAAAGACGGCGGCGGGCACCAGCGACAGGTCGGCGGTACGCTCCGTGCCACCAGCGATGGCGCGCAGGGCGCGGTAGCCCTGGAACGTGGCGGCGTGGGCCAGCGGGCAGAGGCCGTTCACGTCGCCGATGGCGTAGATGCCCTCGGCGGTGGTGCGCATGTCGGCATCCACCGTGATGCCGCGCGGCGTGAAGTCCACACCAGCCTCCTCAAGCCCCAATCCAGCCGTGCGCGGCGCGCGGCCAACGGCCATCAACACCACGTCGGCCTCGACGCGCTGCTCTTTACCTTTTTCGGTAAACACCACGCAGCTGCCCTCGGCCAGTTCCTCCACGGCGGTGACGGCGGCGCCCACGTGGAAGTCCACACCGCGCTTCTTCATCGACGTGCGCAATCGTTTGGCAATGTCCTTGTCAATGGCGGGAAGGATTTCCTTGCAATATTCCACCACGGTGACCTCCGCCCCGAAGGCGTTGAAAATGCTGGCGAACTCCATACCGATGACACCGCCGCCAATGACGCAGAGACGGCGCGGCATTGCAGTGTGCTGCAACAGCTCGGTGCTGGTCACGACGTCGCGCCCGTGCGCACCGGGAATGGGCAGGAATTTCGTCTCGCTGCCCGTGGCCAAAATGATATGCTTGGCCTCCAACGTCTCCACCGTGCCGTCAGACTGCTCCACACGCACTTTTCTGTCGGCGGTGAGCGCGGCGCGTCCCTCAATGAGCGTGATGCCCGGCGTGGCGAGCAATCCGCGCACGCCCTGCACCAGCTGGGCCACCACGGTGTCCTTGCGGGCTATGGCCGTGGCGAGGTCGAAACCGAAGGTGGCGGAACCCGTCAGCACGCCAAACACAGCGGCCTCGTTGGCTTCGCTGAGCACCTCTGCGCTGCGGCAAAGACATTTGGTGGGAATGCATCCCTCGTTGAGGCAAGTGCCACCAGGCGTGGCGGCTTCCACGATAGTCACGTTCAGGCCCTGACGGGCGGCGCGCACAGCGGTCTCGTAACCGCCGGGACCTGCGCCGATAATGATAAGGTCGGTCATAAAGAAGTCTGTATTTGCTTGGTTTTTAATTGTTTTCGTGAAACGTTCCCTTACTGCGCCGCTAAAGTAGAAAATAATTGGGATTGCAACAAATTTGCATCCCGAAAAAGTATCATTTTCAACCTTTCTGCCGTTTGCTGGCAAGGCGTGAGTGGAATTTCATCCCCGGCGGGGTTGCACAATACCCACACTTGCTTTTTTTCAACCCCACAGGGGTTGCAGATGATAAGCCGGGGCAACGCCCCGGAAATGGCGGCCATCACCCCCCCCCGGCGGGGTTGCACAATACCCACACTTGCTTTTTTTCAACCCCACAGGGGTTGCAGATGATAGGCCGGGGCAACGCCCCGGAAATGGCGGCCATCAAAACCATCCCCAGCGGGGTTGCACAATACCCACACTTGCTTTTTTTCAACCCCACAGGGGTTGCAGATGATAGGCCGGGGCAACGCCCCGGAAATGGCGGCCATCAAAACCAACCCCGGCGGGGTTGCACAAATGAACGCTTCTGGGGCACGCTTTCAGCGTGCGTTCGCTGTCGTGCCGTCTGCCGCAGGTGCGCGCCGTTACACGTCGCGTACCTGTGGTTACAGAGGGGGCGACGCTTTCTTGCGGTGGCAAGCACTTCGCGATTACAGCGTCATTGTGCGCCGCGATACTGTTGCGTTCTTATTAAGTTGCGACCATAACAGCGAAAGACGCTGGAAGCCTCTCCCTGTCTGTAATCGCAGGTTCGCTCCGTTCCACTGCACGAACCTGCGATGTGGGCTGGGCGAATGACGGACGCTGAATGCGTCTCCCACGAAGGCAGGGAGTAACTTTTTTCCTCCGCAAACGCGACGATAGGGCAGCGCAACAGCCCCGCCCCAAAAGCCAAAAATTTAGATTAAACATAATACATATTCTCCAAAAATCGTGTCAGTAAATCCCGAATGTGGATTTGCGGCATCTGCGGCACGGCACAGATAAAGCGTTATAGGGCGCAAACTGAAGGGATCTGGGGACGATAATGCGCGAAAACAGCTGCAAAAAAGTTTTTCGGCGACAAAACGTTCGCAAAATTGCGTAAAAGACCAAAGCGTTTTGTACTTTTGTCGAAACGAACTGGCTTTACAAGTTCGCACACCGTGTGCAACGGTTGCGCTGTCATTGCTTTCGCGAATTGCAGCGAACTTGCAATGTTCACACCAATTCGTTGCAAAACTCACATCAATCCGTCTGTCAATTTGCTTATTTCCGACTTACAACTGACGCTCCCGACGTTCACCGACGCGCGCGGCGCGCTCTGTGTGGCCGATGCCGTGGCCGAGCCGTCGCTGCCGTTCACGCCGCAGCGCGTGTTCTGGATTACGGACGTGCCGGGCCGAACCCGTCGCGGCGGCCACGCGCACCGCTCGTGCCATGAACTGTTGGCGTGCATCGCCGGACGCTGCCAGGTGACGCTGCGGACGCCGACGGACGAGCGCACCTTCACGCTCGACGCACCCCACCAGGCGTTGCACATCCCGCCGATGGTGTGGTGCGACATCCATGGCTTTTCCGACGTCTGCGCACTGGTGTGCCTGGCCTCCGAAACCTACAAACCCGAGGGCTATATCCACGATTTTCAGCAATTTATGCGCGAGGCGCAAACTCCGACACCCTAATGGTCACTCCGTATATATATAGTATGGCGCAGGAATGGGACGACGCGGTGCGGCGTGCCGACGGCGGCGTGTTCCAGTTCGAGAGCCGCTATATGGACTACCACCGCGCGCGTTTCCGCGACGCCTCGCTGCTGGTTCGCGACGCGCGCGGCAAGGCCGTGGCCGCGTTCCCGGCGGTCTATGCCGACGAGCGGGCGGTGGTTTCGCACGCCGGACTGACCTTCGGCGGTTTGCTCCACGACCCGCGCGCCCACGCTGCCGACGTACTTGCGATGCTCGACGACGTTTGTGCTTTTTATCAAACGAAAGGCTGCAAGCGGTTGATTTACAAAGCCGTTCCTTATATATATAAGGAGTGCGGTTCAGAGACCGACCTCTACTGGCTGCACCGCAATGGGGCTCGAATTTCGGCGCGCGCGCTGTCGTCGGCGGTGAATTTGCAAGCCCCCCTACCCCTTTCCCTGCTCCGTCGGCGCGGCGTGGCCAAAGCGCGGCGCGCTGGCGTTTTAGTTTCGCAAAGTGCTGATTATGTGGGCTATTGGAACGTGCTTGTTGAAGTGTTACGCCAACGCCATGGCGTGCGCCCCGTGCACACTTTGGACGAGATACGCCTGCTGGCCGACCGCTTTCACGGGCGGATACGCCTGCATACGGCGGTGGGAATGGGCAAACTGCTGGCCGGAGCGGTGGTATACGCCGACCGTGGCGTGGCCCACGCGCAGTACATCGCCTCCGGCGACGACGGACGTACCTGCGGCGCGCTCGACCTGCTCTTCGCCCGTCTCTTGGACGACTACCGCGCGGAGGGTTTCCGCTGGTTCGACTTCGGCATCAGCACCGACCACAGCGGCGCCTCGCTCAACCCTGGTCTGCTGCGGCAGAAAGAGGGTTTCGGCGCCCGCACCGTGGTGTACGACACATACGAAGTGGATTTGAATTGAGGCAATTCGCTGGCAATATATGTTAAAGATGTTCCTGTTGAACCTTGCTTAATTTTGATAAAATTTTGAACAATTTCTGTGCGAAGCACATAAGAGGTTGTCGCCTACGGCGAGAAATCTGGCAAAATTTTATTCAAAATTATTCAAATCCAATACCATCATACTAAATCCGCTTCAGAGTTATTTATAAACACGAATGGCCGCGAATGACCACGAATGGGTCATAAATATATAAACAACATTATGCAAATCCCCTACCTCCCCCTCGACCGCATTAATGCGGCGTTTGAGCCGCAGTTGAGCCAGGCCGTGGCCGACGCGGTGCGCTCCGGGCGCTACCTGCGCGGCGAGCGCGTGGCGCGCTTCGAGGAGGAGTTCGCCCGCTACTGCGGTGCGCG
>JAGBKI010000060.1 GCA_017933995.1 Bacteroidaceae bacterium | reverse complement strand
GTAAGGGGATGGTGGCTACATATTGATGTTGTGCTGTTGCTTTTTACTGAAAGCTGCTACTAACGATTCATAAATCTACCCTTAATCGTGTATTGAATGATAGTTGCGGATTTTAGGTATATTGTTTTTAGTGACAGGTATTGGGCTGCAAAGATACTGCAAGGCGAGCGCAGAAAGGAAAAAAACATAGTTTTTTTACCTTTATGCCGAGCCGCAGCGTATCTAAGGCAAAGCCAAAGTACTGCAAGGCGAGCGCAGAAAGGAAAAAAACATAGTTTTTTTGCCTTTATGCCGAGCCGCAGCGTATCTAAGGCAAAGCCAAAGTACTGCAAGGCGAGCGCAGAAAGGAAAAAAACATAGTTTTTTTGCCTTTATGCCGAGCCGCAGCGTATCTATAACGCCGACGGGAAACAGCAAAGGGGAGATTGTTCCGGCGCGCTGCCCCATATCCCCGGCGGGGGTTACAGATGTCAGGCCGGGGCAACGCCCCGGCCTGACATCTGCAACCCCGCTGGGGTTGAAAACGAACCTTCCCGCAGACCGGAAAAGGCGCGAGCCACTGCGCCCTTGCCCCGGCCTAACATCTGCAATCCCGCTGGGGTTGCGGGGAAAAATACAAACGGGAAAACGACTTTTCGCTTACTCTACTTGTCAAAATAAAGCCATTTCGGACACTTTTAGCTCGTTTTTTGAAGAAAAACGTGTGCTTTTGTCAAAATCTGGTGGCTCACGGCTTACTTTTGCATCAGTTTTTCATGGTATTAGATTAAGGTTAGTAAAGTGGAGCTCGGTTGTTGTGAAACAATCGGGCTTTTTTGTTTTCCTTTACCGCCCTTGCGCGAACGTCTGCAAGCACTTCGGGAACGTCCCGTGGGTTTGCAGAGTTTTTTTTATGGCCTGAAGAATTTTTTCTTTGAGCCAAAGAAAATTTTCTTCAGGCCAAAGAAAAAATTCTTTGGCTTAAAGAAAAATCGGCGAAGCCACACAAAAGAGAAGCCCAAGCCTACGGGGATGGGACAATGGGGCGTATAGAGCGGTCTAAACCGCGTGCTAATCGTCGGCGAGGCGGAAACGGCCTTGCGCGAAGCGGATGCGCTCCTGTTCTTGCAGCAGGCGGACGGCGCGGCGGTGGGTCGCGTCGTCGTAGCCAGGGAGGTGTAGCGCGTCGGGAGGCTGCGGGCCGCGCTCGCGCAGCAGTTGGACAAGCGCATCGGCCAGCCGCGCGCTGCGCTGCCCGCTGCGGTTCGAGAGGCACACGTCGCAATGGCCACAGGGTGCGCTGTCGGTTTCGCCGAAATAGGCGAGCAGGTATTGGCTGTGGCAGCGGGTGCGGTCGGTGGTGTATTGCAGCATGGCCTCGGCGCGTTGCTTTGCGCCCTCGCGCCGATCGCCGAGCACGGAGGGGGGAATGAGCAGGTGACGGGTCTCTACGCGGCGACGCAGGAAGGTGATGTAGGGCGTGTGCTTGCGGGGAATGTACGACAGGATGCGCTGGCGGGTGAGCGCTTTGAGGGTTTCGTAGACTTCGGTGGGGGTAGCGTCGGCCTGCTCGGCCACCTCGTCCTCGCGGATGGTGGCATACTCGCTGAAGACGCCGCTCACGGTGCGCAGCACGCCCTGCACTACGCGCTCGGCAAGGGGCGGAAGTTCGCGCAGACGGTAGAGTTCGTCGCGCTCTACGAGGAAAAGCAGGCGCGAGGTGGCTACGTCGTCTTCGCGATAGTCTATATATCCGGCTTGTGTGAGTATGTGCAGGGCGCCTTCGACTTTGGTGGGAAAGAAACCGAAAGCGCGGCAGAACCGTGCGATGTTGAACTCGTAGGTGACGTCGAGGCCGTCGCCCACAGCGAGTTGGAAAAAGGCGCCGAGGCTTTCGTACACTTGGCTGACGAACTCGGGCGCGGGGTATTGGTCGGCCAGGCGGCTGGCCATGCTCTTGCGGTCGCCGCGTTGGCTGAAACACACGGCGTAGGCCACTTTGCCGTCGCGCCCTGCGCGCCCGGCCTCCTGGAAATAGGCTTCGACGCAATCGGGCAGGTCGGCGTGGATGACGAGGCGCACATCGGGCTTGTCGATGCCCATACCAAAAGCGTTGGTGGCCACGATGACGCGCACGTCGCCCTCTTGCCACATGCGCTGCCGCGTGTCCTTGTCGAGCGGGGTGAGTCCGGCATGATAGTAGACCGTTTCGTGTCCGGCGGCGGCGAGTTTGGCGGCGAGTTCCTGCGCCCCGCTGCGGCTGCGGGTGTAGACAATGGCGGCGCCAGGCACACTGCGCAGAATGTGGTCCGTTTGGCCGAAGACGTCCTGCGTGTCGCGCACGACGTAGCGCAGGTTAGTCCGGGCGAAACTCATTTGGAAACGGCTGAAGCCGTAGTCGGCGGCGTCCTCGGCAATGTCGGGACGGCGCAGGCGGCGCTCAATGTCGCGCGCCACGGCGGGGGTGGCCGTGGCCGTGAGTGCCAGCACGGGCACAGTGGGAAGCAACTTGCGCACCTCGGCTATGCGCAGGTAGGAAGGGCGGAAATCATAGCCCCACTGCGATATGCAATGGGCTTCGTCCACCGTGAGCAGGCACACGCGCATTCGCGAAACTTTGTCGAGGAACAGCGGCGTTTCCAGCCTCTCGGGCGAAACGTAAAGAAACTTGACCTGTCCGAGGATGCAGTTGTCGAGCAGCCGCAGCATATCGCGGTGGGATTGCCCGCTGTGTAGACAAACGGCCTGGATGCCACGCCGACGCAGGTTGTCTACCTGGTCGCGCATCAGGGCAATGAGCGGCGTGACGACTATACACACACCCTCCATGGCCAGGGCGGGCACCTGGAACGTGATGCTCTTGCCACCGCCCGTCGGCATAAGGCCGAGGGTGTCGCGCCCGGCGGCCACGCTGCCAATGATGTCGGCCTGGATGCCACGGAAACTGTCGTAGCCCCAATATTGGCGGAGGAGGGAAAGGTGCATGGGGGAATAAAGGAACGGGCGGAACGTGTCGCCTGGAAACTTCTATAGACTATCGCATCTATAGATACGCTATCAGGGAGGAGACTAACGGGCGGCGCTCATTCGCAGGGGCGGATGTCTTCGATTTGGAGTTGCACTTCGCCGCGCTTGTGAGAGTTCTCTTCGACGGTATAGCAAATGTCGAACGCGCGCTTGGTCTTGATGTAGCGCGCCTGCGAACTCTGGCCGAAGGCAATGCCGTTCATCACCTTGCTGCTGCCCTCTCCGACAAGTTCGAGCTTGATGTGCTCTTGCCCACGCCCGACAACCTTGCTCGTGCCGTAGTCGTAGACCTTGCGGGTGCAAAAGACGGGTTTCTCGTTGCCAGGACCGAAGGGCGCGAAGCGCGCCAGCTGCTGATAAAACTTGAACGAGATGTCGCTCAGTTCCAGCAGGCCGTTCACTTCGAGCGTGGCCTGCGTCTGTTCCTCGGAGATGTGTGCGTCCACATAGGCCAAAAAACGGCGGCGGAACTCTTCGACGTGCTCCACGCGCATCGTCATGCCGGCGGCGTAGGTGTGGCCGCCGAAGTTTTCAAGGATGTCGGCGCAGCTCTGCACGGCGGCGTAAACGTCGAAACCGCCCACGGAACGCGCAGAGCCTGTGGCGTAGCCCTCGTTTACGGTGAGCACCACGGCGGGCTTGTGGAACTGCTCCACAAGACGCGAGGCCACAATGCCGATGACGCCTTTGTGCCACTCCTTATTATATATAGCGATGCCGCTGTGCTCTTGCGTGTCGCCCAAGCCGCGCACCAGGGTGATGGCCTCCTCGGTCATCTGCTTGTCAAGCTCTTTGCGTTGCTCGTTGTACAGGTTTATGCTCTCGGCCTGCGCCCGTGCGGCGGCATAGTCGGTCTCCACGAGCAGACGCACCGACTCCCGCCCGTTCTGCACGCGCCCCGAGGCGTTGATGCGCGGGCCGATCTTGAAGATGATGTCGCTCATGGAAAGTTCCTTGTCGGCCAGGCCACACACCTCGACGATGGCGCGCAAGCCCACGGAGGGCGTGGCGTTGAGGCAGTGCAGACCTGCGTGAGCCAAAATACGGTTTTCGCCCGTCACGGGTACGATGTCGGAAGCGATGCTCACGGCGCAAAGGTCGAGCAGCCCCGTCACCTTGTTGAACTCTATGCCCCGGCTTTGCGCAAGGGCTTGCATCAGTTTGAAGCCCACGCCGCAACCGCTCAAATGCTCGTAGGGATAGGTGTTGTCGGCGCGCTTCGGGTTTAGGATAGCCACGGCGGCGGGCAGCACGGTGTCGGGCACGTGGTGGTCGCAAATGATGAAATCTATGCCGCGTGATTTAGCGTATGCCACTTCGTCCACAGCCTTGATGCCGCAGTCCAGCACAATGATGAGCCGCGTGCCTGTGTCGGCGGCGAAGTCAATGCCCTTGGAGCCTATGCCGTAGCCCTCGTTGTAGCGGTCGGGGATGTAGTAGTCGATGTTGGCCGTGTAGTCGCGCAGGAACTTGTAAACAAGGGCCACAGCCGTCACACCGTCCACGTCGTAGTCGCCGTAGACCAGTATGCGCTCGCCACGGGCGATGGCCTCATTGATGCGCGCCACGGCCTTGCCCATATCGTTCATCAGCATGGGCTGGTGGAGGTCGGTGAGTTTGGGACGGAAAAACTTGCGGGCGGAGACGGTGTCGTGTATGCCCCTGTCCACAAGTAGTTTGCCCAGCACGGGGTGCACACCCAGCGCGGCGGCCAGTGCTGTGGCCGTTCCCACCTCCTCGGCCTCGGGGGTGCGGTAGCTCCAATCGTATATCATGACGTCTGTTTTAGACCATAAAGATTATGCCACAGCCATTGGCGTGCGGCGCATCAGGGCTTGAGGTATTTCTCGCCCGTCTCGCGCACGATGATGGCGCGTTGCTGCTCGTCGAAGCCCGGGCGCTGGGGGAACACGGCCAGTCCGTCGTCGGTCATGCGGTACGTGCCGTCCTCGTTCTGCGGCTTCACGGCCATGTCGTTGAACTTCACGATGAGGTACTCGCCCAGTTCCTTCCACCGCGCCAGCATCATCGTGGCGGCGGTGTTGGTGTAGGTGTCGAGGAAGAGCCTGCCGGCGGCTTCGTCGCGGGCCAGGAGTGCCAGCGCCTCGGCCTCCACCTGCGGCTGGCGGGCGATGAGGCCGTCCTCAACCTCGTTGCGCACCTTCTCGACGGCGGGGAACAGTTGCGAGTAGCGCGGGTAGGTCATGTTCGACACCCAGTTGCACACCCAGAAGGCGCTTTTCCAAGAAAAAGTATGGTCGTCGGCGGTTTCGGGCGCGTAGGGCTCGGGCACGTGGGTGGTGCAGCAATAGACCGGGGTGTAGGCCACCATGTTGGCGTCGTCGTTGCCGAACCACAGGACGCAGCCCACGGCGGCGGGCATATTCCCGCGCAACTGCGCCACAACGGTATAGGACGTCTGCTGCGTGGAGATGGGGCGCTCGTTGAAGTAGCGCTTGCCCTCAAACTCCCACTCCAGGGGCGTGGGACGGTAGGGCGCGCAGTAGGCACCGGCGCCTGCGTCGTGCGTGATGTCGAACGGCGTGCCCTCGTAGTGGTCGCGCATGGCGTTCATCACGTCCTTGAGGCTCAGCTTGTGGCGCGGCTTGAAATAGAGCGGGAACGGCTCGGCCTGGCCTATGTGGCGGCCGTCGGCGTAGTCGAGGTACTGCTCCATGCCGTCCACAAAGCGGTTGAAGAAACTCCAGGCGCGCGTCTCGCAGTAGCGGATGGCGCTGAAGTCGGCGGGCGAGTAGGCGTTGCTGAACGAGAAGTCGTCGTCGCTGCCCTCGTAGTAGCCCTGCGCGCGGGCGAAGGTGATGACGTCGGGGCTGTACATCACGTCCTGCGGCTTGTACTGCTTGAAGCGGTGGATGCGGCTCTGGTTGGCGTGTGCCGCGATGCAGTCGTCGGGGATGCGCACGGCCACCCACACGGCGCCTTTCTCCTTGCCGCCCTTGCCGATCATCTCCATAATCCACACCTCGTTGGGGTCGGCAATGCTGAAACTCTCACCGCCGCTGGCGTAGCCGTACTTGGCCACGAGGTCGGTCATCACGCGGATGGCCTCGCGCGCCGTCTTGGCGCGCTGCATACCGAGGGCCATCAGGCTCACGTAGTCAATCACGCCCGCCTTGTCGACCAGTTCGTCGCGCCCGCCGAACGTCGTCTCCATAATGGAGAGGCCATACTCGTTGATGTTGCCCATCACGCTGTAGGTCTCGGCGGCCTCGGGTATCTCGCCCATAAAGTGGTTGGTGTCGCCGTCGACGATGCGGCGCATTTCGCCGCGCTTGTGCTTGCCTGCGGGGTAGTAGACGAGCTTGCCGTACATGCCGTAGCTGTCGGCGCTGTATGAAATCATCGTCGCGCCGTCGGTCGACGCGCCCTTGCCCACCAGGAAGTTGGTGCACGCCACGCCAGGCACGGCCACGGCGGCGAGCAGCAGGGCTGTCAGAGTAAGGATTTTCTTCATCGTGTGTGAGTGTTGTGGGGATAGCGTTTAGTAAGACGTTTTTAGCATATAAAATTGTAAGGTTGTCACTTCCGCTCTTAGTTGGATTTGGTTATGAAGTGCAAAGCAGTGAACAAACGGGGGGTAACGACGCTGGAAGCGTCGCCCCCTCTGTAACCGCGGGTGCGCGAAATGAAATGGAGCGCACCTGCGGTGGAGTGGGGGTATTGACGGACGCTGAAAGCGTCCCCCACAAGCGAAGTAAGCCTATATGAATAACACTTCGAATCATTCAAACGAGACGTGAGTGTTTCGTGCGCTGCACGATATGATAGGTGAGTTACGTGTAGGCTATATTCTGTTACATAATCTCCCTGCGTTCGTGGGGGACGCTTTCAGCGTCCGTTCCTGTGTGCCGCCTGCCGCAGGTTCGCTCCATTTCATTTCGCGAACCAGCGGTTACAGAGGGGGAGACGCTTTCAGCGTCTTTCCGCGTTGGGTTGTCCGCTTCAGAACGCTCCCTTGTATTTCACTGCTGCTATTTTACAAAATTGCCAATGTTGGCAGTTTTTAAGTAGACCCTTGCGGACAGGGAGGTGAAGTACCTTGCGGCACAACTATTGGGGCTTAAAAGCCATATGCCCGCTTCAGCACGCCTTGAAACTCATGTCGAGGCTCTTGACGCTGTGGGTGAGGGCACCGACGCTGATGTAGTCCACGCCGCATTCGGCGTACTGGCGCAGGGTGTCGATGGTGATGCCGCCGCTGCTTTCGAGTTCGACGCGCCCGGCCACGTGTTCCACGGCACGGCGCGTGTCGGCGACGGAGAAGTTGTCGAGCATCACGCGGTCGGCGCCGCCGTGCGCCAGCGCCTCGTCGAGTTCGGCGAAGTTGCGCACCTCAATCTCCACCTTGAGGTTGAGGCCGTTCTCCTTCAGGTATGCGTGGCAGCGGTCGAGGGCCGCCGTGATGCCGCCCGCGAAGTCCACGTGGTTGTCCTTGAGCAGAATCATGTCGAAGAGGCCGATGCGGTGGTTCACGCCGCCGCCTATTTTCACGGCCTCCTTTTCGAGCATACGCATTCCGGGCGTGGTCTTGCGCGTGTCGAGCACGCGCGTGCGCGTTCCTTTTAACAGGTTGACGTAGCGGCGCGTGGTGGTGGCGATGCCGCTCATGCGCTGCATCACGTTGAGCATCAGGCGCTCCGTCTGCAACAGGCTTCTGACGCTGCCGCTCACGACCATGGCCACGTCGCCGGGCTTCACCTCCTCGCCGTCGCCGATGAGCACCTCCACCTGCAAGGCGGGGTCGAAGCGGTGGAAGATTTCCTTGGCGATGCGCACGCCGGCCAGCACGCCGGCTTCTTTGATGAGCAGGTGCTGCCGCCCCTGGGCCTCGGCGGGAATGCAGCAGAGTGTGGTGTGGTCGCCGTCGCCTATGTCCTCGCTGAACGCAAGGTCTATCAGGCGGTCGTTAAGTTCCTCTACGGTGTACATATCGTTGTATTTTAATGTTTTCAGGCGGCAAAAGTACGAAAAAGGCCGTATCTTCGCCGCCGTTATGAAGGCAATTCTGCTTTGTGTGGGCAAAACGGACGACAAGCGACTGGCCGCGCTCATTGACGAATACGCGGCGCGCCTGGCCCACTACGTCCCGTTTTCCATCGACATTGTGCCCGACGTCCGTACCGCCGGACGCGCCGCCACTGCCGTGCGCGAGGCCGAGGGGCAGGCCCTGCTGCGTCGCATCGAAGCGGGCGACCGCGTTGTGCTGCTCGACGAGGGCGGCGACGAGTTCACCTCGCGCCAGTTCGCCCGCTTCCTTGAGAAACGCCTGGCGGCGGGCGGCAAACGGCTGGTGTTCGTGGTGGGCGGCGCGACGGGCTTTTCCGACGAGGTGCGGCGGCGCGCCGACGGCACGCTCTCCCTCTCGCGCCTGACGATGACCCACCAGATGGTGCGCCTCTTCTTCGCCGAGCAACTCTACCGCGCCTTCACCATTCTGCGCGGGGAGCCGTATCATAACGACTGACAAAACGGCACGCTGGCAAAGTTTTTGCTCTTAACGGGGTGCACATTGCACACAACTTAAAGCACAACGAAACACTTTTATGGCATTTATAGACTACTACAAAATAATGGGCGTGGCGCGCACGGCCTCGCAGGACGACATCCGCAAGGCTTATAAGAAACGCGCCAAGCAGTTCCACCCCGACCTGCACCCCGACGACCCGAAGGCAAAAGCCAAATTCCAGGCCTTGACCGAGGCCAATGCCGTTTTGAGCGACCCTGGGAAGCGCGCCAAGTACGACCAGTATGGCGAGCATTGGGAACAAATGTCGAAGATGGGCGGCGGTTTCGGCGCCGGAGGCGGCGGGAACGGCTTTGAAGGCTTCGATTTTTCGCAGTTCCAAGGCGGGGGCGGTTTTTCAAGTTTCTTCCAGGACCTTTTCGGCCAAATGGCCGGAATGGGAGCGGGACACGCTGCGCGTGGACGCACCCGACGCGCACAAACAGCCGTGCCCGACGCGCAGTACACCCTCGAAATCGACCTTTACACGGCGTTGCTCGGCGGCGAAGTGGTGCTCGGGATAGACGGCGGGCAGGTGAAACTGCGCGTAAAGCCTGGCACGTGGGAAGGCACGAAGGTGCGGATGCGCGGAAAGGGTCACCAGCGTCCCGACGGCACACGAACCGACGCCATACTCACTTACCACATCGCCCGTCCCGACCTGTCGCCGCGCCAAGCCGACCTGCTCCGGCAGATGCAGGCTGGATGAACAAGCACAGACGCACTCGCGCTGCGCCGCAGCCCTGGAAAAATTCGCCCAGTGGCTTTCAAAAACATTCCGCGCCCACACAAATCTGCAAATTAAGCCTAAGTTTGTAGAAACTAAGCCTAAGTTTCGCCAAATTAAGGCTTAATTTGTAAAAACTAAGCCTTAGTTTGCAGATTTGTGTGGGCGCGAAATGTTTTTTTGTCCGCTGTAGAGCGAAAAATGCGGCCACAGCGCGAAAGACTGTATCCGCATCCGAAAGGGCGGAATGGCACGGCGAGGCTACTCCTCGCCTGCAAAAAGCGGGTCCCAAGCGGGAAGGACGGTGGGCGTCTGCTTGAGCAGTTCGAGGGTGGCGGCGGGAACGAAGCGGCGCTCCACGACAAGGCGGAACATATAGGCGTCGAACCAAGGGTCGGTCATGATGAGATGGCCGGACTTGCCGCTACTGGCGCCCCAGCTGTTTTCCACCTTCCACTTCAAGGGTGTGCCGTCGGCGGCAAGGTCTACAGCCATCAGCGTCATGGCGTGCGACGAGGCCGAGGCGAACGTGCGGATGCGGTCGGCCTTGTCCATCGGGAAGTCGGTGCCCAGCAGTGCGCCGTAGTCGAAGTTGTCGAGGCTCAATACGCCCGTCTCGCTGTCGTACTGCTTGCCCACGTCGCACGAGAAGTACATCATTGTCGAGTCCTTTATACTCGCGACGGCCATCTGCTTGATTTCGTCCATCGGGAGGTTGATGTAGGTCCAGCGGTGGCCGCCATAGACGTGCTGGTCGTACTCAATGGTGTACGTCCTGTGGTAGGGGCGCGACGGGTCGTTCATCAGCATCACGTAGCCCTCCGTGAGATCCCAGCCGATGTACTCCTTGTAGAATTCCTGTGGCGTGTAGGTTTTGGTTTCTACGGGCGTGCCGTCGGCGGTGCGGCGTGTCCAGGTGAACTGTTGTGGCGGCGCGCCGAGGCAGAGTGTCAGGATGTGGTACACGGTGGCCAGCATTTCCGTTTTGCGCGCCTCTACGTCAGCCGTCTTGGCTTTACCCTGCACCATGCGGCGCAGTTCGAGGCCGTATTCACGCAGTTTGAGCGCGATGAGGTTGGCCATGCGCGACGTGTTGTTGGCATTGAAGCGTTCGGGCATCACGTCGGCGGGCACCAGGCCGTATTTCGTCACCAAGTCCTGCACACCGCAGAACGTGCCGCCGTCGGAAAGCGGGTTCTTGAAAAGCCACTCCACCGTGCGGTCGTCCATAGGTTTCGCCGCGTTGTCGATCACGGCTTGCAGGAAAAGGTTGGACTTCTCCAGCTGGTCGTAGAAGAAGAGATAACTCTGGGAGAAGTAGAATTCGCCAAGACCGAAGTCTTTAATAGCCTTGGCGCGCATCACGTTGAGGCCAGTGAAGAGCCAGCAACGCCCGCTGGATTTCTGGTCGGTGACACCGCGCGACGGCACGGAGTTGGAGAAGTGCGTGTCGCGCGCGGCGGGATTGTCGGCGGTGCGCGCCAGCTGGTTGATGCTCGTGGCCGCCATCGCGTTGGCAAGGGCGCGGTCGGCGGCTACATTGGGCTGGCGCGAACGGATGTCGGCCAAAATGCCGGGAGTGAGCGTTTGGGCCGTGGCGGTGGTCACGGCGCAAACGAGCAGGATGGAAGCGAACGTTTTTTTCATCGTTTTGCTATTTGGAAATTACACCGCAAAAATACACAAAAAGCCTCCGTCCCCGATGGTTCCTAAAAAACTTTTAATTTGAGCCGTTTCGGATTTTGCGGAAACAAAAATAAAAAATCGGGGATTGTTTTTCCGCGTGCCGACTTTGTTTATCTTTGTCCCCCGGACGAAGATGCGAGATGGCACTGTCACGAAAACCGTTTTTCCGCCCGTTTTCCGCATTCTCCCAGCCGCCAGCCGCCGCGCCTTTTCGCCCGTTTTTCCTTGCAAAGCCCACTGTACAAAGGCTTTTCTACTAACTTTATAAAACCCTAACTATTCCAATGAGTACGGAAAACTTTATCATCACGAAGCGAGACGGACAGACAGAACACTTCTCGCTTGACAAAATCAAGTCGGCCATCATGAAATCGTTCGCCGCTGTGGGCGAACCGCTCGATGCCGAGGGACTGCAAAAAATCATTGGACACCTCAAGTTCTGCAATGGCATGAGCGTTGAGGACATTCAGAACCAAGTAGAGGTGGCCCTTATGGCCGAACGCCATTTCAAGGTGGCTAAGAGCTTTATGCTCTATCGCCAGCAGCACAGCGAGGACCGCGAGGTGGTCGACCACGTGCGCTTCCTGCTCGACTATGTGGACAGCCTCAACCCCGCCACGGGCTCGAAGTACGATGCCAACGCCAACGTCGAGAACAAGAACATCGCCACGCTCATCGGCGAACTGCCCAAAAAGAACTTCATCCGCCTGAACCGTCGCCTGCTCACCGACCGCATCAAGGAGATGTATGGCAAGGAGTTGGCCGACCGCTACCTCTTTTTGCTGAACCACCATTATATATATAAGAACGACGAGACCTGCCTGGCCAACTACTGCGCCTCCATCACGATGTACCCCTGGCTGCTGGGCGGCACCAAGAGCATTGGCGGCAACAGCACCGCGCCGACCAACCTCAAGAGCTTCTGCGGCGGTTTCGTCAACATGGTGTTCATCGTCAGCTCCATGCTCAGCGGCGCTTGCGCCACGCCCGAATTCCTGATGTACATGTCCCACTTCCTGCAAAAGGAATATGGCGACGACTTCTACGAACGCGCCGACGAGGTGGTAGACCTCTCCGTGCGCCAGCGCACCATTGACAAGGTCATCACCGACTGCTTCGAGCAGATTGTCTACAGCATCAACCAGCCCACCGGCGCGCGCAACTTCCAGGCTGTCTTCTGGAACATCAGCTACTACGACCAGAACTACTTCAAGAGCATCTTCGGCGACTTCTACTTCCCCGACGGCTCGCAGCCCTCGTGGCCCGCTGTGAACTGGTTGCAGAAGCGCTTCATGCGCTGGTTCAACCAGGAGCGCCTGCGCACCGTGCTGACCTTCCCCGTCGAGACGATGGCTCTGCTGTCGAAGGACGGCGATGTCATCGACAAGGAGTACGCCGACTTCACCGCCGAGATGTACGCCGCAGGACACTCCTTCTTCACCTATATGAGCGACAACGCCGACAGCCTGGCCTCGTGCTGCCGCCTGCGCAACGAAATCCAGGACAACGGCTTCAGCTACACCCTCGGTGCCGGCGGCGTCAGCACCGGCTCGAAGAGCGTGCTCACCATCAACCTCAACCGCTGCGTGCAGCAGGCCACGCGCGAGGGACAGCCCTACACGCAGTATCTGGAGGGCATCATCGACACCTGCCACAAAGTGCAGCTCGCCTACAACGAGAACCTCAAGATGCTACAGTCGAAGGGGATGCTGCCGCTCTTCGACAGCGGCTACATCAACATCGCCCGCCAGTACCTCACCATCGGCGTGAACGGCATGGTCGAGGCAGCCGAAAGCCTGGGCATCGAAATCAGCGACAACCCCGAGTACGCCGCCTTCGTGGGCGACATCCTGGGCCTCGTCGAGAAGTACAACCGACAGTACCGTTCCAAGGAGGTGATGTTCAACTGCGAGATGATTCCCGCCGAGAACGTCGGCGTGAAGCACGCCCGCTGGGACCGCGAGGACGGCTACTTCGTGCCGCGCGACTGCTACAACTCCTACTTCTACGTCGTCGAGGACACGGGCACCGACGTCATCGAGAAGTTCCGCCTGCACGGGCGCAAGTACATCGAGCACCTCACCGGCGGCTCCGCCCTCCACATGAACCTCGACGAGCACCTCTCGCAGGCGCAGTACCGCCAGTTGCTGCGCATCGCCGCCAAGGAGGGATGCAACTACTTCACCTTCAACATCCCCAACACCGTCTGCAACGACTGCGGCCACATCGACAAGCGCTACATGCACCAGTGCCCCGAGTGCCAGAGCGAGAACCTGGACTACCTGACGCGCGTCATCGGCTACCTCAAGCGCGTGAGCAACTTCTCCGCCGCGCGCCAGAAGGAAGCCTCCAAGCGATACTACGGCAACCTGCGCCCGGTGGGACAATAAATATATACGGTATAAAGAAGAGACAAGAGGCTGCACAGTGTTTGCCTTGTTACCACAGGGTAAACCCTTTGCAGCCTCTCTCTTGCTTAAAAAACTTTTCAGACCCGCCTTATGCTTAAATACGCAGGCACCGACATCGTATTCCAAGAATTTCCCGACGAAGTCACGCTGGCCATCAACCTGACGCGCTGCCCCAACAACTGCCCCGGCTGCCACAGCAGTTACCTCAAAGAGGATGCCGGACGCATTCTCGACGACGCCGAACTGTTGTCGCTCATAGCCAACTACCGTGGCGAAATCACCTGCGTGGGACTGATGGGCGGCGACGGCGACCCGCAGGGCGTGATGCATCTTATGGACACCGTGCGCCTCACCTACGGCGATACGTTGCGCACGGGCTGGTACAGCGGGCGTGACGAACTGCCAGCGGGTTTCAACCCCGCCGTGTTCGACTACGTGAAGCTCGGAGCGTATATGGAAGCGTGCGGCCCCCTGTCCTCCCCCGCCACAAACCAGCGTATGTACCGCGTCACGGAGGGCAAACTGCGCGACATCACCCCCCGCTTCTGGAAAAAATAGCCCCATCCTAAAACAAAGAAGAAAGGGAAGAGCATCCGTGGTTCTTCCCTTTCTTTGTATGGCAATAGAACTTCCCTTTCAGACCAACTTGCCAAAGACGCGGCGGGCGTTGGCGGTGGTGTGGCGGGCGATGTCGGCGGGCGCGAGGCCGTAGACGTCGGCCAGGCGGTCGATGACGATGGGGATGTAGGCGGGTTCGTTGCGCGTGCCGCGATGGGGCGTGGGGGTGAGGTAGGGCGCGTCGGTTTCAAGGACGATGCGGTCAATCGGCACGCACTCGGCCAGCACCTGCGGCAGGCGGCTCTTCTTGAACGTCACGGTGCCGCCAATGCCGAGGCAGAAGCCGTCGAAGGCCAGCAGTTCGCGCGCCTCGTCCGCCGTGCCGCCGAAGCAGTGGAAGACGCCGCCGTGGAGCGTGTCCCTGAGGGGCGCGAGGGTGTCGACAATCTCGCGGTGGGCGTTGCGGCTGTGCACCACGAGGGGCAGGCCGAAGCGCGCGGCCCATCCGGCCTGGCGGGCGAAGGCGCGCAACTGGTCGTCGCGGCGCGAGGTGTCCCAGTAGAGGTCCACGCCCACCTCGCCGACGGCCACGAAGGGATGGCCGGGCGTTTGCAGCCGCTGTTCGAAGCGGTCGAGCACGGCCTCGAAGCCCTCGGTGGGCAGTTCGGTGGGGTGCAGGCCGAGCATCGGGCGGCACAGCGCGGGCCAGCGGCGGCAGCAGTCGAGCATCGGCCCGACGGACGCCTCGTCGATGGCGGGCAACAGCAGTGCCTCGGCCCCGGCGGCTGCGGCGCGCTCCACCACCTCGGCGCGGTCGGCGTCGAACTCGGGCGTGTAGATGTGGGTGTGGGTGTCGATGAACATGGTTTTGGGGTTATTGATAATTGACCATTGAACATTGACCATTGACCATTGCCGTCCGGCACGTGTTTCGTCGCGTTAGCCAATGGTCAATGGTCAATCATAACGTCGCGTTAGCCAATGGTCAATGTTCAATGGTCAATCATAACATCGCGTTAGCCAATGGTCAATGGTCAATGGTCAATCATAACGTCGCGTTAGCCAATGGTCAATGGTCAATGGTCAACGGTCAATGGGTTTACTTCTCCCTCCCCATCAGCCTTTCCGCCCACAGCCACAGGGGCCTTTTGGCGGCCTCGGACAGGGGCAGGCGGTCGTAGAGGGCGCGCGCCTCGTCGTAGTAGGCGCGGACGGCCTCCTCGCAAAGGGCGCGCACGCCGAGGCGGTCGTAGATGGCCGTGACGCGGCGGATGCGCGCGGCCTCGCTGTCGGTCTCGGGGCGCAGCAGGCGCAGCAGTTCGGCGCGCTCGTCGGACGGGGCGAGCGACAGGGCGGTGAGCAGCGGGTAGGTCTTTTTGCCGCAGGCGATGTCGCCGCCGTTGGCCTTGCCGAACACGGCGGGGTCGCCCCACACGTCGAGCACGTCGTCCTGCAACTGGAATGCCAGCCCTATCTTCTCGGCGAAGGCGTAGAGCAGGTCGCACTCGTCGTCGGCGGCCCCAGCGATGAGGCCGCCCGCCTTGGCCGCGCAGGCCACGAGGACACTCGTCTTGAGGCGTATCATTTCCAGGTACTCGCCGATGCTCACGTCGTCGGCCGTGCGCCGCTCCAGGTTCATGTCGTACTGCTGCCCCTCGCACACCTCGATGAACGTGTCGAGGAACAGGCGGTGCAGCTCGTCCCAGCGCTCGCAGCGGCACTCGGTGAGTTTGCGCAGGGCGAGCAGCAGCATCGTGTCGCCGCTGAGGATGGCCGTGTTGGCATCCCAGCGTTTCCATACGGTGGGCTTGGCGTGGCGCACGTCGGCGCGGTCCATCAGGTCGTCGTGGAGCAGCGTGTGGTTGTGGTAGGTCTCCAGGGCGATGGCGGCGGGCATCACCTGCTCCGGCTCCGCGCCGTAGATGGCGGCGGCGGTGAGCATCAGGGCGGGGCGTATGCGTTTGCCGCCGCCGAGGAGCGTGTAGCGGATGGGTTCGTAAAGGCCCTCGGGCTGCGCCTTGTAGACTTCGGCGGCCAGGGCGGCGTTGATGAGGGAGGCGGGGGTGGGCATAAGTTGATTAGTTGGCAAAGCCAGTGAAAAATTAAAAGTGAATAGTGAAAAGTGTAGTTTGGCAAAGCCCTTGTGTTTAACCACAAAACACACAAAAAGGCTCTAAAAACACAAAGGGCTTCGCCCGCCGGAGAACACAAAGGCTACGCGCCAGTTTTGTGTTTTTATAGTTCCTTTGTGGCTTTAGTGGTTAAAACGCCCGCCATGCCAAACTCAACTTTTAACTTTTATCTTTTATTTTTTAATTAAAAAGTTATTCACTGTGAAAACTCACGGGTATGTTGATGCGTGCTTTGTGGAGTGTGCCGTCGTCGCGCCATCGCCAGTGGGGCATGGCGGTGACGGCGCGCAGGGCGGCCTCGTCGAGCAGCGGGTGGGCCGTCTGCACCACCTGCGCACCCGTGGCGCGGCCCTCGGCGTCGATGACGACGCTCACCACGACCTCGCCCTGTATCTTGCCGTCGAGCGCGGCCTTGGGGTATTCGATGTGGTCGTCGAGCCACCGCGCCAGGGCGATATAGCCGCCGGGGAAGTCGGGCACGCCGGGCAGTATCTCCACGTCCTGTATCTCCTCCTCGATGACGGGCGCCAGCGAGTCAAGCTGCATCACGGTGTCCTGCACCAGGCGCACGATGGTGGTGTTGCCCACCTGCAGCGTGGGCGGCCCCTCCTGCGCCACCTCGGCGGTGAGCTGCGGCAGGCTGTCGACGATGGCAATCTCCTCGCCGGCAGCCTCGGGCGCGGCGGCGGCAGTGGCCTGGCGGCCCGGCGTGACGCGGTGCTGTTTGTTCAGTTCCTCGATGTCGAGCTGTTTCATCTCCACCTGCTGCTCAATCTCGTCCATACTGTGGCGCACGGCGGCGGTGGCGGCCCAGCCCAACAGCGCCGGCACGCCCACCACGATCAGCACCACGCCGTACACCCACAGCAGGGCGCGCGTCAGGCGGCGCGGGTACTCGCTGCGCAGCCGGTAGGCGCCGTAGTCGCGGTTGCGGTGCGGCCAAATCAGGCCTAGCCATTCGGCAGAGTATAATAAATCGGGGCGGAACACGTTATTATATTAGGTAGGTTCTATAAATTAGCTTGCGATGGTTTGACAAAGATTTTTGAGGATTTTGCTTTTTTATCTCTTGGGTGCGTAGCGGGCTACGTACCCAAGAGATAAAAAAGGAAAAGACCAAAAAGATTGGCAAAGCATCCAAGCAAAGAACTTACCATAATTAAACTAATTTATAGAATCTACCTTAATAGGGCGGCACTACCTTTGCGGCGCAAGAGGGCGTCCGTGTGCCTTTCGCAGAGCAAAGGTAATGGCAAAACAGGCTGCTCCCGCCGCGCGCGCCCTTAAATTTTGCAAAAAGGGCGAAAACACGCCCGCCGCCCCCTGCCGCACAATGAAAAAATCACTTCTTCCCATACTTTCCGCGCTGCTGCCCGCCCTCGTGTGGGGGCAAGGCATCGCCACGTCGTTCCAGGTGATGCGCCTGCCCGCCTCCGCGCACGTGGCGGCGCTGGGCGGCGAACACATCTCGCTGGCCGCCGACGACGCGCCCTCCGTGGGCTTCGCCAACCCCGCGCTCTATGCCGGGGCGGCCTCGAACGCCGTGGGGCTGCAATACATGACGATGCCCGCCGGTGGCAGCCACTTCGGCGCGCAGTACGTCCGTGCCTTCGGCGACCGCCACACCGCCGCCGTCACCGCCGCCTGCCTCAGTTACGGCTCTATGGACGAGACCGACCAGCAGGGCGTCAAGTCCGGCACGTTCACGCCCAAGGACATACAGCTGGGCGTGGGCTACAGTTACCTGCTCTCCGACCTCGTCAGCGGCGGCGCCAGCCTCAAAATGGTCAGCAGCAGTTACGGCAGTTACAGCAGCCTGGCGCTGGCCGTCGACCTGGGCCTCAACTACTACGACCCCGACCTCGACCTCTCGCTCTCCGCCGCCCTGCAAAACATAGGCCGCCAGGTCAAGACGTTCGACGAGGGCGGCCCGCGCCAGCACCTGCCTTTCAACGCCGTGGTGGGCGGCTCGTTCGCCCTGGCCCACGCCCCCGTGCGCCTCACGGTGACGATGACCGACCTCACGCGCTGGTCGCAGAAGGACTACTTCACCGCCTCGGGCGCCAAACTGGGCTTCGGGCGAATGCTGGCCAACCATTTCGTGGTGGGTGCCGACGTCGTGGTGAGCGAGAGCATCACGCTCAGCGCGGGCTACAACCTGCGCCGCGCCTACGAACTGAAACAGGCCGGCGAGAGCCACTGGGCCGGCCTCAGCGGCGGCGCCACCCTCTCCCTGCGCCGCTTCAAGTTCGGCGTCAGCTACGCCCAGTACGCCCTCTCCTCCGCAAGCCTCGGCGTGAATGCGGCGTATGTGTTCTGACAGCACGCAAGCATAACAACAATCGGCGAGATGCGCTCGAAGCACATCCCGCCGTCTTTTTCTTTTATATCACGTTGTCAGAACGCGAAGCAGGGACGAATCTTATAATATTCTCCATTTTTTTAACCACATTCTCTTTACTCGTATAGAAAGATTCAGCATCATACTCAGAAATGGTGATAATTTCATCGTCAGCTTTTCTCATTTGCTGGGCAAGCGCAGCCAGACGATACGACGGCAGGAACCAATCACTCTTATTCCAATATTTCAAATCGGGATATCGCTCTTTATATGATGCCGCTATTTTTGCTGCGTTACAAGCGTCGTCTTCTCTTTGGCAATAACTCTCCGACTGCGTACGCCCAGAGTACCAGATATTATAGAGGGTGAAATCAAGCCTCTGCATATTTGTTGCTGTGGGTGTCCATTGAGATTGATAAGGTGTCTGTTGATAGGCGCATGCATATCCATTTGTATACCCAGCATTCTTATCTGTATCAGTCGGATTTAAACTTATGATTTGGGCTGTAGGAAAATTGCCAAGTGTGTCTTTCGGCACATCACCCCATTGTCCATACTCGTAAAAATAGTCGCCCAGTGCGTAGTTCGGCTCCAGACCTGTCTTCACGTAATACTTGCCCGTTTCGAGCGTAACGGAATATTTATTCGTGCCCAGGCTGATGTAGTGCGGATTTTGAAGCATTTGGTTCGTATATCCCAAAGTAGCAGCACCCTCATAGACATCCGCTATGACTGACAAGTAATATGTGGTTGGAGCGTTTTTGGCCGCAAATCTTGAGCAAGTAGCCAGTTCCAGGTCACCTTGTCGGTAGGTCACAGTGCTATTCTGGTAGAGTTGGACACCGTTTTTCGCCTCAATTTCAAACTTCATAAGGCACGTATCGTGAATCTTGAAGTCCACCACAATATTACTGCCCGTGCCATACTTCGCAGTGCCACGGTAGTTGGTTAATTGCGCGGCTCCCGTTAGAGTTCCCGACTGCGCCATGAAATTGCGCAGGTCTCTTTTAATAGTGCCGTCAGTATCGAGTACGAAGTTTTTATTAGTACGATTCTTCACCCAGCAAATCAACTCGCTGTCCACCGCAGGCTTGTTGTCTCCGCTGTACCCGGCCAAGTCTCCGACAAACGTGCCCTTGTTCGTGCCAGCGCCGCTCTCGAGCGACAACAGGCTTATCTTCCCGTTGCACACCACATATATCTGGTCGCCAGCCTCCCACACGGCCGACACGTCAGTGCCGTTGTCCGTGAACGCTATGCGGTTCTTTTGCGCATAGCCCTCCTCCGTCACACTCTCCAGCGGAATGGGTTTCTTCGCAGCCAGGTTCGTGCCGGGGGCATACTCCGCCGTAATGGTGATGGGGATGCCAGGCTCGGTGCTCACCTGAGTCTCTTCAGGGTCCTGTGGCTCCTCAACCACAGCGGGTTCCTCCTCCTCGTCCGAGGAGCAGCCTACTAACGTGGCGCAGCCGGCCAAAGCGGCGAAGCCGCACACGGCCACAAGCGCGCGGCGCACCGTCACACCAAACGGGAAGCGCACTATAGCGCCGCCCAAAGTCTCAATCCTTGCGTTTCGTGTTTGCATAGTTT
>JAGBKI010000059.1 GCA_017933995.1 Bacteroidaceae bacterium | reverse complement strand
GCTCGAACTCGCGCATACGGAAGATGAACTGGCGCGCCACAATCTCGTTGCGGAAGGCTTTGCCGATCTGGGCGATGCCGAAGGGCACCTTCATGCGGCCGGTCTTCTGCACGTTGAGGTAGTTGACGAAGATGCCCTGGGCGGTTTCGGGGCGGAGGTAGATGGTCGAGGCGCCCTCGGCGGTGGAGCCGACCTCGGTCTTGAACATGAGGTTGAACTGGCGCACGTCGGTCCAGTTGCGCGTGCCGCTGATGGGGCAGACGATGCCTTCGTCGAGGATGATCTGCTTGATTTCGGCCAGGTCGTTGGCGTCGAGCGCGGTCTTGAAGCGTGTGTGCAGGGCGTCGCGCTTGGCGGCGTTGTCGAGTACGCGCGGGTTGGTCTCGCGGAACTTGGCCTCGTCGAAGGCGTCGCCGAAACGCTTGCGCGCCTTGGCGACTTCCTTGTTGATTTTCTCGTCGTACTTGGCCAACTGGTCTTCGATGAGGACGTCGGCGCGGTAGCGCTTCTTGGAATCGCGGTTGTCGATGAGGGGGTCGTTGAAAGCGTCGACGTGGCCGCTGGCTTTCCAGATGGTGGGGTGCATGAAGACGGCGCTGTCGATGCCCACGATGTTGTCGTGGAGCAGCACCATGGCCTGCCACCAGTACTGCTTGATGTTGTTCTTCAGCTCCACGCCGTTCTGTCCGTAGTCGTAGACGGCGCCGAGGCCGTCGTATATGTCGCTCGACGGGAACACGAAGCCGTATTCCTTGCAGTGCGAAACGATTTTCTTGAAAACGTCTTCTGCCATTGTTGTTTCGGGTTTGGGATTTTTTGCGCCGCAAAGTTACACTTTTTCATGTTTCGTGGAGGCTATGTGGGGACAAATACGCACGAAGCGGGTGTGTTTTTCGCCGATTTTGCTTACTTTTGCCTCCGCTTTAACCCAAATCTGTCATTAGGGTTTGTAGGAGAATGGTTTTTATTTTGAGGGGCTTTTGGCTGATGGCAGCGAAGGCATAGCGGGCTATGCCGATCGGACAGCTGTCAAAAGACAACAAAAGAAAAGCCATTATCCTGCAAAAAGACAAACATAAAAACATACCCGTCGGCCTAATGACCGATTCGGGTTTCGGGCTTGGCAGAGCCTATTAGAGATGTCGCGGAGTAGTTTGGCGGTATCCCAAAAAGAACTCCACCTTCTTTCTTTTCTATGAAACAGAATGCTGGCCTCTTTGTGACGGTCACACTGGGGCTGCTGACGGCTTTCGGCCCCATCATTACTGACTTTTACCTGCCCTCGATGCCTGAGATGCAGGTGTTCTTCCAAACTTCCCCCTCGCTTGTGGCGATGAGCCTTGGCGCGGGCATGGTGGGCTTGGCGCTTGGCCAGATTTTCATCGGTCCGCTGAGCGACAAGTATGGGCGCAAGCGTTTGCTGGTGCTCTCGATGCTGCTTTTCGCCGTGTCGTCGGTGATGTGCATCTTCGCGCCCAACATTTTCGTGTTCAACCTGATGCGCGTCGTGCAGGGCTTCGGCGGTGCGGGCGGCGTGGTGCTGTCTAAAAGCATCGCCACCGACATGTTCACGGGGCGCGAACTGACCAACTTCATGGCGTTGCTTGGTGCCATTAACGGCGTGGCACCCGTCGTGGCGCCCGTTATCGGCGGCACGATGACCAATTTCACGTCGTGGCAGGGTGTTTTCTGCCTGCTGCTGGCCATCGGCATCGTGCTGATGTTCTGCACGATGCGTTTGCCCGAGACGCTGCCGACCGAAAGGCGTTCGCAGAAGGACGTGGCGCACACCTACGCCACGCTTTTCAAGGTGTTCCGCAACCGGCGGTTCACGCTTTCGTCGCTTTCCAACATGACGATGTTTTTCGCCTTTTTCGCTTACATAGGTTCTTCGCCGTTTGTTTTCCAGGAGATTTACGGTCTTTCGGCTTTCGAGTTCAGTCTGTGTTTCGGCCTCAACGCCGTGATGATAGGCGTGGGCGCGGCGCTGGCCACACGTTTCAATCACGCCAATACGGCTTTGAAGTGGGGCAGCATAGACTTTATGCTTGCTGCTATGCTGGTGGCGCTGTGCCAGTTGTTCCACATGCCGTTGGCTGTGCTCATGCCGTGCTACATTTACATGTTGGTTTGCTTCGGATTGATGCAGCCTGTCGTGACGAGCATTGCGCTCGACTCCGAGCGGCAGAACGCTGGGTCGGCCTCGGCCATCTTCGGCGCGGTGGGCTTTCTGGCAGGCAGCCTGGCCAGCCCGCTGGTGTCGCTGGGCGACATAATGGTGAGCACGTCGGTCGTGATGCTTATCGGTGCCGCTGCCTGCCTGGCGGTGACGCTTCCACTGTGCCGCGAAGTGAAGGAAGAAGGCATGGCGCGCGCGTAGCCGCCCGTCTTGACTGACTATGAAACATATAGGCCGAACTTGCTGAAATCCAAGTTCGGCCTAAACGTTTTTGTCGGGGGAGTGAGATATGCGGACGTGCCGTCAGATGCGATCGAGCACGGTGCAGATGAGGCGGTCTATGCTGCCTTTGTAGTCGGTGTTGGCGCGCCCGGCCACGCGGTTGGCTATGACCATGCATACGGTTAGCGCCTTGTGACCCATCAGGGCCGAAAGTCCGGCCACTGCGCTACTTTCCATCTCGAAGTTGGTGATGCGCAGACCGTTGTGGGCGAAGGCTTGTATCTTCTCGTTCTGGTGCGGGTCGGCAAGGGGTATGCGCAGTTCGCGACCTTGCGGACCGAAGAATCCGCCGCAGGCCACGGTGATGCCGCGCACCATATCATCCTGTGCGATGCGTTCCAGCAGTTCCGGGCTGGCAGGGGCGACGTAGGGGTGGGGAATGCATTGGTTTCCCGTCCACTGCATGGCTTCGGTAAAGGCTGTTTCGCAAGCGAGGTCGCACACGCGGTCGCGCCCGGCGTAGAAGTTGAGCAGGCCGTCAAAGCCCACGCTCTTGACCGAGGCGATAAAGGTACCTTCGGGCGTAAATTCCTGCAAACCGCCGCATGTGCCGATGCGCACGATGTCGAGCGAGCGCAAGGCTGGCTTCACTTCGCGCGTTTGAAAGTCGATGTTGGCCAGGGCGTCGAGCTCGTTGAGCACGATGTCGATGTTGTCGCAGCCTATGCCGGTGCTCACGACGGTGACGCGCTTGCCTGCGTATGTTCCCGTGACGGTGCAGAACTCACGGTTCTCCACTTCGTATTCGCGCGTGTCGAAGTGTGCGGCCACGGTCTCCACGCGTCCGGGGTCGCCGACGAGTATCACCTTGTCGGCCAGGGCTTCGGGCACGACGTGGAGGTGGAAAATGGAGCCGTCGGCGTTGATAATCAGTTCGGAGGGGGGGAAATGTGTTTTCATATCGGTATGGGTGTTAAGGTTAGGCGTGTGGGAGATTTTATGCGATGGGGATGTTTCGGAGGTTAGGTAGATAGCGGCGAGATTGAAGTCGTAGAGTTTGCCGCCGCTCAAGGTCGGAGTTCGGCCTGACGCATATTGACGGCGAGTCGGTGGGTGGCGGCGCGCAGGTTGGCGGTGCGTGTTTCGAGGTCGCGGATGCGGGCGGCGAGGGATGCGTCGGGTTGGGCGAAAGAGGCATGGCGCGCGTCGGCATATTGGCGGCGGGCGGCGTCGAGTTCGGCTTCGGCGTTGCTGAGTTCGCAGCTTCGGCTGACGTATTCGGTGGCAATGCGGCGGGCGGTTTCGTTGCGCAGTTGCGACGGGTCGGTGTAGACGTGGGTGTCGTCGATGACGATGCGCACGGGGCGCTGGGTTGCCTGCGCGGCGGCTTGCAGCGCGCGTTTGGCTTGTGCGCGGGCGGTTCGCGCTGCGTCGCTCTGGGCGCCCAGTTCATCGATGCTGGCAATGACGGCGGCGCGGCGCACGGAGTCGGCATTCTCAGGGGTGAGGAGGTAGATGTCGTGGGCGGTGTTGGGGATGAAGGCGTAGAGGCACACCGTGCCAGGCGGCTGGTTGCGGTCGGTGACGAAGTAGCCCACTCCGGCGGCTTCGTCAATGCAGTAGAGGTAGTCGTTGGCCGTGCTGTTGAAGGGGAAACCGAGGTGGGCGGGGCGCAGATAACGACCGGCATCGGCGTCATAGCGCGTTACGTAGATGTCGTAGCCGCCGAGCGACTCTTCGCTTTGCGCGGCGAAGTAGAGGGTTTGCCCGTCAGGCATGGCGAAGGGGAAGGCTTGCACGTCGCCAGCGGTTTCGAGGCCGGGAAGGGGGGCGGGGACGGTCCAACTGCCGCCCAACAGACGGGCGCTGTGCAGACGTGCGAGGCCGCTGCTGTCGGGCTGCGAGAGCCATAGGCGGTCGCCGAAGTCGTTGGCGAAGGCTGTACCGTTGTCGTGGAAGCCGCGTGGCAGTCCGCCGGGGAAAAAGGCGGCTGGAGTGGTGAAACGCCCGGCGTGGGCGGAGAGACGCAGGCGCGAGAGCACCGCGTTGGCGGGCATCACCACGCTGTCGAGGAACACGACGCGCTCCGTGGCTTCGAGCATCCGTGCGCCGCGCTGCGCCTGGGCGAGGTGGGCTTCGAGCGTGGCGGTTGGTGCGCCGTTGCGCCGCGCTTCGGCTATTTGTGACTGGTAGGCGCGTGCGGCTTCGTCGAAACGGTAGGCGCGCATCATGGTTTCGGCGTCCTGGGCGCGGAGCGGCTGGAGCGCGAGTGCGAGCAAAAGGGGCGGGAGGACTTTGCGGAGGATGCTCATCGGGGCGTAGCGTGACGATAACGGGGAAAACCTCGCGCTGCGGCGGGCTTTCGGGGTTTTATGCCCGCAAAGTTAGGGCTTTTTTGCGATGCAGGGCGGTTGTAGTACAAATAAATCCGTCCGGCTCCTTGCTGGGCAGGGAGCCGGACGGGTTTGTGGCGTGTTGTGCCGGGAGGGGGTTACTCGGCTGCGGGTGCTTCGGCGGCTGCGGGCGCTTCGGGCTGCTGCGATGCAGCAGGAGCGTCGGTATCGGTGGAAGCCTCTACAGCGGGAGCCTCCTCAACGGCAGGTGCTTCGGCAGCGGGGGTCTCGGCGGGAACTTCAGCAGGGGCTTCCTCGGCGGGGGCATCGCCGCGTGCTATCTGCTCCTTGACGGCGCGGATTTTCTCCTCGACGACAAGGAGGTCGGCCTTGAGGCGCTCGATGTTCTTCTGCAACCCGTCGACAAGGGCGTTGCCGCTCTTGCTCTTGGTGGTGAAGAAGCCGAGGTTGGTCTCGTAGTTTTTGATTTCGTCGCGTTTGGTCTCCAGGAGGTTCTTGAGGCGCAGCAGTTCGCGCTCCAGCGGCGTGCCGGCCTTTTCGGCGATGGCGCGGCGGAAGTTGTCGACGCTGCGGCGACCGGCGCTGATGTGGAACTCGGTGCGCAGGCGGTCGAGGGCGTCGTGATAGCGCTTGTAGACGCCTTCCTTCTTGCGGAAGGGCACGTGGCCGGTGGCGTTCCATTCGGCGGTGAGTTCCTGGACGCGCTCGCGGGCGTTGTCGGCGCCTTCGGCCAGTAGTTTCTCAAGTTCGGCGATGATGCCGTTCTTCTTGTCGAGGTTGTCCTGCTCCTCCTTGCGCTGGCTGCCGGTGGCCTCGTTCTTTTTCTCGAAGAAGGCGTTGCAGGCGCTGTTGAAGCGTTTCCAAATCTGTTCGCTGACGCGGCGCGCCACGGGGCCGGTCTCCTTCCAGCGGCGTTGCAGTTCGACGAGCTTGCTGGCGGTCTTGTTCCACTCGGTGCTGTCTTTCAGGGCTTCGGCTTCCTCGCAGAGGGCGGTCTTGGCAGCAAGGTTCTCGGCCCACTCGGCGCGCTGCTGCTTGAAGAAGTCGCTCTTGGCGCGGAAGAAGGTGTCGCAGGCGGTGCGGAAACGCTCGAAGATTTTGGCGTTCACCTTGCGGGGCGTGAAGCCCACGGTCTTCCACTCGGTCTGGAGTGCTACGACTTCCTGCGTGGCCTTGTCCCATGCGTTGCCGCTCTTGAGGCCGGTGGTGTCGATGGCCTCGGCGCGCTCGCAGAGGGCGGTCTTTTTGGCCAGATTCTCCTCCTCCTGGGCCTTGAGTTGCTCGAAGTGAGCCTGGTGGCGCTTATTGATGACGGTGCTGGCGGCCTTGAAGCGGTTCCACACCTCCTCGCGCAGTTCCTTGGCCACGGGGCCTGCTTCGCGATACTGGCGGTGGAGCTGCTGTAGGGAGTGGAAGGCGGAGACGGGGTCTTCGACGTCGGCCAGACGCTCGGCGGCCTCGCAGAGGGCGGTCTTGATTTCAAGGTTCTTCTTGAAGTCGTAGTTGCGGAACTCGTAGTTGAGGCGCAGGAGGTCGTAGAAGGTCTCGACCTGCTGCTGGTAGGCTTTCCACACGTCGTTGGCGCGCTCGGCGGGCACTTCGCCGATTTCCTTCCAGCGTGCCTGGAGTTCCTTGAACTCCTTGTAGGACTTGTCGGCCACGTCGGCGCTGACGTTCATTTCTTTTACGCGCGCGATGATGGCCTCTTTCTCCTCAAGGTTCTTGCGCTGCGCCTCGCCCTGCTGTTCGGCGATTTTGGCGCGCTGCTCCTTGACGCGGTTCATCTCGGACTTGAAAGCCTCTTCGTCCTGGTCGGGCTGCGGCACGAACTCCTCCTCGCTGCCTCCGGCCTCGATGAAAGCGGCGCGCTGTGCGGCCACTTCGGCGTTGTGCAGGCGGTAGAACACCTGCTTGAGGCTTTCGAGCGTGGCGCGCTCCACTTGCTCCTCGTTGTCGGCAATCTCCTTGAGGCGTGCCACGACGGCGGCCTTGGTGTCGGGGAGAGCGGGGGCTTCGGCTTCGGGGGCTTCCTCGGTTTCAGCGGATGCCTCTTCGGGCTGCTGCGGTGCAGCGGCAGACTGGTCGGGCTGCGCTTCGGATTCCGTGGGAGTAACTTCCGACGGTTCGGGAGCGGCCTCGGCAGGTGCCTCCTCGGCTGCGGGGGCGGTGGTTACGGTTTGTTCTTGTGTCGCTTCGGAAGTCTCGACGGCGGAGACGGTCTCGCTGGTTTCTTCGGTGAGAAGAGTCTTGTTTTCGTCCATGATGAAAAGTAATAGGTGTTATTGCGTGGCAAAAGAAATACTTTTTAACGGTTTGTGCAAGCCTTTTTAACCTTTTTCGCGCTTTTTGCGGTTTGCTGGCTGTGGCGTAGGGTTTTTATTCCTACTTTTGCGATGGATAATAATGGCTTGATTCAACCCACTAAAACCATACCGAATTATGAAGAAGACTAAACTGTTCCTGCTGGCACTCGTCCTGCTGGGCGCATTGCCCGCCGCTGCGCAGCAGAGCGCCGCCGCCTCGGCGTTTCAGAACAAAGTGAAGAACTACCTCTACAACGAGGGCTACGCACCCTATGTGGACGAGGATGGCGACCTCTGTTTCAAGAAGGAGGGCGAACTCTATTATTTCACCATCAGCGACGGCAACAACGGGCAGCCTGTCTACATTGAGTTCCACCGCGTGGGCTTCAACGCTACCGACGGCATTGAAAGCGAATTGCAGGAAACTGCCAATTACATCAACCAGACGAAGAAGTGCGTGAAGTGCGTGCTTAACGAGAAGAGTCTTACGTTCTCGATTGAGAGCCTGTCGTTCGATGCTGCCGACTATGTACTGACCATCCCGCGTGCCATCAATATGCTCGACGGCTCATACGAAGACGCCGTGGAGCATTGGCGCGCCTTGTAGCGCTTGTGCTGTCAATACAACCCCAAGCGGGGTGCAGAAACGAGGCCGGGACGACATCCTGGCCTCGTTTCTGTCATTCCGCAGGCTTCGAACTGCGCGGGAAATCGTATTCTACAGCCTCACGCTGACGTCAATGCCGAAGTGGCGGGGCAGGCCGGACTGCGAGAGGGTGCGGCCCATATTGACGAAGCGGAAGGTGGCGTAGCGGCGTGCGGTGAGGTTGCGCCCCCACAGGGCGAGGCTGACGCCGCCGCGCAGTTCGACGCCGAGGCGCGTGCCGACGAGCAGGCGGAACGGCTCGCCCATCGTGTTAGCCTCGTCCCAGTAGATGCGCCCCGTGGCGTCGGCGTCGGCGCCGAGGCTCAGGGCGGTGACGAAGCCCGTGAGCGGCTGGCGGTAGGAGGCCGAGGCGGAGAGCGTGTGGTTGGGCGAGAAGGGCACGCGGTTGTCGGTGTAGTCTACGCTGACGCCGCCGTTCTGTCCCAGGTCGTAGCGCGTGAAGACGGCGTGTGTGTAGCCGTAGGCGGCGCGCAGCGACAGGCGGTCGTCAGCGAGGCTGGCGCGTGCCTCCACTTCGCCGCCCAGGCTGCGGCTGCGCCCGGCGTTGACCAGCACACGCCCGAAGCCGCTCTCGGCGAAGCGCGACAGTTGCAGGCCATGGGTTTCAATCCAATAGAGCGCGCCGTCCACCTGCAATGCGCCGCCGAAGAAGTTGAGGTGCGTGCCGATTTCGTAGTTCCACGACGTTTCCGGCTCGTAGCGCAGGGCGGAGAGCTCGGGCGAGGCGGGTATGTTGGGGTCGAGCATCGAGGTGATGGTGGCGACGTGCTGCTGTTTCACGGCGTCGGGCAGGGGCAGCGCGTCGAAGACGCCCAGCACATAGTCGCGCACGCCGAGCATCATCTCGCGTCGGAGGGCGGTCTCGGCCAGGTCGGAGTAGTTCTGTATGTTGTACCCGCCGCTGCGGTATCCCTTGGCGAGGCTGGCGTAGACGTTGCCCGCGCCGCCAGGCAGGTCGTATTGCAGGGCGGCTTTGGGCAGCAGCTGCCAGGTGTCCTCGGTCATCGTGCCGCACAGGTCGGGCTGCGCCGTGAGGGCGGCATTGACGTGGTACTGCGGCATGGCATAGGTGAAAGGCACGGGCTGGGCCGTGGTGCTGGCCAGCGAGAGGCGCTGGCGGTCGTAGTCGAGGCGCAGGCCGAGGGTGAGCGAGAGGCCGGGCAGCAGCAGGTCGCGCAGGGTGCTTTGGTGGTAGAGCGCGGCGTTCCACGAGGGCGTGTTGAGGCGCGAGGTGAAGGGCAGTTGCGCGCCGTCGAAGGTGAGCGACATGGCGTGGGGAACGTTCGCGAACACACCGGCCATCTGTTGGTTGAGGTAGGCGACGCCCTCGTCATAGAACGTGACGGGGCAGGAGGTGCGTGTGTCCTGCCACAGACCGAAGAGGCCGGTGGTGTGTTGCCAGCGCGAGTCGCTGTGGCTCTTGAGGATGATTTCCTCGCTGAGCGTGTTCACGCGCTGCCGCTGTGCCAGCGAGAAGAGGTCGGCGGCGGTGAAGTCCTGGTCCATGAAGAGGCGGTCGGCAAGGAACTGGTGGGCGGTGATGCTGCTCAAGGTGAAGCGCGGGGCTGTGTAGGCCACGGTGAGGCCGCTGCTGAGCAGGTTGCGGTAGTACCGGCTCTGGCGGTTCTGCGTGATGTCGCCCGTGGGTAGGCTTGTCACGGGGTCGGCGTCGAGGCGGTAGGGGTTGCTGCGCTCGTCGCTGTATTGGTAGTTCACGCCGAGGTCGAAGCGCAGGCGTTCCTGCGGCTGCCAGGCGGCGGCGGCTTTCAGGCCGGTGGCGTTGCCCCGGTCGGCCTTATGGTCGAGGGTGGTGTTGCGGAAGAAGCCGCGCTGCCCCTCGTGGAACGCATCGAGCGAGAAGGCCAGGTTGGGGTTGGCGTGCAGGTAGGTGTGACCCGCGATGCGCCGTCCGCCGCCGCGCGTGGTGGCGGTGAAGTCGAGCGACGTGCCGTAGGAGGTGAGCGGGTCGGCTGTGGTCACGCGGATGAGGCCGCCCATGGCGCCGCGTCCGTAGAGCGTGCCTTGCGGGCCGCGCATCACCTCGACGCGCTCCACGTCGGCGAAGCCGAAGTCGTAGGCGCTCTTTTCGGCCACGGGCATCCCGTCGACGTAGAGCCCCACGGCGGGCGAGCCGCTGCGCGAGCCGACGCCGCGAATGTAGGTGGCGGCGGTGAGGCGCGAGCCGTAGGCGGGCATATAGAGGCCGGGCACGAGGCGGGCG
>JAGBKI010000058.1 GCA_017933995.1 Bacteroidaceae bacterium | reverse complement strand
GGAGGCAATGTCAGCGGGCTGGGCGGGGGCGGAGGCTTCGGCTATGAGGGGAGCGGCGGCTTCCTGTATCGCTTGGGGGGCCGGCTTTGCGTGGGCGTCCGCGTCCGATGTGCTGGGGAGGGGGAGTGCGGGCTGCCTCGCCCGTACCACGCCTGAAGGTGACTCATTAAGTGCTCCTGCGGGCGAGGCCGCCCGCGTTCCCAACTCCTGCTCCACCCGGCGCGGCTGCGGGAGGGTAGGAGAGGGCGCGGTGGACACAACGTCTGCCACTTCCGTTTCTTCCATAATTACGGGCGTATTGACAGTGGCGTCGCCCGGCCACCACAGGATGGCGGCGATTGCTGCGGCAGCGGCGGTGGCGGCAGCGGGGAGCCACGCCACGCGGCGGAGCGTGAAGCGGCGCGGGGTAGGGGGCGCGGGGCTTTCGGCGGCATCGGAAGGTACGGGCTTTATGGTTCCCGCTTGCTGTTCGGCCAGCCGTGCCATAAACCTGTCGGCCATACCAGCTGGTGGGGCGGGCTGGCGCTGCGCCAGGCACGAAAGGGCTTCGCGCAGCGCGGGGTCGGTGCTGGTGGTGTGCTTCATAAGGCGGGTGAGGTGAGTTGCTGGTGGAGTTTCTTGCGGATGCGTTGCAGGCGGTTGCTCAGCGCGGGGGCGGAGACCGAGAGGATGTAGCCCATCTCCTGCAACGATAGGTTGTCGTGGTAGCGCAGCGTGAGGATATGCTGTTCCTCGGGCGGTAGTTTGTCGACGGCGCGCAGGAGTCGTTCGATGTTGTCCTCGGACTCGTCGGCAAAGATGGTGCCGATGTCGTCCCCATAGACGGTTTCGTCGGCGAGTAGGTCGTCGTCCACGGGCAGCAGGTCGGGTGGAGCTTTGCGGCGCAGGTAGGACACGCCGGTGTTGTAGGCGATGCGCTGCAGCCAGGTGGCGAAAGTGGCCCGCGCGGCGTCGTGAGTCTGTAGCGCGCCGAATGCCTTGAGGAACACGTCCTGCGTCAGTTCTTCCGCCGCCTCGGTGTGCCACGCGAGCCGCTGCACGGTGGCGTAGACCGCCTCGCAGTGGGCTTCGAACAGGCGGCGGTATGCCGTCTGCTCGCCGCGCAGGGCGGCGCGTATGGCTTGCTCGGTTTCGTGTTGCGTCATGGGTGTCGGCACGTGTCGCGGAGCGGAAAAACTCTCGCCTTTCTACCCTTATATACGCGCCCCGCACGGAAATCTGTCGCAATGTAAGCAAAAAAATGCGATAAGCGTGCGTTTTTGTTTTCGCGCGACAGCATACAAAGAGGGCCGACGGAATAGTCCCGTCGGCCCTTCGTGGCTTTTAGCAAGGGGAAAATGTCACTTCACCAGCACGAGGCGCAGGCCAACGCGGCTGGCGGCAAGGACGGGGGCGAACTTCATGCGGATGGTGACGGTGCACTCGTCGGCGTTCTTGTCGCAGTGGCCGCCGCGATAGACGTGGTACTCGCCGGTCTTGACGCAGGGGTCGGTTTGCTCGTCGGAAGGGTAGGGGGCGTAGAAGTCCTGCACCCACTCGGCGGCGTTGCCGCTCATGTCGTACAGGCCCAGTTCGTTGGGTTCGAGGATGCCGACGGTGGCAAGACGCCCGGCGTTGGGGTTGGTGTCAGCGTGGAAGTTGGCCACGTCCTCGGCGTTGTCGCTGCCAGCATAGACGGTGCCTTTGCTCTTGCTGCCTCCGCGTGCGGCGTACTCCCATTCAGCCTCGGTGGGGAGGCGGAACTGGTGGCCGGTGAGCTTGCCGAGTTTGGCGATGAACTCCTGCGTGTCGTTCCAAGAAACGTTGTCCACGGGTTTCTGCGGGTCATCGGCTTCTTTGGAGGGATTCTTGCCCATGACGGCCTGCCACTGGTCCTGCGTCACTTCAATCTTGCAGATTTGGAAGCCGCTGACGGTAACTTTGTGGGCGGGCGTTTCGCTGATTTCGTCGTTGTGGGTGACGCCGTTGGGGTCGCCCATCTCGAAGGTGCCGCCCTTGACGGGTACGAAGACCATGGGGGTGACGCTGTCGTTGATGGCGATTTTGGTTTCGCCGGCTGCGGCCTCGAAGGGGTCGTTGGCGGTGTTGTCCTCGGTGTTTTCGGCTGCGGGCTTGTTGCCGCTGCAGGATGCGAGGCCGAGGGCCAGGGTGAGGAGCAGGAGGGGGGTGCTTTTCATAGTGGTAAAGGTTTGGGGCCGCCGGGGTGTGGCGGCAAACACAACAATTAGGGGTTAGTTTGCGGGTTTAAGTGCTTCGACGAGTGCGTCGGGGGTGAGCTGGCGCTGCTCGCCGGTCTGCATGTCTTTGAGGGTGACGGTGCCTGCGGCGAGTTCGTCGGCACCGATGAGGGCGACGAAGGGGATGCCCTGGGCGTTGGCGTAGCCCATCTGTTTCTTCATCTTGACGCTGTCGGGGTAGACCTCGGTGGGGATGCCTGCGGCGCGCGTTTGGCGGGCGTAGGCCATGGCTTGGGTGGCTTCAGCCTCGCCGAAGTTGATGAAGAGCAGGCGTGTGCCGGTGACGGCTTCCTTGGGGTAGAGGTCGAGCTGGTTGAGCACGTCGTAGATACGATCGGCGCCGAAACTGATGCCCACGCCGCTGATGCCGGGCAGGCCGAAGATGCCGGTGAGGTTGTCGTAGCGTCCTCCGCCGGTGATGCTGCCTATCTCGACGTCGAGGGCTTTGACCTCGAAGATACAGCCGGTGTAGTAGTTGAGGCCGCGCGCCAGGGTGAGGTCGAGCTGCACGTCGGCGGTGGGCTGCGATTGGGCCACGCGGTCGAGCACGAAGCGCACCTCTTCGACGCCTTTCAGGCCGGTCTCGCTCTGTTGCAGCACCTGGGCGATGGCTTCGAGTTTGTCGGCGTTGGTGCCTGCGAGAGCGAGGATGGGCTGTAGTTTGTCGACGGCCTCTTGCGGCAGGCCGCCTGCGAGGAGTTCGGCGTTTACGTTGTCGAGGTCGATTTTGTCGAGTTTGTCGATGGCCACTGTGATGTCGACGATGCGTTCGGGCGCGCCGATGGCCTCGGCGATGCCAGCGAGGATTTTGCGGTTGTTGACCTTGACGGCGACGCGGATGCCGAGGCGGCGGAACACCTCGTCGATGATCTGCACGAGTTCGACCTCGCAGAGCAGTGAGTTGCTGCCCACGACGTCGGCGTCGCACTGGTAGAACTCGCGGTAGCGCCCTTTCTGCGGTCGGTCGGCGCGCCACACGGGCTGTATCTGGTAGCGCTTGAAGGGCAGTTGCAGTTCCTCGCGGTGCTGCACGACGTAGCGGGCGAAAGGCACGGTGAGGTCGTAGCGCAGCCCTTTCTCGCAGATTTTGGTGGCGAGGCGGGCGGCGCTGCCGGGCTGCAGGAGTTCGGCGGGAGCCTTGGCGAGGAAGTCGCCGGAGTTGAGTATCTTGAAGAGGAGTTTGTCGCCCTCGTCGCCGTACTTGCCGAGCAGGGTGGAGAGGTTCTCCATGGCCGGCGTCTCAATCTGCCGGTAGCCGTAGAGGGCGTATACGTCGCGTATGGTCTGGAATATGTAGTTGCGGCGCGCCATCTCGACGGGTGAGAAGTCGCGCGTGCCTTTGGGGATGGAGGGTTTGGACATGTTGTTAGTTAAAAAATAAAAAGTAAAAAGTAAAAGTGGAGTTAGTGGTGGCGGGTGTGTTTAACCACAATGGACACAAAAGTACTCAAAGTCCACAAAGGGCAGAGCCCGTCAAAGGGCATAAAGACTGCGCGTGGAGTTGAGGCTTTGTTTTGTGTGTTTTGTAAGCTTTCGCTTTTTGTGTGTTTAGGGGATATTTGTGTCTTTTGTGGTTAAACACACCCGCCACCACTAACTCCACTTTTAACTTTTACTTTTTAATTATTACTTACCTCAGGGTTTTTCTTTCACAAGATAGATGTAGGTGGGCAGATGGTCGCTGTAGCCGTTGAGCCACACGCCGCCCGCGTGGGTGCGTAGCGGGGTGCCCTTGTAGCGTCCGTCCTGCTGGTAGAGGTAGTCGCGCTGGAACACCTCGTTGCGCCAGAACTTGAGCGTCGTGCGGTCGTCGCCCAGCAGGTTGCCGGTGAAGACAATCTGGTCGAAGAGGTTCCACTTGCCACGGTAGGAGAGTGTGCCCACGCCGTCCTTGTAGAGCGTCTTCCACCAGGGGTTGAACAGGTCGCCGGGGCCGCTGACGTCCTCGCGCTTGTGCTTGCAGCCCAGTTCCACGCTCATGCTCTTGTTCTTGGGGTCGTCGTTCATGTCGCCCATGATGACCACCTTGCAGCCGGGGTCTTGGACCAGCAGGGCGTCCTTGAGGCGTTTCACCTGGTAGCCCGCGCGCTCGCGCACCGGGCTTCCGGCGAAGCGCGACGGCCAGTGGCACACGATGAAATGGAACTTCTCGCCCGCCAGCAGGCCGGAGGCCACGAGGAAGCCGCGCGTGATGTGGGTGGTGTCGCCCTTCAGCTCGGTGTAGGGGACGACGCGGTTGTCCGCGTCGGTGTAGAAGCCCAGGTCGACGTCGGGCTGCGCTGGGTCGAGGTAGTAGTAGGGCACGAGCATCGTCTGCTCCAGCTGGAAGAGGCGGGGGTTGTAGAGGAAGCCGCAGTCGACGCCGCGACGGTCGGGACCCTCGATGTGGATGACCTCCCATCCGCGCCCGCTGAGGCAGGGCTCGCGCAGCAGGTCTTCGAGCACGGCGCGGTTCTCCACCTCGCTCACGCCCACGATGGCCGGGCCAGCGGGCAGGCGGTCGGTGCAGAGGTCGGCCAGCACGGTGGCCATGTTCTTCACCTTGGCGCGGTATTTCATCGTACCCCAGCGGTTGGCGCCGTCGGGCAGGTACTCGTAGTCGTTCTTGCCGGGGGCATGGATGGTGTCGAAGAGGTTTTCGAGGTTGTAGAAGGCCACGCCGTAGAGGGCGTACTGTTTTTCGCTGGGGGCTTGCGCGAACGCCGGGGCCAGGGCCACGACGAAAAGGAGCGCGGAGAGCAGTCGTTTCATAACAGATAAGGTGCTAAAGGTCGTAAAGTGGTCGCAACGCGGGCCGCGCCCGCCGCTACGCTGGGTGCAAAGGTGTGAAAAAAGATTGGATTGGCGGTCGGCTGCGGGCTTTTTTCTTAAAAAACGTAAAAGTTTGCGGGGAAAGCCGTACCTTTGCCCCGAAAGCGAAGATACGCTGCGGCTCGGCAGAGAAATGAAAGCCCGCTTTCTTCCCTCTGCGCTCGCCTTGCAGTACCTTTGCCCCGAAAGCGGAACGCCCTGGCACCGAGCCGAGGCCACTCCGTATTTATATATATAAAGAGGCCGCCGTTTCGAGAGCCTTGTTGGCGGCCCGGCAGACCGACCTAATCTAATACCAATACACAAGTAAATTTCCCCCTTATGGCAAAAGGAGCAAAACTCTGGGCCGTCGCGTGGTTCATCGCGGCAGCGGGGTGGGCGCAGACGCCCGCCGACTCGCTGCTTGGCGCGAGCGACAACGCCGACGTGACCTTCACCGAGTCGCAGCTGGGAGACGAGGAGGACGCGGCGCAGACCGCCACCACCATCTCCAACCTGCGCAACGACCCCTTCCTCTCGGAGGTGGGCTACCGATTCAGCCCGATGCGCTTCCGCGTCAGGGCCTACGACAACCAGTACAACCAGATGTACATGAACGGCCTGCTGATGAACGACGCCGAGGGCGGCCGCTTCAGCTACGGCCTCATCGGCGGCCTCAACGACGCCACGCGCAACCGCGAGGGCATCGCGGCCTTCGACTACAACACGTTCGGCATCGGCGACATCGGCGGCGCCTCGAACCTCAACCTGCGCGCCAGCCAGTACGCCGCCGGCCACAAGCTGACCCTCTCGGGCACCAACCGCAACTACGTCCTGCGCGGCATGTACAGCTACGCCACCGGCCTGATGAACAACGGCTGGGCCTTTGCCGGGACGGTGGGCTACCGCTGGGCCAAGGAGGGCGTCATCGAGGGCACGTTCTACAACGCCTTCAGCTACTTCCTCGCCGCCGAGAAGCGCCTGCCCAACGGCCACAGCCTCTCGCTCGTCACCTTCGGCGCGCCCACCGAGCGCGGCCAGCAGGGCGCATCGACCGAGGAGGTCTACTGGCTCGCCAACAGCCACTACTACAACCCCAACTGGGGCTACCAGAACGGCAAGAAGCGCAACGCCCGCGTCGTCAAGAGCTTCGAACCCACCACGTTGCTCACGTGGGACTGGAAGATTGACCACAAGCGCAAACTCGTCACGACGTTCGGCTTCCGCTACAGCAACTACGGCACCACCGCCCTGAGCTGGAACGGCGACGCCTACGACCCGCGCCCCGACTACTACAAGAACCTGCCCAGCAGCGTCTTCAACGTCTACGACAACACGCAGAACAACCCCACCTGGCTGGCCAACAACCCCTTCGCCCTCGACCAGTGGCAGTCGCTCTACGACTACTGGACGGCCAGCAAGGCCAACCGCCAGATCAACTGGGACCGCCTCTACTACGTCAACCGCCAGGCGGCCGCCCTGGGCCAGGAGACGCTCTACTTCCAGGAGCGCCGCCACAACGACCAGCTCGTCTTCGCCCTCAGCCCCACTTTCAGCCACCTGCTCAACCCGCAGAACAAGTACACCGTCGGCCTTGTGCTCAACCACACCAAGGGTATGCACTACAAGACGATGGAGGACCTGCTGGGCGGCAACGTCTTCACCGACGTCGACAAGTTCGCGGCCAACGACTACGGCCTTGACAGCCAGGAGGCGCAGAATGACCTCAACAAGCCCAACCGCCAGATACGCGAGGGCGACGTCTTCGGCTACGACTACAACATCTACGTGAACCACGCCAAGCTGTGGGGCATCTTCGAGCACACCTACCGCAACTTCGACGCAGTGGCCGGCGCCCACATCGACGGGACCACCATCGAGCGCGAGGGCTTGATGCGCAACGGTCGCGCCCCCGAGAACTCCTACGGGCGCAGCGGCACCGCCAACTTCCTCGGCGGCGGCTTCAAACTCCACCTCGCCTACCGCATCACCCCCAACCACGTCTTCAGCCTCGGCGGCAGCTACACCGCCCGCGCACCGCTGGCGCGCAACAGCTTCGTCGCCCCGCGCATTCAGAACAACTTTGTCAACAACCTCACCACCGAGGACATCCTCAGCGCGCAGGCTGCCTACCAGTTCACCTTCGGCCCCGTCAGCGGTAAAATCACCGGCTACTACACCCGCATGATGAACCAGGTGGAGCAGACCGCCTTCTACAACGACCAGGAGTCGCGCTTCACGTACCTCACGATGTCCGACCTCGACAAGGAGTACTACGGCATCGAGGGCGCGCTCAACTGGCAGGTCGACACACGCCTGTCGTTCAACTTCCTGGCCAGCGTCGGCGAGGCCAAGTACGCCAACAACCCCCTCGCGCAGGTTGACTACGAAGGCATGAACGCCTCCACCATCGCCCAGCTCAACACGTGGACCAACCCCGTCACCGGCCAGAGCCAGGATTTGCGCGTCTTCGCCAAGGGCATGCACCTGGGCAGCACGCCGCTCACCGCCCTCAGCCTCGGTGTGAACTACAACGTGAACGGCTGGTTCCTTGGCGCCAACCTCAACTACTACAGCCGCGTCTACGTGGGCTTCTCGCAGTACCGCCGCCTGAGCAACGTGCTGCAAACTGAAGTTATCGATCGCGGTGACGACGGTGCATACACGCTCACACTGACGCCTGATCAACTGCTTGACCTACGGGAAAAGGGTGCTCTTTTCTACGACAGGCAGGACGGCCACATCGCCTTCAACTACATCCCCAAGCAGGAGAAGTTCGACGGCGGCTTCATGCTTGACCTCTCCATCGGACGCTACGTGCGCCTGCGCGGCGGCAAGTCGCTGAGCATCAACCTCTCGCTCAACAACGTCACCAACAACCGCGACCTGCGCACCGGCGGATACGAAATGAACCGCGACGACTACTACAACAACAGTCAGCACCAGCAGCGTGCCTACAGTTTCTCGCGCAACTCCAAGTACTACTACGCCAACGCCTTCAACGCGTTCCTGAACGTCGGCTTCCGATTCTAAACACCGCACACGCAATGAAAAAGAATATCCTTTCCCTGTTTATATACGGCATAGCCGCGCTCGGCCTCACCGCTTGTATGGACGACCACGACGAGATCAACACCTACGACCTCGACGTGTTCGCCACCAACGTCGGCGAGGTGAACACCACCATCGGCGCCGTCAAGGCACGCTACTGCGCCAACAGCAACAATGCCGACCTCACGCGCGGCACCGCCAACTGGAGCACCAAGGTGACCGACGACCTCGTATTCGAGGGTGTCGTCGTGGCTAACGACGTCAGCGGAAACCTCTACCAGAACGTCATGCTGCGCAAAATCGAGAGCGACGGCACCGACCAGAGCATCATCCTGCGCATCAAGAACACCTGCCTCTACCCCTACTTCCCGCTCGGACAGACCGTGCGCGTGAACCTCAAGGGCCTTTATGTTGGTGTCTACAGCCTCACCCCCGAGGTGGGCCAGCCCTACTACAGCAGCTACGGCAACCTCAACCTCGGCCCGATGCTCTTCGAACTGCTCCAGACCAACGTGCAGCCCGTAGGCAAACCCAACACCAACGCCCCCGAACTGGTCGCCAAGGTGGTGGACGAGAACTGGATTAAGACCTCCTCGAACCGCAACTACCAGAACAGCCCCATGCTCGTGGCCGTCAGCGGCACCATCGACGAGATGAGCGACGCCAACCGTGGCACAGCCCTCCAGAACACCGAGGCCGACGAGAACGACGAGGTCTACGGCAAGTACGAACCCCTCGTGATGCGCGGTGGACAGTTCTTCAAGTACTTCGCCCCCGACGAACTCCACGACAAGGGCTACGGCGTCGACCGCACCATCGTCATGAGCGGCGGCACCAAGGTGACGCTCCGCACCAGCACCGAGAACGAGATTGCCTTCAGCCTCATGCCCGACGACAGCCGCCGCTACACCGGTGTCCTCACCTACTACGGCAGCGCTTGGCAGCTCCAGTTGCGCGACCTCGACGACATTTACCCCAAACTCAACAACTAACCTTACCTTTTCTAATAGCAACAAAAACACCCCAAAGGATATGAAAAAGTATCTCTCCCTGTTCGCCGCAGCCCTGCTCACCCTCGGCTTCGCAGCCTGCAGCGACGTCCCCGCCCCCTACGGCATCAACGACGACGATATCGACAACCCCAGCGGCAACGGCGGCACGGTGCAGACCCTGCCGTTCGCCGAGTCATTCGCCAGCTCGCTCGGCGGCTTCACCAGCTACGCCGTCAGCGGCGACTACAACTGGGTGAAGCAGACCTACGGCGGCGGCTGCGCCACGGCCTCGTCCTACGACTCCTCCACCAAGACCAACAATCCCGCCGAGATATGGCTCGTGTCGCCCACGTTCGACTTCACCGGCATCACCGCCGCCCACATCTCCTTCGACTACGCCCTCGTCTACGCCGAGGCCGCCCACGTAGCCACGCACTACCTCCTCAAGGCCAGCGCCAACTACGAGGCAGGCAACGAACCCGGCACCGCCGAGTGGACAACCATCCCGATGGCGCTCACCTCTTCCAGCAGTTTCCCCGCCAGCGGCTCCTGGCCCAACAGCGGAAACATCAACATCCCCGAGGACTTCCTCAACAAGAGCGGCGTCACCTTCGCGCTTGTATACATCAGCACCACCAAGGCCGCAACCTGGGAGGTGAACAACATCAAGATTGAAGAGGGCGAGGGCGAAACCTTCGGCCCCACCGAGCCCGACACCCCGCAGCCCGTCGAGGGCGTCATCCTCGAAGCCCCCTTCAACAGCGCGCTCACCAGCAACCTCGGCGACTTCATCACTTGGGACGAAAAGGGCAGCGGCTACAACTGGACGTACAACAGCACCTACAAGTGCGCCTACATGACCTCTTACGACTCGCCCAGCAAGACCAACAACGCCGCCGACTCTTGGCTCATCTCGCCGAACTTTGACCTCACCGGCGTCACCGCCGCTTACGTCAGCTTCGACTACAAACTGGCCTACGCCTCCGGCAACAACAGCGAGTACAAGGTGCTCGTGGGTCAGGGCTTCCCCGGTGCAGGCGCATCGCCCGGCCGCATCAACTGGACGGAACTGCCCGTGACTTGGACCACGCTGACCACCTTCAGCGGCGCCTCCTGGAGCACCACCGGCAAACTCGCCATCCCCGAGGAGTTCCTCGGCAAGGAGAACGTATGCGTCGCCATCGAGTACATCAGCACCACCAAGGCCGCAACCTGGGAAATCCAGAACCTCGTCGTGGCACAGGGCGAGGGCGACACCCCCGGTGGCAACGACGACCCCAACGACAACCCCGGCGGCAACACCGACCCGGGTGACGTCACCGGCGAGAGCGTCACTGTCGAGGCAGCCAGCCTGGGTCTCGGCAACGCAGCCGAACTCACCACCTACAACCTCAACGAGGGCATCAGCTGGAGTTTCGCACAGAACGAGGGCAGCAACTCGCCCAAATACTACAACGTGGACAAGTCCGCCCGCCTCTACGCCCAGAACTCCGTCACCATCGCTTCTTTGAGCGGTCGCAAAATCAAAGCCGTCATCTTCAACTGCTCGCCCACCTACAACGGCACGAACTACCGTGGCAACGAACAGATGACCGCTTCCACCGGCACCATCACTAAGGACGCCACCGCCGAGACGGTCACCGTCAGCGGCGTCAATGCCGCCGAGCTGACGGTGAAGAACGCCTTCACCTCCAACAGCGCAGGCACTCAGCTCCGCATCGTCTCCATGCAGGTGGTCTTTGAGGACGGCACGGTAGCCACCGTCCGCCGCCGCTAACCCCCGCAATTCCCCTCCCACCACAACCTACCCGGGCGCACGCAGGAGCGACATCCCGCGTGCGCCCGCTTCTTTTTATTTACGAATGATTGTTTCGGCAGCGAGCGGCCTGAAAGGCCGTTTCGGGGGTTAGAATGAACCAAAAACAGATACACAATGAGAAGTCTTCAATTCAAAGTCTTTGTAAAGTTCTTGTTTTTTGTGCTTCCAGTCGTAGGTCTGCTATACTCATGCGGCTCCGATGACGACGACACGCCCAACGTCATCATCGTGCCGGGCGGCGGCGACGGCGGCGGCGACAGCGACGGCGCGGGGCTTACCGGCGAAGCCGCTGTGAAAGCCTACGGCAAACGCCTTGAAGTGCCCGCGCTGGCCAGCGAGGACGGCCTCTTCGTGGCACACGAATCCAACTACGGCAGCAAGTCCGTGATGAATTACTGCCTGGAGTTCTCGCCCCGCGCGATGCACTCCCGCTGGGTGGCTTTCCGCTTCGACGGCATCACGCGCCAAATCACCACGGGCCGCTCCTCCAGCGACGCTTTCGCCAACGATCCCCTGCTGCCCTCGCAGTATTGGATAGGCAGCGAGTACTTCCGTGGCTACAACCGAGGCCACATCTGCGCCTCCGCTGACCGCGTGTGGAGCGCGGAGGCCAACCGCCAGACGTTCTATATGAGCAACATGAGTCCGCAGGGCGGCAACTTCAACGCGGGCATCTGGGCCGACTACGAGAACCACTTCCGCAGCAAGGGGCGCGACGCCACCTTTGCCGACACCGTCTACGTCGTCAAGGGCGGCACCATCGCCGACGGGCAGACGCTCGGCACCGTCGTGCGAAGCAACAACACGCTGGTGCGCGTGCCGCGCTATTACTTCATGGCCTTCCTCCGTGTGCGCTACGGCACCTACGATGCCATCGGCCTGTGGCTGGAGCACCGTGACTACGCCGACAGCGAGCGCAAGGATCTCGCCGCCCACCTCGTCAGCATTGACGAACTGGAGCAGAAGACTGGCATAGACTTCTTCCACAACCTGCCCGACGCCATTGAGACCAGCGTCGAGGCCACATACAACAAGACCCTCTGGGGCTTCTGACAAACCGACGACCTATGGCCGCGCGACGCGAAATACGCAACAGCACCGCCGAGTTCCTCATCTTCCAAGCCGAAGGCAAGGGACAGGGCGTGGAGGTGATGTACGCCAACGAAACAATCTGGTGTACACAAAAGGCTATGGCCTCCCTCTTTGACGTGGGAGTGCCGGCCATCAGCAAGCACTTGTCGAATGTTTTTGAGACAAAGGAACTCGACGAAAGTGCAACTGTTTCCAAAATGGAAATAGTTCATACGGAGGGAACGCGCGAGGTGAAGCGACCCGTGGTGATGTATAAACTCGACGCCATCATCGCCGTCGGCTACCGCGTGAACAGTGTGCGCGCCACGCAGTTCCGCCAGTGGGCCACCAGTGTGCTGCGCGACTACGCCATACGCGGCTACGTCCTCGACCGCAAGCGCATGGAGAACGGTGCGTTCCTCGGTGAGGACTACTTCGAGCACCTGCTGGCCGAGATCCGCGAGATCCGCCTCTCCGAGCGCCGCTTCTACCAGAAACTCACCGACATCTACTCCACCGCCGTCGACTACAACCGCGACGCGCCCACCACGCACCGCTTCTTCCAGATGATGCAGAACAAGATGCACTACGCCGTCCACGGCCACACCGCCGCCGAACTCATTGTGGAACGTGCCGACGCCGGGCGTGAGCACATGGGGCTGACCACGTGGGAGAACGCGCCCGACGGCAAAATCGTCAAGACCGACGTGCCCGTGGCCAAGAACTACCTCCGCGAGACGGAACTGGCCGATATGGGTCAGCTGGTCAACGGCGTGCTGGAACTGGCCGAGCGCATGGCGCGCCGCCACGTCCCGATGACGATGGAGGATTGGGCCGTGCGCATCGACACCATCCTGGCGGCGGGCGGCAGCCCCGTCTTGCAGACCGCCGGGCAGGTCTCCGCGGAGCAGGCCAAGGAACATGCCGAGACCGAGTTCGAAAAGTACCGCGTGCTGCAAGACCGCCTCTTCCGCAGCGACTTCGACCGCTATCTCGACGCCCTGCCTTTTGAGGACGAGTAAGGCGGAGAGACGAAGCCGCCACCAACAACAAAAGAAACAGGATGTATCCCGCACTGGGGGCGCATCCTGTTTCTTCTTTCGGCGCTTTTAGAAGCGGCGTTGTTTGCTTACTGCCTTTTCACGCCCACATACGTTTCCGTGGGGTCGTTGTGCCAATAAGCGCCAAACGTGTTGGCGTTGATTTTGGTCAGGACAACGGCCCCGTAGTCCAGTGCGTCGGCGTAGATAACACCGTCCTTGACCGTGAACGTGCTGGTCTCGCCCCACGCGCGAATCTGGTTGCCGGAAAACACCCACACTTCGTAATCAACACCAAATTCGTCGTCGGCAGCTGCCACGTCCCATGTGCCTTGCAGCATCTGCACGATTTTCTCGTCGCTGACCCCAACGCGGGAGTCGTCATCGTCGCTGCAAGCGGTGAAACCAAATGCGGTGAAGGCCACGAACAACGCGGCCGCAAGCCTGAAAACTTTAGTTTTCATAATAAAGTAGATTGGAAAGGTTTTGTTATCCAAGCCCTCAAGATAGATGTGCGTTTCCTTCACAAGAAAAGCGCAGGACTTGTTTTGCTCATCTTATGACAGGCTCTGGAAAAGACCTTTGAAGAAATGAACAGAAAACAATGACCCCACGCTGACGCATATACACGAACGCGGGGCCACGAACGGAAGCCCAGGCACGGATATACACAATGCTGGGGCGCAGGTTGTCTTCCTCCCTCTTCGTTGAAATTTTCCAGATTTCGTCATAAAGGATAGAAGCAAAAGCGCCTTCTTGGCCAAGGGCTTTTTCTCCCTTGACGATGCAAAGATAATGTTTGGCGGATGATAATGAAAGAATATTTGTAAAAACGATGCTTTTTTACAGCCCCGCCTTGGGATTATAGGCGTCCGCTAAAATTTTGAGGCGGTGAGCAGACGCTATGACGCTTATAGCGTCATTCCTCGGAATAGTTTCAGCTCCGTCACAAATACGTCAATAATAACCTCGGAGAGGTTCTTGCCTTGCAAGCGCTTCGCGATTAGCAGATGATAGGCCGGGGCCGCTCGGCTTTGCCGCTTTGCTCTGCAAAGAACGCCCCGGTATGCCAGAAAGATTCATAACCAACCCCAGCGGGGTTGCACTTAACACCATACTTATTGCAATGGTTTTGTGCAACCCCGCTGGGGTTGGTTTATAACCGCATCATTCACCGGGGCGTTCTTTGCAGAGCAAAGCGGCAAAGCCGAGCTGCCCCAGCCTATCATCTGTACCCCCCCTGGAGGTATCCTCTTCCGCGCTGCCTCTCCCCTCTCATCTTTCTTCGTTTTGCAACCTCTACTTTACAAATTACCCCCCCCGTGTTAATAAAAGTTAATAGCGGGCGCGGGCGCGCGGGGACGGGGTCGCGCGGGCGGCGGGCGGGGTACTTTTGCGGTGCTTGCGCTGCGCGCGGCTCTTGCGAAATACTGTTTCGCCCCCACGCGAAATGTTGATATAGCCTGCTCGGCACAACTGGTGGCCGTGCGCTGCACATTAGGAAAATGCGCTTATGGCAAAACACTACTTTATCACCCAATTTATTCACCCCAAAACCTCTACACGGATGAAAAAACATCTCACCGCGCTGCTCTTTGCGGCGCTTCCCGCTGTGCTCATGGCGCAGGACGTGGAAATCAACGCCACCAACTTCCCCGACGACACGTTCCGCGCCATCGTGGATCAGTACGACACAGACGGCGACGGCACGCTGACCACCGCTGAGCAGCAAGCGACCGCGCCTTTCCTTATCGCAACCAGCAAGCTGGAGAAGATTACCACGTTCGACGGCATCAAGCTGCTGAAGAGCGTGAAATCATTCCAATTCAAATTCGCGGACGGCACCACCCCGCCCGCCACGATTGACGTCAGCGGTATGACCTCACTGCAACGGCTCATTATAGAAGATAAAACGAAGAGCGTGCAGTACGTGTACGCCGACAACTGCACGGCGCTCACCAAATTAGAACTGAACTTCGGATATTTTACAACCGTAAGCATGCGGGGCTGCACAGCTTATAACGGGGATTTTATCAGCCGCTATTCAATAAAGAATCTTGACCTGAGCGGCTGTTCACGCATGCCCAGACTTTATGCTCCTTCTATAAATATGGAGACACTGCTGTTGAGCGGGTGCACTGGGCTGTACGAGTTAGAAGTCAGCGGCAACAGGCTGACGGAACTTGACCTTACCGACTGTGAAAATCTTTACAACCTATTTAGCCAGTACAACCACCTCACAAAGTTGTTGCTGCCCGACAATTTCGCAGAAAATGGAGAATACTGCTATTGCGACAACAACCACCTCACAGCGCTGGTGCACATTGACCCGACGCTGGAAAATGAATACAACATCCTGACCACGCAATACGTGCACACGGACTTGCAGATAATAGAGCACGAAGGCAAGCAGAAGGTCTGCGCGGAGATATTCCCCTACAGCGCGAGCGCCACAGCCGAAGAGCTCAACCTCATGCCCCACACCCACTCGCAGATACTGCTCGGCACGTTCTACCACCCCGAACTCGACTACTCCGCCCAGCTGCCCACCACCGCCGACGGCGGGCTGAAAATCATCAAGACCGGCACGGGCGACGACACGCACTTCTACATCGTCGTGGCCGAGGACGTGACCAAGGACATCGACCTCTACGGCAAGCGCATACACTACAAGAAAGCCAACACCGTTGTCAACGGCAAGAAACAGAACACCTTTATCCTCGACTTCGCCGAAAAGG
>JAGBKI010000057.1 GCA_017933995.1 Bacteroidaceae bacterium | reverse complement strand
CCTTTTCGGCGAAGTCGAGGATAAAGGTGTTCTGTTTCTTGCCGTTGACAACGGTGTTGGCTTTCTTGTAGTGTATGCGCTTGCCGTAGAGGTCGATGTCCTTGGTCACGTCCTCGGCCACGACGATGTAGAAGTGCGTGTTGTCGCCCGTGCCGGTCTTGATGATTTTCAGCCCGCCGTCGGCGGTGGTGGGCAGCTGGGCGGAGTAGTCGAGTTCGGGGTGGTAGAACGTGCCGAGCAGTATCTGCGAGTGGGTGTGGGGCATGAGGTTGATCTCTTCGGCTGTGGCGCTCGCGCTGTAGGGGAATATCTCCGCGCAGACCTTCTGCTTGCCTTCGTGCTCTATTATCTGCAAGTCCGTGTGCACGTATTGCGTGGTCAGGATGTTTCTTCCCTGCGTCGGGTCAATGTGCACCAGCGCTGTGAGGTGGTTGTTGTCGCAGAACAAATAGGAGGTATTACTCGTGTTTGTGGATGCGAACTCGCTGGGCAGCACCAGTTTCCTAAGGTGGTTGTATTGGACACGGCAGGTGATGAGGGAGGTGCAGTCGGTAAGGTCCAGCTCCGTCAGACGGTTATGGATGGCGAGGAGGTATTTCAGCCCGGTGCACCCGCTCAACAGCAGTGTCTCCATCTCGCTCGTAGAAGCATCATAATCGGTTATGCCTATACAGTCGCGCAGGTCAAGATTCTTTATTCTTGTGCCAGGTGAGTTGATATAGCGACGGTCAAAGGCTGTACAGCCCCGCAGGCTTACGGTTGTGAAGTCCCCTTTGTGTAAATACATGTTGGCGAGCGCCGTGCAGTTGTCGACGTACACGTACTGCACGCTCATCGTGCTATCACGTACATATAGGTAGCTCAGTGAGGTCATACCGCTGACGTCAATCGTGTTGGGCACGGTGGCGCCGGAGGCGATTCTGAAGTCGAAGGTTTTCACGCTCTTCAGCAGCTTGATGCCGTTGAACTTGGTAATCTTTTGCCCGTCGGCGACACTGATGAGGAACGTCAGGTCTTTTCCGTCAGCGTCCTGTTGCTGCTCAGCGGTGGTCAGCGTGCCGTTGCCGTCCCTGTCGTATTGGGCCACGATGCTACGGAACGTGGCGTCGGGGAAGTTGGTGGCGTTGATTGCTACATTCTGCGCCAGGAGCGTAAAAGGGCTTGCTGCCAAAAGCAGCGCGAGTAGTTGTTTTTTCATCTTGAGATGTTTTAGGGTGAATGAAAATGGGTGACAGTTCTGCGTATCTGCTGTCGCAGCACGCCGCAAAAGTACCCCAACAACAGCCCGTGCGACCCCGCTCCCGCCCGCTGCGGCACGGGATTAACTTTTATTAACACGGGGGGGTAATTTGTAAAGCGGAGGTTGCAAAACAAAAAAAGATGGGAGGGGAGAGGCAGCGCGGAAGAGGATACCCCCAGCGGGGGTACGGATGACAGGCTGGGGAGGGCAAAGGTGTCGTGTATGTGCGTAATATAACCACGTATATGTGCGCTATTGTTACCCCCGGCGGGGGTACAGACGATAGGCCGGGGCATCGCCCCGGCAAATGGTGCGCATAAAAACCAACCCCGGCGGGGTTGCACAAAACCATTGCAAGAAGCATCGTGGTTAGTGCAACCCCGCTGGGGTTGGTTATAAATGTTATCCGAGGTACCGGGGCGCTGCCCCGGCCTATCTTCTGTAACCTCTCCGAGGTTGTTATTGACGTTTTTGTGCCGGAACTGAAACTGCTTCAGGCTTAAAAGGGCCGTCGCCGCTGTATTCGGCGGGGAGGGGGCGGTAGTTGTAGGTGGAGGCCATGACGTGGCCGTAGGCGCCGGCGCTGCGGATGGCGAAGAGGTCGCCACGGCGCGTGCGCGGCAGGGGTCGGTCTACGGCGAAGACGTCGCTGCTTTCGCAGACGGGGCCGGCCACGTCGTAGGGTTCGACGGGTTCGCCGGGGCGGGCGGAGAGGTTCTCGATGGCGTGGTAGGCACCGTACATGGCCACGCGCACCAGGTCGGTGAAACCGGCGTCGAGGATGGCGAAGCGTTTCTCCTTGCCCTCCTTGACGAAGAGCACGCGCGTGATGAGCGTGCCGCACTGGCCGACGATGCTGCGCCCCAGCTCGAAGTGGACGGTCTGGCCCGGGCGGAGGCGCAGCCCCTGGCGGAAGACGGCGAAATAGGACTCGAAGTCTGGCACGGGGTGCTCGTCGGGATGCTCGTAGTCGATGCCCAGTCCGCCGCCCACGTTGATGTAGGACATGGTGAACCCGGCGGCTTCGACGTCGTCCTGCAGGCGGTTGATGACGTCGCAGAGGGGGGCGAAGAGGCTGGCGTCGAGCACCTGGCTGCCGATGTGGAAGTGGAGGCCGACGAACTGCAGGGCGGGCAGTTGGTGGGCGCGGCTTATGGCGGTGAGGGTGTCTTCGAGGGCTATGCCGAATTTGTTTTCGGGCAGGCCGGTGGTGATTTTCTCGTGCGTATGGGCATCGACGCCGGGGTTGATGCGCAGTGCGACGCGTGCGGTCTGTCCGAGTGCGGCGGCGCGCTGGCTGATGACCTCAAGTTCCTGCAGGTTCTCTACGTTGAAGGCTCCGATGCCGGCCTGGACGGCGCGGTCGATGGCAGCATCGGTCTTTCCCACGCCTGCGAAGACGAGGCGGTCGGCGGGGAATCCGAGTTCGAGCAGGCGCGCCACTTCGCCCTCGCTCACGCAGTCGGCGCCGAGGCCGCGGTCGCGTATGGTGCGCGCCACGTCGGCGTTGTAGCAGGCTTTGAAGGCGTAGTGCACGCGGAACGGGTCGTCGGGACGGATAGCGGCCTGGAGCGCGTCGAGCGTGCGCCGCAGCAGGGCAAGGTCGTAGTAGTAGAACGGGGTTTGGGGCATCGGGATCAGGGACTTAGGAATGAGGAGTTAGGAATTAGGAATTGGCTGCGCGAGGTCGGAATGAGGAGTTAGGAATTAGGAATTGGCCGCGCGAAAGGCGGAAAACGAAGCGCGCCGGATGGCAATTCCTAATTCCTCGCTCCTAATTTTCTATTCTTTGAAGAGCGTGTCGCTCAGCGCCTGGAGGGCTTTCTTCTTGTCGTCGCGGTGGACGAGGAAGGAGACGTTGTGGTTGCTGCCACCGTATGAAATCATGCGGACGGCGACGTCGGAGAGGGCGGACGTGATGCGCCCGATGTAGCCCTTGTTCTCGCGCACGAGGTCGCCTACGACGCAGATGATGCACATGTCGCTGTCCACCTCGACGGTGCCGGTCTTCTTGAGTTCCTCGACGATGGCGGCGAGGCGGCTGGTGTTGTCGACGGTGAGCGAGACACCCACCTCGGACGTGGCCACCATATCGATGCTCGTGTGGTAGCGCTCGAAGATTTCGAAGATGTTGCGCAGGAAACCCGTTGCCAACAGCATACGGCTGGAGACGACCTTGACGGCGGTGATGTCGTCCTTGGCGGCGATGGCCTTGATGGCGCCCGGCTGCATCGTGTTGTTGATGAGCGTGCCGGGGGCGTCGGGCTGCATCGTGTTGAGCAGGCGGACGGGCACGCCGGCGTAGCGCGCGGGCTGTATGCACGTGGGGTGGAGGATTTTGGCGCCGAAGTAGGCCAGTTCGGCGGCCTCCTCGAAGTGGAGCTGGCGCACGGGGCGCGTACCCTCGACGAAGCGCGGGTCGTTGTTGTGCATACCGTCGATGTCGGTCCATATCTGGATTTCGTCGAGGTGGAGCGCGGCGCCGATGAGCGAGGCGGTGTAGTCAGACCCGCCGCGCTGCAGGTTGTCGACGCCTCCTTCGGAGTTGCGGCAGATGAAGCCCTGCGTGAGGAACACCTCGGTGTCGGTGTCGGCGGCCAGGAGTTTGTCCCAGTATTCGGCGATGGGGGCCAGCAGCGGCTCGCCCTCGGCGTCGATGCGCATGAAGTCGAGTGCCGGGACGAGGCGCACCTTGACGCCCTGCTCGCGCAGGTAGTAGGTCATCATGTGCGTGCTGAGCAGTTCGCCCTGTGCCAGGACGGTCTTCTCGGTGGCGTCGGTGAAGTCGCCGCCGCAGAGGCGCTGCAGGCCGATGAAGGTCTCGCGGAAGTACTTCTCGCAGGCGCGGCGCGCCTCGGGCGTGGCGTAGAGTTCGGGGACGTGGTGCTTATAGCGGGTGCGCAGGTGGCCTATCATGGCGTAGCCCGACTCGACGTTGCGCTTCTTGAAATAGTCGGCGATTTCGACGAGTGAGTTGGTCGTGCCGGACATGGCGCTGAGCACGACGATTTTGCGCTCGCCGTTGCTGACGAGGCGTGCCACTTCCTTGATGCGCTCGGGGCTGCCCACGGAGGTGCCGCCGAATTTGAGAACTTTCATAGTAAATGCTTTTGCCCTTTCAGGGCGGGGTTTGTTAATGCCGCTTCCCCAGGGCGCTGCCCTGGGCTATATGCTCGTTGGCCTTTCAGGCCGCTTGCAGCCGATATGAGTTTCAGTGCTTCTTCCACCCGGGGTTGTGGCGTTCGCGCAGTTCGGCGGCGAGGTCCTCGATGCGCAGGCCCTTGGCCGTGAGCAGCACGATGAGGTGGTAGAACAGGTCGCTGCCCTCGTAGACGAGGCGTTCGTCTGTGCCATGCACAGCCTCGATGACGGCCTCAAGCGCCTCCTCGCCCACCTTCTGCGCCATGCGGTTCAGGCCGTCGCGGAACAGCGAGGTGGTGTACGACCCCTCGGGCATCTCCTCGTGGCGCCGCTCGATGAAGTCCTGCAACTCGGTGAGGAACAGCAGGGGGTTCTCGTCGTTCGTCTCGCCCCAGCAGGTGTCCGTGCCAGTGTGGCAGGCGGGGCCGTGGGGGTGGGCTTTCACCAAGAGCGTGTCGCCGTCGCAGTCGGGCGTGATGCTCACCAGGTCGAGGAAGTTGCCGCTCGTCTCGCCCTTGGTCCAGAGCGTCTGGCGCGAGCGGCTGTAGAAAGTAACGCGCTTGGTGAGGAGCGTCTTCTTGTACGCCTCCTCGTTCATATAGCCCATCATGAGGACGGTCTTGGTGCGGGCGTCCTGCACGATGGCGGGCACCAGGCCGCCGCCCTTGGCAAAGTCAATGGTCTGTTTCATCGGTGTGGGTTTTGCGGGGCAAAAGTAGTGCAAGTGGCTTGCTGCGTAAAGCAAAACGTACAGTTTTTCCCTATTAGCGGCGCGCAGCGGCCTTTCTTCGCTAAGCAAGGATTGCAGACCGCCGTAGGACGGATGCGGAAACGGCAGCAAAGAGGGGCGCAACACCGCGTCGTGCGGTGCTGCGCCCCTCTTTGCTGTGCGCGTCTGTTATTATTGCATAATCGTCGATTCGCAGAAATCGATAGTTCTCCTGTACAGGGAGCCTGGCTTGAGCGTGATGCCGCTCGTCTTGTTGCCCAGAATGTATATATCGCTGCCATCTTCGTTCTTATACTTCAGCGTGGCCTGGCCGTCGTAAGTCCCAGCAGGCACGGCCATGAACACGACGTTTTCGAACGACGGGTCAATCGTGAAGGTTGCACTGGCCAGCGGCGTGCCGCCTTGGCAGTAGGACACGGTGGTGGTTGTTCTTGCATAATAGAGACTCTCGTCCGAAATGATGGTGAATCTCATCAGGCACACGTCGATGATGTTCAGCGTAATTCGCGGCAGTTCTGCGCCGATGGGCTGGTTCGTATTCGCGTCCCATACGCGGCCTGGCCAAAACGTCTCTTTTCCTCTGAAAATCGCGCGTGCCACGGCGTTGTCGAGCGTGCCGTCCTGGTCGAGGAAGTTGCGGTAGTCGTAGATGCTGTCTCCTGTCGTGTCCTTTGGCTTGAAGCAGTCGGGCGCGTTCGAGTTCCTCAGCCATACGGTCACGCTGTCGCCCGCTGTAGGCTCGGCGTGGACGGTGCCCTTGAAAGCTGGCGGGAAGTACGTCTGGTCGTACTCCAGCACGCTCGTTTTTCCTTTGTATCGGAGATAAAGTTGGTCGCCCATAGAAGGGAAGTTCCACACGGTGATATTCTTTAGGTCCCAGTCATCGTACATTGAGGCCAAGCGATTCACGTCGCTCGCCGCGCCGCCCTCGTCCGTCACGCTGCTGAGCGGGACGAAGCGCCGTGTAGACTCGCTGTTGTCGCCAGGGAATTGCACTTCGATGGTGATGGGATAGCCCTTCTCCTCTTCGGCGGGCAGCACCTCGTCGTCCGAGGAGCAGGCCACCAAGTTGGCCACGAGCAGCATGGCCGCCAGCGCGCAGATGATGTACAGGCTCCGTCGCAGGGTGCGCTGGAAGCGCGTCTCTACGGTGAAAGTGGTGAGTTGCATCATGTGTCTATGGTGTTTTGGGGGTTACATGTCCTGTCCGTCCTACTACGGGCTTTCGCCCCATTCGTAGGCGTAGCCGCGCGTGTTAGAGTCGTTCCACGGGTCGTCGTCGTCTTTGAAAGGGTCTATGTCAATACTTGCACTTCCCTGCGACCCCGTGAAAATATTTCCGCCTGTTTCTATCCCGGCGGCGAAATCGCTGTCGCCGCCCAGTTCAAGCACACGCTGGGCGGGCGCAACATATCCCCGCCGCGCGGACGCGGTTAGGAAAGTGGACGCAGGTTGCGCCAAAGCGTCGCCAAAGGCCGACGCACAATCATTCAGGGTAGTTCTCTCCATATAATCTCTATATAAGTTCAACTTTCAGCGCCGCGCTCGGCGCGCATACGGCAATGGTCAAGCCGCATATCAACTGCAAAGGAACACACAAATAGTTAAAATTGCCCCCCCATTTGTTAAAAATAATTAACACCGCCTGCGGCGGGCGCGAGGCCACGCGGGGTGTAAGCCGCAGGTAGCAAAAAAATGGCGGGTCGACGGATGGTGTCCGTCGACCCGCCTTGGGGTGTTGATAATCGTGGAACGGGGTGCGCGTTACTCCTGTGCCAGTTCGATGGCGAAGCTGGCGCGACGCCCCGTGGGCGTCAGGGCGCGAATCCACAGCACGCGCTCGTCGCTGTTGTTGGCTTTCTGCACCACTTCGTCAAAGTCTTCCTGCGAGCGCATGGGCGTGTCGTTCACCACAAGAAGCACAAAGCCTTTCTGCACGCCGGCTTCCTTCATCTTGCCGCTACGCAGGGCCGTCACTTTGAGGCCGTAGCTCACGCCGAACTGGCGCTTCTCGGCGTCGGTGAGGGGCTTGAGTGCCACGCCAAGGTCGTCGGTGTTCACCTGTTCGAGTATGTCGGTGCCGCCTTGCTCGTTGCGCAGCGTAACGCTGATGTCCTGCTTCTTTTTGTCGCGCATGATGGTCACCTTTACCTTGTCGCCAGGTTTGTGTCCGGCCAAAACTTCCTGAAGTTCGCCGAACTTGTTCACAGTCTTGCCGTCGACGGCCAGGATGACGTCGCCCTCCTTGATACCTCCTTGCTCGGCTGCGCTCTTGGGGCTTACCTTGGCCACGTAGATGCCAGTGACGGTGCCAAGGTCGGGTTCGTCCTCGCCGTCTTCCTTCTGCGCGTCGATCCAGTCGGTCACGTCGCGGCCAGAAACACCGAGCATGGCGCGCTGCACCTGTCCGTACTGCTTGATGTCGTTCACCACTTTATTGACAATGGTTGTGGGGATGGCGAAGCCATAGCCGGCGTAGCTACCGGTCTGCGAGTAAATCATGGCGTTGATGCCGACAAGTTCGCCGCGCGCATTGACGAGCGCGCCGCCCGAGTTGCCGGGGTTGATGGCGGCGTCGGTCTGGATGAAGCTCTCGATGCCGTTGTTGTTGGCGCCCACAGTGCGCGCCTTGGCGCTGACAATGCCAGCGGTGACGGTGCTGGTGAGGCTGTAGGGGTTGCCGATGGCCAGCACCCACTCGCCCAGTTTGAGCGCGTCGCTGTTGCCCACGGTTATGGGCTTGAGGTCGGTGGCGTCGACCTTGATAAGCGCGAGGTCGGTGGTTTTGTCCGTGCCGATGATGCGTGCCTTGAACTCTCGGTTGTCGTTGAGCTTCACGGTGATGTCGTCCGCGCCGTCCACGACGTGGTTGTTGGTCACGATGTAGCCGTCGGCGGTGAGTATGACGCCGCTGCCCGCGCCTTGTTTCTGCGGGCTTTGCTGCTGTTGCTGCTGCCGCTGGCTGCGGTTACCGCCGAAGGGGTCGCCGAAGAAGCCAAAGAAATCGTCGAAACCGAAGGGGTCGAAAAATTGCTGCTGTTGGCGCTGCTGGCGGGTGGCCTTGGTCGTCACCTTGATGTAGACCACGGAGTTCACCGCGCGTTCAGCGGCTACGGTGAGGTCTACGGGACCACCCGGCACTGCTGCGGAGCCTTTTTCGGTGGTCTGCACGAGGTTGAGCGCCTGGCCGTCGTTGCCTTTGTCGGCGCAGGCCAGCAGGCTGAAGCCCATCGTCAGGCTGACGAGGGCCACGCCGAATACTTTTTTGTTCATACGGATTATTGTTTTTAGTGTTTTCATCTTTTTCATCGCTTGCTGGGTTTTGGTTGATTGCTGTTTTTGTGACTTTTGTATGCCGCTTTGGGTTTAACCCAAATCGGTCATTAGACCGACGGGTATGTTTTTATGTTTGTCTTTTTTGCAGGATAATGGCTTTTCTTTTGGTGTCTTTTGGCTTATGCCCGCTCGGCATAGCCCGCTATGCCTTCGCGAGCATAAGCCAAAAGTCCCACAAAATAAAAAACCATTCTCCTACAAACTCTAATGACCGCTTTGGGTTTAATTCCATTGGTTCTGGCACGGTCTTTTTGCAAAAGCTGTGCAAAAGTACGCCGTGCTGCAACTTTTCTTGTAGTTATGGAGCAAAAAAGCGCGCGCCGACAACATCGTTTAACATTGGCGGGCGCGAGTTTAACGGGTGTTAAGAGGCGGGAAGGGCGTGTGCGGCGCGTCGGGCGTGGGTTGCGGTCACTCTCCGAGGCGTTGTTTGAAAGCGCGTATCTGCTGTAGGTTTTTCCGGGCGTGGCGCTCGCCGATGGCTATCATCTCGTCGACGGCGCGGTGGGAGAAACTCTCCACGCCATAGCCCGCAAGCGGCGGGTTGAAATAGAGGTCAATATCGGCTCGCGCGGCTGTGTACTTGGCGCGATCGTCCATGCCCAATCGGCTGCGCACCGTCTGCCAGAATGTCTCCTCGCGCTCCAGGTCTGCGCCGCTTTGCGCCAGGTCGATGGCGATGACATATTGCGCGCCCATGGCTCGCGCCACGTCTACGGGCAGGTTGTTTACCACGCCGCCGTCGATGAGTTGCATTGCGCCCACGCTGACGGGCGTGAAAAACAGTGGCAGCGACATGCTGGCGCGCATGGCCACGGGCAATGAGCCACTGGCGAGGTCCACTTCCGTGCGCGTGCGGATGTCAAAGGCCACGGCGCGATACGGGCGCTTCAGACTGTCGAACGCAATGCTGTCGCAACCTGGCACAAGGTGCGCAAGGAAGTCCAGCACGTTGTGGCCGCGCACCAAGCCCAATCGCGGGCTGTCGCCCTCGCGCCGTGTGCCCCACAGGGGGATACCGAAGATGCGCACAGCCCCGTCCTCCACGCTCAGTGGTTGGCTGGCCTGTTGCGGGTCGCGGTCGGTGAGCAGGTCCATCCAATTGGGCGCGCGAAACACGCTGTCCAGTTGCTGCGCGTCGTAGCCATAGGCGTACAGCCCGCCCACCAGCGCACCGATGCTCGTGCCCACTACGATGTCGACGTCGATGCCCTCCTCTTCGAGCACCTTCATCACGCCCACCTCGGCGGCGCCCTTGGCTCCGCCGCCGCCCAGCACCAGCGCCACTTTTCCGCGTTGCGCGGCGGCGGGCAGCAGGAGGGTGATGGCTAATAGAATAATAAGGAAAAGTTTTCGAGGCATAGCTATATGGGTGGTTAGGGGGTACAATAAGGACGATTGTATGTGTCAGTATGGGTGCGCTCGCTTGTGGTGTGCTTTACTCCCAGCGGGGTTTCACCAAGGACGGGCTACAGTGGTTTTGTGCCGCCCCGCTGGGGGTGTGCGTCGCGGTGTTTTCATCGCCGCCGTGCCTCAAACCGCCAGCGCAACTGCAAAGATACGTCGTTTTTCCAAGACGAGCGGATGCGCTGTGCCCCGCTGCTGATTTCGGAGCGGTTGAAGTAGTGTGTGCTGCCTGCGCGGATGCCCGCTTCCAGCCCCCAGGGGAGCCGGGCGCGCAGGGTGGCGACGAGGCGCAGACCGTGGTAGTAGAAGGAGGGGATGCCGCCTTGTCGCAGCAGTTGCGGCTCGTAGGCGTAGAGAGCGCTTTGGTAGTCGTCGCTGAAGAAGAGGGCGGCGAATCCTCCTGCCTGCCAGCGTGCCGTGGGGTGCCACGCCGTGCGCACCGAGGCCATCCACCCGAACGACGTACCGCCCGTCTGCGGCTGGCGCAGCGAGGCTGTCAGGGCGGGGTGGAGCGACAGGCGGCGCCCGCTCAACGTGAGCCGCAGCGTGGCGCGGTGGGTGTGGACAAACTGCGCGAGGTCGGCGTGGCCCGTCACGCCTTGTTCCTTCGCCTTATAGCGATAGGTGAGCGTCCAGGCGCGCCCAGTGTGGCGGCGCAATTCGGCACTGACGTAAGCGTCGAGGCCGCGCGTGCGTTGGTGGTTGCGATAGACGGCCTCGGGCAGTATGAAGGCGTCGGCGTAGGCCGTCACGGTGAGGCCGTAGAGCGGCTGCGCGGCGACGCCCAGCGTCACGCCGTGCTCGTTGGCGCAGCGCGAGCTTTCTTGCAACGTGTGGCCGTAGAGCGACACGAAGCGCGGCGAGAGGTGGCGGTGTTGCAGGTAGAACTGCAACTCGTCGGCTACGAAATAGCGTGCCTGCGCGGTGTAGCCGATGTGCAGGCGGCGGTCGGCTGCCAACTCGCCGCGCACCTCCCAGCGGTGGCGGCGCAAGGCGTAGTCCACGGCGTAGCCCGAGGCTGCGTGACCGCGAAAATAGTGCGCGTTGTAGAATCGCTCCGTGGGCCACACAAGGCGGCTGAAGTGGGTGGCATAGGCCGTCAGTCCCACCTCGCCGAGCGCCAGTCGGTAGGCCGCGCGCCCGCCCGCCGTCCACGCCTTGGCGAAGTCCTTGCGGTCGAGTTCAGGACGCGTGCGGTGCAGCCCGCTGGCCTGTAGCGTCAGCACGGTGTCGCCTTGGAAGGAGGCATCGAGGCTGCGATAGGACACGAAAGCCGCCACCTCCACGCGCCGCCCTATGCGCAGCCGTCCCGCCGCGCCACGGAAAAAGGCGTTCTCCTCCGACGACGTGTGCGCTTTGAGCATAGCGCCTTGTCGCCACGTGCCGCCCGCCGCCATCGCCTTGCTGAGGAAAAATCCGCTGCCGAAGAGCAGTCCCAGCCCCGTGCGCACTTCGTAGTCGCCCGCTATCCATTCGTAGCGGTCGCCCCGTGCACGGTGCTGTAGGTAGAATGAGTTGTAGTCGAAAGGCACGCAGCCCTCCGCTGCAAAGGGTTCGCCCGCGTCCTTTTGGAACGTGGCGCCCCACGCCCACTCCGTGCCATACTGGTAGCGCAGGCGCGTTACGTTGGCAAGGCCGTTGCCCAAATAAACGCTGCCCGGGCTTTTCTCGATCTGGGAGCGCGTGTGCGGGCGGTTGCCATCGCGGCGGTAGAGGGGGATGTCGAGGCGCGTCTCGACCTCATACTTGCCACCGAAAAGCCGCTGCGCCAGGCGGGGGCGCACTTCCTCGCGCGCGCCGACATAGACGAAGAGCGGCAGGTAGAGGCGGTCGCGATAGGTGAGGGGACGGACGAAAAGCAGTTCGCCGAGCGCCAGGAATCCGCGCCTGTCGCGATAGGCCACAATGCTGTCGGCCTTGGCCGCGTCGATAAACGGCAGGCGCATCAGGTCGGCGCGCGTGGCTGTGTTGAGGTTGAGCGGGTCGGCGTGCAGTTCCTCTAAGGTTTCATAGGCCGCGAGCAGTTCCGCCGTGGTTTCGCCGTCGTCGCCCGTGGCCGCACCTTCGCCGAAGAACAGTTCCACAAACTCGCCCCACCCAATGCTGTCGCGCCGCGCGGGTTGTGCGGCAACCAATGCGGGCAGCAGCGCGAGCATGGCCGCTATGGCATATTGCGAAATGGGGCGTATCAATCTTTTTGTCGTTTCCAAACGGTTTTACATCGGCGCAAAAATACACCAAAGCCCCGCGAAAACCGAGTACAAAGGCTTCAAACTTTTCTGTTGGCTTTTAAATCTGCAAATTAAGCCTAAGTTTGTACAAACTAAGCCTAAGTTTCGCCAAATTAAGCCTTAATTTGGCGAAACTTAGGCTTAATTTGCAGATTTAAAAGCCACGGCGCGGTTTTTCAGCGGCTTCGCCTGCGATTCGAGAGGGAATACATGGTTTTTTATGGGATTTCCGCTAAAATTTTTGAAACGATGAAGCGGCGTTTTGACGCTTCCAGCGTCTTGCACAGTGTGATTACAAATAAAAAAGTAAGTTCCTTCTCTTTTTGTATGGGATTAGTTCTGCATGAGCCTAAACCCGCCGCAACAACGCGGGGACGGCGGCGGTCAGGACGAGGCCGCGCAATAACAAGAAAGCCAGGAAGGCGAGCCAGAGGCCGTGGTTGGCCAACGAGGGGAGGCTGTAGAGGATGAGGAAAAAAGCTGCGCTGCCGGCCACGACGCTCCACAGCAGCGGGCGCGTGGCCGTGCAGCCCACAAACACGCCGTCGAAAAGGAAGGCGGCGAAACTCACCAGCGGCACGGCCACAAGATAGGGAAGGAAGTCCGTGGCGCAACGACGCACCTCGGGTCGGTCGGTGAGCAGCGCCACGATGGCGTCGCCGCCCACAAGGAAAACCAGCGTGAATACCAGCGCGGTGGCCGCGCTGATGAGCGAGAGCGAGCGTATGAGGCTGTGCAGCCCCGCGCGGTCGCCCGCGCCGAGCAGGCTGCCGCTGACGGCCTCGCCGGCATAGGCGAAACCGTCGAGGAAATAGCTCGTGACAACGAAGAACTCCATCAGCACGGCGTTGGTGGCCAGCGTCACCTCGCCGAAAGCCGTGCCGGTGCGCGTGAACCACGACAGGACGGCGACGAGGCACACCGTGCGCAGGAAAATGTCGCGGCTCACGCTGAAGAACCGCGCGCAGCCGCGCAGCCGAAGCCGCAGCAGGGGGCGGCGGGCGTGCTTGCGGTAGTAGCAGAAAAGCGCGACGCCCAGCCCGGCCCATTGGGCAACGAGCGTGCCGAGGGCCACGCCTTCAATTTTCAGCCCGCAGCCCAGCACCAGGACGAGGCTGGCGGCGATGTTTACCACGTTCTGCGCCACGGCGGTGACCATAGGGCTGCGCGCGTCCTGCCGGCCCAGGAACCAGCCGCTGAGGCTGCTCACGGCGAGCACGGCGGGCGCACCCCACACGAGGATGCGGAAGTACGTCGTCGCCCCGTCGGCCACGCCGCCCGTGGGGGCGTAGAAGTAGAGCAGCACCTGTAACAGCGGCCCTTGCAGCACGACCATCAAGAGGCCGAAGAGCAAGCCCCAGGTGAGCGACTGGTGGCGCGCCAGATCGCTGGCGTCGTCGTCGCCCGCGCCCTGCGCCTGCGCCGTGAGGCCGCTGGTGGTCATGCGCAGGAAGCCCAGCAGCCAGTAGACCATGTTGAACATCATGCCGCCCACGGCCACCGCGCCGATGTAGGCCGTGGCGCCGAGGTGGCCGGTGATGGCGGTGTCGACCAGGCCGAGCAGCGGCACGGTGATGTTCGTGGCGATGCTGGGCAGGGCGATGGCCCAGATGCGGCGGGAGAGCGTCATGGTTATTGGGGTTATACGTTGCACATTATCCGCAAGTGACGGCCTGAAAGGCCATAAAGCGCACAGCCCAGGGCAACGCCCTGGGAAGGGACGGACTTTTATGCTCGCCCTGAAAGGGCAAAAGCGTTAATATAAGGATGCTTTTGCCCTTTCAGGGCGGATTTTGTGTTTGCCGCTTCCCCTGTTCGCTTTATGGCCTTTCAGGCCGTCCGTCGTCGGAACAAGCATATATAATATAATTACGGAGTGTGAAGACTTCCGCAAACGCTCATCCGCGCCCCTCGGCGTGGGCGTAGGTGGTGGCGGAAAAGGCGTCGGGGATGTGTTCGAGGCGGTAGGGCGGAGCCGCGCCCACCACAGTGATGATGTCAAAGCGCACGGGCTGGTCCAAATCCTTGGTGAGGCAATATTCGCGGGCGGCGGCCAACAGGTTGCGCTGTTTCGTGTGATCGACGGCCTCGCGCGCCGTGCGGAACACCTCGTCGCGCCGTGTCTTGACCTCGACGAAGACAATTTCGCCGAAGCGCTCGGCGATGATGTCCACCTCCAGATGGCCGACGCGCCAGCCGCGTTCCAGCAGATGGTAGCCCTGACGTACCAGGTGGCGCGTCGCGAGTTCTTCGCCCGTGTCGCCGAAGCGGCGTTTCGCGGTGGTCATCGGCGTCGTTTGAAGAAGTCTTTCATCAGCGCGGCGCACTCGTCGGCCAGCACGCCTGCGGTGACGTCGGTCTTGGGGTGGAGTGCGTCGGGGGCGAAGCGGCTGTAGCCCCGCTTCTCGTCCGCCGCGCCGTAGACCACGCGCTCCAGTTGTGCCCAGCCCAGCGCCCCGGCGCACATCACGCACGGCTCGACGGTGACGTAGAGCGTGCACTGGTCGAGGTACTTGCCGCCCAAGGCGTTGGCGGCGGCGGTGACGGCCTGCATCTCGGCGTGCGCCGTCACGTCGTGGAGCGTCTCGGTGAGGTTGTGCGCGCGGGCTATAATCCTGTCGCGGCACACCACGACGGCGCCCACGGGCACTTCGCCCTCGCGCGCCGCCGCCTCGGCCTCCTGCAACGCGCGGCGCATATAGTCCTGGTCGGTCATAGTGTGGTTATTGGTCTTTAGGATTGTTTGTGGGCAGAGTTCCTAAAAAGCCCTGCGCTTTTTCACTTATACCTCATCCACTTCACGAGTTCCTTGAGGGACGGTTTCTTGCCGTACATCAAGATGCCGACGCGGTAGATTTTGGCGCCGAGCCACACGGTGGCCAGCGACGTGGCGAAGAGCAGGGCGAGCGACAGCGCTTCCTCCCACAACGGCACGCCGAAGGGGATGCGCACCATCATCACGATGGGCGACGTGAGCGGGAACATCGACGCCCAGAAAGCCAGCGGGCCGTTGGTGTTCTCAATGCTGTACATCGCGGCGTAGAGGCCGAAGACCATCAGCAGGATGACGGGCATCGTGAACTGGCTGGCGTCCTCCTGCTGCGACACGCTGGCGCCGACGGCGGCGAAGAACGAGGCGTAGAGCAGGTAGCCGCCGACGAAGTAGAGCACGAACATCACGCCCATCTCGGCGAAAGGCAGGCCGGTGAGGGCTTCGAGCGCCTCCTGCGCGCCGCCCTGCGAAGCGGCCTGTACGGCGGCCTGTACGGCGGCTGCGCCCGTGCCGTGGATGGCAGCCACATCGGCGGGGGCTGCCGAGGGGCCGAAGATGAACACGCAGGCGGTGATGATGACGGCCAGCATCACGCCCCAGATGATGAGCTGCACGAAGCCCACAAGGGCGATGCCGATAATCTTGCCCATCATCAACTGGAAAGGCTTCACGCTGCTGACCATCAGCTCGACGATGCGCCCGGTCTTCTCCTCCAGCACGCTCTGCATCACCATCGCGCCGTAGGCCATCACGAACATATATATAAGGAACGTGAAGAGGAAGCCCGCGCCGATAGCGATGCCCGTGTTGCTGGACTTCTCGCTGCCGTCGGCGGCCCATTTGACGGTGTTGCCGCTGACCTCGGCCTGCACGTCGTCGATGATGCGCTCCAGGCCGCTGACGTTGTAACTGCTGAGTTTGTCGCTGCGCACACGCTCGGTGAGCCGCGACTGCACAAGCGAGAGGAGTTCGGCGCTGACCTCCTTGTTGGAGTAGATGGTAAGCGCGCGGGGGTTGGTGGCGAGCGTGTCGCTGATGTAGACGACGGCCTCCATCGGGCTGTCGTCGGCGCGCAGTTCGGCGGTGGTGTCGGGCAGCAGGATGAAGGCGTACTGCGCGTCGCTCTGCAGCACGTCGGTGTAGAGGCCGGTCTTGTCCACGACGCCCACCTGCTTCTGGTCGCTGTCCTTGATGCCGGCCAGGGCGAGCGGCACGAAGATGAGGGCGGCGAAGATGAAAGGCATCAGCACCGTCAGGATGATGAACGACTTCTTGCTCACTTTCGTCAAGAACTCGCGGCGTATGATGATAAGAATCTTGTTCATAGGAAATATAATAGTGAAAAGGTAAAAAGTAAAAGTGAAAAGTTGAGTTTGGCTTATGCGTCGGAGCGGAGCGCTTGGCACAGCTTTCTACACTTTTAATTTTTACTTTTTACTTTTTAATTTTTAGTTGTTACCCTCGCCCACAGTTTTCAGGAAAATCTCGTGCATCGAGGGCAGTTGCTCGGCGAAGCGGCGCAGTTCGGCCTCGGCGGCCAGGGCGGTGACAAAGGCCGACGATGTGAGCGCGGCTGGTTTGCGCACCAGGTAGCGCACGCCTTCGGGCAGCGGGGTCTTGTCGAGTATCTCATAGTTCTCCGAACCCTCGCGCAGCGTGTCGGCGGCGGCCACCACCTCGTAGTCGCCCGTGCAGAAGCGGCGCTTCACCTCGCCGACGTTGCCGCGCAACACGACGCGCCCGTGGTTGATGAGCGCCATCTCGTCGCAGATTTCCTCCACGCTGCCCATGTTGTGCGTCGAGAAGATGACGGTGTGCCCCTCGTCGCGCAGGCGCAGTATCTCGCGCTTCAGCTGCTCGGCGTTCACGGGGTCGAAGCCGCTGAAAGGCTCGTCGAAGATGAGCAGTTCGGGGCGGTGGAGCACGGTGACGATGAACTGCACCTTCTGCTGCATTCCCTTGGAGAGTTCCTCAAGTTTCTTGTTCCACCACGAGGCAATGCCGAAGCGCTCGAACCACTCCTTGAGGCGGCGCGTGGCCTCGCCGCGCGACAGGCCCTTGAGTTGGGCCAGATAGACGGCCTGCTCGCCCACCTTCATCTTTTTGTAAAGGCCGCGCTCCTCGGGCAGGTAGCCGATGCGCTGCACGTCGGCGGGCTCGAACGGGCGCCCGTCGAACGTGACGGTGCCGCTGTCGGGCGCGGTGATGCGGTTGATGATGCGTATCAGGGTGGTCTTGCCCGCGCCGTTGGGGCCGAGCAGACCGAAAATGCGTCCGCGCGGCACGTCGATGCTCACGCCGTCGAGCGCCGTGTGCTCCGCGAACCGCTTGCGCACCTCGTGCGCGGAAAGGAATATGTCTGGCATGGTGTGTATGTGTTTTGTTGTCGTGTAGTGGTTATATTCAGGGCTTGGTCTCCCCCTCCACAAAATTCTGCATCGTGAGTTCGTGGCCGTCGAAGCGGGCGAAGGTGAAGCGGGAAATCCAGTCGCCGATAATGAGGAGGCGGGAGGCGGCGGGGGCGAGCGTCAGGTCGAGCTCGATGTGGCGGTGGCCGAAAACGAAGTAGTTCACGTCGGGGTGCGTCCGCAGGTACTGGCGGGCGAAGACGACGAGTTCCTCGCGCTCCTCGCCCATATAACGTGGTTCGCCGTGGCGCTGGTGTTTCAGCTGGCTGTAGCGCGCCCACTGCCGCCCGAAGGTGACACCCCAGCGGGGGTGGAGCGTGGAGAAGAGGAAGCGGCACGTGGGGCTGTGGAACAGGGCGCGCAGGCAGCGGAACTTCCAGTCGCGCGTGCCGAGGCCGTCGCCGTGGGCCAGGAAGAAGACCTTGCCGCCGATCTCCACGGCGCAACCCTTGCGGTGGATGGTCACGCCGCACTCCTCCGTGAGGTAGCCCGCCTGCCACAGGTCGTGGTTGCCCACGAAGTAGTGCACCTCCACGCCGAGGTCGGTCAGTTCGCTGATTTTGCCGAGCAGGCGCGTGTAGCCACGCGGCACGACGGTCTTGTACTCGTACCAGAAGTCGAAGATGTCGCCCAGCAGGTAGACGGCTCCGGCGGTGTGCTTGATGCTGTCGAGGAAGTTCACGAGGCGCCGCTCCTGCGTGCGGCGGTGGCGCAGGGCGAGGCAGCCCAGGTGGGCGTCGGAGAGGAAGTAGACGGGTTTCATTGGGGGGAGGGTTTTTCTAGGGGAACGAGGAGTTCTAGGATTTCTAGAGTTCCTAGTGTTCCTAGGGTTACTAGTGCCACGAGGCTTTCTGGGAGTTCCGATGTTGTCACAGCCAGCCGAGTTCGAGGCGGGCCTCTTCGCTCATCATGTCCTTGTCCCACTCGGGTTCGAAGACGAGGTGCACCTGCACGTCGGCGATGCCGTCGATGCCTGCGAGCTTGAGGCGCACATCCTCCATAATGAAGTCGGCGGCGGGGCAGTTGGGGGCGGTCATCGTCATATCGACGTCGAGGCGGGCGTCGTCGCCCAGCTCGATGCGGTAGATGAGGCCGAGGTTGTAGACGTCGACGGGGATCTCGGGGTCGTAGACGGTCTTGAGCACTTCGACGATGCGCTCTTCAAGGCGTTCTTTTTCTTCAAGGGTCATTATAAGGGGGAGTTAAGGGGGAGTTAAGGGGGAGTTAAAGGCCGATAGTGTTTGCGGGGGACTGGTCGTTTCAAATTCTCCCGCTCTCGCAGTAGCTGTAGTAGGTGTCGGGGGTGACGATGATGTGGTCGACGAAGTGGAGGCCGGTGGCCTGGCAGGCGGCTTTGATGCGGCTGGTGAGGTCGTCGTCCTGGTGGCTGGGCTTGGGGTTGCCGCTGGGGTGGTTGTGTACGGCTGCGATGGCCGCCGCGCCGCCCGTCAGCGCTTCGCGCAGCAGCACGCGCAGGTCGACTGCGGTGCTGGTCAGGCCGCCCCGGCTGATGAGGCGCGTGGTGATGAGGCGCAGGCTGTTGTCGAGTAGGGCAATGTGGAACTCCTCGACGAGGCTGTCGGCCAGTTTGCCCTTGAAGTGGCGCCACACAACGGCGGCGTCGTTCATCAGGGGACGGCGGTCTTCGTGCTCGGCCTCGCGGCGGCGTCCCAGTTCGCACGCCGCCATGATGGTGACGGCCTTGGCGGGGCCTATGCCGTTGTGGGCGCAGAGTTCCTGGCAGGTGAGCCTGCCCAGCCGCCGCAGGCTGCCGTCGGCGGTGTCGAGGATGCGGCGCGTCACGTCGACTGCGGTCTCTTCAGGCGTGCCGCTGCCAATGAGGATGGCCAGCAGTTCGGCGTCGCTCAGCGCCTGCGCGCCCTGCGCAAGGAGTTTCTCGCGCGGGCGGTCCTGCTCGTCCCACTGCTTCACGGTGAGCCGTTCCTTGTCGGAGGCGGGCGTCTGCATATATATATAATATAAATACGGAGTGCGTGTTAGCGCGTGCAAATATAGCATTTTCTGCCGTCCCATTCACCATTTCCTGACTTATCCGCCTTGATGCAGCCGTATTTGGTGTGCGAAAACGCCAGACGTAGCAGTTTATTGATTATTTTTGCCGAGCAGTTCCTCCAGTGGGAGGAAGTTGTAACATCGTTACGGGCAGACCGATGCACTGCCGAGCTTGTTCTCAACTCATAAAACGACCAAATTTTCTTGAGAAGGAAATAGACGGACAAGCAACAGACACAAGCATCCGCTATCAGAGCGGGTGTGTCGCTTGCTATACGTTATCTATTTCCGGGTTCTTGGTCGTTCCCATGAGTTGATAGAGCATCAGCAATGTCGGCATACCTGCTTTTTTGTCCGCTTGTAACAGACGGTTTGCAGAAGCTTGAAAACTCTAAATAAACGACCAATCCAATGCAGTTTTCCCTTTTTGCTCCTTTACGGGGACAATCTTTCCCGCAAAGGGTCTTTGAACACGTATGCTTGAGCACCTGTGTTCGCAGCGTGTTTTCGCGCGTGGCCGTGTGCCTCGCTGTAGTTTGTATGGCCGTGCCGTCTGTGGCGGTGCGCATCCCGGCTGATAGCCTTTCGCATTGTCGTGACGCCGCGTTTAGTTTGCGACAACTTGTTGTGCCGGGCGCGCTCGTCGTGACAGGTTCGGTTGGCGTGTGCAACGGGTATGCCCACCGCCTTCGCGGCGATGTCCGCAAGGATATGGCCAAGATGCGTGGCACGTGCTATATGCACGCCGACGACTATCTGCAATATCTCCCCACAGCTGCCCATGTAGGACTCGGAGCAGTCGGTGTGCCTTCGCGCCACCCGTTCCGTGAGCGGGCTGCGGCGCAGCTCACTGCGTGGACTGCGATGGCAGTGATGGTGAACGTGACGAAGGTGAGTGTGCGCGAGCCACGCCCCGACAGCCGCGCGCGCAACTCCTTTCCCAGCGGCCACACAGCTACGGCGTTTATGGGGGCAGAGCTGGTGCGCGAGGAGTACGGGAACGCCTGGGGCGCGGGAGCGTACGCTTTCGCGACGGGCATTGCCTTGCTGCGCCTCTACAACGACCGCCATTGGACGAACGACGTGGTGGCGGGTGCCGGGTTCGGTATCCTCGCGGCGCGCGTGGGCTACTGGCTGCTACCGCTTGAGCGTCGGTTGTTGGGGTGGAATAAAGGAACAGCCGCTGTGGCGGCTCTGCCCGCCTACGACGCGACAGGCTGTGGTCTGTGCCTGACGGTGGCAGCAGCGTTCTAATATATAATAAGGAGTGATGCGCAGTGTGTCTGCGTACAAAGAAAAAAGAGACGGATTTAACCGATGCCTATTGCACGGGCTGGAGCAGTATGACGCGGGACTTGCGGTGACCGCGCGTGTCGGGGCGTGTCATCCTGATGGGGTGGGCTGGTTGCAGCGTGGAAAGCCAGGAGCATACTGTGTCGCACCACTGTACAGCGGCTTCTGCGGTGGGGTGGGCGCGGTCGCGGCGGCGTGCCAAAGTAAGATGCCTGCTGTCGAAATAGCGTTCGTTGCCGACGTGCTTGATGATGAGTTCGTTTATGCCTGTGTCGTCTTTCCAGTTCGGCGGGCTGACCCACACGTAGGGCGTTGTGCCCAAACGCGCAATGATGCTGCCAATCTCTTTGTCCACTTCTTGCAAGTTGCGCGCAAAGAGTTGGTTCGCTCCCAAGCAGATGAGGACGTATGAAGGGCGCACCTCGTTCAAGAAATGTTGCAGCGTGTCGGTCTCGGCCCATAGTCGTGTGCCGCTGCTGTACCACACGACACTCGTAAGTTGGTGACCGTTATGTTCGGCATAGTCGTCCATACGCCCCATGAGTCCCTCGACCATAGAATCGCCGAAAAAGAGGATGCGCTGCGCTGTGGTGTCCACCTCTTTGGCGGTTTCCATTTGGGGAGAAACGGTTGTTGTGCTGTTAGCCGCATTCACCGTGTCGGGAAAAAGGGCTGAAAAATCCGCACGTGCAGGGGCATAAGGCGGCAAGTCGTGTGTGGTGGCATAGGCATACCATCCGACAAGCATCAGGAGTGGTATGAGCAGTAGCAGAAGAAGGTTGCGGTATGTCTTCATCCGATATAAACAAAAGCGACAGGCGGAACATAAAGGATTCCGCCTGTCTTTTTCTCACTTATTTGCGCAGCGCGGCGAGGGTCTCTTCGAGGGTGGCGATTTTGGCGGTGGCGTCGGCCTGCTTCTTGCGCTCCAGGGCCACGACGGCCTCGGGGGCGTTCTGCACGAAGCGTTCGTTGCCGAGTTTCTTCTCCACCCCGGCCAGGAAGCCGCGCAGGTGCTTGAGTTCGGCCTCGGCCTTGGCGATTTCGGCCTCGGTGTCGATGAGCGCGCCTATCTCGACGGCGTATTCCGTGGTGCCGACGAGGAAGGCCGACGTGCCCTCGCCCTTGGCCTCAACGACCTTGACGGGCGCGGTGCCGGCCAGTTTGCTGACCATCTCGTCATACTGCGCGAGGGGGTTGCTGCCCACCACCTGTACGTTTAAGCGTTCGCGCTGCGGGATGTTCTTGGCCGCGCGCACGCCGCGCACGCCGCTGACCAGCGACTTGACGTCCTCCATCGCGCGGATGAGGGCGGCGTCGGCGGCAGCGGGGGCGGCAATCTGCTGCGGGCTGACCATGATGCTCTCGCCGGGGGCGCGCTCCACGAGGTGCTGCCACAGTTCCTCGGTGATGAAGGGCATGAACGGGTGGAGCAGGTGGAGCAGGTGGTCGAACGCATGGAGCGTGGCGTCGTAGGTGGCGCGGTCGATGGGCTGCTGGTAGGCGGGCTTCACCATTTCCAGGTACCACGACGAGAACTCGTCCCAGAAGAGGCGGTAGACGGCCATCAGGGCGTCGCTGATGCGGTACTTGGCGTAGTGGTCGGCCACCTCGGCGGCCACAGCGCGCAGTTTGGCACCGAACCACTCCGTGGCCTGGCGCGAGGCCTGCGGCTGGGCGAGCGTGTCGTCCACCTGCCAGCCCTGCACGAGGCGGAAGCAGTTCCACACCTTGTTGCAGAAGTTGCGGCCCTGCCCGCAGAGGGCTTCGTCGAAGAGGATGTCGTTGCCCGCCGGGGCGCAGAGCATCATGCCCATGCGCACGCCGTCGGCACCGAAGCGGTCAATGAGTTCGAGCGGGTCGGGCGAGTTGCCGAGCTGCTTGCTCATCTTGCGGCCCTGCTTGTCGCGCACGATGCCGGTGAAGTAGACGTTGCGGAATGGTTTGTCGCCCGCGAACTCGTAGCCCGCCATAATCATGCGCGCCACCCAGAAGAAGATGATGTCCGGCCCGGTGACGAGGTCGCTGGTGGGGTAGTAGTAGCGCAGTTCGTCGTTGCCGGGGCGCGTGATGCCGTCAAAGAGGCTGATGGGCCACAGCCACGAGGAGAACCAGGTGTCGAGGGCGTCCTCGTCCTGGCGCAGGTCGGCGGCGGTGAGGGCGGGGTTGCCGCTCTTCTCGCGCGCCAGGCTGAGCGCCTCGTCCTCGTTCTCGGCCACGACGTATCCGCCCTCGGGCAGGTACCACGCGGGGATGCGGTGGCCCCACCACAGCTGGCGCGAGATGCACCAGTCCTTGATGTTCTCAAGCCAGTGGCGGTAGGTGTTCTTGTACTTGGCGGGGTGGAACTTGATTTCGTCGTTCATCACGGGCGGCAGGGCCAGGTCGGCGAAGTGCTGCATCTTGAGGAACCACTGCATGGAGAGTTTCGGCTCGATGGCCACGCCGGTGCGCTCGCTGCAGCCCACCTTGTTCACGTAGTCCTCCACCTTTTCCATCAGCCCGGCGTCCTTGAGGTCCTGCTCAATTTCGCGGCGCACGTCAAAGCGGTCCTTGCCGACGTAGAGGCCGGCGGCGGGGGCCAGCGTGCCGTCGTCGTTGAAGATGTCGATGGAGGGCAGGTTGTGCTTCTCGCCCAGCATGTAGTCGTTCACGTCGTGGGCGGGGGTCACCTTGAGGCAGCCCGTGCCGAACTCCACGTCAACGTATTCGTCCTCGATGACGGGGATGACGCGGCCCACGAGGGGCACGATGACGCGCTTGCCGCGCAGCCACTGGTTCTTGGGGTCGGTGGGGTTGATGCACATGGCCGTGTCGCCCATAATGGTCTCGGGGCGCGTGGTGGCCACGACGGCGTAGCGGCCCTCGGCGTCGCCCTCAACCATATAGCGCAGGTAGTAGAGTTTGGAGTGCTCCTCCTTGTAGACCACCTCCTCGTCGCTGAGGGCGGTCTGCGCCTTGGGGTCCCAGTTCACCATGCGCACGCCCCGGTAGATGAGACCCTTGCGGTAGAGGTCGACAAAGACCTTGATGACGCTGCGCGAGCGCTCCTCGTCCATAGTGAAGGCGGTGCGGCTCCAGTCGCACGACGCGCCGACACGCCGCAGCTGGCGCAGGATGATGCCGCCGTGCTCGTCCGTCCAGTCCCAGGCGTGGCGCAGGAACTCCTCGCGCGTCAGGTCCTGCTTCTTGATGCCCTGCGAGGCGAGGCGGTTCACCACCTTGGCCTCGGTGGCGATGCTGGCGTGGTCGGTGCCGGGCACCCAGCAGGCGTTCTTGCCCTCCATGCGGGCGCGGCGCACCAGAATGTCCTGTATCGTCTCGTTGAGCATGTGGCCCATGTGGAGGATGCCCGTCACGTTGGGCGGCGGGATGACCACGGTGTAGGGCTCGCGCCCGTCGGGGCGCGAAGCGAACAGGCCGTTACGCTCCCAGTATTCGTACCACTTGGTCTCGACCTCTGCGGGGTTGTATTTCGTCTGAAGTTCCATTGTTGGTGGGTTTATGGGTTCGTGGGTTTATGAGTTTATCAGTTTGTAAGTTGATCAGTTAATCAGTTTGTTGGTAATGCTGACGGGGCTTTCCGGAGACTTTGTCAAACAACTTATCAACTGATAAACTTCTCTACTGATTAACTAAAAACCTCATTTTCCGCGCAAAAGTACGCAGAAATCCCCACCCGAGCGGCGGTGCGGGGACAAAATACGGCCACAGACCCCCAAAAAGGCAGGCGAGAGATGGAGAGGTCGCACGGTGTGTGCGGTTCACGGAAAGTGCGGGGCTTCTTGAGTACCACTCAAGAAAATGCACGCTTTATAGTCTGACTTACGATGTCGAAGAAATGTCAGGAAGATGTCAGGGAGTTTTTTCGCGGGGAGGGGGAGGGAGGTTGTTCCTTTGCACCGTGAAACCCAAAACGAACTGCAATGGAAATGACCAAACGATTGATGTGCCTGGCCTTGTTCGCTGCTATGGCGGCGGGTGTAGGGGCGCAGGTTGAAGATGGCGGCGCAAAAGAAGATGAAGGCGCGCAACTTGAGAGCGGTGGCGCACAGGTTGAGAGCGTCACGAACGCGCCGCAAGTAGAACCCGCCGACACGGCTGCGCTGGGCGAGGCGGTGGTGTGCGGCGCGAGGTGCGTGCAGCGCGCGGACGGAATGTGGATATACCCCGCGCAGGAGTTGCTCGATGCCGCGACGGACGGCTACAGTTTGTTAGCAAAAATCAGTCTGCCTCGCATCCGTGTGGACGAGGCGATGGGGACGGTCACGGCGTTGTCGAACCTCGGCACGGTGCAGCTGCGCATCAACGACGTTGTGGCCACGCGCGACGAGATGCTCGCCCTCGACGCCCGTGCCGTGCAGCGCATCGAGTTCATCGACAACCCCGGCGTGCGCTACGGCGAGGGCGTGGCCTACGTCATCAACATCCGCGTGCGCCGCGCCGCGAGCGGCTACACGCTGGGCGCGAACCTGCTCAATGCGTTCACCGCGCTTCACGGCGGCGAGACAGTCTACGGCCGCTTCAACCGTGGGCGCAGCGAACTCTCGGCCAGCGCTTCGCTTGACTATGAGCGTTTCCACGGGGCGGAGTACGACGAGCGCGCCACCTATACGCTGGAGTCGGGCGACGCCGTGACGCTCCACCGCCGTTCGCTCGACCAACTGAGCCGCAGCCTCGGCCAAAACGCCGCGCTCACCTACAGTCTCAGCGACACCTCCTACGTTTTCCAGGCACGGCTGACGGCCAGCGGCACATTGCGTCCTGACAAGACCGACGCGCTGATGGAGACCGACGGAACGTCCTACCGCGACCGCTCCACGTCGCGCAACTTCACGCCCTCGCTCGACTTCTACTTTCACCGCGACCTGCGCCGCCACCAGTCGTTCACGGCCAACGCCGTGGGCACGTTCATCCGCACGCGCGGCACGACCGAAATGGGGGAGGGCGCGCCCTATGCTTACACCACCGACGGGCGCACCCGCTCGCTCTGGACGGAGGCACTCTACGAGAACCGCCTGCGCCCCTTCACCGTCACGGGCGGCGTGCAATATGCCCTGCGCTACAGCCGCAACCGCTATGCGGGCGACGCTTCGGCGCTGAACGGCTTGCACACCGCGTCGCTTTACGTCTTCGGCCAGTTGCAGGGGCGCGTGGGACGATTCACGTACACAGGCGGGCTGGGCGCGAGCCACCGCCGATACAGCCAGGGCGGCGCCCTGCAGCACTTCTGGCTGATACGCCCCAAGGTGACGCTGGCCTGGGCGCTGACCGACCGCCTGCGGCTGAAGTACGACGCCGAGGTGTCGCAGCACGTTTCGCAGATAGCCCTTGTGAGCGACGTCAGCATCAAGCGCAACGCCATGGAGACGCTTGTGGGCAACCCCGCCCTGCGCCCCAACCGCGTGGAGTCGCACCTGCTCGGCCTTTCGTACACCTCGCCGCGCCTCACCGCGCAGGTGCAGGCGTACTACCGCCGCAACCCGCACTGCAACATGGCGCAGTACATCCGCCGCGACGGCAGTTTCATCTACACGCAGACCAACGAGGGGCGCGTCAATATGTTCTATGTGGACGCCTACACGCAGTATGAGGTCATCCCCCGCCGCCTCACCGCCACCGTCTACGGCGGCGTCTACCGCTTCTTCAACTATGGCGCGGACTACCGCCACTTCTACACTTCCTTCAACGGCGGCTGCTCGCTGCAAGCCTACCTGGGCCGCTGGTCGCTCGGCGCGTATGCCGACAACGGCTGGCGCTTTATGGAGGGCGAAAACCGGGGCCATCAGGCCGGGGCGTGGTATCTGACCGCCACCTACCGCGCCACGGACGCCCTCTCCGTCTCGCTCTTCGCGCAGCACCCCTTCAGCCAACACCCACTCACATATAGCGCGGAGGTCGTGAGCCGGTACGTCCACAAGGACATCACGCAGCACCACCGCGACCTGGGCAACCTCGTCTGCCTGCGCCTGTCGTGGCGTCTCGACCGTGGCCGCCGCTACCGCGACATCGACCGCGCCCTTGAGCATAAGGATACCGACGCGGGGATATTAGGAAAGGAGACGGCGAAGTAGCTATAACATATAATATATATAAGGAGTAGTTACACCAGTAATCAATCAACAACGTCCGCACGGCCTTTGCGCTTAGCGGGCGTATTTGTATTTGGCGGTATAAAAGCCGCGACGTACTACTGCGCCTTGAAAAAGAAACATGTAGAAACAGTTTTCATTGCACTCAGTGTGTACTATCTTTGCAACGCTATATATAATGGGGCACCGCTCAGGAAGGCGGCGAAGTGGCTCGCGACGCCCGCCGCACGATGGAACGCCGCCTGGGTCGCTCCGTCGTCTCGCCCGAACGCGCCACGGACTATATCAAAGGTATCAAAGCGGAAAAAGCGGAAGACGCAGACACGCTGCCGCTAACAGACTAAAACAACTAAACATACAACGAATCATTATATAAGAATAAAAAAATGAAAGGCGAAGACAAACAACTCATACGGTTCTTCGAGGGAGCGGACAAACGTTTCATCATTCCCTTGTACCAACGCAACTACGATTGGCAGATTTTACATTGCCGACAACTGTTTTCTGACCTTGTGAAGACTCACGAGGAGGGGCGCAAATCCCACTTCTTCGGCAGCATAGTCACGAGCCGTGCTAACGATGTCAACGACGATTTCCTTGTGATAGACGGTCAGCAACGTATCACCACCATTTCGTTGCTTTTCATCGCGATGGTCAATGCTGCGAAAAGCGGTGACCTACGCTACGACGACGTGCGCCAAATTGACAAGATACTCAAGACCTACCTTGTGGACGAATACCAAGACGACGACCACAAGGTGAAGCTGAAACCGATAAAGAACGACAGGGAAGCGTTCGAGGCACTCCTATATAAGACGAGCGACAAGTATGTGAAGGAATCCAACGTGACGCGCAACTATCTGCTATTCTACAACCTGCTGAAAGGCTGCCAACTGACGTTGGAGGAAATGCTGGCTTCCATTAGGAAACTCATCATCATAGACATCCGGCTGGAGCGCGATGACGACCCGCAACTTATCTTTGAGAGCCTCAACTCCACAGGACTTGACTTGAGCGAGGCCGACAAAATCCGCAACTACCTGTTGATGTCTATGGACGCAAAGGAGCAGGAACGCTGTTACAAAGACTATTGGAACGTAATCGAAGAATGTACCGACTACGAACCTACGATGTTTATCCGCGACTATCTGACCATCCAAACAAGGAGCATCAGTAAGATTGGTAACCTTTATCCCGATTTTAAGTCGTACGTTCTGAATAAACACTTGACGCGCGAAGCAGTGTTGAGCGATATGGCCGAATTAGCGCAATACTATGCTAAGTTCATCCATTGCAACTCTGGCGACAAGCGACTCAATAAGAAATTCCGCCAGTTGAATACCCTTGACTCAACGGTCGGAATTCCTTTCTTTACGGTATTCCTTAAATATGCCCACGACAACAATCTTTCGGCCCGCGAACAATACGAAGTGTTTGACATCGTAGAGGGTTATTGGGCGCGGCGTATCATTTGCAGACTGCCTTCCAATGCCCTAAACAAGGTTTTTGCCGCCATTCATCACGAAATCATTCGGCTGATGGTTAAAGAAGCAGGACGCGGACTCCCCATTTCCCGATATGCGGAAGTATTGAAGTTCGTGCTACTGAAACGTCAAGGCAGTGGCCTATATCCCTCCGATGGCCTGTTGCAAGAAGAGTTCAAGACGCGCGAGATTTACCGCCTGTCTGTCGCGAATCGTTACTTTCTCTTTGAACGAATGGAAAACGGAGGCAGCAAAGAGGGAACTTGGGACGTGGAACTTATGAAGAATGGAGATGTTACCATCGAGCATATCATGCCACAAACTCTCTCCACTACCTGGCGACAACACTTGGGACCAGAGGCCGAACGTATTCACGATCAGTATCTCCACACATTTGCCAACCTTACACTGACCGCCTACAACAGCAACTACGGAAACCGCCCGTTTTCTGAAAAGAAGTCAGGCTACGAATACAAAGGAGAGCATATCCCCGGCATTGACGAGAGCCATTTCACGCTGAGCGACTATGTGAAGAGCGCCGACCAGTGGACGGAAAAGGAGTTGCTCGAACGCCAGCAACTGCTCTACAACAAATTCTTATCCCTGTGGCCAATGCCTACCACTACGTTCAAACCTTTAGAAACAGAAACAGACATTGTTTCGTTTGACGACGATGAAACAGAACTTACGGGACGTAAAATCCTTTCTTTCACATACAAGGGTGAAAAACACGAAGTAAGTTCGTGGAAAGATATGCTTGTGGGACTTTGCGGCTTGTTATACCAAGAATCTCCCTCGTCAATGCGTGTGTTGTGTAACGCCAACGAATGGGCGCACGATGAAATATGGGTACAAGAAAAAGGACATAAGGGATGCACAGAGTTTGAAAAAGGTTGCTACATAAACTCCTCCAACAGCACGCAAACCAAGGTAATCATCATCCACTTCCTCTTCAATAAGTTGAACGTCTCATACGCAGACTTGGAATTTAACCTTGCCCCTATTTCCGAGAGCGACGCGAACAGGGAGGTCGAAGCGGAGTTGTCCCGCCGCTTGATGGCTGCCATCGTGAAGAAAGCCTACGGGAAACTATGGGAGCAGAAAGCATAGACCTGTAGCGTAAGTAGAAGTACGCTACATTTCTCTCCTACTTAAAACGTCCGCACGGCTTTTGCGCTTCGCGAGCGGTTTTGTAACCATATTGTAACAGCGCGGGGACATTTGGTTCCCGCGCTGTGCGCTATTTTTGCACCGCGAGATCACCACGAACGGCTGACTTCGCGGTGCAAAACCATTGATAGAAACACTTATGGAACCCACCTCAACTTTGGACTATATCTTCATTGCGCTGAAACTCGTCGGCGCACTGGCACTGCTCATCTACGGTATGAAGGCGATGAGCGAGGCGTTGCAAAAGATGGCGGGTCCTGGGCTGCGCCACGCCTTGGGACGCATGACGACGAATCGCTTCACGGGTCTGCTGACGGGCGTGGCGGTAACGGCGGCGGTGCAGTCGTCGACGGCTACAACGGTGATGACCGTCTCCTTCGTCAATGCCGGACTGCTCACACTGGCGCAGGCCATCAGCATCATTATGGGCGCGAACATCGGCACGACGCTCACGGCATGGATTATCTCCGCTGGTACGGCCTTCAACGTGACGAGCCTCGTCTGGCCCGCCTTCGCCATCGCCCTCATTCTTATCTACAGGAAGAAGGCTTCGGCGGGCGACTTCCTCTTCGGCCTGTCCTTTATGATGCTCGGTCTGGGCACACTGCGGCAGACGGGCGTGGACATGAATCTTGGCGAGCAGGAGGCCGTGCTGCGCTTCTTCGCATCTTTCGACCCGCACAGTTTCACGACGACGCTGCTCTTCCTCGTCATTGGTGGCGTGCTGACGATGTGCGTGCAGTCGTCCGCCGCCGTGATGGCCATCACGATGATACTTTGCTCCAGCGGCGCACTGCCCATCTATCAAGGCATCGCCCTCGTGATGGGCGAGAACATCGGCACGACCGTCACCTCCAACCTCGCCGCCCTCTCCGCCTCCACCGAGGCGCGCCGCGCAGCCTTCGCCCACATGTTCTTCAATCTCTTCGGTGTGTGCTGGATGCTCGTCGTGTTCCATCCTTTCGTGGACGGAGTATGCGGACTCGTAGGCTATGACGCCGAGATGACGCGCACGTCGGCGGGACAGGTGGCTTTCCTGGCCAACGCCGCGAAACTGACCGTCGTGCTGGCCACATTCCACACCTGCTTCAACCTCCTGAACAGCGCCGTGCTCATCGGCTTCATCCCGCAGATGGAGCGCATCGTCTGCCGTGTCATCCGCGACAAGAAGAAAGCGGGCGAGGATGACGAACCCACGCGCCTGCAATACATCGGCGGCGGACTCGTGGCCACGCCCGAAGCGTCACTCCTCGCAGCGCAAAAAGAGACGGCCCTCTTCGCCCAGCGCATGCAGCGGATGTTCGGTTTCGTCCGCCCGCTCTTGGAGACGACGGACGACGAAGCCTTCAAGAAGCAGTTCGCACGCATTGAGAAATACGAGCAGATTGCCGACAATATGGAAGCAGAAATTGGCCGCTACCTCGGACAGGTGAGCGATGCCCACCTTTCGGAAGATACGAAAGCGAAAATCCGCGCCCTGCTGCGCGAAGTGAGCGAACTGGAAAGCGTGGGCGACGCGTGCTACAACCTCGCCCGCATCCTGCGCCGCCTCGGTGAGGGGAAGGAGCAGTTCACCGACGCACAGCGCGAGGGCGTGGAGCGGATGATGCACCTCGTGGAGGAAGCCTTGGATCAGATGTGCGTCGTACTTGGCGGTCGCCTGGAAGACCAAAGCCCCGCGCGCGGCATCGCCTTGGAGCAGCAAATCAACGCCCTGCGCCGCGAACTGCGCACGGCCAACGTCCGCGCCGTGGACGAGCACGCCTATTCCTTCACTCTCGGGACTATTTATATCGACTTTATCAACGAACTCGAACGCCTTGGCGACTACATTGTCAACGTCCTCGAAGCCCGCTTCGGCCTGACGTTCCCCACCTCGTCTTCGTCTCCCTCCACTGCGCCGCACGACGTACTCACCTACCGCACACTCGCGCTCGACCTCGACAGCAAGCAGGCCACTATCGCCGGGCAACCCGTCAGCCTCACACCCACGGAGTTCGCCCTGCTGCGCCTGCTGATGGAGAACGCCGGCAAGGTCTTCTCCCGCCCCGAACTCATCGCCGCCGCCTGGCCCGAGGGCGTTGTCGTATCCGACCGCACCGTCGACGTCACCGTCACCCGCCTGCGCAAGAAGCTCGGTCCCCTCGCCGCCGCCCTCACCACCCGCCCCGGCTTCGGCTACGGGCTGGCGAGCGAGCGATAAATCCCCTGCCACGCCTTTGCGCTCTGCGGGGGATTTGTTATCTTTGCGGGCGAAAAGGGAAGAAAAATGACGTAAAAGTATATAGAATTATGGCAAGACCTATCCGCGAAACCCCCGTACTGAAGGGCGAAGACGCCTTCAACTTCGAGATGAGAAGGCTGGAAGTAGAACACATGAGCAAGGAACAGCGTGCTGAGAACCGCCGCAAGTTGGAGGAGGAGATTGCGAACTCCCCCATTAAGATTGAATGGTGCTGGTAAACCTATGGAGCTCATTCCCCTCACGCCCGATTATCCGCTGACCGCCTTTGACTGCGGCGACGAAGACCTCAACAAGTTCCTGCTTGACGATGCCAAGCCATCGCAGGAACTTCGCATTGCCAATACGTTCATCCTCGAAGCCGACGATGGACGTATTGCTGCTTACTTCTGCCTGCTCAGCGACAAGGTGAGCAAGGACGAGGTGATTGGCAGTCGCTGGAAGAAGGTGCGCTCCCGTTTTCCGAAAGGCAAGCAGTTTCGCAGTTATCCCAGTGTGAAGATTGGGCGCTTGGCCGTGTCTGTGGATTTCCGTGGACTTCATGTGGGCAAGACTATGATGAAGATGCTCGTCAACAAGTTACAGATAGAGCGCAATGCCTTGGCCTTCCGCTTCATCACCGTCGACGCCTACCTCTCTGCCGTGCCGTTCTACGAGAAGAATGGGTTTGTGCATCTGACGAAGAAGGACGAGGACGAGCACACGCGCCTGATGTACTTCGATATGATGGAGATTGACGGATAATATTCACTGCAAGACACATTCCAAGAAAATGCCCTCCCCCACCCCCGTCATAGAAACCCGTTATAGCCGCGCCGCGAAGCCCCTGGCGGGCGTTTCCTGTGGCGGAGCGGCAAAATCCCCCCCCATAAATATGCTGTAACACAGCTAAATACGCGCATATTATTCGCGCATATTGCACACTCATATTGCGGCACTTCCGCCCTCACGTTCGCGTGGGCAGGAAGTGCCGCCTGCGTATAAACATCATTCACCCTTTTAATCCTTTAAGACCGATGAAGAAAATCTTTTCATTCCTCTCCTACGCGCTTCTCTGCGCCGTGCTGCCCCTCGCGCTCTGCACGGCGTGCGGCAGCAATGACGACGACGAACCCGCGCCCGAACCCGTGATAGAACCCGAAGGCGAAGACACTCTTGTCAGACTTACCGACGGCACGTTCACCGACGGCGAATTCATCTACAAAGTCACCAGTGCCACCGACAAGGAGTTGGAATTGATAGGCTGCGTGGATAAAAGTACCAAATCTGCTCTCATTCCCAGCAAATGTTCCTACGAAGACCAGGTCTACACTGTGACGAGCATAGGCTATTCGGCATTCGCGCACAAAGATGATGCTGGTAATTACGTGGATAACACCAGCCTTCGCAGCGTCATTTTCCCTGGCACAGTGACTACCATTGCAGAAGATGCGTTCTATTGCTGCAAGGCACTCGCTCGGGCTGATCTACCCACGTCGCTGAAGAGTATCGGAAACAAGGCTTTCTACTATTGCAGCAGTCTGGAACGCCTCGACCTGCCATCTTCACTGACGAGCATCGGGAGTGAAGCGTTCTACTATTGCAAAAGCCTAAAAGGTAACCTCAAACTGCCCTCGTCGCTTTCAAGCGTCGGAAGCGGGGCGTTCCAACATTGTGCAGGCTTTACCCGAATAGATTTTGACGCTCCGCTGACAACCATTGAGAGCAATGTGTTCTCTGACACAGGTTTGGATAACGTGACAATCCCCTCCTCCGTAACGACCATCGGAGACGCTGCGTTCAAGTCCTGTGGCAATCTGACGGAAATCAGCATCCCCTCCTCCGTAACGGCCATTGGCAACCAAGCGTTCTATCAGTGCGGACGTTTGCGACGCGTCAACATCCCCGCCTCTGTGACGGTCATCGGAAGTCAGGCGTTCATCTATTGCTCGAAGCTAAAAGACGTGTACGTCCATTGGAAGTCTCCAGAGAGTGTAAGTGTAAATAACGTTCATGCTCAACCCAAAGATTACAGATCCTTCAATCCCTGCAACAATCTCCACGTCCCGGCAGGCACTAAAGACTCCTACGCCTCGGCCCCCTTGTGGGAAAACTTCCAGATTTTGGAAGACGCCGACAAGTTCCCCGTGAAATAAACGCCAATATCCATTAACCCGAATTCGCGCATGCAAGACGGGCCGGTAAGGTCTTCTCCCGCCCCGAACTCATCGCCGCCGCCTGGCCAGAGGGCGTTGTCGTATCCGACCGTACTGTGGATGTCACCGTCACCCGCCTGCGCAAGAAGCTCGCCCCCCTCGCAGCCGCCCTCACCACCCGCCCCAGCTTCGGCTACGGGCTGGCGAGCGAGCGATAAATCCCCCGCCACGCCTTTGCGCTCTGCGGGGGATTTGTTATCTTTGCGGCGAAAAGGGAAGAATAACGACGTAAATAATGACTACTTTTGCACCCAGATTTACGTAAATACAATAGAATTATGGCACGACAAATCGCAGAAACCCCCATTCTCTTCGGTGAGGACGCAACGCGCTTTCTTCGCGACATGGAAAACATAAAGTCTGCCTCGGAAGAGGAGAAGGCACAGTCATCTGATGCTTACGCATGGATGAAGAGCATCGCAACCTTCCAAATGTAAACCGCCATGCAACTGACCAGACTGGAAGACATAGAGAGGCTGAAGCCGTTCAATTGCGGAGACGACGATCTGAACGGCTTCCTTGTTGACGATGCCAGATTCTATCATCAGCAGATGCTGGCCAACACCTTCGTACTTGAGGACGACGAACAGACGCTGGCCTACTACAGCCTGTTGAACGACAAGATTTCGAACACCACCGTTCCCAAGAACCTATGGCGCAAACTCCGCAACACCATCCCCCACGAAAAGCATTTCAGCAGTTACCCCGCCGTGAAGATTGGCCGTCTGGCCGTGTCGCTCTCCTGCAAGCAGGGCGGCATAGGCACCCGTCTCGTCTCGGGTATCAAGCAAATGCTCATCATGCAGCAGTCGCAGTCGGCCTGCCGCTTCCTCACTGTCGATGCCTACCGTGCGGCAGTTCCATTCTATGTGAAGAATGGCTTTAAGATGTTGGTCAACGACATCAGCGAGGATGCCTACACCATTCCTATGTACTACGACTTGAAACAACTGATGAAATAACCCTTACATCCCCATACCCCCCACATACCATCCCCCGCCGCGCCGCTCGGCGCGTAGCTACGGGGGCGTAGAAGCGCTCAGAGGTGTGTCAATTTGGCAAAAAAAGCCAAATTGACACACCTCTTTTCTTACGGTTTTGGGCGAAAAGGGGGAAATTTGCACGTTCAAATTGCGAAGTACTGACAAACTGCCAACAAAACGCAAAGCGCATGACACAAACTTTTTCGTCTCATTTCACCCCCCCCCCTAAAATTTGGCGCAGGGGCGGGGAAAACGTATCGGGGACCACCAGGAACCACAAGGTGCGTCGCAAGCCAACAGCGGGCTTGTGACGCACCTTTGCGTGTATGTCCAGAAGTGGGTACACGGACAGACAATTAACACATATTATTCACAATTTTAATTCTAAACATTATGCGAATATTACACAAGTTTTTAACCATGCTCGCCCTGCTGCTGACGGTGTCGACGGGCGCAAAGGCCATTGAGGTGGTGACGGACGAGACCACTACGCTTAGCGATGGCGTTACCTACTGGGTGGCGAGCGACGTCACCATCAGCAGCCGCATCACCGTCAGCGGCTCGGCCACGCTCGTGTTGAGGGACGGCTACACGCTCACGGCGAAAGGTGGCATCGAACTCTCCGAAGGCAACCAACTGACCATCAACGGCGACGCCAAAAACAGCGGCACGCTGGTGACCAATGGGGAATCGACCAAGGCCGGCATCGGAGCCTATAAATGCGGAAACCTCACCATCAACGGCGGCATCATTAACGCTACGGGCGGGGATGACGCTGCCGGTATCGGCGGCAGCATGAATAGCCTCAGTTCTGGCACCATCACCATCAACGGCGGCATCATCAACGCCACGGGTGGTAATCGAGGTGCTGGCATCGGCGGCGGCAGCGGTTCGAAATGGAGCGGTGCCTACGGCCAGTGCGGCACCATCATCATCAACGGCGGACAGGTCACGGCGACAGGCGTCAACAGGGGCGCTGGCATCGGGCCGGGCTACGATGATGATGGCAACGACATCAGCAGCGGCTCGCTCACCATTGGCTGGACGAAAGCCACCGACTTCATCAAAGCCAGCAGCCTCAGCAATATCTATGGACGAACGTTTGGCAGCATCACCCTGGCCGATGCCTTCGTCGACGACGATGGCACGGTGCATACCAACACCGCGCAAGGCACGCTGGACGGCAAGACGCTTAGACCCGCCGTCGGCCTGAAGGATGACGCTGACAACACCGACGTTTTGATCAAGGCCGACGGTCTGACACTACCCACAGTGCTCAGCGGGCGCACGCTCTACAAGGACGGCTCGTGGAACACGCTCTGCCTGCCGTTCGACCTCTCCCTCAGCGGCTCGGTGCTCGACGGGGCTACGGCGAAGACGCTCACCTCCACCGCCTACGACAGCGAGACAAAGACCCTCACCCTCACCTTCGGCGAGGCCGTGAGCACTCTGGAGGCAGGCAAGCCGTACATCATCAAGTGGGAGAGCGCTGCGTCGGGCAACATCGTGGACCTCTCGACGCTCACCTCAGACTATGAGGCACAGAACGGCGACGTGCTAACGGGTACGCTCGGCGGCAACTACAAGATTACCATTGCCGATGGAGCCACCTTGACGCTCAGCGGCGCGACCATCAACGGCGTGAACGACGAGAACTACAAGTGGGCAGGCATCACCTGCGAGGGCGACGCCACCATCGTCCTCTCGGGCGAGAACTCCGTCAAGGGATTCCATGAGAACTATTCCGGCATCTACATCGCAGAGGGCTGTACGCTGACCATCCAAGGCGACGGCTCGCTCGACGCCAGCAGCAACGGCACGGGCGCGGGCATCGGCGGCGGCTACTACATCAACTGTGGTAACATCGTCATCACGGGCGGCACCATCAGCGCCACGAGCGGCAAACTTTCGGCTGGCATCGGCGGCGGCATGTATGGCTCGTGCGGCAACATCAGCATCACGGGCGGCACCATCACCGCCACGGGCGGCGCCGATGCGGCTGGCATCGGCAGCGGTGTCGCAGGCTCGTGCGGCGACATCACCATCACCGATGGCGTGACCAGCGTCACCGCCATCAAGGGCGACGGTGCCACCAACAGCATTGGTGCGGGCTACAAGGGCTCGTGCGGCACCGTCACCATCGGCGGCACCGAGGGAGCCATCAGCGAAAGCCCCTACACTTACACGGGCAACGGCGACAACCTCGTCAGCCCCGTGTTCGAGGGCGTGACCATCTCGGGCACGACGGCTAACGTCTCGACCACCTACGTCGACTTCGTGGGCTGCTTCTCGCCCGTCAGCATCAGCGGCGAGGACAAGACGATGCTCTACCTCGGAGCCGACAACACGCTCTACTACCCCAATGCCGCCATGCAGATAGGCTCCTGCCGCGCCTACTTCACGCTGAACGGCATCACGGCGGGCGAACCTGGGACGGCTGGCGTTCGTGCCTTCGTACTCAACTTTGGCGACGGCGAGACCACGGCGATAACGGCAACGAGCGTCACGAATCCGACGAACGCCGCCGCATGGTACACCCTCGACGGTCGCCGACTCGCGGGCAAGCCCGCCGTGCGCGGCATCTACGTGAATAATGGTCGTAAGGTATTCATCAAATAAAGCAAAGGAGGACACAGCAATGAAAAAGACATATCAGACACCCAGCACAGAAATAACAGTGCTTGGACTCACGCAGATGCTCGCCGCCAGCGTCACCGGCACCGACGGCAACGCTGGCATCGGCTACGGCGGCGGTGGCAGCGGCCCCGCCCGCACCCGCCAGCACAGCATTTGGGACAATGACTGGAGCAACGAGGAGTAGTAATCTGACACAGCAAAAACGGTAACAAACAACCCCATTATAAACCCGCCCAAAGAGCACCGCCGACGGCCATATATACCCGTCAGAAGGCCGCTCGGAGGGCATAAAAACCTATAAGTAACAATGAAAAAGGTTATGCAATGGGTGATGGCCGCCATCCTCATTTGCGGCGCAAGCGTATTCACATCGTGTTCGGACAACGACGACAACCCCGCCCAGGAGCAGGCGAAGAAGAACCGCCAGGAGTTCACCGAGCACACCCGCAGCGTGCTGAAGGAACTGGCCGAGAACCTGAACTTCGCGGCGTGGGAGTTGGGGAACCAGACGAACCTGGAGTTCAACGAAGAGGTGCTCAACAATGCCGCGTTCGAGAAGACCATCACCACCATGTTCAGCCAGAAGGTGCGCGAGAGCATGCGCCCCGTGGAGGCCGGAAGCGAACTGGCCGAGATGGGCTACAAGTATGTGGGTACGGTCGACTTCACAGCGTTCAACTACCGCTTCACCCAGCGCCTCGACCTGACGGGCTTCGACGTGGAGGAGGCCGACGACTTCGAGATGGTGCTACAGGATGACCAGTGGGAGCCGGGCAAGATATACTGCACCCGCCTGCTGCTGAAGGCAGGCGGCGGCTCGCAGGAGCTGCTCAGCAGAACGCTGTCGAACGACACGGTGGCCGTGGTGATGCTCATTCCCGAAACCTTCGAAATTTCCATCTCGTCGGACTTTGGCACCACGAATCTCGTGGGCAAGTTCCAGAACAAGATTCAGCCCGTGAGCGGCAGCCAGTATGCCGTGCTCTCCGAGAGCCAGTGGACTATCAGCGGAACACTGACGGGCGATGCCCAAGAGAATTGGGAAGGCAACCCCGTCAATGACATCGCGACGACGACCTTCTCCATCACCCAGAACCCCGCCACTCACAAGTCGGACATTGATTTCTGTTTTGTGCAGAATGGGCGGAAGATGCTGGAACTCGCTGCCACCAACAGCAACTCAAACGGCCGCACCGACCTCTCGCTGCTGACCAGTTCGAGCAGCATCCTCGACCTCATCTACGCCGCCGTCGAGGGCAACAGCATCGACGGTCTGAAGCTCACCCTGCTCGACGATCTGACCACCACCCTCAGCATCAGCGACTGCGCCAAGGCCACAGAGGTTTGGCAGGCAGCCAGCGCCGCCCGCCGCCAGTATGCCGACGAGCAGACCATCGACCAGTACACCCAGCAACTGAATGCGCTCATCAAGGCCGAGATGACCTGCAAGGGCGTCGGCCAGCAGATACCCATGCGCCTCGTCACCACGAAGCTCGGCGTGGACTACCGTCCCATGATAGCCCTCAACTTTGCCGACGAGGACGGCTACGTGTCGCTCACCGACCTGCTCGACGCCGAGTCCGTCGCCTACGGCATCAACATCATCGACCACGCCGCCGCGCCGATGCAGCAGAGCATCATCGTGGCGCGCCAGTTGGCGCAGTTCCTTGAGACGATGTTCGTCGGCGCCAAAGTGCAGAGTGCTGGCGTCCTCGGCGGCCGTCACTAATAATCCCCCATCCGAACCTCACAAGGGATCAGACCCCTTGTGAGATTTCCGCAAAAACAACCCAATTATAAACCCGCCCGAAGAGTGCCGCCCCCGCGCCGAGCAGGCAGGGAGCGGCCCCGGAAGGCACAAAACATCCCAAAAATTATGGCTATCTTATACAACAAGATTCCCCGAAAGAACATCAAGGACAAGAGTGTGAAGTACTACGTCACGCCGAAGACCATCAAGCTGCTCACGCTGCGCGAAATCGCCACGCGCGTGGCCAAGAACACGACGATGTCGCCGCAGGAGGTGGAGCTCGTGCTCAACTCGTTCGTCGACGAGATGCAGCGCACGCTGCTCGACAGCTACTCCGTCCGTCTGGGCGACTGGGCCTCGTTCCACATCACCGCCACGTCCGCCGGCTCCGCCGACGCGAAGACCTGCACGCCCGACCTGGTGAAGAAGGTCAACGTCCGTGTGGACTTCACCAAGGAGTTCCGCGAGAAGATGCAGCACGCCGAGTGGGTGCCCGCGCAGGATGTGCATACGACGGACACCAAATAGCCTCACCCCCGCCCCCTCTCCCAGTGGAGAGGGGCGTAAAATGCGATAAGCAGCGAAAAAATTATATGGAAATTCGTGGTCATTCGTGGCAATTCGTGTGAACTTTTTTAACATAAATGCCCACGAATGTCCACGAATTTTCTTGAATACTTTCAGTTATGAACGACAACCAAACAACACTATCCACTCCCCTCTCCACTGGGAGAGGGGCTGGGGGTGAGGCTGTTCTGAGCTGGGAAGACGTCAGCAAGACCTTCGCCCTCTGCCCGTCGGCAGACTGCGCGGTGCGCGAGGCGTGCCTGCGGTGGGTGGCGGCGCAGCTGCTGCCGGAGGACAAGCCGCAGTGGATGTTCGTCGCTCCCCGCCTCTGGCGCACGGCTACGGCTGACGGATGCGAGGCGTTCCGCACCGCCGAGCCCGTAAGGATGGCGCGCGGCTTCACCCGTGCGCTGGGCGACATCGCCTCAAAGCACCGCCCCGCCGTCTACGCCGCCATCTGCCGCGCACTCGGCACGGGGCGCAACCACTACTACGAAATGCGGCGCGGACAGCGCGCCCTCTCCCCCAAGGAGCAGGACGTCATCGCCGCCATCCTCGCCAGCCACGGCGCGCCGCAGCCCGTGGAGTTCGATGCCTACGAGCAGATGCTGTTCTGGGAAGACTGATTCCGCCCGTGCCGTTTCCTCTTTTACTAAAAGTACTTCCTTGAAAGTACTTTTGTACTTCCCTCAAAGTACTTTTGTACTTCCAAGGAAGTACTTTTGTACTCTCAAGGAAGTACTTTCGTGTTTGCAGGGAAGTACGAAAGTAATGCCAAGGAAGTACGAAAGTTATTCCGTGGAAGTACGGAAGTAAATCCATGAAGCGACGGCCACCAATGCTTGTTTTTGCGCCAAATGCGCGCTATATTTGCACTGCGAAAAGTACACTAACGAGGGGGAGGCATTTTGCAGCGTGCACACAAAAAAGTTATACGCTCCGTGCAGTCTTTCCGCAATCCTGCGGACATAATGGGTAGAGACGTTATGCTTTCGATGGAGACCCGGCAGCTGATAGAACGGTGCAGGCGGGGCGACGCGGACGCGCTCGGCCAGCTCTACACGGCATACGCCCAGAGGATGAGGGGCGTGTGCCGGCGCTATGTCAGCGACGCGCAGGGGGTGGACGACGTGCTGCACGATGCCTTCGTGATTATCTTCACCTCGTTCGACCGCCTGCGGGACGACCGACGCGCCGAGGCGTGGATGATGGCGATAACGAGGAACGTGGCCTCGAAATACAAGGAGCAGCTGGCGGGCCGTCAGTTCGTACCGCTCGACGAGGCGATGATGATGACGGACGAGGAAGCGGACGATGTGCGAGGCGTTCCATTGGACGAGGTGATGACGCTGGTGGACAAGTTGCCCGAAGGCTACGGCAAGGTGTTCCGGCTGTCGGTGTTTGAAGGGATGTCGCACAAGGAGATTGCCGCCGCGCTGGGCATTGAAGCTCATTCGTCGTCCTCGCAGTTGGCGCGGGCCAAGAGGATGCTCCGCCGGATGATGCAGCAGTATTGGGCCTTGCTCCTGCTGCTTGTACCCCTCACGATGTTCTTGCTTCGGAGGGAAGACGCAGCCGACGAGGATGCGCCTGCCATTGCAGAGCGAGCGTTTTTGCCGAAGCAGGAGGAGCAAGCAACGTACCCCTCAGCCAGACCAAAGCGGAGGCCGACGGTAGTCCATATTTCGATACATACTACGCCGCAAAGCACACTCGCGGCGGCTGTTGCCCAGGCGCAGGATTCGCTTACCCCCGACACCTTGCCCCCGATGTTGGCGCAGGAGCAAAGCGTCTCCGATACCATCCGGCAGGGCGAGCAGGCAGATGCGACGCGCTTCGGCGGTCGGTCGGTGCTGCCGCACTATGATTTTGCGGTTATATTCCCCGACGAAGGGGCTAAGAGTCCGCGCGGGAACGGGCGGTGGTCGGTAGACTTCGCCTGCGCGGGCGGCCTTGGCGGGCAGAGCGCAAACCGTCCTTTCAGTTTTACGGAAACGCCCACGCTCGCCATTTCCGGCGAGCCGCCATCGCCCGTCACGTTCGAGCGCTGGAGCGACTACGCCGCCTTCCTTTCCGAGGAGCCCGACGTCGACGGCGACCGTAAGCGCGACGTCCTGATGAACATTGCGCTCAGTAATGCCGGCGCAGGCACGGACGAAATCGTCCGCAGGAGCCACCACTATGCGCCCTTCAGCTTCACGTTGGCCCTGAAGTATCGGCTGACTGGTCGCTTCGGACTGGAGACGGGCGTGAGCTACAGCCGCCTGCGGTCTGAGTTCGAGACGGGTTCAGGCGGCAATGCCATCCGCGAGGAGCAGACCGTCCACTACATCGGCATCCCCGTGAAGGGTACATATAATATATATAAGGCACAGGCGTGGAACCTCTACGGCAGCCTCGGCGTGAGCGCGGAGATACCCGTTTACGCGCCGCTCCAGACGAACTACTACCTGCGCGGCGCCTTGCAGGCGTCGGACAAGAGCAGCGTCCGCGCGCCGTGGCAGTGGTCGGTGGGCGCGGGCCTCGGCGTGCACTACAGCATCACGCCCCGCCTCGGCTTCTTCGCCGAACCGAGCCTGCGCTACTACATCCCGCCCGCCGGCAGCGTCGAGACCTACCGCACGGCGCATCCCTTCTCCTTCTCCCTGCCGCTGGGCCTGCGCTTTACGTGGTAGCCGGTGCAGTCATTCGCCCGCGTTTTGGACTATATAAGTAGAGAACCAAAACGCTGGCGAATTTTTTATGTACGACTTTTACGACTATGCCTACAATGGGCTACTCTATCTGAACAACGTAGCGAGGCCGAGACACAAGCGGCTTTCGCAATTGATGATTTACTCGACCACGGCGTGCCAGTCGCGGTGCAAGCACTGCAACATCTGGCAGAAACGCCCCGTGGAACATCTTTCGCTCGAAGACATCCAGCGAATTATGCAGAGCCGGTGCGTGACGCGGAGAACCAGCGTAGGGCTGGAGGGCGGCGAGTTCATCCTGCATCCGCAGGCCGAGGAAATCATGGCGTGGTTCCACGAGCATCACCCCAACTATACGCTACTGTCAAACTGCCTCGCGCCCCGCCGTGTCATAGATGCCGTCCGCCGCTATCAGCCCCGACATCTGTACGTCTCTCTCGACGGTGGCCGCGAGACATACCAGCGGATGCGGGGACGCGACGGCTACGACCGTGTGATAGAGGTGGTGGAAGCGCTCAAAGATGAAGTGCCCCTGTCGCTGATGTTCTGCCTGTCACCGTGGAACACGTTCGAGGACATGGCATTTGTCATTGACGTGGCCAAACGCTACGGCATAGACATTCGCATCGGCATCTACGGCACGATGGCCTTCTTCGACACGACAAGCGAACTGCTGACGGCTTCGGACTTCGTGAAGCAGATACCGCAGAGCATCCACGACACACAGGAGAACTACGACTTCGTGGCACTCTACGACGAATGGCGCAACGGACGGCTTCGGCTTCGCTGCCAGAGCATCTTGAGTTGCCTCGTGGTGCATAGCAACGGGGACGTTCCGCTCTGTCAGAACCTCGACGTGGTGCTGGGGAATATCCACGAGCAATCGCTCGACGAGATATTCAACGGAGTGTCGGCCTGCAAGACCCAATGCCACTACTCCCGCCACTGCAACGACTGCTGGATAAACTTCCACCGCAAGTACGACATCATCCTCGTGCGCAACTTCGAGCGGCTGTTGCCCAAATGGCTCATTGAGAAGTTCTACGGCCCATATCAATGGACGGCAGACCCACGGACAACATATCGCAAACATCTGAAAGCAATACAATGATACAAGCACTCATCAACCGATACAAACGAATGCGCACAGCGCATTACCTGCGCCAAACGTACCAATATCAATATGCCTTCGTCGGCATAGGCCAGCACTCGCTGACCAATCTCTATCCCGCGTTGCACTACCTCGGCGTACCGCTGAAATACATCTGCGTGACCTCAGAGCGAAAGGCGCGACTGATAGAGCGGAAATTCCCCAGCGTGAAAGCCACGACCTCGCTTGACGAGATTCTGAACGATGAAGCCGTCAAAGGCGTATTCGTCTCGGCCTCCCCATCGTCCCACTTCTCCATCGCCTCGCAAGTTCTAAAGAGCGGTCGGTCACTTTTCATTGAGAAACCGCCCTGCCATTCGTTAGAGGAACTTGACGCGCTCACCCGTTTGCAGCGGCTTCACGGCGCACCCGTCGCGATGATAGGTCTGCAAAAGCGCTACACCCCTGCCGCCCAACTGCTGAAGAAGCGTCTCGACAAAGAGCGTCTAATCAATTACGATTTGCATTACCTCACAGGAGCCTATCCAGAGGGCAATGCCCTGCTCGACCTCTACATCCATCCCCTCGACCTCGTGTGCTATCTGTTCGGCAAACCAGAGATAATCGCCTTCCAAAAGGTAGCCGAGGACTCTTACCTCCTTATGCTCCAGCATCCACATATTGTCGGCACATTGGAACTCTCCACTGCCTACACCTGGACTGCCGCCGAAGAATCCTTGAAAGTCTGCACCCGTTCCGGCAGCTACAACCTCTCACAAATGGAGGAACTGACTTTCTCGTCCACATCGTCCTCCCTCCTCGGAGTGCCCGTTGAGAAAGTCCTTCCCCGTCGCCCCTCCGTCAAATATCTATATGCCCGCAACACTTTCGCCCCGATATTGGGGGGCAACCAAGTCTATTCTCTGGGCTATCTTGGCGAAATAGAAGCCTTTGCCGATGCAGTGGAAGGCCGTAAACGGCCTGTTGTAACGGACTTGGAAGCAATCCAGGGGACATACCAACTGATGAAGGAGATACAAATCAATACGGACAAACAGCACCTGAAAGCGAAGTAGGACCATGCAACAACGAGCTCGCGATAAATCTCCCGCCCCGCCTTTGCGCTCTGCGGGGAATTGATTACATTTGCATCGCTATGCATAACCAATAATACCTGTTCCCTATGCACATCGAACACGTTGCCCTCAACGTCCGCGACCTTGAGGCCGCAAAGGACTTCTTTTGCAAATACTTCCGCGCCGAGGCCGCCACGCCCTACCACAACCCGCGCACCGGCCTGCGCTCCTACTTCCTCACCTTCCCCGACGGCGGCGCGCGCCTGGAACTGATGACTTGGCCCGCGATGCCCGCCGAGGGCTTTGCGCCCGACGCCGACGGACGCCTCCGCCAACAGCTGCACGCCCTGGGCTACACCCACCTCTGCCTCAGCGTGGGCAGCCACAAGGCCGTGGACGAAATGACGGCACGCCTCCTTGCCGACGGCTACCGCCACGTCAGCGGTCCCCGCACCACGGGCGAGGGCTACTACGAGAGCTGCATCCTGCTGGAGGACGGCGTGGAGCTGGAACTGACAGATTGACGAGTAATGGCTCCTCTCTTCTATTTTCAAGCCACGAAAATAAATCGGAATTTATGAAAGAAAACAATAATATGACAAACAACGACATTATCACCCAGCAAGGACAGGCATCGGGTTTTACTTCAGAGAATAACTTGTATATTGATGCGTGTGCCATCATTGACCAGGCACAAAATTTGGCCTATCGTTCCGTAAACGAAGTTCTTATAAAACGGAACTGGCTACTTGGGCTTCGCATCCAGCATGAAGTGTTGAAAGGACAGCGTGCAGAATATGGAGAGAAGATTATCAAGCAATTGTCAAAAGAACTGACAATAAGATACAAAACAGGGTTTACAAAAACTAATCTCTATAACTATGTCGGATTCTATGTTGCTTGGCCAGACTTTTTCCACGCAGTGAGTGGAAAATCATCGGACAGCCTTTATAACAACATTTTTCACGCGCTGCGTGGAAAATCTGTGGACGATGACATTCTGAACTCGCTGCGTTCAAAATCTCCGATACGACTTTCGTGGACTCACTATCGCATTATTTTACAGGAGACTACTGCCGAGGGCAGGGAATGGTATGAAAAAGAGGCCGCTCGCGAGATGTGGAGCACACGCACGTTGCAGCGTAATGTGTCGTCGCAGTATTACCACAGGCTATTGCAGTCGCAGAATCAAGAGGTGGTGCATAGTGAAATGCAAACGCTCACGGCTCCATTGCAAGACAAGTTGGAATACCTGAAAAATCCCGTTGTGGCAGAGTTTCTCGGCTTCAAGAACAATTCCGATTATTCGGAAAGCACTTTGGAGCAGAGCATCATCGACCACTTGATACCTTTCCTTATGGAGTTGGGAAAGGGTTTCGCTTTTGTTGATCGCCAGAAACATATACACACCGAAAAGGAAGACTACTACATTGACTTGGTTTTCTACAATTACCACCTACGCTGTTTCGTCCTTGTCGATTTGAAGACCTCAAAACTGCGATACCAGGATGTGGGGCAGATGGACATGTATGTCAAGATGTACGACGAATTGGTGCGCCCCGAAGGCCATAATCCCACTATCGGCCTTCTTCTGTGTGCCGACACCGATGAGGATGTGGCGCATTACTCCGTCCTAAGCAACAACGACCAGCTTTTTGCGGCTAAATACCTCACTTATATGCCGACACAAGAGGAACTGCGCCGTGAAATTGAGCAACAAAAGGAATTCTTCAGACTGCAACAAGAGAAATAACGCGAGACAAACAAATCGGAATTTATGAAACAAGACGAATCCAAATGGGTTATTTTGAAAGTTAAATATCCCTTATTTCTCACAATAGTTGCTCTGTGCTGCGAATGTTTTATTTTTTCGCTTCACGCGCAGACACGTGCAGAAACCATTCGCACCCGTATCGTTTCAACCGACACCACAGCCGTTCTTGTCGCCGCCCACCGTGGCGACTGGCGCGGCTTCCCCGAAAACTCGCTGGAAGCCATTGAGAGCGCAATACAGATGGGGGTGGACATCGTCGAAATCGACGTGCAGCGCACCAAAGACGGCACGTTTATCCTTATGCACGACCCTCGCCTTGACCGCACCACAACGGGGCACGGCCTCATTGCCGACACCACTTGGGAGTATATCCACTCGCTTTACCTGCTCAATGGTTGTGCCATCCGCACACGCCACCGCGTCCCGACGCTTGAAGAGGCTCTTCTTTGCGCCAAAGGCCGCGTGCTGCTCAACCTTGACAAGGCCGACCGCTACTTTCCCGAAATCTATGCACTCCTCCAGCGCACCGGCACTGAACGACAAGTCGTGATGAAAGGCAAAGGAACCGCCGAAGAAGTCCGCCGACAATATGGAAGTTTTCTAAACGACGTTTTATATATGCCCATCGTGAACCTTGACAGCCCCACTGCCGAGGAAGACATCTACGCCTTTGAACAGGGTATGCACCCCGTGGCCTACGAACTGCTATACCGCACCGACGATAACCCGCTGCCCTTCAAGCTCGCAAAGGATATGCGGGGTAAAACCTTGTTGTGGTACAACACGATGTGGGACACGATGGCCGGAGCGCACGATGACGACGCTTCGTTGCGCGACCATTCCCAAGGGTACGGCTATCTCATTGACACCCTTCACGCCCGCATCATTCAGACCGACCGCCCACAGCGGCTGCTCGACTATTTGAGAGAGAGGCAACTTCACGATTAACAAACCACAAGACATACCTTCGCGCTGTCTTTTATAGCCATCCCCAAGCGTGCTAATTTTGCTGTAACGAACAAAATTAGCACGCTTGTTTATTCCTTTAATTATCGCGCGAGGGCGGCGCGGGGGGCTGGGCGGTAGTCCTACAGCCGCATCACGCGCTTCATCTCCAGGTTCTCGTAGCCTTCGGGGCAGTGGGTGGAGAGGTAAACGGTGGGATGGTTCGAGACGAACTCGCGCACACGGTCGAGGGTTTCGCGGGCGGCGCGGATGTCTTCGTAGACGATGCTGAGTTTGTTGGCTTTCAAGGCCGCGTCGCAGTAGGTCACGTCGCCGTGGAACATATAGTAGAGGCCGTCGTCTTCCAGAATGACGATGCTGTTGCCGAGGGTGTGACCTTTGGCCTCGATGAAGTGAAGGCTGGGGAGGATGGTCTCGCTGGCGGGGAAGTTCTTGTAGGCTCCGTCCTTGTAGGCGACGCGGACGATGCGGTCGTCCTCAGGCAGTTTTAGTGCGTCGGCATCTTCGGGCGAGATATAGACCTTGGCATTGGGGAAATACTCCAGCGCGCCCGTGTGGTCGGGGTGCTTGTGGGTGATGAGTATCTTCGTCACCTGTTCGGGCCGATAGCCGAGGGCGGCGAAGGCTTCCATATAGTCGGCCACCTTATCGCCCATGTAGAGCGGTGCGCCGAGTTTCTTGGCGGGGGCTGCCATACCGGTCTTGAAGCCCGTGTCAATGAGGATGACTTCCTCGCCCGTGTCGATGAGGAAGTTCTGGAGCGAGCTGCGGTAGATGATTTGTTCGTCGAAGCCAGCCTTGTCCTCGCCGCCAAAGGCAAAGGCTTGGGTCATAAACCCGCTGTCGAACATGCGGATTGCTTTGATTTCCATTTTGTTTTCTATTTAAACACGAATTACCACAAATTAAACATAAATTATTCATGAATAATTCGTGGCCAATTTATGATAATTCGTGTTAAGTTAAAATTACATCATTGCAGCGAGGAAGTTCTCGTAGCCCAGTCTGTCGATGTAGTTCAGGTATTGAGCCATCCAAGCCAAGTGCTCTTGCTCGCCGTCAATCCATTTCTGGATGAGTTTCTGCGTGGGATAGTCGTCGGCGAAGGCTGTGGCCAGTTCGCTCAACATTCGGATGGCATCTTTTGCCTCATCCGAATAGTCCGACTCAAGCTGCTGCTTCGGGTCGTCGTAGAAGGGGAACTCGCGCGTCTTCATGACCTCCTGTAGGTCAGCGGGCTTGCAGCCAAGTTCCACAAGGCGCTGGAGCACCTCTTCGGCCTCTTCCCATTCTTCTTCGGCCTCTTCTTTCCACTTGTCGGCCAACTTGTTCCAGCCCTGCAAGCGGCAGTAGGCCGAGAAGGCGAAGTGTTGCTTACTGTTTCCAAACCACGCAGCGCCGAGCTCGGCAAACTGCTTCAATGCTTCTGCTTTAGTCATAGTTGTTTCGCTTTTTGATTATAGATGTTTTCGGCTGCAAAAGTACGGCGAGGGCGCTTTATCCTCGCAATCCGAGGCGAACAGGAATTTGTCTGAAACAAACATTTTCTCGCTTTTAATCCGTATCTTTGCAGCGATATGTACCGACTGCGCGATTTCTTTCATCTTGTTTTGGGCGTGGACAATGCCGACATCCCCTCTGACGAGCTGGCCTGTAGCGAGACCGACACGGAACTGACGTTCTACACCAACCGTATGCAGGACTCGCTCGCTGCCTACACGTTTACGCTCGTGGAGCGCGGCTGGCTCAACTTGCTCTACAACGGACGCTCGCTGACGCTGGAGCGCGGCGACCTCTACATCTACTAGCCAGGCTTCCAGGTGACCATCGTCGGCGGCTCGGAAGACTATCGGGGCATCTGCCTGATGGCCGACGAGGGCGTGACGCTCCAGATGCCCACCGTGCGCGACATCATCCGCACGGCCTACCTGCCCGTCGCCGAGTGGGGCCAGCCTGTGGTGCATATCCCCGACGACAGCTTCGACCGCCTGCGACGGCGTATGCACGAGGTGAAGGACTACCAGTTCAGTTCCCACCGCTTCCGCTCCGAAGCCCAGCGCACGCTCTACACGCTCTTCCTGCTCGACCTCACCGACATACAGGAGCGCGCCATCAGCACCCGCCACCACGGCGAGCGCACCACCGAACTCTTCGTCGGCTTCATGCGCCTGCTGCCCCAGCACTTCATCGAGCATCACGACATCGCCTTCTATGCCTCCGAACTCTGCATCACCCCCACCCACCTCTCGCGCATCGTGCGCCAAGTGACGGGCCGCACCGTCGTGGACTATATCAACCAAATGCTGCTGATGGAGGCCTCATTCCTGCTCCAAACCACCGACCTCCCGCTCGCCGCCATCGCCCGCCGCCTTTGCTTCGCCGACCAGTCGTCGTTCAGCAAGTTCTTCCTGCGGATGAAGGGCGTGGGGCCGAAGCGGTTCAGAATGGAACGCTGAATGTCATCAGCATAGCATTCTCCAACTGCCGAGTAAAAGAATAAATTCCGAATTATCTATCTTATATATCAATTAATGGATGTCGTTCCATAAAGGTTCTGCCTCCCAACCATGCGGGAAGCCCATAGCGTGAATGTCAATAGACGGGTAAGCAGAAAATAGCGCATTGATTTTTGCCTTCAAATCGTTGCTGGGTGATATGATGTTCAGAAAATACTTGATGATGCATAGACTGAAATACGCCTTCTTCTGATTGACGGGGATTGCTATCCAAGGCCGCGCCATACGCCGCTGCGTCAATACCCGCAGGGCAAAGGTGCGGTTCCATACGCGGGCGTGATGGCCGCAGTTGTTCCTGGCAACAGTAATAATCGTCATCCATGAGAGAAACACCGGTACGCCCAACGAAAACTCACCTGCTATCTGCTTTCGTATCTGATTGCTCTTGATGTTGTCGTATATCTTGGTCAAGACACCTAAGGGAAGAATCTCTGCCAACATCCAAGCAGGAGGATAAGGGTCGGAGTAAGTGTTGCGGAAATGCTCTATGAAACCCTCGCGGGATTTGGCCAATTCTGCATCTATGAGTTGCGCCGTCTTGGCAAAAGTCTTGTCGTCATAAAAGCAAGAAGGGTCGGTCATCCAAAACGGATTGCCCGTTTCTCGACTTGTGATATTGACTATGGCACTGCGGACGGCAATCTCTATCTTTTCAATCTCGTTGAACATCAGCAGCCGCAAGTGCCGGTCAAAGCGGTACATATCCAACGCTTGGTTAAACGTTACGCCAGGCTTGAAAACGTGGTTTTCCTTTGGTGTGGTTAGTAGCGGGTAGAGGTATGCGCTGAAGCGATAATAACCAATGTGGCGGAGATATTTCTGCGTCCGCGCTGCATCTTCAACGTGAAGACCGCGCGATTGCAGCAATGCCACTAACTGACCAGGTGACGAGTGTCTCTTTGCGTAATGTGCCATATAAACATAAAACGACCCGCCGATTTAAGCATTGTGAAGAGGCTTGGCGGGTTCTCGTGATGCAAAAGTACGGTCTTTATATCAAACAGCCAAACTATTAGGTGGAAATAATGCGGAGCGAATAAGATTTTACCTGCGTTCGCGAGGGGGTTAAGTTGTTGAATAAAGTCGAAAAATCCTTACAGGCTTTTGGGCTGCGGCTCAGTATACAGGGTACTCTACGTTCGCCTTGCGCCAAAAGGTATCGCCGATTTCGCCTTGCGCCAAAAAGGTATCGCCGATGAGTCCTGCTGGTCTTGATGTTGGTGCTGCTCATAAAACAAGCGTGCTAATTTTGCTGCAATGGGCAAAATTAGCACGCTTGGGAGGGGTGGGAAAAGACAGTGATTTTATCTGTTTCGCTTGCTTAGATAAACCAAGAATAGTGTATTTGGCTAAACAAAGAGAATTGATTAGCCACGCTTCTTGCGTTTTCCTTACGGACGCACGGGACGCACGGCGAAGCCGCAGTAGCGGCCGTAGTAGTCGACGTACACGCTGCCTGAACTGAAGTCCAAGTAGTACGCGCTGCCTGGGTAACCCGAGTGGAGCGAACGTGACCAATAGTCGCCCTCCGCCCCCCTGCCGAAGGACGAAGCCCCACCGCGACAGCCCGCAGCAGGCAGGAAAATAGACTTTGTCGCATCGCTATTGCTCGTAAACTTGTAGCCACTGACACCTGTGCCCTCATAGTCGGCTACCCACGTGTTATCTGTATTGGCGATAAGTTCTGCAAAGTCTTCCTTGGTAGGCGTGCGCCACTGGCCGCCCCAATTAGCACGCGCAGCGTCATCGCTCAGTTCTAGTTCGGTCAGCGCATCGGTAAAGCCATCTTTGCCATAGTTAGAATCGCCGCAATACTTTGTAAGTTCATCTTCCGTTCCCCACTTGTAGGTAGCCCACGTATAGTCGTTCTTCGCTTGCGTTTCGCCCCAAGCGAAATAAGAACCGTAGGCTTCTGGCTTATCAGCACCGACATTACACGTTGCCCATTTCAGACCGCTGGGCAAGCCCAAATCAACGTATTGATGAACATCTTCTACAGGTGGTGGCACAATACCGTCATCATCGTCATCGCTGCCGCACGATGTAAAGGCTAAGCCCGTGCAAAGGAAGCAGGCGGCCATCAAGAGAAATTGAATCTTTTGCTTCATAATTGTTATTGTTAGGGTGAATATTTATCTAATACACAAACCTTACGTCCACAAGACATAGGGATGAAGTCAAATAATAGTTCAAGTGCAAAGATACTGCAAGGCGAGTGCAAAAAAACATATCTGGATGTGATTTCTTTGCCGAGCCGCAGCGTATCTTCGCTTTTTCTGCAAAGATAAAAAAATATGATATTAACCGCGCTCGCGGCTCAATAAATTGTCAAACAAACCCGGACATTCTTCTCCGATGAGTTCAACGAGTTTTTCCTTCAACACTTGAACGGAGATATGCCGGTAAGTGTTGAACCAATTTTTGCGTTGGCGTAGGCATCCTTCCTTCTTCTCGTGGCGGTACACGGGATTAAGAATACCGCCGTTCTTCACAGCCGCCTGTTTGCAGGCTCAGCCATCACCGCACTACACGCGGCGGGCTGTGCAGATTTGCTTCGCCGTGGCCGTGTCCCCAGAACGGAGCGAAGCCAACTTCTACAAGTTTGTGCCGCAGGGAAGAGAATTATTCCTAACACTTTGCGTACTTTTGCTGACGCAAACTCAAGAACTTATCAACTCAAAGTCTCCGGTTATGACAGGCAAGCAACAACTCTGTAGTCGTGCGACGTGGAAATCCTCGACATCCGCGCACGCATCTTGGTCGACGGCGCAGTAGTTGCCGCTGGTGCGGTAGTGACGAAGGACGTTCTCCCGCGAACCCTCGTTGGCTGCAACCCAGCACGCCTGAAAAAAGCCATTGAATAATTCCACTTTTATGATAACCTATAACAACCAAAGCGTGCGGCGGCAAGACCGCCTGCTCGACGAGGAGCGGGCGCTGGAACTGCTGCGCGAGGCCGAGTACGGCGTGCTGTCGATGGTGGACGCTGACGGGCAGCCCTACGGCATTCCCGTGAACTTCGTCTGGGACGGGGCTGACAGCCTCTACGTCCACTGTGCGCCCGAGGGGCGGAAACTGCGCGCCATCCGGCACTGCGCGGAGGTATCGTTCTGCGTCGTAGGGCGCGTACATCTGCTTCCCTCGCAGTTCACCACCGAATACGAGAGCGTCGTCCTCCGCGCCACGGCCACCGTCTGCCAGAGCGACGAAGAGCGGCGCAAAGCCCTCCGCCTCCTGCTCCAAAAACTTTCGCCCAATGATATGGAGAAGGGCCTGCGCTACACCGAGCATTCCCTGCCCCGCACCGCCATCATCCGCCTGCACATCCTTGAAATGAGCGGGAAGCAGAAGCGCGTCGGAAAGAAAAATTTCAAAAACTGAATTATTCACTTTTCCCCATAGAAAATTTGGTCAACTCGAATAAAGGCCGTACTTTTGCACCACCAGAACCCGCCAAGCCTCTCCACGATGCTCAAATGTGCGGGTCGTTTTATTTTTATACTATGACAGAGCGAAAACCCTTCCGCAAACCTTATGTCAAATCACATGGCCTCATAAGTCTCCTGCAATCGCGCGGCTTGCAAGTGGATGATACCGCCAAAGCAGCGAACTATCTTGAACACATAGGCTATTACCGTCTGTCGGCCTATATGTATCCCTTGCTACGGATGCCGAAAGGACTACACCGCTACAAGCCCGGTACATCGTTCAGCCAAGTGATGATGCTCTATCGCTTTGACAAGAAACTGCGCCTGCTCATCTTCAACGAGATTGAAAAGATTGAAGTGGCCGTGAGGAGCGCGATTGTAAACATAGGAAGCGAGATGACGGGCAATCCTTTTTGGATGACCGACGGGGGAAACTTTATTGATGCAGGGAAGTTCCGCCGCACGATGGAACTGATAGATGCGGAGCAGCATCGCTCTCGCGAGGACTTTATCGTTCATTTTAAGCAGACTTACTCCGATGTCTATCCCCCAGCATGGATATTGGCTGAGGTACTACCATTCGGAGTCATCACCAACATCTTTAGCAACATCAAACAAGGTGCGAAATATTCTATAAGGAATATCCAGGAGTTACCAAGAGGGTTTTTATCTATTGTGAAGATATTTGCGAAGATGGCATATATCAATTTCAGGTAGATTATATCAACGAGTATTCTGATGGCCATACAGAAGAAGGAAATGCCTTCGCAGATTTGGATAAAGTTCTTAATGCTTACGATGTAAAAGATTATGACGACTTAATGTTTATTTTTGCCTCGCGTTATTCAAACGATGAGCAGGCTTGGGAGAGTATCATTAGCGACATGAAATCTAAGGGTGTTGATATGAACGAAGACGAGATGGAGACTTTTTAATAATGTTATTAGAAACAAACGGATGAACTTCAATTTTAAGAAATACCTCCTCTTCCTCGCCACGATGACGACGTAGACAGCTTAGGCACGCCAGCCGCGCGTGGCAGATTGCCGCCGAGGGCTTTCCGTGGTATTCGCTCAGCTTCGTGCTCTTCGCCCTCAACCTCGTCTACATCGGCTACTACCAGAGCATCGAGAAGCCGCGCCGCGCCACGCTCTATATGCTCCTGCGCGGCCTCATCGTCGTGGTGCCCACGTTCATCCTCCTGCCCAGCATCCTTGGCGATGTCGGCCTCTGGCTCGCCGTCCCCGCCTCGGAACTTATCACTTTCCTTGTCATCGTGGCGCGGCAACGAGGAGAATTAGGGTAACGTTTCCCCCTTTCGCGCCTACCTTGCCGTATCTTTGCAGCTGTAAAGCAAAAACGACAAGACAATATGGAACAGAAACAACGAATGGCCACCCTGTGCGTACAGGCGGGGTGGACGCCGAAGAACGGCGAGCCGCGCGTGCTGCCCATTGTGCAGAGCACGACGTTCAAGTACGATAACACGGAGGAGATGGCCGACCTTTTCGACCTGAAGAAGGAGGGCTACTTCTACACGCGCTTACAGAACCCCACGAACGATGCCGTGGCGGCTAAAATTGCCGCACTGGAGGGCGGTGTGGGCGCCGTGCTGACGTCGAGCGGGCAGGCCGCGACGTTCTACGCCGTGTTCAACATCTGCGAGGCGGGCGACCACATCGTGGCGTCGAGCGAGATATACGGCGGGACGTACAACCTTTTCGGCGTGACGCTGAAGAAACTGGGCATCGAATGCACCTTCGTGAGCCAGGACGCTTCGGAGGAGGATATTGGCCACGCCTTCCGCCCCAACACCAAAGCCCTGTTCGGCGAAACCGTGTCGAACCCCGGCTGCAAGGTGCTCGACATCGAGAAGTTCGCCCGTATCGCCCACAGCCACGGCGTGCCGCTCATCGTCGACAACACGTTTCCCACGCCTGTGAACTGCCGCCCGTTCGAGTGGGGCGCCGATATTGTGACGCACTCCACGACGAAGTATATGGACGGCCATGCCACGCAGGTGGGCGGCTGTGTCGTGGACAGCGGCAACTTCGACTGGGAGGCGCAGGCCGACAAGTTCCCCGGCCTCTGCACGCCCGACGCCTCCTACCACGGCCTGACCTACACCAAGGCGTTCGGCAAGGCGGCCTATCTGACGAAACTTGTGGCGCAGTTGATGCGCGACCTGGGCAGCATCCCTTCGCCCCACAACGCTTTCCTGCTCAACCTGGGGCTTGAAACGCTCCACCTGCGCGTGCCGCGCCACTGCGAGAATGCGCAGCGCGTGGCCGAGTTCCTGGCTGCCGACGAGCGTGTGGCGTGGGTGCGCTATAGTGGCCTGCCCGGCGACGAAAGCCACGCGCTGGCCCAAAAGTACCTGCCCCAAGGCTCGTGCGGCGTGTTGTCGTTCGGCCTCAAGGGCGACCGCGCCACAGCCGTGCGCTTCATGGACGCGTTGCGCCTGGTGGCCATCGTCACCCACGTGGCCGACGCCCGCACCTGCGTGCTACACCCCGCCAGCCACACCCACCGCCAGCTTTCCGACGAGCAGCTGCGCGAGGCTGGCGTCGCGCCCGATCTCATTCGCCTTTCTGTGGGCATCGAGGACGTGGAGGACATCCTTGACGACATCCGCCAAGCACTCGACAAACTCTGACGGCGCATTTCGTAAAGACGCAAGCCCGGCGCAGGACATTCGCGTGTCCTGCGCCGGGCTTGCGTTTGCGGTTGTCGCCAAGCCGTAGGGACTATTGCTGGTTTTCGGGCGTGACGAGTTTGTAGCCCTTGCCGTGGATGTTGATGATTTCTACGGAGGGGTCGGGCTTGAGGTGCTTGCGCAGTTTGGTGATGTAGACGTCCATGGAACGGGCGTTGAAGTAGTTGTCGTCAATCCAGATGCTCTTCAGCGCGTAGTCGCGTTGCAGCACCTCGCCCTCGTGGGCGCAGAGCAGGGTCAGCAGTTCGCTCTCCTTGGTGGTGAGTTTGGTCTGCTCGTCGCCGTGGTAGAGTATCTGCTTCTTGGTGTCGAAGGTGAAGGAGCCGATGACGTACTGGTCCTGGTCTTCGTTGCGGCGGCGCTTGACGCGGCGCAGCACGGCCTCGATGCGCAGCGTGAGTTCTTCCATCGAGAAAGGCTTGGTCAGGTAGTCGTCGGCACCGATGTTGAAGCCCTCGACGATATCTTCTTTGAGCGTCTTGGCCGTGAGGAAGATGATGGGCACGTCGCGGTCTTGCAGGCGAATGTCCTTGGCCAGCGCGAAGCCGTCCTTCTTGGGCATCATCACGTCGAGCACGCAGATGTCGAAGTGGGTGGAGGTGAACGTGCGGTAGCCTGCCTCGCCATCGGGACAGAGGGTGGTTTCGTAGCCTTTGGCCTGGAGGTACTCGCGCAGGAGCATACCGAGGTTCTCGTCGTCCTCGCAAAGGAGGATGTGCATTCTGTCGTTGTGGGTCATATCAGTTGGGAAGTTAATCAGTTAATCAGTTGGTTGGGGCGGCGTGGGGTTAATGGGCTTTATGGAGAGTATGGGCGGCGTGCCTGAAGGTTTAAACCTCATTAAACCTCTTAAACCTCATCATGCCTTTATCACGGGCAGCGTGATGATGAAGCGTGTGCCTTTGCCGTACTGGCTCTCGGCGTGGATGCTGCCCTTGTGGTAGTCGATGACGTTCTTGACGTAGGCCAGGCCGAGTCCGAAGCCCTTGACGTCGTGGCGGTTGCCGGTGTGCACGCGGTAGAAGCGGTCGAAGATTTTCTTGACGTCCTCCTTGCGGATGCCGATGCCGTTGTCCTGCACCTCGATGCGCAGCCGCCCGTCGTCGTCGCGCGTGCTGACGGAGAGCACGGGCGGGCGTTCGTCGCTCTTGTACTTCACGGCGTTGTCAAGCAGGTTGAAGATGACGTTCGTGAGGTGTATCTCGTCGCCGTATACCTTGGTGTTGGTGGCGCGCAGGTCGGTGTCGATGCGCCCGCCTGCGGCTTCCACTTTGAGGCGGAACGTACCTACCACGTCGTCGATGACGGTGCCGAGGTCGAGTTCCTTGTTTTTGTACGCCCCGCTGCGGCGTGAAAACATACTGATTTGCAGTATCTTTTCCACCTGGAAGCGCAGGCGCTTGGTCTCGTCGCGTATGATGCCGCTCAGGTGGGCCAGCATGGCGGGCGACTTCGGCACGCTTTGGTCCGAGAGCATTTGTGAGGCCAGCGAGATGGTCGAGATGGGCGTCTTGAATTCGTGCGTCATGTTGTTGATGAAGTCGTTGCGGATTTCTGACATCCGCTTCTGTCGGAAGATGATGTAGACCGTGAAGCAGAAGATCACAAGCAGCACGAAGGTGAATATGACGGCGGGAATGATGAAGCGGACACTGGCGAAAATGTAGCGGTTCATGTCGGGAAAGTGTACGGTGACGCTTCCCGTCAGTGTCTGTTTCTCGTTGGGGAACAGCGTGGCGGTGTAGGATGTCTGCTCGCCGCGCGGGTCGTAGTCCTTACAGCGGAAAAGTTCCTCGCCGTCGCTGTTCTGCACGGTCATGTGGAACTTGAGGTCTATGCCCTCGCGCTGCAAGGCGTTGCGCACGTAAAGATCCAGTTTGTTGAAGTCCACGCGCTCGTCGAGTGGCAGTTCGCTGGCTTTATAGAGGATGTCAAAAATAACTTCTTCGAGTTGCGCGCGTTTGTATTGCGACAGGTTGGTGCGATAGAGTTTGCGGCGCAAGGTCCGCACACCTTGTGGGGAGTCGGCGGCGGGGGCTTCGGCGTCGCTGAAAGCCAGGCTGCGCCGCTGCGTGCCCCATGCGTCGGGCATCTTCTGTAGGCTGTCGGCCAGTGCCTCGCGGCGCAGTTCGGTGGTGTCGCGACCGTTCATGGACAAGCCCATTTCCAGTCCGCGCTGCGTCTCGTCGAGTTCCACGTTGCGCACGGCCACATAGAGCGCGCGGTTCACGGACGTGTCCACCTGCCTGCGGCGCATCTTTACGATGTCGTCAATGTAGCCCGCCTCAAGCAGGATGAGCGCCAAAAAGCACGCGCCCATCACGATGGCGACTATCCAAATGGTTGTTTTCTTCATAAAACTGTTCGGTGCGACAAAGGTAAGAACAAAAAAGGAGCAAAAGGTTTAATGCACGCGCTGCTGGACGAAGAAAAATGTTATTTAACATTTCGCAGTGTGCCTTTCTGTTTTATTATATTTTCTCGATACCAACTTGTTGTGCTTCCTGTCTGTCGGAAATACGCCTAAAATTGCGCCGCTGTCGCTCAAAAAAACTGCTGCGTCCGCCCTATTCGCGTCTAAGTCCCTCCTATTCTTCAAATCAAGGTTATGTTTGTACAAATTAAGCCTAAGTTTGTACAAACCAAAGTTTGGTTTGTACAGACCAAACTTTGGTTTATAGATTTTTGTGGGCATAAAAAGGATTTTGTCCACGCCGGGCGCGATTACCAGGGCTTTAGGAAACTTTATTGGGGGTTCTTCAGGATTTTTACGAAGATAAAGCCTGCCCAAAGACGCTGGAAGCGTCTGCCTTTCTGTAACCGCAGGTACGCGGAATGCAATGGAGCGCACCTGCGGCTGTTGGCATATAGCGCACGCACGCTGAAAGCGTGCCCCACAAGCGTTTTTGCTTATTGGCATGGGGCTGCGGCTCGGCAAAAGGCAACCAAAACCTTGTTTTGCTTGCTTTTGCGCTCGCCTTGCGCTACTTTGCTTTCGCGAAGTTAGGCTGCGGCTCGGCAAAAGGCAACCAAAACCTTGTTTTGCTTGCTTTTGCGCTCGCCTTGCGCTACTTTGCTTTCGCGAAGTTAGGCTGCGGCTCGGCAAAAGGCAACCAAAACCTTGTTTTGCTTGCTTT
>JAGBKI010000056.1 GCA_017933995.1 Bacteroidaceae bacterium | reverse complement strand
GCCGCCCGCCGCTGTCACTGCTTCACCGGCCTTCACCGCCGCCGACCGCGCCCTCGACCGCCGCGCCGCCCAGGCCGACACGCATTACGCCAGCCGCATCGTCGGCGAGGAAGCCGCCGCCACACTCATCACCCTGCGCCAACGGCAACCCGCCCGCCCCGCTTTCCGCCAAGCCCGCCAACCCCAAAACAACACAAACACCAAACCCATACGAATATGAAAACCCTACGAATCCTCGCGGCCCTCGTGCTCCTCGCCGCCACCGCCGCCCCCTCGTTCGCACAGGACGCCATCCAAGACGCCGCAGGCCGTCTCCGCCCCAAAGTGCAGGCCGCTTTCGACCGCCTCGTGTCCGACCCCAAGGTGCTGACCGCCTACAGCATCTCTTACGGCCGCCCCGCAACCCAGGGCACCGCCAGTAAGGCTTCTATGCTCGAAACGTGGAAGTTCCAGATGAAAGCAAAGAAGTCGCACCTCGTTGCCGACATTCTCGACGCCATGGCGGCCGAGCGTGACAACCCCGCCTGCTACCGCGTCGAGACCTACCTGGCCGAAACCCAGCAGCAGCCACGCGCCTGGAACATCATCTACGGCGAGGACGCTTCGCAGTATGTCGAAATAGGCCGCAACCGCAGCAAGAACTATGCCTTCGTGAACATCGCCGACCAGTCGGCGGAACCCACGGACCGCTACCGCACCTGCTACTGCATAGAGTGGTACAAGGTTGGCCGGGAAATAGTAGGACGCCTCATCGTAGCCTACGCCCGCATCCCCGATGTCGCCGCCACCGCTGCCAATCCGCTCGGTGCGCCGGGCGGGCTGGACACAAACTTCGAGATTGTGACCGACATCGCCACGCTCGACTTCCCCTTTGATTTCCCCTTCGACGCCACCACCTCCCCGCTCCTCGCCCAGGGGCTGCTGGCTGGCGGCACGCTGAACCTCTCCACACCGCTCACGCGCTTCAACGCCCTGCGCCAGAGTTTCGTCAGCAGCGACGAGCCCGAGCAGATGTGCCTCATCGCCACGCTGATATACCAAGAAGTGAAACGCAGCGTGTCGCGTGGCGAACTCGACGCCGACGAGCGCAAACTCGTCAGCGGCCAGCTCGCCGCCCTCGCCAACTCCATCTTCGACCGCGCCGCCACCTCGCCCGACATCAGCGCCGCCCGCGACTACCTCCTCCTCGCCAAAAAAGTCGCCGACACTGGCCAGACGCCCTAAGAACCCCTTGACAACTCCCTTCCACCCCGTTTCAACGATACACAAAGGGGCAGCGGTTCGTTCCGCCGCCCCTTTTGTGCATCTGTGCGGGTGCTCCCGTTTTTTGCGCAGGCTGTATGTAAACGCTTATACTGTCAGTTGGCGGAAATATAATTGCGACGGTGCACCTCAGCACGGCCTGAAAGACCGCTACCTCCGCCGCTCACTTCACACGGTACACGCCTGGCCGCCCGTCGACCGTGATGCGGAGGATGCGACTGCCCTTCTTCAGGTAGTCGAAGCGCGGGTCGATGAGGCGGTCGCAGTTGTACTTACGCGAAGCCTCGGTCTCGGCCAGCCGCTTCGCGTCGTCGAGCGACAGGCGGTGCAGTTTCTGCCGCCCTTCGGGGGTTGAGATGTCGATGGTGTAGGTGATGCGGTCGCCTGTGGGGACGAGGTCGTAACTGTTCGCGCTACGTCCCGTGGCATAAACGCCGAGCGACGTGTCATAGCCGCCCGCGCCAGTGCGCGTGGCGCACGAGGCGGACAGCAGCAGGATGGATGTGGCGGCCAGCAGCCGCAATGCCGGATGTTTCATTTTCGTTTCGGTGTTTTCTGATGGAGCATTAGGATTTTCAGAAACTGAAGCGCAAGCCCAGACCGAGGGTCTGTGTGCGCGTGGCGTGGTCGTTGAGCAAATCCACGCCAGCCGAAAGGCGCGAACCGCCCGCAAAAGTGACGCTTTCCTCGTAGAGCGTCGCGGCCTGTAGCCTTTCCGTCTGCTTTTTAAGCCTGTTGGCTTTGGCGAAACACAGCGCCGAAACGCCCGCACCCACACCCCAGACACCCAGGCCGTAGACCATATCCCCGGTATGGCCGTCGAGGCCGACCGCCACCATTTCGGCCACGCCGCCCGCGAGGAAGATGCCGCCGATGACGTAGCCCGCCGTGCGCCACCGCTTCACGGCGCGGTCGGGCGAGGCAGAATGTTGCCGCTGGTAGTCCAGTTGCAGCAGCGCGTTGTCGTTGAGGCGCGCCGTACCGTCGTTTTGGTTGCCGGGGCCGTAGAGGTTGGAGAGTTCGGAAAGGTCAACCTTTTTCCCGTTCTCGTAGTTGATGGACGAGGCGTCCGCACGGTTCATCACGTAGTTTGAACCCGCCAGGTCTGTCCACTTCTTGTAGACGATTTCGGAGGTGTTGAGTTCCACGACACGGCACAACACGGTGGTACCGTCCTTTTTCACAATCACGTCCTGCGCGCGCAGTACGCCGCAGCAGCACAGGAGCAGGATGAGCACTGCAAAGTGTTTCATTCTTATTCGCTTTTAGAGGTTAATAAATTGGTTGCCGTTTCCTCGCCGCGCCCCCTGCGCCGCGCGGTCGCGGCTTTATGCAGGCACAAAAAAAGCGCAGGCTTACTCCATGCGCGACTCAAGGTTTGGAACGTACCTTCTACCATCCATGGGAAGCCTGCGCCTTATGCGGCACAAGCTCTGATGATGGTAGAATCCGCCCTGTAGCATTTCCGAGGTTCCAATTCGAGTCGCGACCGGGCAAATAAGAATGACGTGCTACACTAAGCACGCGGCAAAAGTAAGCACTTCCCGCCACATACGCACCCCGCCCGGCGCTTTTTTCCCTCCCTTCGTTTTCTTACAACCCTTTCAAACTTCCTGCAAAGGGCTGCAAATCTTTGCGCGTGGCTTGCAAAAAGTTTCCAAGTCCGCGCAATTCTGCAAACTTAGGCTTAAATTGTAGAAATCAAGGCTTAATTTGTACAAACTTAGGCTTAGTTTCTACAAATTAAGGCTTAGTTTGGAGATTTGTGTGGGATGGCGCGGGAATTATGAGCCAGCGGGCGGTTTTTCGGGCGGTTCTGCCTCTTATTTTGTGCGGAAACGGCGGAAAACGAACACGGAGGCGCTTCCCTTGTTGGGGGAAACGCCTCCGCGATGGTGTTGCGGGGCGGGGCGCACGGGGACGTGGCCCGCGCGGTTACAGCCGTGTGCCGTCGGACGCGAAGCGCAGGTGTACGTCGGGGAACCCTGGTTTGTCGAGTTCCACGCGATACCACGTGCTTTCGGGCGTTTCGATGAGGTCGGCATCGTCGATGGCCCAGTCGGGATAGTTCGCAGCGAGATAGGTGCGCACGGTCTCCGGGAGGTCTGTGGGGAAAAGATCGGTTTCGGTGCGCACCCACGTGCCGTCGGTGGTGAAGAAAGCGTCGGTTTCCCTGCCGGCGTTGATAAACTCGGCCTTGAGCAGTCCGCCTTCGCGCTCCCACTTGGCGGCAGCGGCGGGGAATTTGGCCTGGAAGGCTGTCATGACGGCCTGGGGCACGTCGGAGGTTTTCACGTCGTCGTCATCGTCGCTGCAAGCGGTGAACGAGATTGCGCTGAGCCCCATCAGGAGCGTCAGCAAGAGGAGTCGGTTTTTCATCTGCTTGTTTGGTTTCAGTGTGAATAGGGGATCGGGGGTGCTTAACGGTCGATTTCGCGCACGCGGAAATGGCGGTCGAAGTCAATGTCTACTCCGTTGGAGAGGTCTACTTCGTAGCCACGCGCGTCGCGCTCGATTTCGGTGATGACGCACTGCGGGAAATGTTTCCGCACATAGGCCAGAATGGGTGCCGGAACAAGAGCGTCGGGCACGCTGCCCGTGGCGCAGTCGATTTCTGTCCACTCGCCTCGGGAGTCGAACTCTATCTTGCTGCCGTCGTCCAGGACTACGATGTAGAAGCGGCGCGTCCATTCGGTTTCTTGCTTCACAAAAACGGCCTGCTTGCCGCTGAAGTGTTTGCTGATGACCGTCCGGGCCGCCTGGGGCAGGGAGTCGGGCGCGGTGGCGGTGGCTCGGCACGAGGTTGCTACGGATGTGAGCAGGGCCACGGCCACCAGGGCTGCGGGGAGGATGTTTTTCAATCTCATAAAGTCCGCTTTGTTAAAAGGTTATACAAGTTCTGCCAAAACGTGGTTTGACGGTGCAAAGATAGAACAGCCTGCCGCTTCCGTCCAAACTGCTGGCGTTACAATGTGGTTACATTTGCGCGCCGCCGTGTTGCCAAAACGTTTCCGCCGCAAGGCTCGTGGGGTAAAAAGAACCCGGCTCCGGGGCGGAACGTGTCCGCTACAGAGCCGGGTGGTTTCCCAAGGGGAGGAACAGAGGTTTATTCCGCCACACGGTGGCGGGTGACAAAGGCGATGGCATAAGGACTTACGCCTGCGTCGTATTTGGCAAGGAGCGCGCCAGTGGGGGCATAGCGGTAGACGTGGCCCGACGTGAGGTAGCTCACAAAGCCGCCGTCCGTCACGCCGTTGGTGCCGATGAAGACTTCGCCGTTTTCGGGATTGACGCGCAGGAAGGTAGCGGCGGCGGGAGCCTCGGCAGCGGCGCTGATGAAGTCCTCGGCCACGGGCGTGGCGCTGCCAAGAGCGTAGGTCTTGTAGGTGGTCGTGCTGATTTCGTTCCAGGCTTCGTCGTAACTGCTGGTGCGATAGGCCACATAGAGTTTGCCACCGTAGCAGTCGATGAGCGTGCCGTTGCAGATGGGCGTGGATGTGCCGTCGGAGGCGATGCGATAGACGGTGGGGAGCACGTCGTAGTAATTGCCTTGGCAAACGGTGTAGACGTTGCCGCTGCCGTCGGTCGCAATCTGGCTGTAGGGGTTGATGCCCACCTCTATCTGCTGGACGGCGAGCGTTTCAGGGTTGACCTTGGCCACAGTGGTGCCGCCGGTGTACTGCCCGTATGTGCGCCCCACGTTCACGTAGACGCTGCCGCCCGTATAAGTGCAGGCGAAAGCCGTGTGGCCCACGGTGTCCTTGGCTTCGACAGCCAGGGTGGTGGCACTGATGCGGAATATGCTGTCGTTGCCCACCGCGAAGACGCGCGCGCCGTCGGTGCAGATGCTCTGCGGAGCGGGCACTGCGATGGTGGCCGAGCGGAGGAGGGAACTCTTGTCGTAGACGGCAATGCTGTTCTCTTCGTTCAGGGGGATAAAGAGGTAGCCGCCGCACTCCACGACGTTTTCGGGCGTTCCGCCGAGTTCGGCGTAGCCCGTGGTGTACGTGCCATCGGTCAGCGAGAGGAGATCAAGCGTACCAGACAAGTAGCCCATGGCACCTTGGTTCACGACAACGGCACACGGCTCGTCGGTGAAGGCGGGCACTTTGGGGTCGTCGTCGTCGCAGGAACTGACCGTCCATATCGCGGCGGCCAGCAGCAAGAGTGTTCTCAGATTCTTCTTCATTTGAGAAAAGTTTTTTATGAGGTTAAAGATGTTCGCGCTATCAAAGCCAGCAGTTCCCACATCGGCACAGCGCGACGGCGCACAGCAGATGCGCCCGGCGCGTGTCCGGCTCCCGCAGCCCCGCAAGCGATTGCAAACGAGGCGAAAGCGAATGTATAGGTGTGTATGCTGCTCGCAGAAACAGCGCACCATCTCCCGGGCGCGGCTGTCCGCTACACGTCGGCAGGTCTTCTGACTTTGCCCGCACGCCTCCTATAAGTCTTCCCGCTGCCGACAAGGGCTGGCAGTGACATCGCTCCCGCAAAGCGGGGCAGCATAGGGGCGCTGAAAGGCGGGCTTACAGCAGCGGGAACTGTCGCCGATTTACACGGCGTTCCCTCTTAGCCACTCTCCGCGCCGTGCGGATAAGCAGACGGGGGAGTGGAACCGGCTTGCAGGTGCAAAGATACGGCAAGATGGGCAAAAAACAGTGGCTCAACGAAAAAAACGGGCGAAATGTTTGGCCAATCCGAAAAGTCGCCGCATCTTTGCACCCGCTTAGAGCCACAGCCAATTGGTGCCATAGCTCAGTTGGTAGAGCAACGGACTGAAAATCCGTGTGTCCCCGGTTCGATTCCTGGTGGTACCACAAACGGCCAAAGCCTTTCCGTTCCTTTTCCCCAAAGGAGCGGATTTTTTTGTGCCTGCAAGCAAGTGGCGCTCAGACGTGGCGCAGGATTTCGTCGCGGCAGGCTTCCATGAGCCATTTGGGTGTGCTGGTGGCACCGCAGATGCCAACGGTGCGGGCGCCGTCGAACCATTCGCGGCGGATGGCGGCGGGGGAGTCTACCATGTGGCTGCGGGGGTTGCGGCGCTGGCAGGCGGCGAAGAGGGCGTGGCCGTTGCTGCTTTTCTTTCCGCAAACAAAAAGGATGACGTCGTGTTTCACGGCGAACTGCTCGATGCGCGGCTGGCGGCCGGAGACCTGGCGGCACACGGTGTCGAAAGCGCGGAACAGCCCCGGCGCGTCCATACGTCCGGCGAGGCACGCTTCGACGGCGTGGAAACCGTCGAGCGACTTGGTGGTCTGCGAGAAGAGGGCGAGCGGGCGGGCGGTGTCGACGGGCAGGGCGGCGGCCTCGTCGAGCGTCTCGACCACGGCGGCCTCGCCGTCGGTCTGCCCCACCAGCCCCAGCACCTCAGCGTGGCCGCGCTTGCCGTAGATGACGATTTGCGGACGCGGCGTCTCTTCGTAGACACGGCGTATGCGCCGCTGCAGTTGCAGGACGACGGGACAGGTGGCGTCGATGATTTCCAGCCCGCCCCGGCTGGCGGTTTCATAAGTGGTGGGCGGCTCGCCGTGTGCGCGCAGCAAGACGCGCGTGCCGCGCCGCAGCGTGGGGAGGTCGTGGTGGCCGATGGTGCGCAAGCCGCGCTGGCCCAGGCGCTCCACCTCGCCGCTGTTGTGCACGATGTCGCCCAGGCAGAAGAGTTCGCCGCGCGCGAGTTCCTCCTCCGCCTTGCTGATGGCCGTGGTCACGCCGAAGCAGAAACCGCTGCCCGCGTCTATTTCGACGGCGAGGCCAGCCGCTCCTGGGCTTTGCTCCATAGCCATTGGTTTTGCTGTTCGCGGGTGAGCGCGCTGTTGTCGATCAGGAGTGCATCGGGGGCCTGGCGCAGGGGGGCGACGGCGCGGTGGGAGTCGATGTAGTCGCGCTCCTGCACGTTGCGCAGGATGTCGTCGTAGGCGGCCTCCTCGCCCTTGGCGCGCAGTTCGTCGTAGCGGCGCTGGGCACGCACCTCGGCGCTGGCGGTGACAAAGACTTTCAGTTCGGCGTCGGGGAAGACTGCGGTGCCGATGTCGCGCCCGTCCATCACCACGCCGCCGTCCTGCCCCATCAGTTGCTGCTGGCGTGTCATGGCGCTGCGCACAAAGGGCAGGGCGGCCACTTCGCTGACGTGCGAGGAGACGTCCATGCCGCGTATCTCGCGCTCCACGTCGACGCCACAGAGCAGGGTGCGGGGCAGCCCCGTGGCGGGGTCGATGCGGAAGCCCACTTTGACCTGCGGCATCAGGCTTTCGAGGGCTGCGGCGTCGAGCGTGCCGCTGTCGAACAGCCCGCGCCGCATGGCGAAGAGCGTCACGGCGCGGTACATCGCGCCGGTGTCGACGTAGACGTAGCCCAGGCGGCGCGCCAGTTCCTTGGCCATCGTGCTCTTGCCGCAGGAACTGTGGCCGTCGATGGCAATGGTAAGCCTTTTCATTATTTAATTAATCGTCGCTGGCGGGTTCGAGTTCGTAGGGGGCTTGGCTACCCTCGTTCGACTTGCCGGTGATTTCGTTGTACTGCTCCTTGGTGCGCTTGTAGGTGGGGATGCTCTCGACAAGGCTGATGACCTCCTCGTTGCTGAGGTCGTTGGTGCTGAACTTGAAGATGCGGGGGCGGAAGCGGTTTGAGCCGGCGGACGTCTGGTCGTAGAAGTCGCTGCGTCGGCGCGCTTTCTCCTCGGCGTCCTCGGCAGAGAGTTGGGCGCGTGCGGCCTCCTGGGCGGCGTGCTTGCTGGCGATGCCGGGCACGACGTTGAGGTCGAAGCCGGTGGCCAGGATGGTGACCTTGACGCGCTTGTCGAGCTCGGGTTCCATGGCCAGACCCCACTTGGTCTCGACGTTCTCGTCCTTGAACTTGGTCATGAAGTCGTTCACCTCGGACATCTCGTCCATCATCAGCGTGCCGCTGCCGCTCTCGTTGCAGAAGGAGATGGAGAGCAGCACTTTCTTGGAGTTGTAGATGTCGTTGTAGTTGAGCAGTGGGCTGTGGAGGGCGGCCTCGATAGCTTTGCTGACGCGGTTCTCGCCCTCGCCGTATCCGATGGACATGACGGCGACGCCGCCGTCCTTGAGCACGGTGCGCACGTCCTCGAAGTCGAGGTTGATGATGCCGTGCATGGTGATGATTTCGGCGATGCTGCGGGCGGCGTTGCAGAGGGTGTCGTCGGCGCGCTTGAAAGCGGTTTCGACGGAGTCGTCGGAGTAGACCTCGCGCAGACGCTCGTTGTTGATGATGAGCAGTGCGTCGACGTACTTGGCAATCTCCTCCACGCCGTCGAGGGCCTGGTCAATCTTCTTGTTGCCTTCCCAGGCGAAGGGTATGGTGACGATGCCGACGGTGAGAATGTCGAGCGACTTGGCCTCGCGTGCGATGACGGGCGCGGCGCCGGTGCCTGTGCCGCCGCCCATTCCGGCGGTGATGAAGACCATGCGCGTGCCGTCGCCGAGCATCTTGCGTATGTCCTCGATGCTCTCCTCGGCGGCCTTGGCGGCGCGGGCGGGGTGGTTGCCGGCGCCGAGACCCTCCTTGCCGAGTTGCAGGCGGTAGGGCACGGGGCTGTCGGCCAGTGCCTTGCCGTCGGTGTTGCAGACGGCGAAGTTCACGTCGTGTATGCCCTCGCGGTACATGTGGTTGACGGCGTTTCCGCCGCCGCCGCCGACGCCGATTACTTTTATGATGCTGGGCGACGAAACCGTGGCGTTGAGTTGCAGGAGGTCGCTGTCGTCTTGTACGGGTTTCATAATAAAGGGGAGTTAAGGGGGAGTTAAAGGGGAGTTAAGGGGGAGTTAAAGTGCCGTTAGTGGTGCTGGGGATTAAAGGAAAGAGGGGAGAGAGGGGTTGATGGGGGAGAGGGAGGTGCTGTCACATACGGCCATTAACTCCTCTTTAACTCCTTCTAACTCCCTTTGCCTCCCTTTGGTTTCAGTCGTCCTCGGAGAGGAGGGTGGTGAGGTTCTTCTTGACCCAGCTGCCCAGGCCGGAGAACTTCTTCTTGAAGGCGGAGGGCTGCTTGGGTTTGGTTTCGGTTTCCTCGGGCTGGGCTGGTGCGTCGGCTGCGATGTCTCCGCCGCTGATGCGACCCTCGCGGGGCGTAGCGGCCTCGGGCGTGGCGGGCGCGGGTTCGGCGGGGGCCTGCTCGGCAGCGGCAGCGGCGCGGGCTGCTGCCTCCTCGGCGGCTTTCTGCTGCTGCTCTTCGAGGTCGAAGAGTTCCTTGGCCTGGCTCACGGGGCCGCCGCAGCAGTTCTCCGTGCCTTGCTCGACAAGCGAGATGACGCCGTTGAACGAGCCGTCAGCGTTGAAGTCCTGCTTGCCTGTGCGGTACTGCAGGTTTAGGCTGCGGACGAGTTTCACCTTGGGTATGTGGGTGATGAGTTCGAAGGCGCGCTCGATGTTGCGCGTCTGCGCCACTCCGCCGGTGAGCAGGATGCCACTGACGAGCTGCGTGGCGGTGTAGCCCGAGCGGTCAATCTGGTTGAGGACGTTGGCGATGATTTCCTCCAGGCGGGCGCTGACCAGTTTCTTGAGGTCGTTTACGGGGAAGACGCGCCCGTCGCTGGTGGTGAACATTTCCTTGTCCTCCTCGTCGATGTCCTCGATGGCGAAGTTGTATTTGAGTTTGATTTCCTCGGCCTCGGGTTCGTCAATCTGGTAGGCGGTGGCGATGTCGGTGGTGATGTTGGCTCCGCCGAGGGGTATCACGGCGAGGTGGCGCAGTATGCCGCTCTTGTAGATGGCCACGCTGGTGGTCTGCGCGCCCATGTCGACGAAGACGCAGCCGCTCTGTCGGTCGCGCTCGCTGACCATGTTGCCGGCCACGGCGAGGAACGTCACGGGCAGGTCTACGACCTCGACGCGGCAGTGGGCGAAGTTGTCGGCCACCTGCTGCTTGGTCTGCGCTGGGGCCACGATGTTGAGGAAACTGGCCTTGACGCTTTGGGTGAGTATGCCCACGGGTTCGGTGGTCTTTTGCAGGCCGAGGCGGTACTCTTGCGGCACGACGCCGATGATGTCGCGGTCGGCGGGCTGCGAGGCGCTGTTTTCGTCCTGTATCATGTCGACCATCTCGTCGGTCACCTTGACGCGCTCGGGGAAGTTCTTGGTGATGGTGTTGAGCACGCTGTGCATTCCCATCCCGCCGATGCCGACATAGGCTTTGGCCACGGACATGTTGCCGACGCCTTTTTCGAGGCGCTCCTTGATGCGGCCTATGCAGAGGGCCAGTTTGTCGATGTTGTAGATGCGGCCTTTTCGTATGAAGGCTTCGCTGGGTTCCTGCGCGGCTGTGATGACGCGCACGGCGCCGTCGGGCTGCTTCACGCCGGCCACGGCGGTGACTTTCGACGAGCCGAGCTCAACCGCAACGACGAAGTTTTCGTGTGAAGTCATTGTCTTAGTGAAAAAATAAAAGGTAAAAGCTAAAAGTTGAGCTACCGATGGCGGACGTATATGGACGTAAGACCAAACCGGCACGCGGCGTGCTTTTAACCTTCCTGTTGTGGCTTATGTTTCTTGTTCTTTTTGCAGATGATCTGGTTGGTGTGCTCGACATTGATGAGGGCGTACTTGTTCCAGCCCACGGTGGGGAGCACTTTGTCGTAGAGCGCGCGCAGGTTGCGGAACTTGACGTCGAGGTCGTCGAGCGTGCCGAGGTGCACCAGCCCGTTGCCCACTCGCGGCACGAGGTCTACGCTGCCGTCAGCGCGCACGTCGGCCTGCTCGATCTGGTCGTTCCAGAAGTCGTTGTCGCGCAGGAAGAGGCCCAGGCGCAGCAGGGTGTCGCGGGCGAAGGTCTTGGTGATGCGCCCGGTGGCTACGGGCAGGTCGGCGCTGTAGCCCATGGGCTTCATGGCGCGCCCGCTGGCGTCGATGTAGTAGTCGTCGCCGTTGGCGGCCATCACGCGCATCAGGGGCAGCCGCTGCGAGACGAGGATGTTGAAGCGTCCGTCGGGCGTCTTGTAGCAGGTGGCCTCGCTGATGAAGGGGTTCTTGAGCAATGTGCGCTGCACGGCCTCGCTGTTGATGTCGTCGAGGCGCTGCCCCACAAGTCCCACCTTGGCGTCGCCAAGCACACGCTCCACCTCCTCGCGGGTGATGAAGCCCGCGCGGCTGCTGTCCATAATGCGGATTTCGACGGTGTTGCAGACGTCCTGCGTGCCGCGTCCCGACAGGTCGAACAGCGCGAAGGCCAGGTAGCCCAGCGCGCCCACCACCAGCAGGACCTGCAAAGCAATGAGGAGGTAGTTTCTCTTTGGGGAAGATTCCATTATTTCGGAGCCGCCGTGCGGCCTGAACTTGTTATTTGTTTTTGATGGCTTCCGCAAACGTTTGCATATAGTCCTCGACGTCGCCGGCACCGAGCACGACGAGCACGTCGAAGTCGCCGTCGGCGACGAGGGCGGGGAGGTCGGCCTTGCGGACGAGACTTTTCTTCACGCCGGGGGCCAGGCGGTCGTAGATGAGGCTCGACGTGACGCCCTCGATGGGCTGCTCGCGCGCGGGGTAGATTTCGGTGAGCACCACCTCGTCGAGCAGTGACAGGCTGCGGGCGAAGTCTTCGTAGAAGTCGCGCGTGCGGGTGTAGAGGTGGGGCTGGAAGATGCCCGTGATGCGCCGCCCGTTGAAGACCTCGCGCAGCGAGAGGATGCTCTGGCGTATCTCCTCGGGGTGGTGGGCGTAGTCGGAGAGCAGGACGTGGCGGTCGTCCTTCAGTTTGAAGTCGAAGCGCCGGTCCACGCCTCCGAAGGTGGCCATGGCGCGGCGTATCTCGTCGGCGCCGGCTCCGGCCAGTTGGGCGAGGGCCATGGCGGCGATGCCGTTGTCGATGTTGATGCTGACGGGTACGCCCAGTTCCACGCCGTCGATATCGCCCAGCGGCGACACGTAGTCGAAGACGATGCGCCCGCCGCCGATGCGCAGGTTGCGGGCGTGGAAGTCGCCGGCGTCGCGGCTGTAGGTGTAGGTGCGCACGCCCTGCTGCGGGCGGGGCGTGAAGCGCAGCCCCGTGTGGAGCACCAGTGCGCCGCCGGGCTGCACCAGCGAGGTGTAGTGGGCGAAGCTTTCAAGGTAGGCGGCCTCCGTGCCGTAGATGTCGAGGTGGTCGGCGTCGGCGCTGGTGACGACGGTGGCCCAGGGGCGCAGGTGGTGGAACGAGCGGTCGAACTCGTCGGCCTCGATGACGACGTAGGGCGACCGGGGGGCGAGGAGGTAGTTTGTGCCGTAGTTCTTGGTGATGCCGCCCAGGAAGGCGTTGCACCCCACGTGGCTTTCGTGCAGCAGGTGGGCTGCCATGGCCGATGTGGTGGTCTTGCCGTGCGTGCCGGCCACGCAGAGGCCCTTCATCTGTCGGGTCAGCGTGCCGAGCAGTTCGGCGCGCTTCTGCATCGTGAAACCCCGGTCGGCGAACCAGGCGCGTTCGCGGTGGTCGGCGGGTATGGCGGGGGTGTAGACGACAAGGGTGGTATTCTTGTCGCGGCAGTCGGCGGGGATGAGGGCGGGGTCGTCGGTATAGTGCAGGCGCGCGCCCTCGGCGGTGAGTTCGCGCGTGAGCGGTGTCTCGGTGCGGTCGTAGCCCGCCACAGCCACGCCCTGCGAGAGGAAGTAGCGCACCAGCGCGCTCATGCCGATGCCGCCGGCGCCTATGAAGTATACGGATTGCGGTTGCATTGATGTGAAGGGAGTTATGCCATTCCGGCCAGGCGGAGAGCTTCGTCGGCGATGTCGCTGGCGGCGTCGGGCTTGGCCAGTTGCAGGATGTTTTCGCCCAGAATGGCCAGGCGCTCCACGTCCTGCACGGTGTTGATGGCGAAGGGCAGGAGGAGTTCGCGCGCCTCGTCGTCCTTGACGTAGAGTGCGGCGTCCTTCTGCACCAGTGCCAGTGCGTTTTTCGTCTGGTGGTCTTCGGCCACGTTGGGCGAGGGGACGAGTATGGCGGGTTTGCCCAGCAGGCACAGTTCGCTGATGCTGCCCGCCCCGGCGCGCGAGATGACGAGGTCGGCGGCGGCGTAGGCGGCGGCCATATCGGCTATGAAGTCTGTCACGTGGAGGTTGTCGGGCTTGCCGCGCCGCGCCAGTTCTTCCTGGATTGACTGGCTGTAGTAGCCGCCCGTTTGCCAGATAAACTGTACCTTTGTCTGCTGGCGCACCAGGGGGAGGTTGCCCAGCACGCTCTCGTTCACGGTGAGCGCGCCCAGCGAGCCGCCCACGATGAGCACGGTCTGCTTGCCCGGCACGAGGCCGAAGGCCTTGACGGCCTCGCTCTTGGGGGGCGCGGCGTCGAGCAGGTTCTGGCGCACGGGGTTGCCGGTGAAGACAATCTTTTCTGCGGGGAAGAAGCGCTCCATGCCGTCGTAGGCCACGCAGATGCGCGCGGCGCGCTTGGCCAGCAGTTTGTTGGTGACGCCGGCGTAGGAGTTCTGCTCCTGTATGAGCGTGGGAATGCCCAGGCGTGCGGCCTCGTCGAGGGTGGGCCCGCTGGCGTAGCCGCCCACGCCGATCACCACGTCGGGGCGGAAGTCCTTGACGATGCGGCGCGCCAGGCGGCGGCTCTTCATCAGTTTCCACAGCACGGCGGCGTTGCGCCACAGGTGCTTGCGGTCGAAGCCCGCCACGGGCAGCCCTTTGATTTCGTATCCGGCCTGGGGCACGCGTTGCATCTCCATACGCCCCTCTGCGCCCACGAAGAGGAATTGGGCGTCGGGCCTTTTCTCGCGCAGCGCGTTGGCGATGGAAATGGCCGGGAATATATGCCCGCCCGTACCACCGCCGCTGATGATTACTCGCAGTGTATGGTCCATCCTGTCGTTATGTCCTTTTTTCTTTTTCCTTTGTCGGTGCGTTCCTTTCCTCGCACCGCCTGCAAAGTTAGGGCTTTCCCGCCAATAAAGCCGCTGTGCGCTGAAAAAAAGGCGATTAAAAAGTTTTTTTCGCGTTTTGCGGCAAGCCGCGCGGGCGGTGCAAAACGTCCGAAGTGTGCCCGAAAACAGTGGAAAACCCATATAAAAAATCATCTGCTGGCTTACAATTCTCCAAACTTAGGCTTAGTTTGTACAAATTAAGGCTTAATTTCGCCAAACTTAGGCTTAGTTTCGCCAAATTAAGCCTAAGTTTAGAGATTGTAAAGCCACGGGGAAGTTTTTGCGCGGGCTTCGTACGGATTTAGACCTAATTGGTTGTTTGGGCAAGCAAAGCCCCGTTAGGGGCGACATAGGTTAGGCGGGGGCGTGAGTCCCCGTGATGCGTGCAGTATTGAAGAACCGCGTAGCGGTGACACACGCACACGCATATAATGTGTCACCGCTACGCGGTTCATACGGCCGCTTTCCCGCTAACGGGGGTTTACACCCCCGCCTATCCAATGTCGTCGCTACGCGACTATAATAACTTCAAAATCATCAATGATCGATTTGTATTTAGGCGGCTCTCCGAACCACGGAATGAGCGCGCCGGAGGCCGCCAAAACGGGCGCGGAATGTAGAAATACGGCGTTTTCTTTTACGCAGCCGCGCCAACTTCGTACTTTTGCTCGCAAAAGGAACCACACCTATGCCTCTATTCGACTTCAAGGCGGACTACGACCGCCTGCAAGGCGCGCCCGTGACGCCCGCCGCGCGCCCCGTCATCGGCATCACGGCCAACTTCGGCCCGGCGGGCGCGGAACTGGCCGAGGGATACTACAAGAGCATCGAGCGCGCGGGCGGCGTGCCGCTGGCCATACCGCCCACCGCCGACGCCGACGTGCTGCTGTCGCTGCTGGGACGCATCGACGGCCTGCTGCTGTCGGGCGGGGCCGACCTCAACCCCCTCTGGACGGGCGAGGACCCCGTGCCGGCGCTCGGTTCCATTAACCCCGAGCGCGACCGGGGCGAACTGCTGCTGGTGCAGCTGGCTTTCGACCGCAACCTGCCCATCCTGGGCATCTGCCGGGGCATACAGGTGATGGCCGTAGCCCTGGGTGGCACCGTGTTGCAGGACATCGCCACGGCCTACCCCGACGCCAACCTCTTGAAACACAGCCAGAACGCGCCGCGCGCCGAGGCCACCCACTTCGTCGAGACCGAACCCGGCTCGCTCGTGGCCTCACTGCTGGGCGAGCGCTTCCCCGTCAATTCATTCCACCATCAGGCCGTGGGCCAGCCCGGTCCGCGCCTGCGTGTCACGGCGCGCAGCGGCGACGGCATCGTCGAGGCCGTGGAGAGCACGGAGTGCAAACCCGTCCTCGGCGTGCAGTGGCACCCGGAGTGCTTCGCCGTGGCGGGCGACGAGGCCATGATGCCGCTGTTCCGCTATATCGTGGGGCAGGCCGCGCTCCACCGCAGCGCGCGCGACTTCCACCTGCGCCCCGACGTCGTCGTGCTCGACTCCCACGAGGACACGCCGATGTTTTTCGACCAGGGCGTGCAGTTCGAGGTGCGCGACGCGAAGGTGCTGGTCGACCACCACAAGATGACCGACGGCCTGCTGGACTGCGGCATCATGGCCGCCTACCTGCCGCAGGGCGGTCGGTCGCCCGAGGAGCGCCTCGTCGCCACCGCCAAGGCCGAGCGCCTGCTCGAACAGATACGCGCCATGGCCTCGGCCACCGACGGTGTGGAACTGGCCTTCACCCCCGACGACCTCTACCGCAACAAGCGCGACGGCCTGCGCTCGCTGATGATGGCCATCGAGAACGGCTACGCCATCGGCACGGACATCGCCAACGTGGAGCACTTCCGCCGCATGGGCGTGGTCTATATGACGCTGTGTCACAACGGCGACAACGACCTCTGCGACAGCGCGGTGCGTACCGCTCACGAACACGGCGGGCTGAGCGACCTGGGGCGCGAGGCCGTCTACGAGATGAACCGCACGGGTATGCTCGTCGACCTGTCGCACGCGGGCGAGCAGACTTTCTTCGACACGCTTGAGGTGAGCGACGTGCCTCCCGTATGCTCGCACGCCAGCAGCCGCGCCCTGTGCAACCACCCGCGCAACCTCACCGACGAGCAGCTGGCCGCGCTGGCGGGCGTGGGCGGCGTGGCGCAGGTGACGTTCTATCCCGGGTTCCTCAACGAGCGGCCCGACGACGCCACCATCGACGACGCCGTGCGCCACCTGCTTCACATGATTGACGTGGCGGGCATCGACCACGTGGGTGTCGGCTCCGACTTCGACGGCGACGGCGGCGTGCCCGGCCTGGCCTCGGCGGCGGAACTGCCCAACCTGACGAAACGCCTCCTCGCCGAGGGCCTCACGCCCAGCGACCTCGCCAAGGTGTGGGGCGGAAACTTCCTCCGCGTGATGCGCAAGGCCCAGGCCGCATCCGACCCGGAATTTCAGGATGTGTGAAACGCTCTTAACTCCACCTTAACTCCCCCTAACTCCCCTTTATAGATGACCCGCAAACTCATACCCGCTGCGCTGTGCGCCCTCGTGCTGTGCGGTTGCGGCGGCAAGCAGACCGACACTGTGGCGCTCGACGCCGACACGGCCACCGCCGTCAGTTTCGAGGCCGACAGCGCGATGCAGCACCTGCGCGCGCAGTGCGACCTCGGCCCGCGCACGCCCGGCAGCGACGCCCACCGCCGGTGCGGCGACTACCTCGTGGCGCAGTTCCAGGCACGCGGCTGCCAGGTGACGGAACAGCGCGCCCCGCTCACAATGTGGGACGGCAAGCGTTTCGAGTGCCGCAACATCACGGCGCAATACCGCCCCGAGGCCGCCGAGCGCATCGTGCTTTGCACGCACTACGACAGCCGCCCCTGGGCCGACCACGACGCCGACGCCGCCAACCACACCCGCCCCGTCCTCGCCGCCAACGACGGCGCCAGCGGTCCGGCGGTGCTGCTCGAAGTGGCGCGCAAACTCGCCGAACTGCAGCCGCAGGTGGGCGTGGACTTCGTGTGCTTCGACCTGGAGGACTACGGCGCGCCCCAAGGCTCGGCAGGCGCCCCGACGGACGGCAGCGACTGGTGCGCAGGCTCGCGCTACTGGGCGCAACACCCCATTGCCGAGGGCTACAGCCCGCAGTTCGGCGTACTGCTTGACATGGTGGGCGGACGCGGCGCGCGCTTCGCCCGCGAATACTACTCCATGCAATACGCCGCCCCCGTCGTGGCCCGCGTGTGGAGCGCGGCACAGACGGCGGGCTTCGCCTCCTATTTCCTCAACGAGATGGGCGGTGCCGTCACCGACGACCACCTCAGCCTCAACGCCGTGGGCATCCCCACCATCGACATCATCCCCGGCGGCAGCGGCGAGGGCTTCGGCCCCACGTGGCACACCGCCCAGGACACCCCCGACAACATCGACCCCGCCACCCTCAAGGCCGTCGGCCAGACGCTCCTCCAAATGCTGGCCGACTACCGATGAACAATAAACATTGGACGCGCGAGGGATAAGATGTGCCGCCGCTTTTCCCTTTTGCCTGTTGTGTTTGCGGCTGTAGTGCAGCCGCCCACCAGCAAGACGTAACTCCACTTTTAACTTTTCACTATAGAAGTGCAAACGATAAACGAAACCCAAGACGCCATCATCGAGGACTTCTGCGCCCTCGACGACTGGATGGACCGCTACCAGATGCTCATAGACCTGGGCGGCGAACTGCCCGCCATGCCCGATGCCGACAAGACCGAGCAGAACCTCATCGACGGCTGCCAGAGCCGCGTGTGGCTCGTCTGCCAGGAGGACAGCGGACGCCTCACGTTCCGTGGCGAGAGCGACGCCCTCATCGTGCGCGGCCTCGTGGCCCTGCTCGTGCAGGTACTCTCCGGCCACACGGCGCAGGAAATCCTCGACGCCGACCTCTACTTCATCGAGCGCATCGGTCTGCGCGAGCAACTCTCGCCCACACGCTCTAACGGCCTGCTCGCCATGGTCAAGCAGATGCGCATGTACGCCCTGGCCTACAACGAACTCCGCAAACAATAACCGCCCTATTGATGGACATCCGCATCACCAACAGCTCGCGCCACCCGCTGCCCGCCTACGCCACGCCGCTTAGCGCGGGCATGGATCTGCGCGCCGCCCTCGACGCTCCCGTCACGCTCGCCCCGCTGCAACGCGCGCTCATCCCCACCGGCCTGGCCATCGCCCTGCCCCCGGGCTACGAGGCTCAGGTGCGACCCCGCAGCGGCCTGGCCCTGCGCAGCGGCATCGGCGTGCTCAACAGCCCCGGCACCATCGACGCCGACTACCGGGGCGAAATCGGCGTCATCCTCATCAACCTCTCCGACACCCCTTTCACCGTCAGCGACGGCGACCGCATCGCCCAACTCGTTGTGGCGCGCCACGAACAGGTGGCCTGGCAGCCCGTCGAAGCCCTCGACACCACCGAGCGCGGCGCGGGCGGCTTCGGCCACACTGGCGTCGAGGGTTGAGTGTAGTGCCTATATATAATACGGTATACTCCCCCACCCCAATCCTTCAGCGGTGCGCATAGTCTGCCTGATACTCTGCTTGCTTTCCCTTTCGGCTTGTTCGCTTGTGCGTCAAGCCGAAAAACCGCGCGCGTCACAAACCGCGCCGTCTATTCTCGCACCCGCAAAGCGCGCAGGTGCCTTGGACGATGAAGCGCAGTTGCGCTACAGCGAACTGTACCACGCTGGGCTGCTGGCGCGTATGGGGCAGAACTTCGACGCAGCCTTCGAACTGTTTCGCGCAGCGGCGGAAATCAATCCGCAATCTGCCGAAACCGCCTACGAACTGGCTATGCTCTACCAGGACGTGGCCAGCCAGGACTCTACATACTTGTTCCACCTATCGGACTCGCTGCTACAAGTCAGTGTGCGCCTCGCACCCGCCAACAAGCACTACAAAATAGCCCTCATCGACAGTTACGAACGGCAGGGACGCTTCGCCGAAAGCGCTGCGCAGGCACGCCTGGTGGCCGACGCCTACCCCACCGCCGACAACTTTGTGCGACTGGAACGCCTCTGCGAACTGTGTGACGACTACGAAGGCACGCTCTACGCCCTTAACCGTCTGGAAAATATTGAAGGCAAGAGCCTCGACATCAGTCTCAGCAAATTCTGGATTTACCAACAGCTTGGGCGCGAGGCCGAAGGTTACAAGGCCATGGAAGACTTGTGCCGCGCTTTTCCGACAGAACTGCGCTATCGTGTAGAAATGGGCGAACTCTATTTTGCTGGGGGACATGAGGACATGGCATTGGCTACGTACCGCGACGTGCTCACACTCGACCCCGACAATGATGCCGCGCAGTATGCCATGCTCGAATACTATCTGGACAAAGAGGATGAACAGGCATTTAACAGCCTGCTCAACACCTATCTGCTCAATCCGCGCGCGGCGACAAGAGAGAGGCAGAAACTTCTTGACGGTTTCATACTTGAAAACGGGGCACAAAGCGAGGCCGCAAGCACGCTGATGCACACTGTGCTGTTCAGCGAGCGCCCGCCACGCGAATTGGTAGCCACCTGCGCCAAGTATCTCGGCAAGAACGAGGTGCCCGCCCCAAGTCTGAAGCCCCTCTACAACCGCGTGTTGGAAATTGCCCCGTCCTATAACGCCGTGCGTCGGCAGGCACTGATGCTGGCCGCACACGAAGGCGATCAAGACGCCGTGCTCAACATCTGCCGCGAAGCCCATCTCTATGCCCCAGCCGACCCCGACTATTATTTTTACGAGGGCGAACTGCTCTATATGCAGGGGCAGACTCGCAGGGCACTCGATGTACTTGACGACGGTGTGGAGCGCGCTGATGCCACTTCGCCAAGAGCGCTTGTCAGCCGCCTATACACGCTGCGCGCCGAAATTCTTATCGAGACCGAAGAACCTGAGGAGGCATACGCCGCTTACGATAGCGCCTTAGTCTACGACCCTGGCAACCCAGAGGTGCTGGCCAACTACGCCATTCTGCTCACAGAACAGGATGAGCACATCGAAAAGGCACTTGACCTAAGCCGCCATGCTGTCGATGCCGAGCCACACGACCCACTTTATCTCGACACCTACGCTTATGCCCTTGCGCTCAATGAGCGTTATGCAGATGCCCGTGTAATGGCCGACAGTGCCCTTAGCCAAGCCGCCCTCCGCCCTGAATATGACGAAGACCCCGAATACGGGCGTATGCTCGACCACGCGGGCGACATCTACTTCAACTTGGGGCTTACCGACGAGGCTGTAAACCTTTGGCAACGTGCTTTGCCACTGACCGAAACACAAGAGATAAAAAACGAAATACAACGCAAAATCCGCCGGAGGAAAATATAATCCGTCCAGCGCAACATCCCATTACTACTATGAACAAGACGATTAGCATCCTGCTTACAGCGACCTTATTGCTGACCACAGCTTGCGGCACCAAGCGCGCCGCCCTGGAAAATGGCGGCAGTTCCGCCCAAGCCGTCGCCCAAACAGCCGAAGCAGCCACGGCTGCCTTTGTCCGCAGCGTTGAAGCCAACAACCTTACAACCGACGCACTCACCGCCAAACTCTCGATGGACCTTACTGTGGGCAGCAAGAACGTGGGGCTGACAGGGTCGCTCAAAATGAAACGCGACGAGGTCATCCAATTGTCGCTCGTGCTGCTTTTTGTAGAGGTGGCGCGCATCGAGTTCTCGCCTAAAGAGGTACTTATCATAGACCGCGTACACAAGCAGTATGTCCGTGCGGCCTACAGCGACGTGTCTTTCTTGGCGCAAGCTGGGCTTGACTTCCACGCGCTCCAGTCCCTTTTCTGGCACGAACTGTTTGTGCCAGGCGAAAGTGCTGCCAAGATTTCTGCAAGCCGTTTCCGCCTTTCCTCAGCGGGTGACCACACCCTGCTGTCGCTCACCGACGCGCCCAAACTCAACTATGAATTTCTCACGGTCACCAAAAATCATCTCATAGACCGCCTTAACGTGGAGGGCAAAACCACCAGCGACCGAGGCAAGTTCTTGTGGCGCTACGACAACTTCGCACAAGTGTCGGGCAAGCCCTTTCCTAAAAAGATGAGCCTCAGCGTGAGCGGCGTGGGAAAAGAAATCGCCGCCGACATTGAGCTTTCCTCGCTCGGTACAGACAACAAGTGGAACGCCCATACCACACCTTCGTCGAGCTACCGACAACGCGAAGCCTCCGACATCCTTCGCAGCCTCTTTTAGAAACGAGGTCTCATTACCTATCTATAATAAGAAAAGGCGCGCGCCAGTCTGCAAAACCGGCGCGCGCCTTTTTCTGGCACAACGGAATCAATAGCCGATGGTGAAGCGTTCGCGGTGGTGGGCGGGCTGCTCCAGTTCGTCGACCATGGCCTTGGCATAGTCCTGTACGGAGATATGGCTGTTTCCCTCGGCGTCCACTATGAGGTCGTCCTTACCCAAACGATAGTTTTCGGTGCGCTCGCCCTTCTCATCGAAAGTGCCAGCGGGGGAAAAGAAGACCCAGTCAATTGCCTTTTCGGCTGTCAGCGTCTGGAGGAAAAAGTCACCGAGCGGACGTACACCGCCCATAATAGCTTCAGGAATGGCACCGCTGTCCACCACGCGCAGCCCAGGTGCGCAGAACAGGGTTCCAGCACCGCCCACAATGAGCAGACGTTCCACGCCGCTGTCTTTGGCAGCCTGCAGAATGCGCGGATAGTTGGCTGTGATGAGCGCAGCGATGTCGGGATTCGTCCAACCAGGATTATAGGCCGAGATGACTGCATCTTTGCCGCGCATCAATTCGGTTATCGCGGCGGTGTCGGCCACATCACCCTCAATAGGCTGTACAAGGTCGTGCACAGCAAGACGAGAGGCGTTACGCACCAAGGCTGTGACGCGATGGCCACGACGAGTAAGTTCACTGAGAATGGCCGAACCCACGAAGCCCGTGGCACCAATGAGAAGTACATTTTTCATAATGCTGTATCGGTTTTATAGGTTTGTTTTTGGATTTGCGTTGCAAAAGTAAAGATAAGAAAGAGTCTGCACAAGACGGTACGCGCAGGTGGCGAGGTTACGCGCAGGTTACCGTTGCTGCAAACCAACAGGTTACGCAGGTGGCTTTTACGGTTTGTTAAGAAAAATGACTGCGCGCTCGTTTTTCTGCGTACTTTTGCGGCACGGCGCGCACCCGTTTCCAGCTTAGGCAAAGGGTTTGTGACGCTTATCACTCCCATAACCCGAAACATTACTTCTCTTTTTCTTATGCGCCACGAAGAACTGCTTACTGCCGCTTATCCCACCTGCCCCATCCGCAACGTCCTTGCACGCATCGGTGACAAATGGGCACTCGTGGTGCTCTACGAACTTTCGGGCGGGATACCACGGCGCTTCAGCGAATTGCAACACAGCATCGCAGACATTTCGCGCAAGATGCTCACACAAACGCTTCGCACACTTGAAGAAGACGGGCTGGTAAGTCGCGAGGTGTATGCGGAAGTGCCACCTCGCGTGGAATATGCACTTACTACGCGCGGCCTTTCTCTCATGCCACACTTGACAGCCCTTATCGGCTGGGCGAAAGCGCACATGAGCGACATTCTGGAAGACCGTCGCACAGCCTACGGGGAATAGGGGAAAAGGGAAACACTACCGTCGCTCGAAGGCGCAGCGGATGGGGTAGTGGTCGGAATAGAGGACGGACTGGTCGACGCGGCAGGCGTGGGGCCGGTAGTGCTCGGAGCAGAACATGTGGTCGATGCGCACCAGCATGGAGTTGGCGTTGAACGAGCGTCCGAAACCCGTGGCGGTGGTGGCGTAGGCGTCGGTGAGGTAGGAGGCGACGCGGTTGTGGGCGTAGCTGATGGGGGTGTCGTTGAAGTCGCCGCAGAGGATGACGCGCTGCCCTCGCCGACGCTCCAGGTACTGGCAGAGGCGGTCGGCCTGCGCCGCGCGCTCCACGCTGGCGGCGGCAATCTTGGTGAAGAGCAGGGCCGACTCGCGCCGCTTCTGCCCCGTGGTGAGCGTGTCGGCGTCGTGCACCAGTCCGGCGAAGCCCGCTTTCTCCTCAAGCGACAGCCCCATGGAGCGCAGGTGGCAGTTCACGACGTAGAGCGTGTCGGCACCGTCGAGCAGCGTGAAGGCCATGCACTTGTTGCCCCGACCGTCGGCCACCAGTTCGCGCCCCACGATGGGCAGGCGGCTGTAGATGTTCAGGAAACTGCTGCCCTCGGCCTCCAGCGAGTCGCTGTAGGCGTAGCGCTCGGCGAGGATGGGGAGGTAGGTGCGGCGGTAGTAGGCGTCGTGGCGCACGGCCTCCTGCAGGCACACGATGTCGGCCCCGCTGTCGGCGATGTAGCGCGTCAGGGCCACTTTGGCCGAGTCGTCGTGCAGGTGGTAGGCGTAGTTCTGCGTGTTGTAGGACAGGACGGTGAGCGCGCCCTTTGGCTCCTCTTGCGGCAGGTTGACGGGCAGGTAGACGCGCACGGCCCAGGCGTTGAGCAGCAGCAGCACGAGCGGCACCCACCAGCGGCGCGTGCGCAGCGCGGTGGCCAGCAGCGTGAAGAGCGTGGCGGCGGCCAGCCACACGGGGAATGTCAGCACGAAGACGCCCAGCGGCGGGAAGCGCAGCGGGGTGACGAACGTGCTGAGGCCGCAGGCGGAGAGCAGCAGCGCGCTGCCCGTGGCGCACCACCACACCAGCCCGCGCCAGAAGCCCTGGCGCGGCGCGGCGGCTGCGGATGGTTTCTTTCGGGTCATGGGGCGGGGCGGTAGAGGGTGGCGAGCAGGGGGTAGTGGTCGGACGAGGTGAAGACGGGCACGACGCTACAGCGCGCGGGCGTCCAGTCCGGTGAGCAGAAAAGGTGGTCGATGCGCACGGCGATGCCGCTGCGGTTGTAACTGCGCCCGAGGCCGTGGCCGGCGGCGCGGTAGGCGTCGGTCAGCGGGCCGCGCACGGTACGGGCGGTGTAGGAGACGGGCGTGTCGTTGAGGTCGCCGCAGACGATGAGGCTCTCGCCCCGGTGCGCGGCGACGTAGTTGGCCACAGTGTCGGCCATTCGTGCGCGCCGCTCCGCCGACTGGCAGAAGGCTCGTGCCATGTCGGCAGCCCGCCCTATGGCGCCGCTGCGGGTGAAGCCGCTGTGCAGGCCGTCGGCGTAGCCGTCGAGTTGCTCCAAGGTGTAGCCGACACTGGCCAGGTGGCAGTTCACGACGCGCAGCGTGTCGCCGCCGGGGCGCACCAGGGTGTAGGCGATGGCGTGGTTGGTGCCGCTGCGCGTGACGAACGTCCGGCCTACGACGGGCCAGCGCGAGAGGATGCCCATCGGCGAGCCGTGCTCGGGCAGGTAGAGGTCGGTGTAGGGGAACCGCTCGCGCAGCAGGGGCAGCGCCTCGTCGGTGTAGAACTCCGGCTCGCCGGCGCCCTCCTGGAAGCACACGATGTCGGCCCCGGCGTCGGCCATGAAGCCTGCCACATAGCCGCGACCGTCTGAGTCGGCCTCGTGGCCGCCGAAGTTGCGCGTGTTGAACGAGAGGATGCGCAGCGTGTCGGCCCCGGCGGGGATGGCACGGGCGATGTTGAGGGGCAGGTAGGAGCGGGCGGGCGACGTGGCCAGTGCCAGTGCCAACAGCGGCGTCACCCACGCCCGCCCGGTGCGGCGGCGCAAGAGCAGTGCGACGACGAAGGCCGCGAGGCAGAGCAAGTAGAACAGCGGGAACCCCAGTGCCAGCAGCGCGCCCGCCGGGAACGTGGCGGGCGACACGAACGCCGCCACCACCGACGCGGCCAGTGGCAGGGCGCAGAGGGCAAAGGGGAGATGGCGCATTGCTTTAGTTAATAGTTAAAAAATAAAAGTTAAAAATGGAGTTTGCTTTCGCGGCGTGGTGTGCGCGGGACAGCGTTTCTGCGCCTCCTTTCGTCCATTGGGCGGCCTGGGAGGCCGCCGGGGCCAGTTCCAACTGCGAAACCAAACTCCACTTTTACCTTTTAACTTTTATTTTTTAACTGAAAACTTATCTTTGGCTCCTGTCGAAGAGTTCGCGCTTCTCGGCGTTGGTGAGGCTGTCGTAGCCCGAGCGTTTCACCTTGTCGAGGATTTCGTCCATACGCTCCTCGTTGCGCTTCTTGTCCTCGTTGTAGCGGTAGTCGGGGTTCACCTCGGCGTGCATGTTGGTGCGGCGGCGCGTGGTGCGCTCCTTGAGCCGCTGCCACAGGGAGGGGCGCTGCGGCTCCCAACTGTTGAACCCGCTGCTTGCGGCACGGTCGTGGCGGCGCCACTGGCGTATCATCATCCAGCCCACGAACATACCGCCCAGGTGGGCGAAGTGGGCCACGTTGCCCGTCGAGAGGAACGCCTCGGCCAGTTCGATGACCACCATAAACACCACGAACCACTTGGCCTTGAACGGGATGGGCGGGAACATCAGCCAGATGCGCTGGTTGGGGTGCAGCATACCGAAGGCCAGCAGCACGCCGTATACGGCTCCGCTCGCGCCCACCGTGGCCCACGAGTTGAGTGCCTCTTCGGGGATGTAGTAGTACTCGCGCGCCAGCAGGGCGTATTCGCCCGTCTGCCACAGTTCCTGGAACAGTCCCGCACCGATGCCGCAGGCCAGGTAGAAGATGAGGAAGCGGCGCGAGCCAAAGTCGTACTCGGCCTGGCAGCCGAACATCCACAGCGAGAACATGTTGAGCAGCAGGTGCATCGTGCTTCCGTGCAGGAACATGTATGTCAGCAGCTGCCACGGGCGGAAGTCGCTGGCCAGGACGTAGTGCAGGCTCAGCGCGTCGGTGAGGTCGTAGCCGCGCTGGTCGAATGCCTGCTGCGCCAGGAAGAAAATGACGTTGATGATGAGCAGGTTGCGGACAACGGGTGGGATGTTGCGGAACATGTAAAAGGTTTAATGAGGTTTAATGAGGTTTAAGGGGCTTAATAAGGTTTAAGAGGTTTAAGCCGTCCGGGTGGGAGGCGTGGGTTGTTGCCAAAAGCGTGCCGAAAAGGTTTAACCCAAAGTTATGAAGTGGTGGTGTTTAATGGCGGTGTGCCGATGCTGTTCTTGTTAATGTTCGGACGTAAAGACGCTGAAAGCGTCTCCCCCTCTGTAACTGCGGGTTCGCTACGTTTCACTTCGCGAACCCGCAGCAGGCGGCGTCCGCTGAATGCACGCTGAAAGCGTGCCCCACGACGGGCAAAAGTAATGTTTTTTCGCGAGTGGGGGACGCTTTCAGCGTCCGTTTTCGTGCGGTAACCTGCCGCTGGTGCGCTCCATTTCATTCCGCGCACCCGCGGTTACAGAGGGGGTGACGCTTTCAGCGTCATAACATGTGCTCTATCAAAGATGCGTGCGGCGATGTCACCGCGTCCTTACGTCAGAACAGGTACGCCACCTGCACCTGGAAACTGTTGCCCTTGAAGTCGTAGTCCGAGCCGGCGGCTTTCTTGTAGTACTTGCTGATGGCAAAGTTGTAGAGGATGCCGGCCTCCAGGTGGCCGAGCAGTTTCACACCCGCACCGATGTTCCAGCTGGTGTTCATATTCTGCTTCTTGAACTTGAGGCTCTGCCCGATGGCGTCAGCGCTCTTGAAGTCCCAGTTGCGGTTGCCGACGTTGAAGCCGAACTGCGGGCCGGTGGCCACGTAGACGGCGGCCAGGCTGGAGAAGCCGAACGTGTAGCGCACGTTGATGGGTATCTCGAACGAGCGGAACGTCTTGGCGGTGCTCACGCCGTTGGCCTCGACGTCCATGCGCTTCTGCGAGTAGAGCAGGGCGGCGTCGGCACCCAGGCCCACGATGGGCACGGTGAAGTTCACCTTGGGGCCGAGGTAGAAGCCCGACGTGTTGCTCGACTTGAGGTTGTTCACGTTCTTCTTCATCTCCTTGGAGAAGCTGACCTTGGAGAGGTGCGTGCCGGCCTCGACGCCCCACTGAATCTGGGCGCTGGCGGTGCCCACGGAGAGCACCATCGCTGCCACGAGGGCAAAGAGTGTCTTTTTCATAACGGTATAGGTTTATGGGTTAAAGGGTTCGTAGGTTTTTAGGCTTTTGGGGTTTCTTCTTGCGCTGTGCGGCCTGAAAGGCCGGTGAGCCTAAAGCCCGGGGCAGCGCCCTGGGAGAGGCGACACACACAAAACCCGCCCTGAAAGGGCAAAAGCGCTTAGAGGCCGATGCAGTTCTTCTCGATCCAGTAGCAGAGGATGCCGGCGAGGTAGCCGACAAGGGCGAGCCAGGAGATTTTCTTCATGTACCAGCCGAAGGAAATCTTCTCCAGACCCATCACGACGACGCCAGCCGCGCTGCCGATGATGAGCATCGAGCCGCCCACGCCTGCGCAGTAGGCCAGCAGTTGCCAGAAGATGCCGTCCACGCCGAGGTCGGTGCCGGGGGCGCCTACGGGGTACATGCCCATTGCGCCGGCCACGAGCGGCACGTTGTCGACGATGCTCGACAGCACGCCGATGATGCCTGTGACGAGGTAGTGGTTGCCGTCGAACGCCGTGTCGAGCGTCTTGCCCAGCAGTTCCAGCACGCCGATCTGCTCCAGGCAGGCCACGGCCATCAGGATGCCGAGGAAGAAGAGGATGGTGCTGATGTCAATGCGCTTGAGCACGTTGGTGACGCGCTTCTGCATGTCGCCCTTTACCTTGGTCTTGGGCAGGCGCGAGTAGAACACCTCGGTGGCCGTCCACAGCAGGCCGAGCACCAGCAGGATGCCCACGAACGGGGGCAGGTGGGTGATGCTCTTGAAAATGGGCACGAAGATGAGGCCGCCCACACCGAGGAAGAACACGGCCTTGCGCTGCGCGGCGGTCAGTTCGCCCTCCACGGTGACGGTCTCCTCCTGGGTCTGCACCACGGCGAGGTCGCCCTTGAGTTGCAGCGACAGTAGGTAGGCCGGGATGACCATCGAGACGAGGCTCGGCACGAAAATCTCCACGATGACTCCGGCGGCGGTGATGAGACCCTTGTTCCAGAGCATGATGGTGGTGACGTCGCCGATGGGCGAGAAGGCACCGCCCGAGTTGGCCGCGATGACCACGAGGCCGGCGTAGAGCAGGCGGTCCTGCTTGTCGGCCACGAGCTTGCGCAGAATCATAATCATCACGATGCTCGTGGTCAGGTTGTCAAGTATGGCCGAGAGGAAGAATGTCATGAAGGCGATGCGCCACATCAGGGCGCGCTTGCTCTTGGTGCGCATCACGTCGCGCACGAAGTTGAAGCCGCCGTTCTGGTCCACGACCTCGACGATGGTCATCGCGCCCATCAGGAAGAAGAGCGTGGTGGAGGTGCTGCCCAGGTGTTTCTCAATGACGCTGCTCACGGCCTGCACGAGGCTGTCGTGGTCGCCCGCCGTGAAAAGGTCGGCGGGGATGAAAGGCGCGGGGTTGAGCATAAAGAGCGTCCAGCAGAAGGCGAACATCAGCAGGGCCACGGCGGCCTTGTTCACCTTCGTGAAACTCTCCAGGGCTATGGCGGCATAGCCCAGAATGAAGACGATGACAATAAGGAGTGTCAGGTTCATTGTTGCGTTGGGGCGGGGTTATTGGGGTTTATTCGTTGTTGTCTTTGTTGTCGAAAGGCAGTGTGGGTGCTGCGGGCTCTTCGGCGGCTTTGGCCTGCGCGCCGTCCTTTGAAGCGGCGGCGGGTTTGCGGCGGCCTCCGCGCCGCTTGCGGGCGGGCTGGGGCGCAGGTGTCTCGGCCAGTTGGAACGCAGGCGTCTCGCCTGCGACTGGCGTGTCGGTGCCCGACGTGTTGGCGGCTGGTTGGGCCACAGGCGTCTCGCCCAGTTGGAGCGCAGGCGTCTCGCCTGCGACCGGCGTCTCGTCCTTGGCTTCCGCCTTTTCCTCTGCCTTGGCTTCTGCCGTTTTGGCACTCTTCCGCCTGCCTCCGCGCCGTTTGCGGGAGGGCTTTTCGGCGGGTGCGTCGGCTTGCTCGGCCTGCGGAGCGGGAGCTTCGGCGGCTTTCTCGGTGGGAGCGTCAGCGGCCTGCTCCTGCTTCTTTTCAGCGGGCACGATGAAGAGCGGCGCGGGTACGCTTTCCGTCTCCTTCACCACGCGCACGGCGGCAGCGGGCAGGGCCTGTTGGGGCTGCTGCACTGCAGCAGCAGACGCAACAACTGGAGGAATAGCCGGAGCGACATCCGGGGTGACAGCAGGCGTGGCGTCGTCCTTGGGGGCGGGCTTCTCACTTGGTTGGAGCGCAGGCGTCTCGGCCAGTTGGAGCGCAGGCGTCTCGCCTGCGACCGGCGTCTCTGCCTGTGCTTCCGTCTGTGCTTCCTGCGAAGCCTTGCGACGCCCACGGCGACCGGGCTTCTTCTCGTCGGCGGGCTTCTCCTGCTTCTTCTCGGCAGGCTTCTCCTGCTTCTTCTCGGCAGGCTTCTCCTGCTTCTTCTCGGCAGGTTTCTCCTGCTTGTTCTCGGCGGGTTTCTCCTGCTTCTTCTCAGCGGGTTTCTCCTGCTTCTTCTCGGCGGGTTTCTCCTGCTTCTTCTCGACAGGTTTCTCCTGCTTTTCGGCTGCATCGTTGCGGCGCTCCTTCTGGCGGGTGCGCTGTTCGCGGCGGCGGTCGGCGCGTGCCTCGCTCATACGGGCTATCTCCTCCTCAATCTCGTCAATGCGCGGCACGGCGACGAAGATGGGAGCCTCGGTGCTGGTGCGCGCCTCCTTGGCGTTGAACACCTGCGTGACAAGCGCGCTGGAGCGGCGCAGGCGCAGCAGGGCGTCGCGGCAGGCATTCTGCTCGCTCTCCTTCTTGGAGGCGCCGCGGCCCTCGCCCACCATCACGCCCTCGATGTCGAGGATGGAGCGGAACAGCGGTGCGCCGCCGTCGCCCTTGTCGGTGCTCTTGAGCTTGAACTCGCAGTTGATGCGGTTCTTCTGGCAGTATTCGAGGATTTTGCTCTTGAAGTTCACCTCCTTCTGCGCCACGTCGTCGACGTTGACGAACTTGCGCATAATCTGTTTCTCGACGAACTTCTTGCAGGCGGCGTAGCCCCGGTCGAGGTAGATGGCGCCGATGAGGGCCTCGAAGGCGTTGCCGCCGATATTGTTGCCCCGGTTCTGTGTGCGTCCGGAGGTGCGCACCAGGCGGTCGACACCCATCTCGGCGGCCAGTTCGTTGAGCGTGGTGCGCTGCACGAGTTTGCTGCGCGTGTTGGTGAGGAAACCCTCGCGCTTGTTCTCGAAGTGGTGGAACAGGATGTCGCTCACCACGGCCTCCAGGATGGCGTCGCCGAGGAACTCCAGCCGCTCGTTGTTGAGCTTGCGCCCGCCCTTGGGGCTGCGGTACTGGCTGGAACTGTGGGCGAAGGCCACCTTGTAGTACTCGGTGTTGTGGGGGAGGAAGCCCAGTATGCGGGCCAGTTCGGCGCGGAAGTCCTTGTCCTGTGCGAACAAGAGCCTCACGCGTGCGATTACGTCTATCATAAAAGGGAAATAAGGAGACCCGTTATAAGGTTTAAGAAGTTTAAGAGGTTTAAGAGGTTTAATGCTTCGCCACGAGGGCGCTCATCGTGCCGGACGGATTAAACTTCTTAAACCTCTTAAACCTGATTAAACCTTATAGTGAACCTTATTAAACTTCAAAAAGGCTCTCTCGGCTTTAGGAATACTTCTTCACGATGCAGCAGGCGTTGTGGCCGCCGAAGCCGAACGTGTTGCTGAGGGCGGCGCGGACGGTGCGCTGCTGCGCTTTGTTGAACGTGAAGTTGAGGCGGTAGTCGATGTTCTCGTCCTCGTCGCCGTCGGCGTGGTTGATGGTGGGCGGCACGATGTCGTTGTGTACGCTGAGCACGCTGATGATGGCCTCGACGGCACCGGCGGCACCGAGCAGGTGGCCGGTCATGGACTTCGTGCTGCTGATGTTCAGTTTGTAGGCGTGCTCGCCGAACACCTGCTGGATGGCCTTCACCTCGCTGATGTCGCCGACGGGCGTGGACGTACCGTGGACGTTGATGTAGTCGATGTCTTCGGGCTTCATCTCGGCGTCCTCCAGGGCGTTCTGCATCACGAGGCGCGCGCCGAGGCCCTCGGGGTGGGAGGCGGTGAGGTGGTGCGCGTCAGCACTCAGGCCGCCGCCGGCCACTTCGCAGTAGATCTTCGCGCCGCGTGCCTTGGCGTGCTCCAGTTCCTCAAGCACGAGGCAGCCGGCGCCCTCGGCCATCACGAAACCGTCGCGGCTGGCGCTGAAGGGGCGGCTGGCGCCCTGCGGGTCGTCGTTGCGCGTGGAGAGGGCGTGCATCGAGTTGAAACCGCCCACGCCGGCGTCGCATATGGCGGCCTCGGCACCGACGGCCAGGATGGCGTTGGCCTTGCCCAGGCGCAGCAGGTTGAAGGCGTCTACAATGGCGTTAGTCGAGCTGGCGCAGGCCGACGTCGTGTTGTAGTTGGGGCCGTGGAAACCGTAGGCGATGCTGATTTGTCCGGCAGCGATGTCGCTGATCATCTTGGGGATGAAGAAGGGGTTGTAGCGCGGTGCGCCCTCGGGGTGGCAGGCACGGTAGCCCACTTCGCCCTCGAACGTGTGGATGCCGCCGATGCCCACGCCAGTGATGACGCCGATGCGATTCTTGTCCTCCGTGTCGAGGTCCATGCCGCTGTCGGCCAGGGCCTCCTTGACCACGGCGAGCGAGTACTGCACATAGGGGTCGACCTTGCGCGCCTCCTTGCGGTCCATCACGGTCAGCGGGTCAAAGCCCTTCACCTCGCAGGCGAAGGTGGTCTTGAACTCCGAGGCGTCGAACTTGGTAATGGGGGCCGCGCCGCTCACGCCGTTCTTGATGTTCTCCCACATCTCGGGCACGCTGTTGCCCACGGGCGTCAGGGCGCCGATGCCGGTTACCACTACTCTTTTAAGCTCCATATCTTAATGTCTTATATGCGTATATTAAAAAAAGAAAAGGAAAACGATTCCCTCAAGGAACGGAAACGGGGCAGCCCGGTGGGGAATTAGAGGAGAACCCATGCGCCTGCACGGCAGGGCGAGACTCCTTTAATTTCTCTGAACTCCCTAATTTCCCTGAGAGAATCGTTTTGCTGAAAGGCCGGAAACAGCCTTTTCGCAACCAAATACGCTTCTTTACTTAGCGTTCTGCTCAATATAAGCAATGGCCTCGCCGACCGTGCTGATTTTCTCGGCCTGCTCGTCGGGGATGGTGATTTCAAACTCTTTCTCGAACTCCATAATCAGTTCGACGGTGTCGAGGGAGTCGGCGCCGAGGTCGTTGGCGAAGCTGGCCTCGTCCTTGATGTCGGCCTCTTCCACGCTGAGCTTGTCCTTGATGATTTCTTTCACTTTTGCAGCAACGTCAATGTTTGCCATAGTTGTAGGTTTTTTAGATTGTTGTGTGTTTGAAATAATTTTCTAACTCTCTGAACCGCACGGGGGTGCGGACGGGCTTTCACCCTTGTTTTTTTGACGCGCAAAAGTATGCCTAAAACGGGATATGGCCAAGCCAGTAAGTAAAAAAATGTGAAAACCAGCTCTTTCCACTGCCCGTTTGTGCACGCTGACATCAATAACAGCGGGGTTTCTTCACGTTTCGCGGGATATTGTTACAGCCGCAACCATCCTCCTCCTCGCAACGCGTTTTTCCCGTGCCGAAAGCGTCGAAAGCAGCTCCCTATTTGCCATCGTTAGCATCCTCTTACGGCGCGACACATTAGGAATGTACCCACATTTGTTCCCTCAAAAAGCCAAGCAAATCCACGCAAAAAGTTTTTTCAACGGACTAATTCTGCAAATTAAGCCTTAAATTGTAGAAACTTAGGCTTAGTTTGTACAAATCAAGGCTTAATTTGTAGAAATATAGGCTTAATTTGCAAAATCAGTCCGTTGTGGATGGAATTTTGGGGAAGCGCGGCGGGAGTAAACCCACAGTAGTTTGCGCAATACACAAAAGCGGCCACCTACATCGGTAGGTGGCCGCTTGCGGTTTGTTGGTTGTGAGAAGCTGCGCGATTACTTCAGCTCGGCGAGGTACTTAATGGTGCGTACCATCTGGCTGGTGTAGCTGTTCTCGTTGTCGTACCAGGCAACGACCTGAACAAGCGAGTTGCCGTCGCCAATCTTGCTGACCATCGTTTGGTTGGCATCAAAGAGCGAGCCGAACTTCATGCCGATGATGTCGCTGCTGACGAGTTTCTCCTCCGTGTAGCCGAAGCTTTCGTTCTGGGCGGCCTTCATGGCGGCGTTGATGCCCTCAACGGTCACTTCGCCCTTCACAACGGCGTGCAGGATGGTCGTGGAACCCGTGGGCGTCGGAACGCGCTGGGCGGCACCGATGAGCTTGCCGTTCAGTTCGGGGATGACGAGGCCGATGGCCTTGGCTGCACCCGTGCTGTTGGGCACGATGTTCTGTGCGCCGGCACGGGCACGCTGAACGTCGCCCTTGCGCTGCGGACCGTCGAGGATCATCTGGTCGCCCGTGTAGGCGTGAACCGTCGTCATGATACCGCTCTGGATGGGAGCGAAGTCGTTCAGCGCCTTCGTCATGGGGGCGAGGCAGTTCGTGGTGCAGGAAGCGGCGGAGATGACCGTGTCGGCGGGCGTCAGCGTCGTGTGGTTCACGTTGAAGACGATGGTGGGGAGGTCGTTGCCGGCGGGAGCGGAGATGACAACCTTCTTGGCACCGGCCTGTACATGGGCGCTGGCCTTCTCCTTAGAGGTGTAGAAGCCCGTACACTCGAGCACTACGTCCACACCCAGCTCGCCCCAAGGCAGCTCGGCTGCGTTGGGCTTTGCGTAGATGGTGATTTCCTTGCCGTCTACGATGATGGAGTTCTCCGTGGCCTCCACAGTGTGCTTGCCTTCGCCGAACTTGCCGCAGAAACCGCCCTGGGCGGTGTCGTACTTGAGCAGGTGGGCAAGCATCTTGGGGCTTGTAAGGTCGTTGATGGCAACTACTTCGTAGCCTTCTGCCTCGAACATCTGGCGGAATGCGAGGCGACCGATACGGCCAAAGCCGTTAATGGCAACTTTTGTCATAGTTCTTTGTGTGATTTGGATTTTGGTTTATAATGTTTCAGAACGTTTCTGCGTTATTCTGCGCGCAAAAGTATGAAAATCTTTGTTAAAATGCGTGCCACACCTCTTTTTTTTGCCGCGTGGCGCGCTGTGCATGGCCGAGCTGCGAACTTTGGTCTCACAAATTGCCCCTGTGCCACACCTGCGCACCTCGCACAGCAATCCTTCTACTTCCCAAAGGTGTGCGGGGAGGGCAAAAGGCATATAGGCCGGAACGATAACGCAAACACCGCGCCGGGGAAAGCCTCAGCGCGGTGCTTGATGAATAATAAATACGGAGTAATTCAGTCCTCGGCCAGCACCTTGGGGATGAAATAAACAATTTGCTTGCGCCACCAGGGCCAGTCGTGCGCCACGTCGTATCCCCAGTAGTCTATCCAGACGGGCACGTTGTGCTGGGCGAGGATTCCCTCTATCTCGTGCGTGTCGCGCAGCATATCGTCCTCCCATGCGCCCTGACCTACACAGAGAATCATGTTGCGCTCGCGGTACATCTGCCAATAGGCATGGTCGGCGGGCATGTTGTAGAGATAATGGAGCGGCGAGTTGAGGTAGAGCGTGTCGTCCATATAGTCGCCGAAAAAGTAGTCCTTGCGGTAGACACCGGACAGGGCGACAAGGCTGTCGAAAAGGTCGGGACGGCGCAGGAAGAAGTTGGCACTGTGGTATGCGCCCATGCTACAGCCCGTGATAATCATTGTCTGCCCGTCGGCGGTGGCGGGTATAAGTTCCTCGGTGATGTAGCGGAACCAAGCCTCGTGGCGCTGCGAGCGGGTGTAGCCGTCGCCTTGGCTGTCGGACCACGTCTCGCCGTCGATGCTGTCGGCGCAGACGAGGCGGATGCGCCCGCTCTCAATCCACGGGGCAAGCACGTCGGTCATGCCGAAATTGTCGTAGTCGAAATAGCGCCCGTCCTGCGAGGGAATGACAAGGACGGGGCGGCCTGTGTCGCCGTAGGTCATGTACTCCATATCGCGCTGGAGGTTGGCGCTGTAGTGCTTGTGGTAGTTTCCTGTCATTATTTCAATTAAGAATGAAAAGGTATACTGTAAAAGACAAGGATGTTACGGCAGCGCTGGAAGCCATCGCAAAGCGTAATCCCTTATTTACTCTTTAATTATTACTTCTTCTTGGTCACAAACTCAATGAATTCGTCAACTTCCTGCTGCGTGCGGAGTTTGACGGTATACATTTGGTTGCCCATCGCGCCAGAGAGAACGTCGGGCATACGTTCGCACATCACCATACCTTGGCCGTAGCGCTGGCGCACTTCTTCGTGGCTGTGAGCGTAGTCGTAGATGTCGCGGCGCGAGCAGTAGGCGCAATAGAACTGTTCGCCCTCGTCGGTGCGACGCTCGTTGAAGCACACAACGTCTGCCCAAATCTTGTAGACGTCGGTGCTGTGGGCGTAGTTGATCATATCGGGCGTGTATCCGCCAGCGGGGCGCATGTTCACTTCGAGGCCCACAAAGTCGCCCACCTTGCCCAAGCCCTTGTGCTCGCGCGTCAGGCAGAAGAACTCGAAGTGCACAAAGCGGCTCTTCACGCCGAACGCCTTGAGTGTGCGCCGACCCAGTTCGCGCAACTGCGCGGGTACCTCCTTCTGCACGACGTAGGAGAGTTCGAGGCGCTTGTTCACGATGTCCATTATGCTGGGCGGAAACCACGTGGCCGACTCGAACAGCGGCTCACTCTCGGCATTGCAGATAGCGTCGTAACTGTAAATGTTGCCCGTGATAAATTCCTCGATGACGTAGTCAGCGCTGTGCGGGTTGGTGTCGAAGAAAGCGTTGAGTTCCGCCTCGTCGTGTATCTTGTGGGTGTCGCTTGCGCCCACGCCCACGTCGGGCTTGGCGATGAGGGGGAAGCCTGTCAGGTGGCTGAACTCCACAACGGCCTCGCGTCCCTGCCGCCCGTGAATCTGCCGCGCGGTTGGCACGCCGCCCTGGGCGTAAAACTTCTTCATGGCCGACTTCTCCTTGAAGTCCTCCACTCCGTCGGCTTTCACGCCGCTGCACACATTGAAGTCGGTGCGCAGGCGGGCATCTTGCTCAAGCCAATACTCGTTGTTGGACTCAATCCAGTCAATCCTGCCGTAGCGGGAAGCGAAGAAAGCCACGCCACGGTACACGGAGTCATAGTCTTCGAGTGTGTCGACGCGGTAGTAGTCGGTGAGCGCGCCCTTGAGTTCGGCGGGCAGGTTCTCGTAAGGGGTGTCAGCAATGCCAAGCACGTTGGCTCCGTTACGCTTCAGGCGGTCACAAAACTGCCAGTAGGTATGCGGGAAGTGGGGGGAAATGAATACGACGTTCATAACGTGTCTGTCTTTATTGTCAGTTATTCCCCGCAAAAGTACGAAAAAAACGACGCGCTCGCCCACCCGCGTGCCAAAATGCCACTAAATCCGCCGCTTTTGCGTGTTTTTGGCGGAACAAGGCGGTGATTTAGTCGCAATTTGCCGCCCGCAAAACAACAAAAGGGCTGAAAGCCCGACGGGCTTAGGCTTCAATAACTTACCCCCAACGTATCTAAAGCATTGCGCGCGGCAATAGATCGTATCTTAGAAGCATTAAAGCCTACTTTTGACGCATCACACGCACCTAAAAACACCCTAATCCAAAAATTCATACAGACTCTTGGATTGTAATCCAAGGACTCTGTATGAATTTGGGGATTAGGGTATTGTTTCTTGTGTTGCCTATCTGATTGGTAATCGTGTTTCAGATCACATTATTTCGCGTCTTACAATTACCAATTATCATCATGCACTTTTGTCGTTACAGGCTCCCTTATGGGTTCTTTCATATATTGATTGAAAAAATGGCTATAAAGGAGGTAAGAAGCTATTATACCTATCCGTTTACACCCATTATTAGAATTCTTTACAAAACCCTGTTTGTCTAACGCTTCTGCGTCGCAGAAAGAGGGATTGGCCGCATTTGTCCGAGATTCTGTTTCTTCGTCTTTTAGCGTAACTTGATCTATAATTATACGGTATCTTTCGTCGCGTGCTTCTATTGTTACATTAAACTCTACGACATAGGGATAAGTGAATTTAATCCAACCACCGCTACGCTTATAGACAAATTCAAATTTCCCATAACCTGTAAGCTTTTTATGCACTTCGTCTTGCGAAGTTATCTTGTGCATGTACTTGGGAAACATGCGCTCTAAGGATTTAACAGCACGATTATAGATCTCGTCCTGCTTTAGTCCCGGCATTTGAAAGACTTCTTTGTAAACAAGCTCTGTCCCGACTATAGGCATCGCTCCTTTCCCATAGCAAGACATTTTCCTTTGCTCCGCTGTGCCTGCAAGAAATATTTTATAATCATAATTCTGTGCATATAGACACGACGAGAACAAAAGAAGGATAAACGTTAGCTTTATCCTCGTTATCTGAAAAGCCTTTACCATGATTCAGATTGGGAGTTTAGTTTTTCGATGGGTAATAAAATCTTTTCGTTGAAAGCATTGAAGACAATGTCAGAAAGGTCTATAGCAGCAACACGAAGATATCCCCAGTAGAAAGTACGAACCTTTGTAAATTTCTTGTCAACTGCATATTTTGTAGAATTGATAGCTGCCATCGAAGCATATTCACCATCGCCCGTGCCACCGACACCATCTCCAAGTGTCTGGCAAGCGCAACTAAAGTTTGTAACGACGACTTTCAGTTTTCCATCTGTTGCAGACGTAATAATATTGTATTTCATGAAATAACGATTAAAGAACGACGCCCCCAAGTGATAATCAAAAGTATAGTGACCAGTAACTTCCGTTTTTATGTCTGCATTGTCTGTCTTATCTTTGACGATATAGTCATCCAAGTAACCTCCTAAACTATTTTTAAGAATGAGATTGACCTTTGCAGAGATTTCCTTTTTGCTTGTTCCTTCCAAGGTATATTCTTTGGAAAAAATAGGCTCCCCATCAGCGGTTGTTGGAACAGCATCGGCAGAAGCATATTTCGGAGTTTTGCATACTTCCTTGAAATGTTGCTTAAATTCTTTTCCCGACATTATTTGCGCCTTTAGGCCCATTGAAAATGAAATGGCGAGAATCGTGAAGAGTGTCAATAAAGATTTTGTTTTCATTGTGTGTTTTGGTTTGGGTTTGGTTAGATTTTGTGTATCGTGGCATTAGGAAGAACACGCTACAATAGGAGAAATTATGTCTCCAAAGGGAGAAAGTTTGGAACTATCCTTATGAAAGGAATTAAAGAGGAATGGTTTGTGGCATAGGCGTATAGAGCTAAAAAGTTGAACATTACTTGTTGTGTCTCAATACAAAAAAGCGTGGAACTTGTGTTACCCGTTCCACATCTTGAGGCTCTCGCATTGCCCGTGTAGCAGAAACGAGCAACGCAGAAGCCCACGCCGATATGATTAGCCACTCCATATTTATATACAGAGGGCTATGCCATCATACCACACAGGGACATCTACCGTTGCCTTGTCTTTTGCTACACTTGGAAATTTGCGAGATTTCAAGATGCAAAGAACAAAGCGTCGAAGTAAACGCCTTTATATGTATTGTCACTCCCGCCCTCCCACGGCAGGCTTCTGCGCATTGCGGGACGGGGAGACGCTGCAAAAATAGCGCATTCCCTGCTGGCGGCAAAGGGAATGCGCAGAAATTCAATAAAAACGGCTTCGTAGTGCCAGGTAGGCCGCCGACGTGGCCCACGCCTGCGAGCCGACGGCGTCGCCGTTGTAGGGGAACACGGCTTGAATCACGTCAGCGTCGAGGCCCGCCACACCCGTGAGCCAGGGGAACAGGGCGTAGACGGCGGACCAGATGAGGAACGGCCACAGCACGCGCCCGATACGTTTCTTGCAGAACGGCACGGCGGCCTGCCTGACGGGCAGCAGTAGCGCACCGGTCATCATCACGAACAGCGGCACGCAGGGCCGGACGGCGGAACCCCACACGGCACCCCACAGTTTGATTTGCTCTAACTGCGGCGTAGGGAAAGGGCAGAAGTTGAACGAATCGCCGCAGTGGCAGCACACGAGCATCAGGAAGGCTACGAGCCGCACCGTGTCAATCCACACGATGCGCGGGCGAGAGGTGGAGGGTAAAGGCTGATACATAATATATATAATACGGAGTGGGCGGAAAAGCACTGCGAAGTTCAGGCCGTTTTAATAAACGCCTATTTGTGCAGGCCGTTTCGCCCGACGGGCGGTGCAAAAATAGCACTTTATACATAGAAAGGGGCGTTCCGGCCTCGCCTATTCCGAATGAAGGGAGGCTCACCTGCTTGCTTCCCCGCTTCCGGGACTATCTTGCAGCCGACAGAAGGCAAGACCAGAATCCCACGCACGCCACACGCCGTTCCACTCTCCTCACGCCTATACGCGCTGTAGCATCCAGGGTTCGACGGGAAGCTGTCCTGTAGCAGCAAAATAGCGTTGCATCGTCAGGAGGCCGATAAGCGTTTCCCGCTTTTTGTCCATAAATTGCGCACAATACCGATGCGCATTGTTTATAATTGCCTGCGCCTCATCGGGATGGGACGTGTAGTAGTCCATACGTTCCACAAGGTCGCTGAAGTCGGGCCGGATTTCGACGTAATGGACGTTAGGAATGAGCCGCCCCTCCATGAACCACGTTTCACACGTGGGACGCGGCATTACGGCCAGACTGTTCGACCACATCACCCACTTGAGATTGCTGGCCACGTCGTTGCCTTCAAGCGCAAGTATGAACTTGTAGTCGAAATGGCTGTACAGCGTCATTTTGGGGCACATCCATTCTGGCGGGATTGAGGGATCGCTGTCCACACACCCCGCCACGACCCTCGGATGGCCGAAGTACTTGCGCAGGAAGTCTTGGCGCGCCGCTTTGCCATTGACTTTTCCAAGAAAAACGGCCTTGTCTGCCTTTTCGGAAAACGCCTTGCCGTCGCGGAGAAAGATGAAATGACGCACCTTGTCCAGTTTGAGGATTGTGGCGTTGGCGTTCCGTCCGTCGGAAGCAATGGGGCGCGACTTGCTCACGGCTGGGCTGTCGGGTATAAAGTCCACGTCGCCGGGCAGATAGGCCCAGCGCAACGCTGGCGGGAACCAACGCAACACTTCCTGCGCATCGAAGTAATAAACCTTCTGGCTTCCCAACCTCAGTTTCCCGATCCCGTCCGCCTCAGGAGGCAGGGGCGTGCCAATAGGAAGGCGGCAGTAATAATTGGCACGGCTATAGATGTACGCCTTGTCGGGACGCTCCTCTACAGCGCGAAGCACCTGCTGAAGCCTGTGGGTATAGAACGGGCGGGGAACCAACTGCCTCAAATAGTTTCGGGTGAAATACAGCAGCTTGCTGTTCTTGCCTGAGCGGATTTTGTAGAAGATAGAATCAGACATCTTGCGAAGTTCGGTTGCGGTGGATACAGCGTCAAGGGAAACAGACAAGGGAGCGATGCCTCCCCAAAACACTAAAAAAGACGTGGGAGCTTCATTCCCGCTCCACCGCTTAGGCCTTCGCACAGCCTCTCTGTCGGAACGGACAACGATGTACCCACGCCAATACCACGCACTTTCCCCCGCGCTGGTCGCAGGCTGGAGTCAGACGCTATACTGTATAGGGGCATCCACCGTGGCCTTGTCCCCGACAGAAGTTGAAGGTGCGAAGTTCAAGCGGACGGGACAAAGCGTCGTAGTAAACGCCTTATAAATATGTTCGGCCTACAGCCTTTGCCGGTTCCTGCTTTAGGACGGGCAAAGCTGTTTGCAGGGCAAAAATAGGAAAAACGAGCGCTGGCGACAAAGGCTGCGCCTGTTTTTCCTGCCTTTGCTTCGCGAAGGTAGATGGCGGCTCGGCTGCTGGAAAGGAAAACGGGGGTTTTCCTTTCCGCTGCGCTCGCCTTGCACTCCTTTGCTTCGCGAAGGTAGGCGGCGGCTCGGCTGCTGGAAAGGAAAACGGGGGGTCCTTTCCGCTGCGCTCGCCTTGCACTCCTCTGCTTCGCGAAGGTAGGCGGCGGCTCGGCTGCTGGAAAGGAAAACGGGGGTTTTCCTTTCCGCTGCGCTCGCCTTGCACTACCTTTGCCCCCGCAATGGCAGAGAGCCTCAAACAACGGACGGCGCGGAGCCTGGCCTGGAGTGGGCTGGCCAGCGTGGCAACGCAGGTGCTGAACCTGGCGTTCGGCATCGTGCTGGCACGCCGCCTCACGCCGGGCGACTACGGGATGGTGGGTGTGCTGACGGTGTTCAACGCCGTGGCCGTGGCCTTGCAGGAAAGCGGGTTCATCGCCGCGCTGACCAACCTCAAGACGGCGCGCCGCGAGGACTACAGTTCCGTCTTCTGGTTCTCGACGTTCGTGGGGCTGACGCTCTATGCCGCGCTCTTTGCCTGCGCCCCCCTGCTGGCCGACTTCTTCGGCAAGCCCGAACTGACCGCGCTGTCGCGCCTTGTTTTCGTCTCGTTCGTTGTGGCGGGCGTGGGTACGCCCTTTTCGGCATACATGTTCCGCGAACTGATGAACAAGGAAAAGGCCGTGCTGGGCGTGGCCGCGCTGTTGTGCAGCGGAGCGGTGGGCGTGACGCTGGCCTATTCGGGCTACAGTTACTGGAGCCTGGCGTGGCAGCAGCTCACCTACGTCAGCGTCTTCTTCCTTGGCCGCTTCTTCTACGTGCCGTGGCTGCCGATGGCGCGGATAGACCTGCGCCCCGTGCGCCGCATGTTCGGCTTCGGCAGCAAGATGCTCGTCACGTCGGTGGTCAACGCCGTGTCGGGCAACATCCTTTCCCTCGTTTTCGGCAAGATGTTTGCCGGGCAGATGCACCTTGTGGGCCACTTCACGCAGGCCAACAAGTGGAACACGATGGCCACGAGCGTCGTGCGCGACACGCTCAGTCCCGTGGCGCAGCCCGTGCTGGCCATCATACGCGACGACAACGCCGGACGGCTGCGGGCGTTCCGCAAACTGCTGCGCTTCACGTCGCTGCTCACGTTCCCGGCCATGTTCGGGCTGGCGGGCGTGGCCGAGGAGTTCATCCTCGTGACCATCGGACCGCAGTGGCTGCCCTGCGTGCCGCTGCTGCGGTGGCTGTGCGTGGGCGGGGCGTTCGTACCGCTGCAGTTCCTATTCCAGCAAATGGCGGTGGCGGCGGGGCGCAGCGGCCTGTTTATGCGCATGAACGTGAGCCTCATCGCGGTGCAGATTGGCAGCGTGCTGGCCACGGCGCACTGGGGTATGGAGACGATGGTGGCCGTCTACGCCACGCTCAATGCGGTGTGGTTCTTCCTGTGGCACTTCGCCGGGCGGCGCCTCATCGGTCTGCGACTGGCCGACCTGCTGCGCGACGTGGCGCCCTTCCTGCTGCTCGCCGCCGCACTGGTGGCGGGCGTGTGCTACGCCACGGTGGGTGTCGCCTCACTGTGGCTGCGCCTGGGCCTGCGCGTGACAGCTGTCTGCGCGCTCTACTTCGGCACGCTGCGCCTGCTGGGCGCGCAAATCGTGAACGAACTGTGGAAGTTCATCAGGAAGGGGTGAGCGGAACCGAAACGCCCCAGCAATTTTGGCAGACAGATAAAAAAATATTGGTGTCCGCTAAAAGTTTCTGTTTCCTTCGGAATATGCAGTAAGGACAGGTAACTCGTGCGTTTTGTGCAAAGAGGGGATTACTTTTTCAGTCGTATTCGTCTTGCGCAAGAAAGCGTCATAGCGTCGGTTTATCGGGTCAGAAGTTTTGGCGAACAGACACAAAAAAAGACGGGTGACAAGTTGTTTCGGCCCGCTTCCGTAAGCGGCCACACAGTTTGTCACCCGTCGTCTTTTGTAGTCCCCACACGGGGAAAAAGTGGAGCTGGAGGGGATTGAACCCTCGTCCAAACGGAGAACCGATGAGCTTTCTACACGCTTAGCTGCGTTTGGGTTTTCGTGCGTCGGCAAGACCGCAGCCACCGCGCCAACGCCTTATCCTCTTGAATTTTCACCCTACGGGCGAGGCCCCGCGTGGCTATTCCCGATTTTGCTGCACCGCCGCGTTGAAGTCGCCTCGGGAAAAACGGCTACTTCGGGCGATGTCCCGTCCCCGCTCCTGGAGCGAGGATTAAGCGAACCTACTGTACTTCAGTTCAAGCAGCGAGAGCGTAAGTGTTTTCGCCAATTAATTTTCGAGGGCCGAGATTATAGTGCCCACCCACGGCGCACTGCGTGCTTACCACACCCTTTCTTCCGCTGTCAAATCCGTTCAGCCCCGAAAGTGGTGCAAAGATAGTGCAAGGCGAGAGCCTAAAGAGGAAAAAGCAACGCTTTTTTCAATTTAGGCCGAGCCGCAGCCTATCATAGCGCAAGCAAAGATAGTGCAAGGCGAGAGTAGTGAAAAGGAAAAAACATAGTTCTTTCGTTTTCACTGCCGAGCCGCAGCCTATCTTCGCGAAGCAAAGATAGTGCAAGGCGAGAGCCTAAAGAGGAAAAAGCAACGCTTTTTTCAACTTAGGCCGAGCCGCAGCCTATCATAGCGCAAGCAAAGATAGTGCAAGGCGAGAGTAGTGAAAAGGAAAAAACGTAGTTCTTTCGTTTTCACTGCCGAGCCGCAGCCTATCTTCGCGAAGCAAAGATAGTGCAAGGCGAGTGTACAAGAAAGAAAAACAACGTTTTTATAGTCATACGCACCCGCCTTGCACCATTTTTCTTAAATGCGGATGGTAAATCCGCCGTGCCATGAGCCGCCAGCGGGGGCGCATTGTGCATAGGGCCGCTGCGCCAGTTCGCGCGGCTCGCCCTCGTTGTCGGGCAGTCCGTACCAAGGTTCGAAGCACACGAAGGGGCTGTTCACGCCCTGCATCTGCCACACGAGCCAACAAGGTGCGTCGCTCTCCACACGGGCCACAAGCTGTTTGTCAAGGTCAAGGAGTTCGATGGCGCGCACCTGGCCCGCCTCGAAAATCAACGCCTCGTTGGCAAACGTCGACACGGCGAGCGGCACGAGGCCGTCCCCGTCGGCTGGCACGGGGAAGCGTCCCGGCTGGATGCAGCCCTGTTCGCGCGCGCGTATTAAGTAAAGCGGTGTGGCGGGGTCGGATGCCTCCAAGCGCACATAGCCGTTCACGGTGCGCAGCGCGTCGAAACCCGGCACGGCAAGCGCCGGGTGACCGCCTATCTGGAAATGGAGCGGAGCGGCGGTGGGGTTGTCCACACGGAAGTCGGCGCGCAGCGCGTCGTCGGCCAGCGTATAAGTGACGGAAAGCACGAAGTCGAAGGGAAACGCGGCTTTCGACTCGTCGTCGGGGCGGAATGTGAAGACAGCCTTGTTTTCGGCCACACACTCGGCCACGAACGCCTTTTCCTTGACAAAGCCGTGCTTGGGCATGGCGAATGCCACGCCGTTTATGTAGTACTTGCCGTCCCACGGAGCCCCCGTCGCGGGGAAAAGCACAGGACCGCGACCGGGCCAATAGGGCGGTGTGCCCTGCCAGTTGTACTCACGCCCCTCGGCGGTGCGCAGACTTTGGATTTCGGCCCCGATGGGGCTGATTTCAGCAACGAGACGTGCTGAACGGATGGTGATGTTCTTCATAACTGTGGTCTCTATATAGTTACACCGGGCGAAAGTACACATAACCCGCCACATAGCGCACGTTTCTGTCCCAAAAATGCATTCGACAACCAAAACCCTGAGCATTCCTGTAAGCACCACGCCCCTACCCTACCCGCCTGCCACACAAAGCGCGGCCAAGCCCGATGCCGGAAAATCCCACGAATTCCCAAGAAAACCCGCAGGAATCGCTTCCGAACCCAAGAAAATCTCCAAACTTAGGCTTAATTTGTAGAAACTAAGCCTTAATTTCGCCAAACTTAGGCTTAATTTGTAAAAACTTAGGCTTAATTTGCAGATTTATAAGCCAACAAAAAGTTCTTGTGCGCCCGCGCGCGGTTTTCCAAAGGCTTTTGCAAACATTTCAAGCGCACAAGAAACCGCTGCGAGCGGCACCACTGGCGCATGGAAGCACCCGCGCCGGGAGCGATTTCACAGCGGGCGACACGGGCAGCGGAATAATTTTGCATACCTTTGTGCCCCATGACACACGAAACCGAAGAATTTGTAAGCGCCTTGACCAGCTATGTGCGCGCCACGCTTCCACCCGGCGACGAGGCCGACTACTGCCGCGAGGCCGTGCAGATAGTCGACGCGCGCAACCACCTGTTTCGCTCCGCAGGCCAGCGCGCCACCGACGAGGAGCACGACATCTACGCCCTGCGTAGCCTCTGCCGCCTCGACGAGGACACCCTTTTGTTCGTTCCCGACGAAGGGCGCATCCGCAGCCTTGCCCGAACATATTTTGCATGACATCGGCCAAAGCTCTGGTGGCCAAAGTTTAATATTCAACCGATAAAAGAATGCCCTACCGCCACACCCTTCCCATCCAGATACGCTTTAGCGACGTTGACCGTTTCGGCCACGTGAACAACAACGCCTACTTTGCCTACTATGACCTCGGCAAGCAGGAGTACATGCGCAGTGTGCTCGGCCCCGACGTGTTCGACGGCGACATCGTGCCCGTCGTCGTAAACATCAACGTGGACTTCCTCGCCCCTGTCCACTACGGCGACGCCGTGAGCGTCGAGACCAGCATCGTCCGCCTCGGCAACAAGAGTTTCACGCTCGACCAACGCGCCGTCCGCACCGACACCGGGCAGGAATTGTGCCGCTGCCGCACCGTCATGGTCTGCGTGCGTCGCGACGACGGCCAAAGCGTTCCCATCCCCGCCCCCCACCGCACAAAAATCTCCGCCTTCGAGGGGATGGAGTGCGGATAAAGACAAAACTACAAACAGCAAAAAAGCCGCTACGACCGCCCACTGCACCGCATCCTGCACATTGGAACGCCAGTGCGAACGGATGTTGTCGGAACTTCTCGCAGGCAAGACGAAAAACGACGCCCCGGCGCTGGAGCATTTCGCCCGGGCGGCCATCGGCATACTCCGCCCACTGCTGCGGAGCCACAAGCGGCGCATCATCCACGTCCACACCATCAACCTCGTGCCGGTGGCCTTGCTCATCAAGCGGCGGTACAAGTGCAAGGTCGTTTCGCACATCCACTGCTCACCGTGGGCGTACAAACTGGACAGGGACTATGCCCAATATCTGGCCGTCGGCAAGAAGATAAGGGAGGGAGGGCACGCACACCGCCGCCGACATTCTTTCCGTCTATGGCGAGAAAGAGGCGTACACCGGGGTGGACTGCGTCGTGACGGTCTGCGATGAAAAAAGGCGTTTCCTCGACACCCTTTTTCATCCGCCGCTTTGCATCACCATACCTAACGGGGCGACTGACCAAAGGGCGAACGGAACGACACCCGCCGCCACCTCAAGGCCGTACTGCCTGTTTGTGGGCGACGCCTCCAAAGGCAAGGGGCTTCACTACCTGCTTCAGGCCGTGGCCAAATCCCGGTATGCCGGGAGTCTGACGGTCAAGGCCGCAGGCCACGTCACACCCGAGGAACAACGCCTATTGACCCGGGCGCATACGGACGTGGACGTGCAATTCCTCGGGCTGGTCGCGGCGGAGGAAATGCAGGAACTGTATGTAGGAAGCCTGTTCTGCACTCTCCCGAGTATGCACGAACAGTGCAGCTATGCAGCCATCGAGATGATGATGCACGGGAAGGCCGTCATAGCCACGCGGACAGAGGGTTTGCGCGAAATGTTCCGCGACGGGGAAAACTGCCTCGCCGTCCCCGTGCGCCTTGAGCAAGGTATCGAGCCACGGCTCGACACCGACGTTTTTGCCGCCCACATCAACACGTTGATGGAAAACCCGGCACTGCGCCTCGCGATCGGCGGGCGAGCCAGGGAAGACTACCTCGCCCGGTATACGGCAGAGGCCATGGCGGACGCCATCCAAGACCTCTATCACATCCTTTGGAACGATGAAACCTGAAATCTCGGTCGTTATGGTGGCACGCAATGCCGAGGCCACCGTGGACGCGGCCATTCGGAGCGTGCTGCGGCAGAGTTACGGAACGTTCGAGTTCATCGTCATCGACGACGGCTCGGACGACGGCACGTTTGAGGTGATGCGACGCTTCGCCACCGACAAACGCCTCGTCCTCCTCCGCAGCCCGCACAACTATATCGCCGCCTTGAACCTCGGCCTCCAAACAGCCCGCGCCCCCCTCATCGCCCGTATGGACGCCGACGACTATATGCACCCCGCCCGGTTGATGGTGCAGGCGGGCTTCATGCTTTCCCACCCGCAGACGGACATCTGCGGGACGTGGATGAGGACTTTCGGCGACGTCAGGGCGGAAAGACGTATGCCCGGCGGGGCGGTGGACAGGCCGTGGCTGCGTCTGCTTGAGGGCAACTTCCTGTTCCACCCCACCGTGATGCTCCGAAAGGAGTTCCTCGACAGGCACGGCCTTTCATACAGACAGGGCTATACGTATGCCGAAGACTATAGACTGTGGGCCGAGGCCGCATTGAGCGGGGCGCGGTTCCACATCCTCCCCGCTTTCCTCCACTACTACCGCAAGACTGGCGGACAAACGAGCGTCCTACACGCCGAGCAACAATACCAGACCGCGCTCAAAGTGCGCCGCGAACTGCTGCACGCACTCTGCGAAAAAGCTACTGAACCGCGCGTGAACAAACTGCTGCAAGAAGCCGCCGCGCTCTACGAGGCCGGGAGCATTACTTTCCCCTCCCTTTTGCGTATCGTCGATGCGCTGTCAGACAAAATTAAAATATAAGCCGCCTTTGCTTCTATTCTCCCGATATACAGTACTTTTGTACCGAACAACATAGGTTTTTAGGTTCTTTGGTTTATGCGTCATCGCGGAAACCTAAAAACCTACAAACCCAAAAACCAACAAAACCATGAAAATCAAGAAAAGCGACATCAAGAAATTCCTCAAGACCGTACAGGCCTGTGCTGTAAACGGTGGCGGAGACGAAGGGAAGATTTACATCTAACAGTCAAGGCGTTTACTTGAGAGAGGAACCCAGCCCCTCTGGCTGTAGTTTCATCAAAATAGAAGGCGAATCTGAAATGCACCAGCTACAAGGGAGTTTTGAATTTAGAGAAAAAGGTGAAAGCGGCCTTGCAATGGAAGGAACCGCAATAAACAAAGAGTTCTTTGAGTTTATGGCACGAATGACACAAGTAGAATGGGGATTGAGTTTACAATCAGGCGGTGCAGAAGATTATCCGGGATATATCAAAACGAGTTACTTGCAGGGCGAATTGAACGATGCAATTATACCAGGATATGACACTCTTATTCATAACCACGGTGACACCTATGCAGATGTTAGCGAAGAACGATATAAAGTCGTGGATTTTTGTAGTTATCCCAGTCGAATAGATTTGTCCGCCATTGCAGCCGCTGAGAAAATGGGGTATTCACAATTCTACATATACAACGAGTTGCAAAAGTCTTCAGCCTTACGATATAACCAATATGTGTCCGGGAGTTTAAGTATGGAAGAGAGGGCAATCCAACTAGGATACACGCTACAATAATAATCAGATATACCCCTACAATGAACAAGTCTGCCATAATCCTGCTGTTTCTGCTCCTGCCCGCCATCAGCCTCGCGCAGGGCATAATGATACCGAACGACGTGGACGAATCCGTGACGCGCTATTATTATAACGTAAAGCGTTCAACCCCAGTTCTTAACCGGATCTTCTGCGACAGCGTGGCGGCGGAAGAAATGGCGGATTCGTTTTACACGCATTTGGAACGGCCACACTTCGTGCATCCGTATGCCGGACACGACTCCGCCCTGTTCGTGATGCACGAAGCCATCCTGGACCGCTCGCCGCTAAGAAAAGCACCCTATGCCGGGCTGGGAGACGGCCTGCGGGGATTCTGGTACCTGTTCAGCAAGGTCTATCTTGGCCATATTTATGACAAAGACGGGAACCAGCGCGACGACTTGAAAGACAGACTTGACAGCACCTACACGAAACTGGCTGGCTGGTACGACGGCTACGTCGTGGCCTATATCGCCCCGGCCTATTATATGGGTTTCCGCCTTTCCCCCTGCCCGTTGCTCATCCGTTTCGCCGGTGGGGAGTGGGTGCACTCCGAGTCTTTCTTCGGCCCGGCGGATTACTTTTCCACACTAGGCAGTACGAGTCTTGATGGGGAGTGGACAGGTTCCGTGACTACCAGCGCGTTCCACCTGGGGCTTGAGCTGACGAGGGCAGGCTGCCACCCCCTCTCAAAGTTGCCCGCGCGTGACACTTCCGTCACTTTCTCCGTTCTGCTGTACGACACGGGAAACGGCAACTACGACCTACGTCTGCTCCTCCCGCTTCAGCCGGAAGAAAGCGAACGGAGAATTTTCGACGAACTGCGCTGGTATGTCACCCGCCTGCGACCCAACCTTTTCCAGCCCTGCTACACCACCGACCACCGCCTTATGACAGGCCGCTACTACCGCGTCACGTTCGACAAACGCGGCTGGTGGATTGAGGACTACCTGGATTTTTACAGGAAAGAGTACATAGGTTCGTAGGGCTATAGGTTCTTAGGTTTTTGAGTTTTTAGGTTTTTGGTTTTTTAGGGGTTCCTACGATAACGCAAAAACCTAAGAACGCAAGAACCTAAAACCTACAAGTCCAAAAAAACCAAAAAACTACTCCCCAAAAAACTATGCTCCCCGCACGCCAGTTTCCGCTCCTCGCGCTGCTTTGCCTGCCTTTGCTTGCCAAGGCGCAGCCCATCCTCTTTGTGGACGCCGACCGACTGCCCGCGCCTTGCCAGGAACTGTACACCTACCGCTACCACAGCAAGATGCCGCTCCACTTATTCGGCAAGCACTTCACGGAGGAGGTTGGCGAGCAAGAACTCGTGGACTCCTTCTACAAGCATTGCGCTGACCGCAGCACGCACAACCCTTACGAGAAGTTCGACTCCGTGACTGGGCTTATGCGGAACGGCATCTTCATCACGTCGCCCCTCGAAGCCTATCCCGCCCAGCGCAGCGCGCGTCCGGCCAGGGCGGTTTGGAGTCTGTACGACAAGGTGCGCCCCCTCGCTTTCTACGACGCGGCAGGAAACGAGGACAAGCGCTTCATGCGCCGTTACGAAAGGAAGTACGCGAACGACATCAAGGACTGGTTCAAGAACCGTGACCTCTTCGCCCTCCACAACCCCAACCTGTATATGGGCTTCACCGTCTCGCCCCATCTGCAAAGGCTCTACTACGGCGACAAAGGGCTTGCTGTCAGCAATTACGGGCGAATAGGCTATCCCGATTATTTCTCCTACAAGGACATGGCGGAAGTCGGCGACTGCGACGGCAACTGGAAAAGTTACGCGCAGTACAGCACAAAGTATTTCACCGAGGAACTGAACGACTATACGCAACGCGTGCAGCCCGCCCTCCCCGACAGCGCGGCGTTCTCCGTGATGCTCCACCCGGTGCAGCAGAGGCAGGGCATAGACTACTGCTATGACGCCCGACTGCTGCTCCCCGCCGATGCCCCAGAGGCACGCTATGTGGCGTTCCTGCACTTCCGCCACTTCGTGCGCCGCCTCCAGTACGACCTCTTCGCACCTTTCTACACCGCCGACGGGCGTCAGTTCACCGCCCGCTTCTATGAAGGCACCTACTCTCCTGCTCACGGCTGGGCGGTGCACGACTATATGCGCTACTACCTGCGGGACTGACGCCCGCTCCTTGCGCTCCGCATTCTTTCCCGCCCCATTACCGGCCAATAAAGGCGCCCGCCCCACCGCGCGGGCGCGCTTTTTTTGTATTTTTGCGGCGCTACCGAGACTTCTACACGTACTTTAACAGATGATCCACTACACCCAACACATACACGCCGAGCTGCAGGGGCTGCTCGGGGCGGCAGGGGCCGACAGGGCTTTCCTGCTGATGGACGAGACGACGGCGCGCCTGTGCCGCCCCCTGCTGGGCACGGCGGCCGACACGCTGCTGCCCGTGGTCATTCCGCCCACCGACGCGCACAAGACACTGGCCACGCTCGCCGACGTGTGGCGCGCGCTGGTCAGCGGCGGGGCGTCGCGCCGCTCCCTGCTGGTGAACCTGGGCGGCGGTATGGTGACCGACCTGGGCGGCTTCGCGGCGGCCACCTTCAAGCGCGGCATTCGCTACATCAACATCCCCACCACGCTGCTCTCCATGGTCGACGCCGCCGTGGGAGGCAAGACGGGCATCAACTTCGAGGGGCTGAAAAACGAAATCGGCGCCTTCCGCGACAGCGAGGCCGTGGTCATCGACACCTCCTTCCTGCGCACGCTCGACACGCCCAACGTACTGTCGGGCTACGCCGAGATGCTGAAGCACGCCCTGCTGCGGGGCGGCGAGATGTGGCTCGACCACCTGCGCTTCGACCCCTCGCGCCCCGACCTGACGCGGTTGCAGGAGATGGTGCGCCAGAGCATCGACGTCAAGTCCTCCATCGTGGCCGAAGACCCCCACGAGCGCGGCCTGCGCAAGGCGCTCAACCTGGGCCACACCGTGGGCCACGCCTTCGAGAGCCTCGCCCTGAGGCGCGGCCAGCCTGTGCTGCACGGCTACGCGGTGGCCTGGGGACTGGTGTGCGAGCTCTACCTGTCGTGCCGCCTGGCCGGGTTCCCCGAGGACGCGATGCGCCAGGCGTGGAACTTCGTGCGCGAGCACTACGGCACGTTCGCCTTCACCTGCGACGACTACCCCGCCCTGCTCGAACTGATGCGCCACGACAAGAAGAACGCGGGCGGCGCCATCAACTTCACGCTGCTCGAAGCCCCCGGCCACCTGCGCCTCGACAGCCACGCCACCGACGCCCAGATTGAGGACATGCTCGACTTCTACACCAACACCTGACGCCACGCACCCGCCTGCCGTACCGCGCCAGCACAATCCACCAACCCCGTGAAAAGGCTCCTGCTCCTCCTGCTGCTCCTCCCCTCGCTCCTGCCCGCCCAGACCGACGAGTTCGGGCGGCTGGCGCGCTACTTCGCGTCGCTCTCCGACTTCGACTACCGCTACCCGCGCGAGGCCGTATACCTCCACCTCGACAACAACGCCTATTTCGAGGGCGAGACGCTGTGGCTGAAAGCCTACGTCGTGCGCGCCTCGTCGCTGGTGCCCGCGCCGCTGAGCCGCGTGCTCTACGTGGAACTGCTCGACGCCGACGGCGAACTGGTGGAGCGCAAACTGCTGCGCGTCGATTCCCTGGGCCAGGCCGACGGCGAGTTCAAGTTGGACCTGCCCGTGCGCGGCGGGCGCTTCTACGAGGTGCGCGCCTACACCCGCGAGATGCTCAACTGGGGCGCGGAGGCTTGTTTCTCGCGCGTCGTGCCGGTGTTCCGCAAGGCCGACGCCGCGCGCGACGAACTGCAGATTGAACGCCCCGAGGCCGAGGCCGACCTGGGCCACAACCACCCGCGCCCTTACGACTTCGGGCGCAAGGGGCGGCGACTGGACTTCTACCCCGAGGGCGGCAGCCGCGTGGCCGGAGTGGCCGGGCGCGTGGCCTTCAGCCTCACCGACCGGCGCGGCAACCCGCTCGACGAGACGCTGCGCATCCTACGCGCCGACGGCACCGAACTGCTCACCGCCGCCCCGCGCCACGAGGGGCGCGGCGCCTTCACACTGCCCGCCGACTGCGACGAAGCCTTTGCCGAGGTGGCGGGCGAGCGTTTCGCCCTGCCCCGCCCCGACACCGCCGCGCGCTACACCCTCGCGGCGCGGATGGACGGCGACCTCGACATCGTCGTGCAGCGGCGCGCCGACGTCCGTCCCTCGCTGCTGGGGCTGGCCGTGATGTGCCGCGACGAGGCGGTCTATTTCGACACACTCACAGTGGGCAGCGCGCCCGTCGAGATACAGGTGGCGCGGCGCCTGCTGGGCGACGGCGTGAACCGCGTGGAACTCTTCGACGCCACGGGGCGCAGCCTGGCGCGACGCCTGGTGTGGGGGCCGCCCACCGCCCGCCGCGTCACGATGCGCGTGCGACAGAACGCCGAGACCTACGGCCCGCTCGAACCCGTCGCCCTGGAGATGTACCTCACCGACGTGCGCCGCCGGCCTGTGCAGACCACTTTCTCGCTCGCCGTGCGCGAGGCCGCCAGCGACGCCGCCGCAAGCCCCGAGGCCGACCTCGCCACCGAGATGCTCCTCGCCAGCGAACTGCGCGGCTACGTCCACAACCCCGCCTACTACTTCGAGCAGAGCGAGGCCGGGCGCGCCGAGGCGCTCGACGACCTGCTGATGGTGCAGGGCTGGACGGCCAACAGTTTCGCCGTGGCGGCGGGGGCGGACAGTTTCGCCCTGCGCCACCCCGTCGAGGACCGCCTGGTACTCTCCGGGCGCGTGCTCAAGGACAACGACCGCGAGCAGGCGCGCGCCGGCGCCACGCTCGCCCTGCGCATGTTCAACCGCGACGGATACAGCCTGACGGGCGACGTCGTCACCGACAGCCTCGGCGGCTTCACCTTCGGCTCCAGCGAGGACTACACCGGCGACTGGGTGGCGCAGTTCAGCACGCGCGTCGACGGCAAGCTGCGCTGGAGCCGCGTCACGCTCGACCGCTGGTTCCTGCCCGAGCCACGCCACTTCTCGCCCTTGGAACTCACGCTACAGCCGCCCCGCACCCGCCCCGGCACAGCCGACACCGAGGCCGACATCTTCGTGTGGAACGACACGCTGCCGCCCGCCACAATGCCCTTCCTGCTGGGCGAGGCCGTCGTCACGCACCAGGGCTACCGAGGCCTGCGCGGCAACAAGTTCTCCTACCAGGGCGGCGAGCGCGCCGGGATGCGCCACGCCACGCAGTACTTCAACATCGAGCAGCTCGTCGAACGCCAGAAGGACAACGGCGGCCAGCCCGGCCTCATCTGGGACGTGCTGCGCGAGCGCGACCCGTCGTTCGACTATTTCCCCTCGCTCGACACGTCCGACCGCCAGTACATGCAACTCCTGCAGTGCTTGGGCGACACCGGCACGGCCTCCGCCGACGTCTATATGTTCCGCTACGCCGGGCGGCCCGCCATGGTCTTCGTCGACAACGAACTGTTCATGCAACTCAAGAAAGGCGACCAGCCGCAGATTTTCGCCGACGAGGTGAAGAGCGTCGTCGTGATGCGCGACCCGTCGCAGTGGCGCAACTTCCTCAGCAGCAGCATCCTCGTCACGGGCGACCTGCTGGGCCTCGCCCCCACCGCCGTCTTCCTCTACACGCGCCCCGACTTCTCCTTCTTCCGCACCAAGAAAGGCGTCGAGAAGCGCACCGTCCACGGCTACGCCCCGCCCGCCGCCTTCTACAGCCCCGACTACCGCACCGTCGAGCCGCCCACCGACGACGACCACCGACGCACGCTCTACTGGAACCCCTCCGTCACCAGCGACGCCCAGGGCAAGGCCACCGCCGTCTTCTTCAGCAATTCGCACGAGGGGCAGACGCTCAGCATCTCCGCGCGCGGCGTCACCGCCACCGGCGGCCTGCTCCACTACGAACGCTGACCGCCCGCGCGTATCTTTTACACCACCAGCGAAATCAGAATTTCTCACACAGGGAATCGGATGCGAAACTGCCACGAAGTTAAGCTATAAGCGGAAATGCGCGCGGCGCAATGTGTACCACCGACCTGTCAGCACACGTGAAAACAAGGCCACCTGCCGAGGGCGGTGGCTTTTTTCATCCCCTTGAAAGTTTTTTTAAGTAAAAAATACGTATTTTTGCGCCGTTCATATCCGCTATCGGAGCAAGCGGAAGCAGGCACAACGCACAGCATCGTGCTGGTGTGAAAACACTGTTCTTTTAGCCCGCGCCCTATTCTGCCAACGTTTTTGCTCACGGCAGGCTATACCGATAGCACAACAACAACCATAATGGCTGAACCCACACCTATCCGCACCGCCCTTATTTCCGTTTACCACAAGGACGGTCTCGACGAGATTCTCTCAACCCTCCACGCTCTTGGCGTCCGTTTCCTTTCTACTGGCGGCACCCACGCTTTCATCGAAAGCCTTGGTTATCCTTGCGACCGCGTGGAGGACGTAACGGGCTACCCCTCCATTCTTGGCGGACGTGTCAAGACGCTCCACCCGCTCATCTTCGGCGGCATTCTGGCTCGCCGAAACGAGCCGTCCGACCGCTCCGAGATGGCCAGCTACGGCATCACGCCCATCGACCTTGTTATCGTGGACCTCTACCCCTTCGAGCAGACTGTGGCCGAGGGCGGCACGCCGCAGGAGATCATCGAGAAAATCGACATCGGTGGCATCAGCCTTATCCGCGCCGCCGCCAAGAACTTTGCCGACGTAGCCATCGTACCCTCAAAAGCAGAATACCCCGTGCTGCTGAGCCTCTTGAAAAAACATGGAGCGCGCACCACCGAAGCGCAGCGGCGCGAACTGGCCACCCGCGCTTTTGCCGTCAGCAGTCATTACGACACAGCGATTAACAAATGGTTTGAAAACAAGTAAGTCCCCCCAACGCAATGAAAATCGACACCATCAAATACCTTGAGAAGTTCGAGCGGCTCAAAAACATACGCCTCTTCTCCAATCTTTTCTCCTTTACACAGGAACTGGCGATGGACTTGGGCACGGCCAACACCGTCATCATCAGCGGCGACAAGATTGCCGTGAACGAGCCGTCGGTAGTGGCTCTGGAGCGTCACACGGACAAAATGATCAGCGTGGGCGGCCAAGCCAAGCTGATGTATGAGAAGGAGAACGAGAAAATCCGTGTAATACGCCCGCTGCGCGACGGCGTGATTGCCGACTTCAACGCGTGCGAACAGATGATGCGCGGTCTCATTCGCATGGCACACGAAGGCAAGCACCTCTTCACACCCAGCCTGCGCATGGTCATCGGCGTACCGAGTGGCTCCACCGAAGTGGAACTGCGCGCCGTGCGCGACAGTGCCGAACACGCCGGTGGGCGCGACGTCTTCCTCATCTTCGAGCCTATGGCTGCAGCCATAGGTATTGGGCTTGACGTAGAAGCGCCCGAGGGCAATATGATTGTGGACATCGGCGGCGGCACCACCGAAATCGCCGTCATCTCCTTGGGTGGTATCGTGAGCAACAACAGCATCAAGATGGCAGGCGACGATTTCACCGCCGACATTCAAGAATACATGAGCCGCCAGCACAATGTCAAGGTGAGCGAGCGTATGGCCGAGCGCATCAAGATTAACGTCGGCGCGGCACTGACCGACCTCGGACCCAACGCGCCCAAGGACTATATCGTACACGGTCCGAACAAAATTACCTCCCTGCCGCTGCAAGTGCCCGTGTGCTATCAGGAAGTGGCGCACTGCCTGGAGAAGAGCATCTCCAAGATCGAGAGTGCCATTCTCAGCGCGCTGGAACACACGCCGCCCGAACTCTACTCGGACATCGTGAAGAACGGTATCTACCTCACGGGCGGCGGAGCACTGTTGCGCGGTCTCGACAAGCGCCTCACCGACAAGCTTAACATCCAGTTCAAGGTGGCCGACGAGCCACTGCTCTGCGTGGCGCGCGGCACGGGCATCGCCCTCAAGAACGCCGACCGCTTCCAGTTCCTGATGAGATAGCACACTTTAGAGGTTTAAGAGGTTTAATCAGGTTTAACAATAAAGTTTAAGAGGTTTAAGAGCTTTAAGAAGTTTAAGCCATCCGGCACGACCTGCGACCCGTCGCGTAAGCATTAAACCTCTTAAACCTCATTAAACCACTTAAACCTTAATCAACCTCTTAAACCTCTTAAACCTTTATACATCCCCATGCGCAACCTGCTGCTGTTCCTGCAACGCTACACCCACATCCTCCTGTTCCTTGTGCTTGAGCTTGTGAGTTTAGCGTTGCTTTTCAGTTACGGACGCAAGCAGGGCACAGCCTTCTTCAATGCCACCGGCACCGTCGTGGGCGGCATCAACAGCCTCTGGGCCGACGCTGCTGCCTACTCCCACCTGCGCGAGGTCAACACCCGCCTGGAGGACGAGAACACGCGCCTCAAGATGCAGAACGACGCCCTGCGCCAGATGGTCGACGAGCAGCGCCACACCCCCACCGCCACCGAGCAGCGACTGGCCGACGTGCTGAAGAAGTACCCCCTCATCCCCGCCAAGGTCACCTCCAACGAACAGCGCGCCGACCGCCTCAACCACCTCATCATCAACCGGGGCCGGAACGACGGCGTGCGCGACGGCATGGGCGTCGTCGGCGGCGGAGGCGTAGTCGGCGTCGTGGCCGAGGCATCCGCCAACTACGCCCTCGTCGTCCCCGTCACCCACCAGCGCAGCGCCATCAGCTGCCGCCTGCGCGGCACCGGCTGGTTCGGCTACCTCGTCTGGGAGGGCGGCAGCAAACTCACCGCCTACCTCGACGACATTCCCCGCTACGCCGACGTCACCCGGGGAATGGCCGTCGAAACCAGCGGCTACTCCGACATCTTCCCGCCCGGCATCTTCGTCGGCAACGTGCTCGCCGTGGGCAGCGGGCCCGACGGACAGTCGCTGCGCCTCACCGTCCACCTCGCCACCGACTTCTCCAACCTGCGCGACGTCAGCGTAGTGGGCAACATCGCCCGCAGCCAGACCGACACTCTCCGCAACCACGCCGCCTTCAACGAGGGCGTGCTGGAAAAGAAATAACGTTGTGTTTGCGGCTGCATCGCAGCCGCCCCTAAATCCCCCCGTTTTGCTCCCCGACACACTCACGAAGGTATACTGGTTCGTCGGCCTGCTGCTGTTGCAGGTCGTGCTGCTCGACCACATCGCGCTGCTGGGCTACGCTATACCCATGCCCTACGTCTATTTCTTCTGCCTGCTGCCCACCAACACGCCGCGCTGGGTCTACGTCGCCACCGGCTTCGCCCTGGGGCTGCTCATCGACGTCTTCACCGCCACGCCCGGCGTGGGCGCCGCCGCCTGCTGCGCCACAGGGCTGGCCGCCCCCTACCTGCTGCAACTCTTCGCACCCTCGGGCTACGCCTTCGACGAGCCGTTCGTGCCCTCCTCGCGCACCATGGAATGGATGCCCTTCCTGCGCTTCGCCGTCAGTCTCGTGCTGCTCAACTGCTTCCTCTACTTCCTGCTCGAAGCCTTCACGCTGATGTACTTCGGGCGCCTGCTGCTCACCACGCTGCTCTCCACCCTACTCAGCACCGCCTTCATCGCCGCCATCGAGAAACTACGCGCCGCCACCGCCCGACCGCGCGGACTTAACGCATAAGCCACCATGCCCAAACCCAAGCGATACGCCGAGCGCAGGTTCGTCATCGGAGCCGTGGCGGCCTGCATCGTGCTCGTCTACATCATACGCCTCTTCTTCCTCCAACTCGTCGAGACCGACTACAAACTCACCGCCGACAGCAACGCCTTCCGCCGCGACGTCGTCTACCCCTCGCGCGGCCTCATCAGCGACCGCAACGACTCCCTCCTGGTCTACAACGAGCCGTCCTACACCATCCTCGTGCAGATGATGGAGCAGCACGGCGTCGACACCCTCGCCTTCTGCCGCACGCTGGGCATCAGCCGCGAGGACTACATACGCCGCATGGACGACATCAAGGACAGCGAGAAGAACCCCCACTACTCGCGCTACAAACCGCAGGTCTTCATGAGCGGCATCCCGCAGGAGGAGTTCTCGCGCATCCGTGAGAAACTGTTCCGCTTCAAGGGCTTCTACGTCGAAAAGCGCAGCACGCGCAAGTACGTCGGCGCCACCGGCGCACACGTCCTGGGCGACGTCGGCGAGGTCAGCCCCAGCGACCTCGGGCGCGACTTCTACTACCAGAGCGGCGACATCATCGGCAAACTCGGCGTGGAGCGCTCCTACGAGAAGGAACTGCGCGGCGAGAAGGGCGTGCGCATCATGATGCGCGACGTGCGCGGGCGCACCCTGGGCCACTACAAGGACGGCCTCTACGACACCAAGCCCGTTGCGGGCAAAGACCTCAAACTAACCATCGACATCGAACTCCAGGCGCTGGCCGAGCGGCTGCTCGAAGGCAAACTCGGCGCCGTCGTGGCCATCGAGCCGGAGACTGGCGAGATACTCTGCTGCGCCTCCTCGCCCACCTTCGACCCACGCCAGATGACCGGCAAGGACCGCGCACGCTACACCGCCGCCCTCCACAAGGACTCGATGCGCCCCATGTTCAACCGCGCCGTGATGGGCACCTACCCGCCCGGCTCCACCTTCAAGCCCACGCAGGGACTCATCGGCTTGCAGGAGCAGATCATCTCGCCCGGCACGTCCTTCCCCTGCAACGGCGGCTTCCACTTCAAGGGCCTCCACCTCAAGTGCCACGGCCACGCCTCGCCCCTGCCCCTCGTCCCCGCCCTCGCCACGTCGTGCAACGCCTTCTTCTGCTGGAACCTCTACCGCATGTTCAACAACCGCTCGCGCTTCGCCTCGCAGCGTGAAGCCATGACGCGCTGGAAAGACCACCTCGTGGCCATGGGCTACGGCTACCGCCTCGGCGTCGACCTGCCCGGCGAGGCGCGCGGCATGATACCCAACGCCGACTACTACGACAAGTACCTGGGGAAGTGGGGGCCGCTCAGCGTCATCTCCATCTCCATCGGCCAGGGCGAGGTCACGGCCACACCGCTGCAAATCTGCAACCTCGCCGCCACCATCGCCAACCGGGGCTGGTACGTCACGCCCCACGTCGTGCGCTCCGTGGGCGGCGAGAAACCCGACGCCAAGTACGAGCAGCGCCACCGCACCCTCGTCGACGCGGGCTACTACCGCTACGCCGTGGCCGGTATGCGCGCCGCCGTCACGGGCGGCACGTGCCGCGCCGCCAACCTGCCCGGCCTCGCCGTCTGCGGCAAGACCGGCACCGCCCAGAACCGGGGCGTCGACCACAGCGCCTTTATGGGCTTCGCCCCCATGGACAAGCCCCGCATAGCCGTCGCCGTCTACGTCGAGAACGGCGGCTTCGGTGCCGACTTCGGCGTGCCCATCGGCGCGCTCATCATCGAGCGCTACCTGCGCGGCTCCCTCTCGCCCGAAGCCGAAGCCCGCGCCTCCGCCATGCAGCACAAGCACATCTCGTATGTGGGCTATAAGTAAATGAAAAGAATATGCCTGCGACACAAAACTATGTGCGCAGTCTGGTTGCGAATGCTTATATTTACATCCCTGTCATAAAGGCTTCCCGATGCCCAAACTATCCTTCCGATTCTACCAAGACCACGAAGTGCGCGCCGTGTGGGACGAAGAACAGTCCAAATGGTGGTTCTCCGTCGTGGACATCGTGGGTGCCATCACGGAAAGCCCGAATCCCCGAAAGTATTGGAGCGTACTGAAAGTCCGGCTCAAGCAAGGCGGAGACCAGTTGGCTACAAATTGTAGGCAACTGAAGATGCCCTCGTCCGACGGCAAACGCTACGCCACTGACTGCCTATTGCAGGACGATGTTGCCGAACTCATCAGACGCATTCCCAGCAAAAAGGCAATGGAGTTCCTCGACTGGTTCACCTATAGCGACAACACCATCGACGGGCAGAGCCGCAAGAAAGCCTACACCCTTTTCGAAAGCGGCGCGCTCGACACGCTGGAGCCAGGCACCGTGAAGTGTCTGCAACAGATACACGCCTACCTCTTCGGCGGGCTTTACAACTTCGCGGGGCAACTGCGCACCAAGAACATCTCCAAGGGCGGGTTCACCTTTGCCAACGCGGCGTACTTCCCCGACATCCTGCGGAATATCGAGCGGATGCCTGAAACCACCTTTGATGAGATTGCCAACAAGTACGTCGAGATGAACGTGGCACACCCCTTTATGGAAGGCAACGGGCGCAGCACGCGCATCTGGCTCGACCTTATGCTGCGGCGTTCTCTGCACCGCTGCGTGGACTGGAGCCGCATCGACAAGAACAACTATCTCGAAGCCATGCGCCGCAGCGTGTCCGACAGCACGCCAATCAAAAAGCTGCTGCGCGATGCGCTCACCGACAAAATCAACGACCGCGAAACCCTTATGAAAGGTATTGACTACTCGTACTACTACGAGCTGCCTTAACACCAATATTAAGCATGTTTACCCTCAAGGAACGCCGCTCAGGCTTCTACGCCGACTGGCTTGTCGTGCTGCTCTACCTCGCGCTGTTGGCGCTGGGGTGGATGAGCGTATGCGGCGCCAGCCACGAATACGGCGACACGGACTTCTTGGCCCTCTCCACTCGCTCGGGCAAGCAACTGCTGTGGATGGTGTGCTCGTTCGGCCTGGGCTTTGTGCTGCTGATGACCGATGAGAAATACTTCGACATGCTGGCCGTGCCGCTCTACGCCCTGATGATGTGCCTGCTGCTCGTCACTCCGCTGCTGGCAGGCAACATCAAGGGCTCGCACTCATGGATTAAGTTCGGCTCGGTGATGAGCCTCCAGCCCGCAGAGTTCGCCAAATGTATCACGGCCTTGGCACTGGCCAAGGTGACGAGCCAGTTCGGCTTCTCCTTCCGGCGGCGCGAGGATTTCCTGAAAGCCGCAGGTGTGGTGCTGCTGCCCGTCGTCCTCATCATCCTGCAAAGCGAAACGGGCACGGCGCTGGTCTACCTGGCCTTCTTTCTCGTCTTCTACCGCGAGGGTATGACGGGCAGCGTGCTGTTCACCGCCTTTGCCGCCACGTTCTATTTCATCGTGGGGCTGCGCTACGCCGCCGACCCCCTGCCCGGCACCACGGCCCACGTCGGCGAATACGTCGTGCTGGTGGCCATCGGGCTGTTCGCCCTCATCTTGGTGCGCAACTTCCTGCCGCGCGAGCGCACGGGCAAGCTTCTGCTGTGGGGCGTGGGCGCAACGCTGTGCGGCTACCTGCTGTCGCGCTGGACGGGCGGTGTCGACACGTCGCTGGTGCAACTGCTGCTGCTCTTCGCCCTCATGGCCTACCTCGTGTGGCAGGGCTTGGGTATGCGCAAACGCGCCTACTACCACATCGCCACGTTTGTCGTCGGCTCCGTGTGCTTCCTCTACCTGACCGACTTCGCCTTCAACCACGTGCTGGCCGACCACCAGCGCGAGCGCGTGGCCGTGCTCATCGGCACCGAAACCAACATCAACAAGGGTGCCTACAACGTCCACCAGAGCAAGATAGCCATCGGTTCGGGCGGACTGACGGGCAAGGGCTTCATGAACGGCACGCAGACCAAGTTGAAGTACGTGCCCGAGCAGGACACCGACTTCATCTTCTGCACCGTGGGCGAGGAGCAGGGCTTTGTCGGCACGACGCTGGTGCTGCTGCTGTTCCTGGGACTCATCTTCCGCCTCATCTGGCTGGCCGAGCGGCAGAGCACCACCTTCGGGCGCGTCTACGGCTACAGCGTGGCCTCCATCCTGACGTTCCACGTGGCCGTGAACGTCGGCATGGTCATCGGGTTGATGCCCGTCATCGGCATCCCGCTGCCTTTCTTCAGTTACGGCGGCTCGTCGCTGTGGGGCTTCACGCTGCTGCTGTTCATCTTCCTGCGCATCGACGCCAGCGACCGCAAGCGGCTGCACCTCTCCGATTGACCTCGAGGCCATTTTCACCGCCACTACAGCGCGAAAACGGCGGCTTTCGGCAACTAAACCTTTAACGACTAACTTTTCACTATCAACTGAAAAGGTTTTCATTCACCCCCTCCTATGTCAGACCCCATTTCTCCCCGCAAGCGCACCGGCATCGTTATTGGCCTGTCGGCGCTGCTGCTGGCCATCATCATTCCCGCCAAGCGCGCGTCGTTCGCCCGTTTCGGCAGCGACACGTCTGCCGACAGCATAGCCGCCGCGCTCGACAGCATCGACACGACCTACGTCGAACCCTCCATTCCCGACAGCGCCTACCTCGGCGACGACCGCCCCGTGGACCGCGCGGGCTACGAGGACGGCTACACCAGCGGCCACACCGATGCCGCCATGCGCCAAGGGCGAGGCACCTACGACGAGCAGAACCCCTACCCCACCGGCGAGCGCGATGCCTATGTGCGCGGCTATCGCGAGGGCTACAACGCGGGGCAGAACTACGGGCGCGAACACCCCACCGCCGACCCCAAGCACGACCGACGGACAATAGAAGACCTCGTGCGCGAAAGCGACGAACGCCTGCGCTAAACCACCCAAAGGCCGCCAGAAGCGGCACTTAGCACCGTCTTTAGCCGTACCAAAGAAGGAAATCACGCGCGTGGTCTCAGATTTCCACGCGTGTGAAAATTTAAAATCATGTGCGTGGTCATCTGAAACCACGCACATAGTTTTCTCACAAAGCACCCTTCCCGAAGCGCTTAAATCCACCTTACGAACGCCTTATCCTTACCTTTCGCAGCCCTAATCCCAACGGGGTTACAGATAATAGGCCAAGGCAGCGCCCCGGTGGTGGCAGTTCTCAAAATCAACCCCAGCGGGGCTGCACAGCAAAGACTCCGCTTCGCCGGACGAGCCGGGGAAGCGGAGTCTGCGGTTGTGCGCGAGGCGCACGATGTTGGCAGCGCGGGCTTACTTAGCGCGCTTCTTGTCGTATTTCTCCCAGAGTTTATCCTTGGCACACTTGTCCTTGAGTTTCTGGGTGAAGGCCTGGGCAGCAGCCTCGGTGCGCGCCTCCTGTTCGGGGGTGGCGTAAGCATGGCGGTAGCCCTTGACACGATTCCACTCGCCGCGTGTGAAGTCGGGGAAGGCCACACTGGCGCAGTTGTTGTCCATCGAAAGCGTGCCGAGTTCAGCCAGACAGCACCATTCGGCCAAGTCGTACACGTCCATATCGAGCTGCAAGCCGTTCTGGAGGCAGTAGACGAGGCGGTTGTCCATCATGAAGTCCATGCCGCCGTGGCCGAGGCGACGTCCGGCTTCGCCGTACTTCTTGATGATGGGGCTTTCAAACTGTTCCGTGAGCGCCTGCTGCTGCTCGTAGGGCATGTAGTCGTGGCTGTTGAGGTTGTCAATCTTGGGGGCCACGCCACTGGCTTGCAGCTGTGAGGCGTCGAGAGCGTAGCCGCGCCCGTCGCCGTTTTCGCGCAAGGGATATTTGTCGGCAAATCCGCGCGTGCCAGAGAGCTGGTAGAGGCGGTTGTAGGGCTGCGGGTTCATCACGTTGTGCTGAATCTCGATGACCTTGCCGTTCTCGGTGCGCATCAGCGTGGTGGTGTGGTCGCCGTTGCGGAAGTTCTCGCAGGGACGTCCGGTTTTAGCTTCTACGTATTCACGGCCATGGGCGCTCTTGGTGTCCATGGCTACGAGCGTCGTGATGCGGTCGCCACGGTGAATGTCGAGTGCCTGGGCAACGGGGCCGAGGCCGTGTGTGGCGTAGACGTCGCCACGGTTGTCGCGGTTGTAGACCATGCGCCAGCCGAGCTTGTCGGGGTCGGAGCCGTCGGGGTTCTTCCAATAGTAGTCCCAGAAGGGGTCAAGGTTGTGGATGTAGGCACCCTTGACGTGGAGAATCTCGCCGAACACGCCGGCCTGCGCCATGTTGAGCGTGCGCAGCTCGAACCAGTCGTAGCAGCAGTTCTCAAGAATCATGCAGTGCTTGCGCGTCTTCTCGGAAAGGTTGATAAGCTCCCAGCACTGTTCGAGGTTCATGGCCGAAGGCACTTCGATGGCAGTGTGCTTGCCATTCTCCAGGGCGCACTTGGCCACGGGGAAATGGTGATCCCAGTCGGTGGCAACGTAGACGAGGTCGATGTCCTTGCGCTTGCACACCTGCTCGTAGCCCTTTGCGCCGCTGTAGATGTCGGCGGGTGGCAGACCCTGCTTACGGAGATACTTTTGGCAGGCTTCGGCACGTGCCTCTTCATAGTCGCAAAGCGCCATAATCTGCACGCCGGGGATGAGCGAGAAGCGTTCTACGGCACCAGGGCCGCGCATACCGAGGCCAACGAAGGCCACGCGCACCACGGGGAGGGCGGGGGCGGTGAGACCGATGACGGACTGCTGCCCTGCAGGGCGCTGGGGCGTGTCAACGACGATGGTGCCTTTCTTCCAATGCCAGGTGGTGCTGGGCGACGTGGCCTGCTGTGCCACCATGCTGCCTACGCTCATCAAGCCGCAGAGCGCAAGGCTGAGAATGGTTTTGAGTTTCATGAGTATTGTTACAGTTATAAGGTTAAGTTTCTTTCTATCGGAGAAAAACGACTTGCCTCAAGGACAAGAGCGAAAGAAAAGCCTCCGCCCCGCTTCGGGGGAAGCCGGGGAGGAGGTCTTTCTTAGGGAATCAATAGCCCTGGCTGTGGAGCACGTCGTCCACGTCAAGCAAGTTCTCGTTGGTGGGGTCGAGATTCAGAGCCTTGGAGCAGTACTGGCGAATGAGGCGGAACTGCGCGTCAATGTCGTCGCAGGTCTGCAGCCCGTCGGCATAGTAGAACGTCAGCACATAGTAGGCATCGTAAAGTTCCATACCGGCTGCGGCCTCGTCGGGGCAGAGTTCAAGAGCCTGAAGGTAGGTCTTGGCCACGGCGTCGGCATCGCGGTTGGGTGCTTGGTTCAGCACGCGGGCGCGCTCCAAAGCCACCTTGTACTTTTGGTCGGCGGGGAAAGCACTACCGTCCTGGTCAAGCTGTCCGAGCAGTTCCAATGCCTTGGCTGCGTAAGCCTCTTTCTCCTCGGCGGTAGCGGCCTTGGGCAATGCCTGGCGATAGAGCACAGCGAGGTTGAAGAAGTCATCGGGCGCAGCCTTGTCGCCCTGCGCGGCGAGGAAAGCGTTGTAGAGTTCGGCTGCCTGAGGGAAGTGGCCTGCGGCGTTGAGGTTCACGGCGCCACTCTTGAGCAGATTCACCTGCTCGGGATCCTTTTCGACGGCTTTCTTGACAAACGTTACACAAGCGTCAGCGTCATCGAGCTTATCGGCCAGCTGGTAGGCGTAAACGAAGTCCTGATAGAGGAGCAGGGAGTCGGGCGTGGTGCCGCTCATGACGTACTTGCCGTAGCGCTGTGCGTCCTCGAGGGCATTGGGCTGGTCGTCGAAGGTGAGCATCGTGCCGATGAAGGCGAAGCGCTCGTATACGAGGTTATTGGGGTCGGCCTTGTAGAGTTCCTTGGCCACTTCGGCCAAACGAGCTTCCTTGCCTTCGGAAAAGAATAGACCGATGAGGTAACGCTCCATAGAGGAGGAGTTGAGGGCTTCCTTTGTGTGGGGCGTGCCGTCATAGTACTTGCCATAGTTCTCAAGTGCCTCGCCCATGTAGTTTTGGTCGTAGAGCAGGTCGCCGATATTGCGGGCAGCCAAGAGGTTGTCGGGCTGTAGTTCCTTGAGTTTCTCCCATAGCGAGAGCGAAACCGTTGGGTTGTGGTTCTTATAGATACGTGCGCCTTGCGTGAGGGCGTAGATATTATCGGGTTCGACAACAAGAGCCTGGTCGTACTTCTGTCCGGCCTTGCCCCACTGTCCCATCGTACCGTAGATGTCACCAGCAAGTAGCAACACTTCCACATCCTCGGCGTTCGTGGAATAGAGTTTCTCGATAACATAGCGCGCACCTTGCAGACCGAGCGTGTTGTCCTGCTGCATAAACCAGTTGGCAAGTGCCATCATCTGGCCTTTGTCGTTCTTGGTCGCCTTTATGGCCTTGTTGATCGTGGCCGTGGCTTTCTCGGGATTGGAAAGCATCTGGTCGAGCGCGGGCGTGGCCAGATCTTTCACCTTTTGATTCAGTTCGGGAATCTGCACGGGAAGCGTCAGCTCCTGTGCAGCTGCGCTCTGGACGCTCAAAACGAGCGAGCAAATCAGCGCAAAGCCGTAAGAGAGTAGCTTTTTCATAGGATTGTAGTGATACTTTTGTGTTCGTCTTCGTGTGTACTGTAGGTAGGACAACCAAGAAACGCCAAAGTTTAACGGCGTGTCGCCCTTTACCGAATTGCAAAAGTAATGTTTTTCGGTAGAAACACGTACCACCGCGCTCGTTTTCCTTCAGTTTTCCTTGATTTTTGAAAGGAGAATGAGGATTTAGGAGTTAAGAGGCAAAGATTTAGGAATTAGAATTGAGGAATTAAGAATTGGGGTGCGCGGAAGGCGGGTGGGCGTGCGCGCCGCACGTCAATCTTAATCTTGCACTCCTAATTCCTAATCCATATTTTCCACAAACCGCAGCACGAGTTCGCCGAACAGGGTGTTGGCCCAGGCGAACCAGGGGCGTGTATAGTCTGTGGCATCGTCCTGGTGGAACGCTTCGTGCATGAAGCCCGTGCCGGCGTCGGTGGCCTTGAGCGTTTCTATGCACTGGCGGATTTCGGCCTCGTCGGTGCTGGTCAGGGCGCGCAGGATGATGCTCATCGGCCATACGTAGCCCAGGCCGACGTGCGGCCCGCCGATGCCCTCGCCCGCCGCACCACGGAAGAAGTAGGGGTTGTCCGTGCTGAGCACGAAGCGGCGCGTGTTCTGGTACACGGGGGCGTCGAGCGGCACCCCGGCGATGTAGGGCAGGGCGAGCAGCGAGGGCACGTTGGCGTCGTCCATCAGCAGGGCGTTGCCGTAGCCGTCCACCTCGAAGGCGTAGATGTCGCCGTACTTCTCGGTGTGCACCACGGCGTGCTCGCGCAGGGCGGCCTCCACCTGCCCGGCCAGCGCGGCGCAGCTGTCGGCCAGCGCCCATTCGCGGTTCACGGTGCGCAGGATTTCGGCTGTCCGTCGCAGGGCATCGACGGCCATGAAGTTGTCCGGCACGAGGAAGGGCAGCAGTGTGCCGTCGTCCGATGCGCGGAACGACGAGGCGATGAGGCCGCAGGGGCGGGCGGGGTGGCCCTTGCCCCGGTTCGACTGTGTGTCGTGCATACGGTCGGTGACGCGCAGGAAGGTGTAGGGCGACGTGCCGTCGGCGCGCTGCTCCGTGTGCATGGTATATAATACGGTGCGGACGGTCTGTAGCCACAGCCCGTCGAAGGCCGTCGTGTCGCCCGTGGCCCGCCAGTAGCCGTGGGCCAGGCGCAGGGGGTAGCACAGCGAGTTGAGTTCGTACTTGCGCTCGAAGACGCCCGGTCGCATCTCCGTGCCGTCGCCCGCCCAGTTGGGGCTGAGGGAGTCGGGACAAAGATTGAAGGCGTTGGCGTAGGGGTCGATGAGTATGCAACGGAACTGGCGCATCAGCAGCCCGCGCACCAGTGCGGCCAACTGCGGGTCCTCGCGGCAGAAGCGCAGGTAGGGCCACACCTGCGCGCCGCTGTCGCGCAGCCACAGGGCGGGTATGTCGCCCGTGATGACGAAGGTGTCGTCCGCGCCGTGGAGTTTCACGGTGGTGTCGAGCGTGCTGGGGAAGCACTGGCGGAACATCCGGGCCAGTTTCGGGTCGGAGAGGCGCGCGCAGGTCTCCTTGATGCACCGCTCCACGGCGGGCGATATAAAACAACGGTCTTCGGGCGCGGGGCGCGATGCGAACTGCTGCGCGCACAGCGGCGTACAGGCGGCCAATAAAAGGGCGAGAAGGAGATATAAACGTTTCATCGGCGCAAAAGTACACATTTTTATTAGGAATGAGGAGTTTGGAATGAGGATTTAGGCTGCGTGGAAGGCGGACATGTGCCGCGCTGGATTGCAATTCCTATCTCCTAAATCATTCATCGCGCAGCCTAATTCCCCATTCCGAACCCCTCATTTTCTTTTTTAGGGAGCGCAACAGCGAGATAGACCAGCGCAAAGAGTCCTGCGCCAATCAAGGAAACAAGCGCGTGCATCGGGTAGTAGCAGGCGTAGTGCCACGTCATGCGTCGGCGGTAAATGCTACAGAGCATGGCGGGCGCGGGAAAGAACAACGCGAAGTAGGCGCGCCACCTGTCGCGACGGCGAGCGATGAACACGAATTCCCAGAAAGGCTTTGCGATGAAATGATACCACTTCCTGCCGCCCTGCCCGTCCTTCAGCAAATAGCGCAGCCAAAGCGGAGCACGCCCCGCTCCCCGCAGCGCAGACAGCCACGGGCGCGGGGCTTCCCCTGCAAGGCGTTCGACAGCGTAGCGGCACACTCGCTCCATATTATATACACGCGCGCGCGAGGCCAACAGCTCCAGTTCGTTGGCTGTCATCGCGTCGCCCAAATCTATGAGGTCTTTACTCCACTTTGGGGCACTGAAATGATGGAACGCGGCGTGCTGCGCCAGATACAGCCAGCGGTCTACAGCGTCCATACGGTACACAGCCCCGCTTTCGTGCCGTAGGCGTGCCACGGCGTCGCGGTTAAAAGCCTGCTGCGAACGGCTGAAGAACTTTTTTGTGACAAACGCTAAGTGGATGTCCACGTCGGTGCGCAAAGCTGTAGGCTGAGGGCGCAGGCACGTCTTGCGCTTCACGCGCAGCGCGGCCTCGCTATCCAAATAGTCAAACTGCGGCACGTAACCGCCCTCGGCACGCAGTTTCCTCACAAAAGCCACGGCACCCTCCTCGGGATAGGCCAACAAATCGATGTCGCCCACGGTGCGCTCCAGGCTGTTGCCGTAGAATGACGTGGCAAGGTCGATGCCCTTTAGCGGCACGAGGCGACACACGCCCTCGGCCATGCGGCAAATGTCGCGAAACTGCTTCTCCACGAGCAACGTGCGGCTCATTTCATAAGCCAAGGCTTTCTGCTGCGATTCTTCCATGTTTCAATTCAAGTCTGTGCGCGCCGCGCGCGGCAGCGGCGGGGTCGTGGGTTATCAAAAGCACAATGGCACGAGCGGCTTCCGCCACGGCGGCTTCGAGCATAATGTGCGACGTTTCGGCGTCCACGCCCGCCGTCACTTCGTCGAGCAGGATAACGTCGGGCTGCTTCAGCAGGGCGCGGATAAAACCAATGCGCGCTTTCTCGCCCGTACTAAGGTCTCGTCCGCCGCTACCGACAAGACGCGCAAGCCCTTCCCGTCCGCTGGCAAGGTAGTCCAGGCGAAAACGCGCCAGAAACGTTTGGAGCACTGCGTCGTCCGCCGAGTGGCCAAACGTCAGGTTGTCGCGCAACGTGCCTTCAAAGATAAAGGGTTCCTGCTCTACAAGGGCTATGCGGCGCGCGAGCGACAGCGCTGTATAAGCAGCCGTATCCGCACCGTTATACAGCACTGTGCCCTCCACAGGCCGCCGTAGCCCCGCGAGCAGGTCTATGCACGTGGTTTTTCCCGCACCACTCTCGCCCGTGAGCACATAAAGCCCGCTGCCACTGCGCAATCTGAAGGACACGTCGGCAAGAATTGGCACCGACACGCCGGGATAGGCAAAACGCACGCTGCGGAACTCCACCTCGCGCACACGCCCCTCCCATTCGCGCCCCGTGGCGGCGGATGCGGGGCCACAAAGCACGGCGGCGAGGCGCGTCGTTTCGCTTTCGGTCTCGGCCAATTGCATATAGCCACGCGTGACGCTCACCGCCTCGCCACGTATGAAGATGATGGCCGCTGGGAAGGAGATGAGCGTGCCAATCGAAGTCGTGCCAGCGTTTTCGCCGAGCACGATAAGGAACACGATGACCGCGCTGTAGGTGAGCAGTTCCACCACAATCTTCTGCACAGCCTTGAGGCGCACCATGCGCCGCTGCAACGCACACGTGTCGTCGGCCACTCCCTCCAAGCGCGCACGCATATAGGGCAGCGCGTCGTAGAAGACGAACGTCTTGTAGCCCCTAAGCCACTCCGCGAAGACCACGTGCAGATCGCTGAAGCGGTTGTAGAGCGAGCGGCCCGTGCGCTTCACGGCCTGGCGCAACATCGTGGCCGAAACGACGACCACAATGACGAGCAACAGCACAACCGCCGTCAGACGCAGCGACACCCAGCACATCAGCGCCAAGAACGCCGCCACTGTGACGGGCGCTTGGATGAACGAGCGGTAGACGGTGGGGATTAACGCTGTGAGCATCCCCGTCTCCTGCGCCATCGCCATTACGCCGCGCCCGGTCATACCGTCGTGCAGGTCGGCATAGCCCCATGCCGAGAGTCCCGCAAGATATCGGTGCTCCAGATTGCGCTTAACACCCGCCATCGCATAGCCTTGGAACACGCTGCAAACCTGTCGCAGCAACACCGTGGCCATTATCGCAACGGCCACTTCCGTGAGGCTGCGCACACTCAGCAACCCTGCGGCATCGCCTGTGGCGAGTTTCTGTACATACCAGGTTACGCCCGCTGGGAGCAAGCCCACTAAGAGTTGCAACACCATGGTCACGACTATGGCGACGTGGTATCCTCGTGCCGCCTGCCACACCAGCGCGAGCAACCGTGCCTCGCGCCGCAGGCTCCGTCCGCGTTGCTTACGAGAGTGCATAGTAGTCAGCAATCTGTCCAAAGAAACGGGCACGTTCCATAGGCTCCATTCGGGAAAATTTGTTGCGATATAGGTTGAGGTTCAGCATCCTCGTGCGCGGTACGAGGCACTCGCGGCACAAGCCATTACGCTCGGGGTGGCCAGCAAGAAGGTTGCGGCGGAAACGGCGCGCGCAGGCGTTGTTGTACAACTGCCGCAGCGTGGCCTCGCGCACGTTGCCGATGATTGTCGCGCCTTGGTAGTCCAAATTACAGAAACTCACGTCGCCGTTCCACAGCACCGAGGGCGTCTTCATCGCACAGTGCCAATACGCGGCGTGGGCGGCGAGGTGTCCAGCCACGTCGCCCGTCTGCGGCAGCCCTGGCCAGGGGAAGGCGGAGCCAAGGCTGATGTTGTTCAGACGGGGATAGGTGGCAAAGAGCCTGTCCGCGTCGGCCTCCAGACGCGCCACGGCATCAGGGTTCACAATGACGTTCAGTCCGAAATATTTTCCTGCACGGGCAAAAGCGGCGTCGAGGCGTGCCAGTTCCGCCTCGGCCTCTTCGTAACGGGCGGGAACGCGGATGCGCTCGTAGTGGGGCTTATCGAGCAAATCCATCGAAAAGGCCATCTTCAAGCGCGGCGTGGCCAGTAGGTCTTCGAGCAGCGCCATGTCGATATGCAGACCGTTCGAGAACAACACGGGCTGGATGCCTTTGTCAGCCAAGCGGCGCGCGAAGGCTGGCAAGTCGGCGCAGAGCGTCGGCTCGCCGCACATGTGCAGGAAAGCCGAGCGTACGGGCAAGTCCAGCGCGGCCAGCACGGCATCGAACGTCGCGCGCGACATCACCCCGCGCGGCCTGATAGGCGTGCCTGAGATACCGTTGGGGCAGCACGTGCAGCGCAGCGTGCAAGCGTTTGTGGTTTCTATAACGATGTCCCCGCGCGCGGCGGGACGGCGGTATCCGCGCAACAGCCAGGCGTCTATCAGGCGGCGCTTCTGACACTGGAAGTGGTGTTTCAGCTTGGCGTTCATAGGCGGTCTTTATAGGACAGGCAGTAGCCCTGACACAGGCGGCGCGCCCACAGATAGCACTGCGCGCAACGCGCCATCGGCGGCGCTCCAAGCAGGCGCTGCACCCTTGGAGCGAAAACTGCCGAGAGTTCGTTCCACGTCAAGTCGTCGCGGAACGCTACCGAGGGATGGCTCACGCCGAGACACGGCGAAAACAGGAGGTCGGGCGAGAGACACACGTTCTTCATCCCGCCGTCCTCGTGGATGTTACACATCGTAGCGGCACACGTCTGGCTCAGCAGTTTCGCCTGCCTGTGTTTCGGGAAGAGACAGGGCGGCATGGGCTTGGCTATGCCCACCGTCAGACCGCACGCCTCGGCAAAGTCCATCGCCCGCTCCACCTCGGGCACAAAGCGGGCGAAAGCGGCTGGGTCGGTGTAGTTGTTGCTGACGCGCTCGCTGGGAATGGTCAGCGCAAAGTGTACGCGCTTCAAGCCCGCGTCGGCAAAGAAGCGGGTCAGGCGCAGCACGTCGTCTGTGTTCGCTCCCGTGAGGTTCAACCGTCCTGTCATCTCGATGCGCCGCGCTTTTCCCGTCGCGATGTTGCGGGAAACGATGTCGGCCAAACGCGCGTCGGCAAGCGTTTCGGCGGTGAGGTGGATATACACCTGCCGCACCAACGTGCTGTCAAAACCATCGAGGTTGGCAATGTCGCGCGTGAAGTTCGTGGCGAGATAGGTCGTCATGCCGTGTTCGCGCACCAGCCTGAGGAACAGCGCGATGTGGCGGTAGAGCAGCGGCTCGCCACCGCACGGTGTCACCTGGCCGCATCCCTGCCCCGCCGCCCAGCGGAACACACGGCGCAGGTCGTCCGCACCGATTTCCTTGCGCGGCGCGTCAGCCGAAAAGCAGTAGGGACAGTGCAGGTTGCAGTGCCCCGTGACGAACACCATCAACTGGTGCGGGGCTTCTTTCTTGGAAACGCTGGCAAGTCCAGCCGCAGAAACACTGGGCAAGTCCGTTAGAGAAGATATTGCAGTGGGCGTACGAGTCGCTGTGTCTGTCGCTAACGCTTTTAGGAAAGCCTCCTCTTGCCGCGCAAGTTCATCGAAATAAGTGTACCTGCGCGCGGCGGTGTCCGGCTCGGGGTTGGCGAAGCCCCGACGGAGGAAAGGGAAGCGCTCGCGAACCATTTCAAGCAATTCGGGAGCGCCCTCCGAGACCATGGAAAGCAACAAGTCCGCTTTATCGGGGAACGAAGCGAGCAGCTCGCTGGCGGCGACTTGCCGGAACGCGCGTTCGCCCGTTTCCCACAAGGCTGTGATTTCCTTCCTTTCAAGCATTCTCGAACATATTTCGGCTTACCAGTTCACGGTTGCCATAATGAAATGTATAGAAAGGTACACTGTCCGCCGCAAATTGTATCAAGTCCGACCAAACATCCACATCATACTGCATCCTACAGTTGTTGCAAGCGTGGATGAGGTTTACAACCGCTGCCATCGGCTCTGTCCTTTCAAGGTACGAAACTTTGAGTTTCGTCCGCTCTATATAATAGAGTTTATCAACAGGCGCATTCAGCGTCCCTTTTACTTTGTTCTTCTCTATAAGGTCGATCTGGACTTTCCTCCTCTTGGTGTACTTCGGAAAATGGCGGGACTTGAACAACAGCGCGCCGACATGCAGCAGGCCGTCTTTTTTATATAAGAAACACAGGTCGTCTCCCATGTAATTCATTCCCTGATACGTCATGTCGGCAGTCAGAGTGGACTTTCCGTTACCGCTTTGCCCGAGAAACACCTGTGCCTTGCCGTTACTCTCCAATGCGGCGGCGTGTATGCTGTAGCGGTTATACATGGCGAGCACCGTGTGGAGAATCAGCACGATGTCGCCACAAATGCCGCGCCGCTTCCATACGCCGTTTTTCTCCATCCATCTTTTCAGGAATACAGTTGTCTTGTGGGCACGCCGGTTGTGTACCAGCCACTTCTCATCTGTTATCTTGATGTAATCCAGCCCCTCCGAGGGCGACTGTAGCCAAAGTATCTTTTCATTAAAGCTATTTACATAATACCCACGCCAAATCTCCTTGACGTCATGGGGTAAGCGCAAATCCTCGCTTGTACCGACAAAGCGGACTTCATGGTAATCCTCTCCCGCAGTGCCCCCATCGGCTGTTATATGGTAGAAGAAGTCTTTCTTCAGGCTCTCTCCCTCTTCCTCTATGTCCGTTATCCATTTAACCGCGACCCCTGCAATAGAAGCTATAAAGTCCATATAAGGAATCTTTTTAAGAAAAAGAGGTTTGTCTTCTGCCCTCTCGGAAAAGACGGCAAAAGACAAACCTTCTAACTTAGGTTAGTGATAGTAATAGAGCGTCGTGTAGGTGCGGTACAGCTTGTAGAGCGTCGTCGTGCTCCAAAAGCTTCCCTGCACCACGTTCTGGGACTCGTGCCGCTGTGTCTGCGGCTTTTCATAATTCATTTTCATAACTGATGGGTTTATGAGGTTAAACAATCATTTTCTCGTCTTTCCAGTAGCCAAGCTGCTCGTCGAGGTCGGCCTCAATCTGCGCAGGGGGAGTGTCGGGAAAGTCCTTGATGAGCGCGTCGAGCAGTTCCTGCTTTTCAGCGTGCTTCTCGAGCAGCAGCCAGATGTGGCTGGCCACAGCGTTCATCGTGTAGTACACGCCGGTGGTGATGTCGACAGCCACTACCTTGTCCTGCAAGGTTTTGTAGGTGATGTTCTCTGCGATTTTCATAGGCTCGTATCTATTTTAAGGTTCTTTATTCCGTTCAGGTTGGCCGCGAGGCACGCGCCGTTGCACGCGTCTGGGCACATCAGATTGCACGTGGCGCACTCCAGCCGCCGCCCTATGCGGCGGTAGGGGGCGTATATTTTCTCGAACCACGCCTTGGCCGCGTCGTAAGTGGGAAACTCCGAATAGTGCTTCGCGGCGAGGGTGTACAGCGGCAGGCAGTAGAACACCTCGCCTGTGGGCTGGATGTCCAGACGGCTGTAGCAGCCGCTCATGACACGGTTTCCCAGCCGCCAAAGTTCGCCGAGCTGCGCGTCGGTAAAGGCGCAGGTGGGCACGCCGCACTCATAGGCCAGGTCGATGCCCTCCTGCGCTGCACGACGCGCCAGCCGCACCGTGCGCTCGGCCACTACGGCATATTCGTCCTCGCGGAGCGACACGTTGGAATGGGTGTAAGTGGGAAGGATGAAGCCCACCTTGATGTGCTTGTTCAGGTTGAAGCGGCGTATGAGGTCTATGGCCCAGTCGTTGTCCGCTTCGTCGGGCATGATGTTGAACGTGATGCTGGCGCGTGTCCCTAAGTTGGCGAGCGAAGCCTCGATGCGGTCGCGCTGTCGGCCTTCCCATTTGTACGGCGGATTCACGTTCACCACCCAGTTTATAGGCAGGAGCGACAGCTTCTCGGTGTAGACAGGCGCCTTCTCGGTGGCGAGGTTGGAGAACACCGTGATGGGCAGGTCGCGCTCCAGCAGCGTGTCCACTATCCACTCGAACTTCGGGTGCAGAGTGGGTTCACCTCCCATCAGGTGGATGGGCGCCTTGTATTCCGTGCGTTTCAGCCAGGCGAGGATGCCGAGAAAAGTGTCGTCATCCATTGCCCGCGCCGGGCGCTTGGGGTGCATACCGTCTATGCCGAAGCAAAAAGGGCACTTGTAGTTACACCAGTTGGTCAGCATCAAGTTTGGCATTCTGTATCGGGGGTTTACGAGTTTATTTGTGAGGGATAGGAAATGTTTTCTTGGCACGACTTGAAACTGGCGCAACCACCCTCGCACAGGTGGCGGCGCATCAGGTCGCAGGTGTGGCATTCGGGCTTCACGCCGCAGGCGTCGCCCAATTCGGCTTTCACTGCCGCGCTTAGCATGTCCATAAGCTCGCGCAGGCTGGAGGCTTTCATCGCGTCTACGCGCCCCACCTGGAACAGCGGGAAGCAGTTCCACGCCTGCAAGCCCGGACCAATGTCGACCGCCGCGCCGCAACTGAAGTTCAGCTCGCCGCCGCAGCGTTGCAGATGCCCAAGCTGCTCGTCGGTGAACATACAAGCGATGAAACCACAGTCCATCGACATCACAATCTGGCGGCTGGCGGCCTCACTGGCCACACGCACGAGGTAGTCACTGGCACGCTTGTAGTCGTCGAGGGCTATGTAGCTGTTCCCACCGTGCAGAATGGGCAGGGCGATGCCCGTGCGGATGGCGCGTTGCAGGCCGTACTCGTCAATGAGGTCGAACAAGTGGCTGGCCGAAGCGTTGAGGTCGAAAATAGTATAGCTCAGGCAACTCACCGGCGCGAAGCGGCGGAAGAAGCGATCGAGGTTAGCGAACTTTTCGTCCGTATACGTGTCGCGCGTGCCCAAATTGACCACGAAGTTGATGCGGTCGGCCTTGGCCTGTTCGGGCGTCATCCGTTCCAGCACGGCGGGCAGCGGGTTCGTGGCGCTGGTGAAAATCTTTGCGCCCACCTTGCGCTCCTTCAGAAGCGCCAGCAGTTCGTCCAAGTGGGGATAGAGGAAAGGTTCGCCGCCGAGCAGGCCGACTGCGGGCAGTTCGCGCTGGAAGCGGTCGAGCAGGCGGCGCACCTCGTCCACCGTCAGCAATTCGTCCACACGCCCGCCGCTTTCGCGCAGCACCTTGCGGGCGAAGCAGAACGGGCAGCCACGGTTGCACTTATGCGTCAAGTAAAGGTTTGCCATAAGGGGGATTTGTCGTTTACATTGTTTGCAGGTGCCGCCCGGAACGGCGGCGGGAGGCGTTTCCTTAGGTCACGTAAAAACGGTACTTGGTGTTCTCGCCTATGTAGCTGAGGCCGGTGCGGTCGGCAGTGGGCAGGTGCGACAGGAAGTCCTTTCCATCGCGCGTCACCCAGGCATGGCCTATGCCGAAAGCCTCGGCCTTGCGCAGGACGATGTTTATCCGATAGTCGGCCTTGGGGTTCAGGCGTCCGAAAACGCTGTACACCGCTTCCGAAATGACCAGGCAGCGGCCTTTCACTCTCCTGCCCAAAACCACCCGCAGCACTTTCCGCCACAGCCTGCGGGGACGCAAGTCGCGCGTGCCAAAAGCCGTTTCCACCAGGCCATTCCGGTCTGTTTCCAGTGGGCTTTCCACTGCCTGCGCCTCCCGTAGGGGAAAAGGCGCGCGCACTCGCTTGGCAAGCACTCGTTTGGGTTTCATCGTGAAGCGGGCATTCGGTGAGAAGCCGCCCACTGGCCAAAGTGCTGCAAACCTATCAGAGTCACCCGCCTGGGTGCAGAAAAGGTGGTGGGGTGCGCCGGCCACTGGCTGGCCGGCGCTGAACGTCATCGCACACTGGCGGCACACCTGCATTTAGCGGGTGTACACGGGCGTTAAAGGGAGTGTGGAGATGCGTTCATTCCACTCTGTTCTTGCAGGAAAGGAAACTTGCGAGATTTCGGTTTGCAAAGAACTCAGCGTGGTGTTGCTTCAGTTTATATCAAGTTATTGTTCGTTCCTCGCGCCTGCACAGCGGCAGGTGGCGAGGTGGACTTTCCTAAATCAAGTGCAAAGTTAAATATTTTTTATACCAAGAAGAAAAATCTTAGAAGAATACAAAAATTGCCGTTGTCCGCTAAAAGCCATTTCCTCTTTGGAATACATATAAATAAAGTGGCTTTCCGCGCGCTTTTCATAAGCGGGGAGGCACTCTTGCGCCAAACAATAAAACAACTCCACCCACAAGCGGGAAAACTGGAAGGGCTGCGGGATTTTTCTTTGAGCCAAAGAAAAGTTTATTTAGGCCAAAGAAAATTTTCTTTGGCTCAAAGAAAAAATTATTCAGGCCGAAAAAAACTTTGAAAAAGCCTCGCGCTGTCGCTGCTGGGAGCGCGGGCGGCAATACCTGCGGGCGAGGCCGCCCGCGCTCCCAGGGAAAATTGCAACCGGGTTGCAGGCGGGGGCGCGTACTTTTGCTGCCAGAACACAAGGAACACACATGCGTTTATGAAGAAAAAGATTGTAAGAATTATTGCGGCGGCGGTGCTGCTTGCCGCAGCGATGGTGGTGGAACACACGTGCGGTTTGCCCGCGTGGGCTGTGCTGGGCGTGTATCTCATACCGTATATAATTATAGGCTACGACGTGCTGGGCGAGGCCGTCGAGGGTATCGTCGAGGGCAAGCCCACCAATGAGAACCTGCTAATGGCCATCGCCACGCTCGGTGCGCTGGCCGTGGGTTTTCTGCCGGGCGGCGAACCGCAGGCTGCCGAGGCGGTGGCCGTTATGCTGTTTTTCCAAATAGGCGAGGCGTTCGAACACTTGGCCGAACACCGCAGCCGACGCGCCATCTCCCACCTGCTGGCTATCCGTCCCGACACGGCCACGCTTGTCACGCCCGGCGGGGAACGCGAAGTGGATGCCGCGCAGGTGAGGACGGATGACGTGCTGCTGGTACGCCCCGGAGACCGCGTTCCGACGGACGGCGTGGTGCTTGAAGGCACTTCCGCACTCGACACCTCGGCGCTGACGGGCGAGAGCCTGCCACGCCGCGTGGCGGCAGGGGACGAAGTTTTGTCGGGCTGCATCAACCAAAGCGGCGTGCTGCGCCTGCGCGCCACGCGCCCGGCCTCAGAAAGTACCGTGAGCCGCATCATTGAGTTGGTGGAGCGCGCGGCGGAAAAGAAGTCGCGCAGCGAGACGTTCATACGCCGCTTCGCCCGCGTCTACACCCCCCTCGTGGTGGCCGCCGCCCTCGTGGTGGCCTTCGTTCCGCCGCTCTGGGCCGCCGGGGGCTATATGGCCGCCCTGCCCACGTGGCTGCTGCGCGCACTGACATTCCTCGTGGTGTCGTGCCCCTGCGCACTGGTCATTTCTGTGCCACTCACATTCTTCGGTGGCATCGGTGCCGCCTCGCGCCAAGGCATTCTGGTGAAAGGCGCGGCCTACATCGACCTGCTGGCCAAGGCGCGGACGGTGGTGTTCGACAAGACGGGCACGCTCACAAGCGGCGCATTCAAAGTTCAGTCCGTAGCCGCCACGTCGGGCGACAAGGACAGCCTGCTGCGCCTTGCGGCCCAAGCCGAGCGCCACAGCACTCATCCCGTCGCAACCGCCATTCGTGAAGCCTGCCCCGATGCCGAAGGTGCTGAGGAGGCGGACGAAATTCAGGAAATAGCGGGCCAGGGCGTGCGCGCCATCGTCGGAGGCAGGACGGTGTGCGTGGGCAACCGGCGGCTGATGGAAGTGGCCGGGGCGGTGGCGGGCAAAGATGCCCCCGGCGGCACCACCGTCCACGTGAGCGTCGACGGAGAATATGCTGGATGCATCGTCATCGCCGACAGTGTGAAGCCCGAAGCAAGAAAGGCCGTGCTCGACTTGCTCGACCTCGGCGTGGAGCGCACCGCAATGCTTTCGGGCGACACCGCAACCACCTGCGCCGAGGTGGCAGCCGACTTGGGAGTGGGCACCTACCACGCAGGTCTGCTGCCCGCCGACAAGGTGGCTCGCCTTGCCGAAATAAAAAACAGCACGCCCGATGGCGGCTGTCTTGTCTTTGTGGGCGACGGCATCAACGACGCCCCTGTGCTGGCCGGTGCCGACGTGGGCGTGGCCATGGGTGCGCTCGGTTCGGACGCAGCCATCGAAGCCGCCGACGTGGTGCTGATGAACGATTCTTTGGAGGGTGTGCCCCGCGCCATACGCACCAGCCGCCGCACCGTGGCCATTGCCCGTCAGAACCTCGTCTTTGCCATCGGCGTCAAAGTGGCTGTGCTGCTACTCGCCACCGTAGGTCTCGCCTCGATGTGGCTGGCCGTTTTCGCCGATGTGGGCGTAATGGTGCTCTGCGTGCTCAACGCTATGCGCACCCTGCTCATCGGGCGGCGCTACAAATAGTGTAAGAAGGCCCAAAACGGGCGGCGGGCAAAATACCCTGGGTCGTTCTGGCAGGCGTATGCCTCGCGCTCGAACGAAATGCGATAGTAGGCACGCTGCGCAGCACCTTTCCTACCTGCGCGCGGGGCGCGAGCCGCTTCCACCGCAAAGCGCAGCAGCCACTCGACCGCATACCAAAGATAGAAAAACGCCACGAGCAATTCCCGGCACTGATGCCAGTGAATCTGCTCGTGGCGTAAAAGTGAGGGGCGCAGTTTTCGCCCGCGTTTAAGCAACATGAAAGGGCCAAGGGTCAAGGCCGCGTAGCCGCCAAGGGGGAGAAACCTGCTGCGGATGACGTACATGCTCGGTGTCCGTATAGCACCGCGCTAACGCCCGCGCTGGTAACTGATTTCGTAGAAACAGGGGTAGACGTAACTGCTCTGGCTGCTGTTTCCCACGCTGCTCGGAGCGATGATGCGCACCAGGGCTATCTCGTCGTCGGGCGTGGTTTGGCGACCGAGGCGGATGTACTGCAACGGCACCAGCCAGGACGTGGGCACGCTCGAACCGTAGACGCTGCACATCATGCCGCTTTGGAACGTGCCTGTCAGCACCCCGTAGGTGTTCGTCACGTTCATCACGTCGGGCGATGTCAGTGCCAGCAACGACCGATTGGTTGTCTGGATGGAGTCGGCCGAAAGGTTGTACTCTGTGTAACGGCAAATGACCGGCGTACTCTCGCCTTCCTTGAGCACCTCGCCCGTTCCGCGCCGCACAATCTGCATATAGAGGCCACTGCCGCTGAACAAGACGTACTCATTGCGGCTTACGTCGGTAATGGTGTCACGCTCGAACGCCTCTTGGCTCTTGACGGTTATCGGATCAACATGAAGAAGCGTCACACCTTCGGTATTGACGACCGTCGTGCCGTATTTGATGAAGTTATTGATGAGTTTGCGTTCCGTCTTGCGCAATTCAGCGTAGCTGTCATCGTCGTCGTCACAGGCGGTGAAGCCTGTAGCGAGTGCCAGGCACAAGAAAAGCGGTAGTATGCGGGAGATTTTCATAACCATTTTGTTCTTTGCGGTGCAAAGATAGTGCAAGGCGAGTGCCCAAAGGGAAAAGAGCAACGCTTTTTTCCCTTTAGGCCGAGCCGCAGCCTATCATAGCGCAAGCAAAGATAGTGCAAGGCGAGTGGCGAAGCAAGCAAAACAAAGTTTTGATTGGACTTCGCCCGAGCCGCAGCCTATCATCGCGAAGCAAAGATAGTGCAAGGCGAGGAATAATAAAAGGTTTAAGAAGGTTGAAAAGGTTTAAGAGGTTTAATGCTGCACCGTGTAACTTCTCCCGGTGCAACACAGATTAAACCTTTTCAACCTCCTAAAACTTATTGCGCCTCGATTTCTTCGCCGTAAGAGAGTTGCGCCTCGATGACCAAAACAAGGTCGTCAAGGCTGTAGGAACCCTGCTTTTCGGCTTTGGCCTTTTCGGCCACATAGCGGGCAGCCGCATCAAGGTCTACGTCCACAAAACCCTCGTCGTCGGCCTCGGCCTCAAGAACACCGCTCTCCGCAAAATAGTCCTCGGCTACATCAAGAATGTAATAAAGGTCTTCTTCAGCGAGGCGGGTTCGCACATCCTCGGGAAGGGCGCGCTGGATGTGGCTCACGATGAATGCATCCTCCTGCGCGTCTTGCAGCAGTTCGTCTTCGAAGTTCATAGTATGTCGCTATTAAAAAAAAAGAAAAGGTGCCCCAAAGAAATCGGGACACCATTAACGGATTAGCCCAGCAGGGCTTCGGTTTTCTCGACAAAGGCGGCCTTCTGGGCGGCGCCCACTTGCTTGGAAACGATTTCGCCGTCCTTAATGAACAGAATCGTGGGGATGTTGCGCACCTGGTACTTGAACGCGAGTTCCTCGCACTCGTCAACGTCTACAGCCACAACCTCGACGCGCCCGGCGTATTCCTGTGCCAGTTCCTCAACGATAGGGGCAACCATGCGGCAAGGGCCGCACCACGTGGCGCTGAAGTCCACCACTACGGGCTTGCCTGTGGCGAGCAGAGCCTGAAAATCACTCACGGAAGGGTTTTTAATCATAACGGTAAAAGGAATAAAATAAAAAAATGTTGTCGGCAGGATAAAAGCAAATAGCGTGCCAACGCCCGCTTATGGGGTCTGTGCCCCCTGTGTGGTAGACGGACTGAAAGAAAGCCGCAGCGTAACAGGCTGCGGCTTCTGTGGGAGTGGGCGGAGTGGGGTTCAGCCCAGATTGCTCATGAGCGTGGTGATGTTGGCGGCAAAGAGTTTCACTGCGATGGCCATCAGAATCACGCCGAAAAACTTGCGCAGCACGTAGATGGCCGTGCGGCTCACAAAGCGTTCCACCTTGTCGGCGGCGCTGATGACGATGTAGACGAACAACATGTTGAGCGCCAAGCCTATCATGATGTTAATCGTGGCATACTCGGCCTTGAGCGAAAGCAACGTGGTGAACGAACCGGCACCGGCAATGAGCGGGAACACCACTGGGATGAGCGTGGCTTCCTTGAGCGGCCCGGTGAACTTGAAAATCTCAATATCGAGCAGCATCTCCAAGGCGAGCAAAAATATAATCAGCGAACCCGCCACGGCAAAGCTCTGAATATCGACGCTGAAGAGCTTGAGCACGGCATCGCCCGCATAATAAAAGCCTACGAGCAGCGCGGTGCTGATTAGCGTGGCCTTGAGTGCGTTGGTGGGGCGACCATTGTTTTTCAGACTGATGAAAATCGGCGACGAACCCAGCACGTCAATGATGGCAAAGAGCACAATGAAGGCGCTTGCGGCCTGCTGCCAGCTCAGTCGCGAAACAAGATAGTCTAAAGTCATAAACGTTTGTGATTTGTTCTGTATTGCGGTGCAAAATTACGACAAAACGACAAACTGAAAGCACCGCCCGCTGGTTTTAAGCGGGAAGGAGGACGGTGTGCGGCGGGGCAAGGCGGCGTCAATCGCGTTTCCCGATGCCGAAGTCGTCGTCGGGGAAGAGGGCGCGCCACCACTCGTGGCGGTCCTGCAGCCAGTAGGCGAACCAGGCGCAGATGGCCTCCTGCCACTGGGCGTACTTGGCGGCCTGCTGGATGACGTGGTTCTCGCCGTCGACGGTGACGAAGGAGACGGGACGGCCCAGGATGCGCAGCGCGGTGAACAGCTGCTGGCTCTCGGTGGTGGGCACGTTGGTGTCGGCGGTGCCGTGCAGGAGCAGCAGCGGCGTGTGGATGCGGTCGGCGTGGAACAGGGGCGACTGCTCGGTGTAGAGGCGCGGGTTGCTCCAGGGATACTCGCCGTACTGCGCCACCTGGCCGTAACTGTAGCCCCAGTAGCCACCGCCCCAGTAGCTGGCAATGTTGCTGATGCCGGCGTGGCTGATGGCGGTGCGGAAGAGGTCGGTGCGCGTCTGTAGGTACTGCGTCATAAAACCGCCGTAACTGGCGCCGATGCACCCGATGCGGCTGCTGTCAATAAAGGGGTGGGCGGCGCAGAAAGCGCGCGTGCCCTCGATGATGTCGTCGGCGGTACCCTGGCCCCAGGTGCCCACGTGGCGGGCGGCAAACTCCTGCCCGAAGCCCACGGTGCCGCTGGGTTCGACAACGTAGACCACATAGCCCTGGGCGGCCAGCACGGCGTGGGGATACTGGAACTCGAAAGCCTTGGGCGTAGGCATACAGCCGCCGTAGTAGTAGACCACAAGGGGATAGCGGCGCGAGGGGTCGAAGTCGGCGGGCAGGTAATAGAAACCGCGTATGCTGTCGCCGCGCGTGCTGCGGAACGCCCAGTCGCGGCAGGTGCCGAGGGCGGTGTTGTGGTAGAGGCTGTCGAAGTCGACCAGCCCGATGCGGGTGCACTGCGGCGCGGGCTTGTCGGCCAGGGCGGTGCGGTAGCACTCGCGGGCGCGCTCGCCGGTGTAGCCGGTGAAGACGGCCACGGGTTTCTTGCCCTGGCGGGCTATGGCGAGGCTGGCGACGGACGTAACGGGCAGCGTGTAGCGCACAAGCCCCAAGGTGCGCGTATCGAGCTGCCACAGGGTGCGCCCGCTGCCGTCGGTGCAGAGCAGGTAGAGTTTGTCGCCCTGTTCGGGCACTACCACCTGGTCGACGGTGGGGTCGAACTGGGGCAGCAGGGCGCGCGCCTGGCGCGTGGCGGGATCGAAGGCGAAGAGACGCAGGTCGTACATATTGCCGATGCGCCCCGGGGCGAGTTGGCTGCCAATGCCGCCGAAGGCGTTGGGCGTGGCGCGCACAAGGAGCGTGCGCCCGTCGTTGGCGTACTGCGCGAACTGGATGAACGTGGTGTCAAGCAGCAGGGTGTCGGTGCGCCCCGTGGTGAAGTCTATCTCCAGCAAGGTGGTGCGCTCAAAGGGTTCGCGCGTCAGGTCGGTGCGCGTGACGGCGAAGAGCATGCGCTGCCCGTCGGGCGAGAGGTCGAAGAGCGACGCGCTCTCGCGCCCGAAGGTGAGGCGGCGGGCGATGCCGGTCGTGAGGTCGTAGCGGTAGAGGGCACCGCGTTCACCCCAGCCGGGCATACGGTCGTCGGGCTGCTCCAGGCGGCGCAGCGCGCCCGAGCGTCCGCGCGCGTCGTCGCGGCGGGTGTAGACAATGTAGTCCTCGGTGGGGGCCATCGTGAACTGGCGCGTGGGCAGGGCGTCGGCCACGACGCGCTCGGTGGCGTCGGCGGGGTAGCGCACGACGAGCTGCGTGCGCTTGTTCCACTCGCGCGTATAGTATATGGCGTCGCGGCGTGGCATCCAGCGCCAGCCGGGCTGCCCGTCCTGGCGCGCGAGGACGCGCCCGGTGGCCGTCTCGGTGAGCGTCGTGAAGTGCTGCACGGCGCCGTCCTCGGCGGTGTCGTAGTAGTCCGTCACGAGGTACTTGCCGCTGGGCGACAGGCGCACGCCGGCGGTGTGGAGGCCGCTGCGCAGGGCGGTGAGTGTGAGCGGGCGCGGCTCATCCGGGGCGAGGAGGCGCAGCGTGGCGGCGTGCTCGCCAACGAGGCTGACGTCGAACGTGTCGGCACGCGCCGTGTCGGTGGCGCAGAGCAGGGCCAGTTCGGTCACGCCGGGCTTGAACACCAGCTGGCCGTCGGCGCGCTGGCCGTCGGCGTAGAGCGTGCAGTCGGCGGGGCGTTTGTTGTAGTGGAGGCTGGCCTTGGTGTATCGGTCGGCCACGACGGTCATGCGCACCACGCAGAGCGCAGCGCCCCGCGCGTCGGTGGGCAGCGGCTCACCGCGCAGGATGGGCAGCGGGGCAGGGCGGCGCAGGAAGTCGGCCCCGGCGTTGAGGTCGAGGAAGTCGCGGGCAGGCAGTGCCTTGCCGCCGAGGTCGGCGGTGTCGGCGGCGTAGACGGGCGTGGAGGCGGCGGGCGCACTGACATAGGCGCGCTCCACGACGAGCGTGTCCTGCACGGGCGCGGCGGCCAAGAGGAGGGAAAGGGCTGTGACGGTGAGCATATCTTCTGTTGTATATATATAATACGGTATAGTCAGCGGGGGATTCCCACCGCGTGCAAAAATACGGCTTCTATAGCGATAAGGGCACGCGCAGCAGGATTTTGTGGAACGGGAAAAGGCTTTAAGACGGAGCGGGCCGCCCAAAGAGCGACCCGCCAACAGAGAGAAACAATCCATTCACAATATATCTCACCATATATGTGCACATAAGGCAGAAGGAAGCCGCTGCTTGCGGCTCTCTACCCTTATATACGCATACGCCCGCCGAATATTAACATGCGACAGGCGTTTTAAGGTGGAAGTTTCGTCGAGACAAGGACGTTGGCAAGTGCTCCGCCTCTACCCTACCCGCACTTCACGGCTCGCGCGCTCTTCTTTGTAAAGCCGGTAGGTGCGCACGCGGGCGCGCAGGATTTTGTAGCGGAACGTGAGGCAGCACGTCAGGAAATAGACCGCCGACTGCACCCACAGGGCGTCCCACTCGCCGCGCACGTCGAGCAGGTCGGCGCCCATCGTGTTGATGTGCACAAAGCCGTTGATGCCGAACGTGCTGGGGAAGATGTAGGAGATGAGTTTGAGCCAGCCGGGCATAGCCGACGCGGGCCACGAGATGCCGCTCAGGAACAGCAGCGGCACACTGGCGAAGACGATGATGAGGATGACGTTCTCGCGCTCGCGGATGAGTGCGCTGAGCGTCATCGCAAAGAACGTGATGGCCAGCAGGAAGGGCGCGAGGAAGAAGGCGATGGTGACGGGGTTGCCGATCTGCGGCAGGGAGAAGATGCGGGGAATGACGCCGAGGGCGATGACGCTCTGGGCGACGTATATAAGCAGGTAAACCAACGCCTTTCCGAAGACGATGCGCAACAGGCCGTGGTGGCTGCGCTCCACGGGTATCAGTTCGTGCAGGCGGTTGGTTTCGCGCGCCGTGCCGGCCAGCAGGCCGACACCCAGAATGAGTGTCTGTTGCAGGATGAGGATAAGCACAGCGGGCAGCAGGAACGAGGCCATGCCGCCCTGCGGGTTGTAGAGGTTGACGGAGGTGTAGGCGATGGGGTACTCGGTGACGCGGTCCTGCTCGGCGGTGGTGTTGCCGGCGCGGGCAATCTTGATGTCGGCGTTAAGCGTCAGAGACACGTCGGTGTTGGCCACGAGGATGGCCTTGTAGTAGAGCAGGCCGCTCATGTCGCAGAACAGCGACACGCGCGTCTGCTGGCCCCGCGCGATGTCGGCGGAAAAGGAGCGGGGGATATTGACGATGCCGTAGACCTCACGGCGGCGTACCATCTCTCGCGCCTCGTCGAGGTTGGCGCATACGCGCAGCACGCTGACGTCGGGCGTGGCGTCGACCTTGCGCACGTATTCGCGGCTGAGCGCGCTGCGGCTGTCGTCGACCACGGCCACGGGCACCTCGCGGATGGTCTCGGTGGTATAGATGGAGGAGTAGAGTATGGGGTAGAACACCGGGACGACGATGAAGAACAGTATGACGCCCTCATCGCGGAACACGTTGCGCATCTCGCGGTTGAAGATGTAGAGAAAGGAGCGGAAACTCTCCTTCCAGTAGCGGGCGTAGTATTGGCGTATCATGTCACGGCACGTACTTGTAGTTGAGCACGCTGTACTTCAGGCGCGGCATCAGCAGCAGGGGCGCGGCGGCGAAGAAGAACAGCGCAAGGAAGTTCCACGCGGCGTACTGCCAGGGGAAGCCGTCGAGCGCGCAGTTGATGTAGATGAGGAAGTAGTGGCGCAGGGGGAAGAGTTGCGTCAGCCCCTGTATGGCGGGGTGCATGGCCATCACGGGGAAGGACATGCCGCAGGTGCTGAAACTCACCACGCCCCACAGCGCGCACATGCTCATACTCATACGCAGCGAGGGCAGCAGGGCAAAAAACAGGGTGCCAAGCCCCTGCCCGGCCAGCACGAGCAGCGTCATCGCGCCCAGCATCACGGGGATGCCGCAGTGGCAGGGGAAGTGCAGGTAGGCGTAGAACAGCAGCACGTAGACCGCGCCCATCAGCCAGAAGACGACGAACTGCGGCACAAGTTTCACGGTGACGGCGCGCTTGATGCTGCCGCCCGCCAGCGCCATCCACTCGCGCGCCGTGCCGTCCTTGATTTCCGTGCCCAGGCTGTAGGCCGTGAGCAGCGAGATGAACAGCAGCAGCATACCCGGCACGATGGTGTTGCTCAGGTAGATGTTGTAGTTGAGCCAGGGGTTGCTGATGGGGTGCGTGTCCATCACGACGGGCTGCAGGTAGGCCATGGCCTGCCCCTCGGTGGCGCCCTTGGCGTATAGCACACGCCGCGCCGCCGCGCCGCTGGCCAGTTCGCTCATCATGCGCATGTCCTGATAGGTGAGCGAACCCGCGATGAGGTAACTGTAGTTGATGTAGAACGACACGGTGGGCTGCTCCTGTCGGTTAGCGCCGCGCGTCGTGCCGCGAGGGATGTAGTAGAAAGCGTAGACATCGCCGCGTTGCAGGGCGCGGCGCGCCTCGCTCACGTCGGCGTAGTGCGCGGCAATCTTGGTGCGCTGGAAAGCGTCGAGGTTGCGGGCGATGGAGCGGCTCGTGGCGGTGTTGTCGAGGTCGACCAAGCCCACGGGCAGTTCGCTGGGCAAGCCCGCCTGCATCAGCATCACGAAAAAGGCGTACACCCCCAGCGGCGCGATGACCATCACGAACCAGTAGACGGGACGCGCGGCCATGCGCAGGAACTCGCGCTTGAACAGCAACAGATAGGCAAGCATCGGGGCTGGTGGTGGGGCTTTACTTCAGCAGCACGGACATGCCGGGGCGCATACCGGGAATGGGCTTGACGGGGCGGCAGCGCACCTCGAACGTCTTCATGTCGTACTGGCCGGTGGTCTTGGTGGCTTTCCACGCGGCGTAACTGCCCAGGTCTTTGATGTAGTAGACCTTGAAACTGTGGGCATCGTCGCCGAGGGCGGGCACCGTGGCCTCGACCACCTTGCCGACGGCGAAGTGGCGCAGGTGGTCTTCGCGCACGTTGAACGTCACCCAGATGTCCTGCATCACGGCCACGTTCATGATGGGCGCGCCGGTGCCGATGAGTTCGCCCACGGAGGGGAAAATCTCGGTCACCTCGCCGTCCTGCGTGGCGCGCAACTGCGTCTCGCGCTGGTAGGCGCCGACCTCGGCCACCGCGCCCTGCGCGCGGCGCACCTGCGCTGCGGCGGCCTGGCGGTCCTGGCGCTGCGCTCCGTTCACGGCCATGTCGTACTGCGACTTGGCGGCGCGCTCGTCGGCCTGCGCGGCTTCGAGTTTGGCCTTCACCTCGTCGCGCTTCTGGCCGGTGACGACGCCCTCCTGGTAGAGGTTCTGTATGCGGTCGTAGGACTTCTGCGCGATGTCGACGCCCACCTTGGCCTTCTGCCACAGTTCGTAGGCGCCGCGTATCTGCTCCTCGCGCGCACCCTCGTCGGCCTTGCTCTGCAGGGCTTCGGCGGCCTCGACGGCGGCGTCGGCCTGCTGGCGCTTGGCCTCCACCTCGGGCGCCTCCATCGTGACGAGCAGGTCGCCCGCACGCACCGTGTCGCCCTCGCGGACGTGGAGTTGCAGCACGCGCGAGGGCACTTTGGTTGTCACGCGGTATTCGGTCACTTCCACCTGGCCCTGTATCGTTTCGGTCTGCTCGCGAAACGCGAAGTAACTGCCGGCGGCCACAAGCGCCACCACGGCGGTGAATATGAGCAGCGGCGGGAGCAGGTTGGGTTTCTTTTCGGTTTTGTCGGTCATAGAAAGGGGGAGTTCTTATTTTTATAGATTCTATAGTTCCTATAGATTCTATAGATTCTACGTCAGTCAAGCATTCCGAGGGCTTTGCGCAGGGCGGTCTGGGCCAGGCGCACCTCGACCTGGCTGTCAATCTTCTCGCTGTGGGCCTGCAGCCAGGCGGTGTGGGCCTGGAGGACGTCGCTCGTGGCGATGACCTGCTCGCGGTGGCCCAGGTCGGCAATGCGCAGGTTCTCGTCGGCGCGCTCCAGATTGTGGAGGCTCAGCTGCACGCGGCGGCGCGCCTCGGTGACGCGGAAGCGGCACTGTCGCACCTGCAAGGCTATCTTCTCACGGGCGTCGTCGAGGCGCAGCGACGTCACCAGCCCCTCGGCGCGCGCCGCCTTGCGCTTGTAGCGGCCCTCGTGCCAGTTCCACAGGGGCATCGAGAACGTCACGCCCACGGCCCAGTTGCCGCGCAGGCGGTTCTCGAAACCGTTGTAGAGCGACGGCGTGGCGAAGGCGGCACCAGCCACGAGCGCGATGTTGGGGCGGAAGTCGGCGGCCACGATGCGCTCCTTCTCCTTATATATATAGGTGGCCATTTCGAGTTGGCGAAGTTCGGGGCGGTTGGCATAGGCCAGCGTGGTGTCGCCCTCAAGCGGCTGTTCGGCGATGGAGACGTTGTCCAAGTCCTCGTCGGCCAGGCGCACGGGCGTGTCGAGCGGCAGGCCGCACAACTGGCACAGCAGCATACGCGAGAGCGTCAGACCGTCCTCCACCTTGAGCAGCGTCATCTCGGCCTCGTCAACCTTGACACTCACGGTGAGCAGCGTGGCGCGCGTCGCCACTTCGTTCTCGACCATCAGCTCGACATCGTGCTCCAGGTGGCGGAGCATCGCGAGGTAGTCCTCGGCCAGTTTTTTCTTGGCGCAGAGCGACACAACCTGCCAGTAGGCCGTCTCGACGTCGAGCAGCACGTCCTCCTCGGCGGCACGGAGTTGCTCGGCGGCGAGGCGCGCGCTGTAGTCGGTGAGCCGGTTGTAAGCGCGTATCTTGCCGCCCATATAGATGGGCTGTGTGAGCAGGATGGCAGCGCCGCCCATGTTGCGGTTGTCGGTGCTGAAAGCGTCGACCACGCCCTGCCCCGCGCTGTTGAGGGCATCGGCAAAGTTTTGCGCCTTGCCCTGCACGGCGGTGAGCAGACCGCTCAGTTCGGGAAAGCGTTGCAGGATGTCCTGCGCCGCCGCCATCAGGTTGGGCATACGCTGCTGGAGCGACGTGAGGAGGTTATCGCCAAGGTGGTTGAGGGCGGCTTTCTGCCCGTCGCTGAGTATGGAAATCTCACGCCCCAGGCGCATATAAGTGGCTGTGAGCGTAACTTTGGGCAGGGCGTTGGTGGTGGCCGCGTCGTGCTCCGCCGACTTTTGTAACACCACGGCACGGCTGGCCGCGAGGCTGCTGTTGTCGCGCAGGGCCATTTCACGGCACTCCTGAAGCGTCAGCACGTTTTGCGCCGAAGCCCCTATAATTATGCAAATTAGCCCCAAGAGGGCGGCTATCCTTTTCATCGCATCAGAATTGTGGCGCAAAAATAGCCCTTTCCGCATAAAGACAATGCGGAAAGGGAATTATAGAACAACAATAGGGAACTGGGCGCACAAAAATGAGCCGCGCCGTTTCACACGTCGGCAAGCCCACCGATGTGGAAAAGTACGCAGGAATGCGCAGGTCAGGGATGAACGAACGTACCGACGGCTTCGCCCTCGACAACCCGGCGCAAGTTGCCCGGACAGTCCATATTGAACACTTGTATGGGCAGGTTGTTTTCCTTGCACATGGCTGTGGCCGTGATGTCCATCACACGAAGACCGCGCCGCAGCACCTCGTCGTAGCTTATGTCGTCGAAGCGCGTGGCGGTGGGGTCTTTCTCCGGGTCGGCGGTGTAGATGCCGTCCACGCGCGTGCCTTTGAGCATCACGTCGGCCTCTATCTCGATGCCCCGGAGGGACGAACCCGTGTCGGTGGTGAAATAGGGCTGGCCTGTGCCGCAGGCCATAATGACCACTTCCCCGCGCTCCAGCGCTTCAATGGCTTTCCACTTGTTGTAGAACTCGCCAATGGGCTCCATGCGCACCGCCGTCATCACTCGCGCCTTTACGCCCGCTGCCCCAAGGGCAGAACTGAGCGCCAGCGAGTTGATAGCCGTGGCGAGCATCCCCATCTGGTCGCCCTTCACGCGATCGAAACCGCCCGCCGCGCCCGACAGGCCGCGAAAGATGTTGCCACCGCCGATGACAATGCCTATCTGCACGCCCATATCGGCTATTTCCTTGATTTGCGCGGCGTATTCCGTGAGCCGCTCCTTGTCTATGCCGTAGCCCTGACGGCCTTGCAGACTTTCGCCAGAGAGCTTCAGCAGAATGCGTTTGAACTTTGCCATAATTGCATGTGGATTTTAACGGTGCAAAAGTAGCGCAAGGCGAGCGCAAAAGCAAGCAAAACAAGGTTTTGGTTGCTTTTTGCCGAGCCGCAGCCTAACTTCGCGAAAGCAAAGTAGCGCAAGGCGAGCGCAAAAGCAAGCAAAACAAGGTTTTGGTTGCTTTTTGCCGAGCCGCAGCCTAACTTCGCGAAAGCAAAGTAGCGCAAGGCGAGCGCAAAAGCAAGCAAAACAAGGT